>JAFAIM010000036.1 GCA_019236735.1 Burkholderiaceae bacterium
ACGAGGCAGCGTTTGTGCTCAATGTGGTGCTCGAACTCGCTGCGAAAATTCTTCAGGAATGACCGCACCGGAAGCGCCGCGGCGTCACCGAACGCGCAAATGGTGCGCCCGATGATGTTGGCGGCGACCGAATCGAGCAGGCCCAGGTCTTCGGACTTGCCCTGGCCGTTCTCGATCCGGTGCACGATGCGGTACAACCAGCCGGCACCCTCCCGACAGGGGGTGCACTGCCCGCACGACTCCTCGAAGTAGAAGTACGAAAGGCGCTGTAGGCAGCGCACCATGCAGCGTTTGTCGTTCATCACGATCACGCCGCCGGAACCCAGCATCGAACCAGCCTTCGCGATCGAGTCGTAGTCCATGTCGGTCGCCATCATCACGGCCCCGGGCAGTACCGGCATCGAGGAGCCTCCGGGAATCACCGCTTTGATCGGCCGGCCGTCCCGCATTCCTCCGGCCAGCTCCAGCAGCCGAGAAAATGGCGTCCCCAGCGGCACCTCGTAATTGCCGGGGCAGCTGACATCCCCTGAAACGGAGAAGATCTTGGTACCGCCGTTGTTGGGCCGGCCGAGCGCCAGGAACGCGTCTGCGCCGTGGCGCATGATCCAAGGAACCGTTGCGAACGTCTCGGTGTTGTTGATCGTCGTCGGCTTGCCGTACAACCCGTAGCCGGCCGGAAACGGTGGCTTGAAGCGCGGCAGCCCTCTCTTGCCCTCGATGGATTCGAGCAGGGCCGTTTCCTCGCCGCAGATGTAGGCGCCGAAGCCGTGCGTCGTGTACAGGTCGAACGAAAAGGGGCTGCCTTTGACGTTGCGGCCGAGATAGCCGGCCGCATACGCTTCTTCCAGTGCCTGCTGGAAGCGTTCGTACTCCGACCAGATCTCGCCGTGGATGTAGTTGTAGCCGGCCGATGACCCTGTCGCATACGCAGCAATCGCCAGGCCCTCAATCACCGCGTGCGGGTTGTAGCGCAGCAGGTCGCGATCCTTGAAAGTGCCGGGTTCGCCCTCGTCCGAGTTGCACACGAGATATTTCGGACCGGGGTGCTGTTGCGGCATGAAACTCCATTTCAACCCGGTCGGGAACCCCGCTCCGCCCCGGCCTCGCAAGGCTGACCGTTTGATCTCGGCGACTACCTGGTCGGGTGGCGTCGGCTCCGCCAGGATCTTGCGCAGAGCGTCGTAGCCGCCTCGCTTCTCGTAGTCGGCCAGGCGCCAGTTCTCGCCGTTCAGCCCGTCCAGCAGGATCGGCGTGATGTGGCGGCCATGGAAACACGTCTGCGCGCTCATTCGCCCGCCTTCTGCTGCAATTCCGCGATCAGTTCATCCAGGCGCTCCTCCGTCTGGAAGCTGCACATCCGCTGGTCGTTGACGAGCAGCACCGGTGCGTCGCCGCAAGCGCCGAAGCACTCGCCCTCCTTCAGCGTGAACATGCCGTCGGACGTGGTCTGGCCGAATCCGATCCCGAGCCGGATCTTCAAGTACTTCGCGGAGCGCGTAGCGCCAGACAGCGCGCACGGAAGATTCGTGCACAGCGCCAGCTTGTAGCGGCCAACCGGCTCCAGGTCGAACATCGCGTAAAAGCTCGCCACCTCGAACGCCGCGATCGCGGGCATTCCCAGGTACGCCGCCACTGCTTCGATCGCCCAGGCCGGCAGCCAGTGCAGTTCGTCCTGGGCGATCGCGAGCGCGGCCACCACGGCAGAGCGTTTCTGCTGCGGCGGATACTTGGCGATCTCGCGGTCGATGCGGCGCCAGGCCTGGGCCGACAGGCTCTGGCCGGGTTCGGGCAGCGCACTCACCGGTCGATCTCCCCGAACACGATGTCCTGCGTCCCGATCACCGTCACCGCGTCGGCAATCATGTGTCCGCGCGTCATCTCGTCGAACGCCTGCAAATGGGCGAACCCGGGCGCGCGGATCTTCAGCCGATACGGCTTGTTCGCGCCGTCGGAAACCAGATAGATGCCGAATTCGCCTTTCGGGTGCTCGATCGCTGCGTACACCTCGCCCGGCGGCACGTGGATTCCCTCGCTGAACAGCTTGAAGTGGTGGATCAGCTCCTCCATGTTCGACTTCATGGCGACCCGCGATGGCGGCGCCACCTTGTGGTCATCGACCATCACCGGCCCAGGGTTGCTGCGCAGCCACTCGATGCACTGGCGGATGATCCGATTGCTCTGACGCATTTCCTCGACCCGAACGAGGTAGCGGTCGTAGCAATCGCCGTTGCGCCCGACCGGAACATCGAACTCGAGCTGCGCGTACACCTCGTAGGGTTGCTTCTTGCGCAGATCCCACTCGACTCCGGAACCGCGCAACATCGGGCCGGTAAAGCCCAGTGCGAGCGCCCGTTCAGGAGGCACCACCCCGATTCCGACCAGCCGCTGCTTCCAAATGCGGTTGTCGGTGAGCAGCGTCTCGTATTCGTCCACGTAGGTCGGGAAGCGACGCGTGAAATCGTCGATGAAGTCGAGGAGCGACCCCTGGCGGTTCGCGTTCAGGCGCTCGACCTCCTCGCGGCTGCGCTGGGGCGTGGGCGCGTAGCGCGGCATCGAATCGGGCAGGTCGCGGTACACGCCGCCGGGGCGATAGTAGGCGGCATGCATCCGTGCGCCGGTGGCAGCTTCGTACATGTCGAACAGATCCTCGCGCTCGCGAAACGCGTACAGGAAGACCGCCATCGCGCCCACATCCAAGCCATGCGCTCCGATCCACAGCAGGTGATTGAGCAGACGCGTGAGCTCGTCGAACATCACGCGGATGTACTGCGCGCGCACCGGCACCTGCACCCCGAGCAGCCGCTCGATCGCCATCACGTAGGCGTGCTCGTTGGCCATCATCGAGACATAGTCCAGCCGATCCATGTACGGCACCGACTGAATGTAGGTACGGGTCTCGGCCAGCTTTTCGGTAGCGCGATGCAGAAGCCCGATGTGCGGGTCGGCGCGCTGGATCACCTCGCCGTCCAGCTCCAGCACCAGACGCAGCACGCCGTGCGCGGCCGGGTGCTGCGGTCCAAAATTCAGCGTGTAATTGCGGATGTCGGCCATGGGCTAGCGCTTCGCGTAGCTGTCCTCGCGGATCACACGCGGCGTAACCTCGCGTGGCTCGATCGTCACCGGCTGGTAGATCACGCGCTTCTGCTCCGGGTCGTACCGCATCTCGACGTGGCCGGAGACCGGGAAATCCTTGCGGAAGGGGTGTCCGACGAAGCCGTAGTCCGTCAGGATCCGGCGCAGGTCCGGGTGCCCCTCGAACGCGATTCCGAACAGATCGAATGCCTCCCGCTCGTACCAGCCCGCCGACGCCCACACCGCAGTCAGCGTTGCGATCGCCGGGAAATCATCGTCGAGACAGAAGCTGCGCAACCGCAGACGCCAGTTGTTGGAAACGGACAGCAGGTGCGCCACCACCGCAAAGCGCAGCCCCTGCCACGGGCGCTCGCCGTAGCTGAAGTAGTCGACCCCGCACAGGTCGATCAGCTGTTCGAAGCCAAGCGCCGCCTCATCGCGCAGCGCGCGCGCAACTTCGAGGTAGCGTCCGGCGGGCACCGTGAGGGTCAGCTCGCCGCGCGCGGGTTCGAACTGCGCCGCCTCGCCGAAGCGCGTGCGCAGTTGCTCGGCGAGAACTTCGAGTCGCATCGATGCCGGTTTCTCGGATCCCCGATCGCCCGCTAGCGCGCGATCGTGTTGGTGCGGCGGATCTTCTTCTGCAACTGCAGGATCCCGTAGATCAGGGCCTCGGCCGTCGGCGGACAGCCGGGAACGTAGACGTCGACCGGAACAATTCGATCGCAGCCGCGAACGACCGAATACGAGTAATGGTAGTAGCCGCCTCCGTTCGCGCACGACCCCATCGAGATCACCCAGCGCGGCTCGGCCATCTGGTCGTACACCTTGCGCAACGCCGGCGCCATCTTGTTGCACAGCGTGCCGGCGACGATCATCACGTCGGACTGGCGCGGGCTGGGGCGGAAGAAGATGCCGAAGCGGTCCAGGTCGTAGCGCGCGGCGCCGGCGTGCATCATCTCGACCGCACAGCAAGCAAGCCCGAACGTCATCGGCCATAGCGAGCCGGTCTTGGACCAGTTGATCAGCCGGTCCAGGCTGGTCGTCACGAAACCTTCCTCGAATACGTTCTCGATCACGCTCACGGCCAGGACCTCGCCACGTTCATTCCCAATCCAACGCGCCCTTTTTCCATTCGTACACGAAGCCGACGGTCAGGATGCCCAGGAACAGCATCATGCCCCAGAAGCCGGGGCTCCACGCGCCCAGATCGCCCAGCGTCGCGCTCCAGGGAAACAGGAAAGCGACCTCCAGGTCGAACAGGATGAACAAGATCGCCACCAGGTAATAGCGCACGTCGAACTTCATGCGCGCATCCTCGAACGCTTCGAACCCGCATTCGTACGGCGACAGCTTCTCGGAGTCCGGCCGATTCGGCCCGAGCAGTCTCCCAATCAGCACCGGCGCAATTCCGATGATCGCGCCGACGATCAGGAACAACAGGATGGGCAGATAGCTTTCGAGTTCCACGAAGATTCCTCGCCGCAGCTCGCGCGCGGCTCGAACTTTCCGGACCCTCTGCCACTATGACCGGTAGCGGCCAGGCTGGTTCACGACGACGTGGTGCCGACGGTGAGACTCGAACTCACACGGCTTTCGCCGCCACCCCCTCAAGATGGTGTGTCTACCAATTCCACCACGTCGGCGGTCGCGGGAATTCTAACAGGCTACGCTACTTCGGTATGTCGGTCGGTCGCTCGGCAGGTGACTTGGTTTCGCTACCGCCCGCAGCGGGCGCCGTGCTGGTTGCCGGCGTCGAACTGTTGGCAGGCTGCCCGCCGCCTGCTGCGGGCGGAGCCAGGGGAGTCACAGGTGCTGCGGGCGCTGCGGGCGAGCTCTTCCCGACCGTGCTCATAACGCCAGCGCCGCCACCACCGCGCCCAGCCGACGAACGCGCAGCCGTCGTCATATACGCCAAACCGATCGTCGTCAGGAAGAAGATCGTCGCCAGTACGGCGGTGGAGCGCGAAAGGAAGTTGGCCGAGCCGGTCGCACCGAACAGGCTGCCGGAGGCGCCGCTTCCGAATGCTGCCCCCATGTCGGCGCCCTTGCCATGTTGCAACAGGATCAGGACGATGATGGACACCGCGCAGATGACCTGGATCACGATCAACAGGGAATTGAGCCACGCCATGGAAATCTCCTCTCAGTGCTCGATCCGATCGGCGCTGCGACAGATCGACAGGAAGTCGGACGGCGACAGGGAAGCGCCCCCGATCAAGCCGCCATCGATATCGGACTGCGCGAACAGGGCGGAGGCGTTGGACGGCGTGACACTGCCACCGTAAACGATCCGCGTTCGCGATGCGGCACCCGGATCGTGCCGCGACAGCAGCGAGCGGATCGCCGCGTGAACTTCCTGCGCTTGCTCGGGAGTTGCCGTCTTGCCGGTCCCGATCGCCCACACCGGTTCATACGCGATCGCGCCAGCGACCAGTTCGCCGGCTGCGCATGCGTCCAGCACAGGCGCGAGCTGCGCGCCGATGACTGCCAGCGTGCGCCCCTGCTCGCGTTCGTTCAGCGTCTCGCCGACGCAAACGATCGGCCGCAGTCCGTGCGCCACGGCCCGAGCCGCCTTGGCGGCGACCATTCCGCTGCTTTCCCCGTGCCGAGTGCGCCGCTCGGAATGACCGACGATCACCCAGCGAATGCCGCAATCGATCAACATCTCTGCGGCGACCTCCCCCGTGAACGCGCCCGGCGCCTCCGCGCTGAGGTTCTGCGCGCCGGCGCTCATCGACGTTCCGCGCAGAGCCTCGGCGATTTGAGCCAGGTACACGCAGGGCGCGCATACCACGACTTCGCACCCCAGGGCGGCCGCATCGAACTGGCTCAGCCAACGACGGTTGGACTCGAACGAGCCGTTCATCTTCCAGTTGGCAGCGACCAATTTGGCGCGCACCCGACCCTCGCCTCAGCTACCCACTGCCCGTTCGCTCGTACGGACCGTGCTGCAACCTCAAGGCTGCGTCACAGCTTGGGCCGGAGGCACCTCGGCTGCAAGCGCCTTCATCGACAGGCGCACACGCCCCTTTTCATCCGCCTCGATCACCTTGACGCGGACGTGCTGGCCCTCTTTCAGGAAATCCGACACCTGATTGACGCGTTCGTTCGCGATCTGGGAGATGTGCAACAAGCCGTCGCGCCCCGGGAGGATCTGGACGATGGCGCCGAAGTCGAGCAGGCGCAGAACGGTGCCGTCGTACACCTTGCCCACCTCGACGTCGGCCGTCAGCTCCATGATGCGGCGCTGCGCTTCGCGCCCTTTGTCCTGGTCGACGCTGGCGATGATCACCGTACCGTCGTCCTCGATATCGATCTGGGTGCCGGTTTCCTCGGTCAGTGCGCGGATGACCGCGCCGCCTTTGCCGATGACGTCGCGGATCTTCTCGGGATTGATCTTCATCCGGATCATGCGTGGCGCGTACGCCGAAAGCTCGCCGCGCGACGCCGCGATCGACTCCTGCATCTTCTGCAGGATGGTCATTCGGCCTTCGCGAGCCTGCGCCAGAGCGACCTGCATGATTTCCTTCGTGATGCCTTCGATCTTGATGTCCATCTGCAGCGCGGTGACGCCGCGGGCGGTGCCTGCGACCTTGAAGTCCATGTCGCCAAGGTGGTCCTCGTCGCCCAGGATGTCGGTCAGCACCGCAAAGCGGTTGCCCTCCTTGATCAGGCCCATCGCCACGCCTGCTACATGCGCCTTGACCGGAACGCCCGCATCCATCAGGGCAAGACAGCCGCCGCACACCGAGGCCATCGACGAGGAGCCGTTGGATTCGGTGATTTCGGATACGACGCGGATCGAATACTGGAATTCCTCCGGCGTAGGCAGCACGGCCGCCAGCGCCCGCTTGGCGAGGCGCCCGTGTCCGACCTCGCGTCGCTTCGGGGCGCCCATCCTGCCGGTTTCGCCGGTGGCGAACGGCGGCATGTTGTAGTGGAGCATGAAGCGCTCGCGATATTCGCCCTGCAGCGCGTCGATGATCTGCTCGTCCTGCTTGGTGCCGAGCGTGGCGGTGACCAGCGCCTGGGTTTCGCCCCGCGTGAACAGCGCCGAGCCATGCGTGCGCGGCAGCATCCCGAGGCGGATTTCGATCGGTCGCACCGTTCGTGTGTCGCGCCCGTCGATGCGCGGCTCGCCGTCCAGGATCTGACTGCGGACGATTTTGGCCTGCAGATCAAACAGGATCGTCGAGACTTCGTTCGGATCGGGAGCTGCGCTGCCGGCGCTCGCCGCCTCGGCCTCCACCGCGGCGGACGCTTGCGCCTCGATCTCCGCGATGCGCCGGGAGCGCGTCTGCTTGCTGCGGATCTGGTAGGCGTCGCGCAGCTGCACACCGCTCAGGTTCACGATGCGCGCCCGCAGAGCCTCATTTTTGGCGGGAGGTTGCCAGTCCCATGCCGGCTTGCCGGAATCGCGCACCAGTTCATGGATGGTGTTGATCGCCGCCTGCATGTGCTGGTGGCCGAACACCACGGCGCCCAGCATCACCTCCTCCGAAAGCTGCTCGGCCTCGGATTCGACCATTAGCACGGCCCGCTCGGTGCCGGCAACAACCAGGTTGAGCTTGGAATTCTTCAATTGCGATGCGGTCGGGTTCAGGACGTACTGGTCATCCACATAGCCGACTCGAGCTGCCCCAATGGGCCCCTTGAACGGTATGCCGGACAGCGCCAGCGCCGCCGAGGCCCCGATCATCGCCGGAATGTCGGGGTCGACCTCCGGATTGATCGACATCACGTGCAGAACGACCTGCACGTCGTTGAAAAAGCCGTCGGGAAAGAGCGGGCGAATCGGCCGGTCGATCAGGCGCGAGGTCAGCACCTCTTTTTCAGAAGGCCGCCCCTCGCGCTTGAAGAACCCGCCCGGAATTCGCCCGGCCGCGTAGGTCTTCTCCACGTAGTCGACCGTAAGCGGAAAGAAGTCCTGGCCTGCGCGAGGCTGCTGCGCGGCCACCGCCGTCGCCAGCACTACGGTGTCGTCCATCGAGACCAGGACGCTGCCGGCGGCCTGACGCGCGACTTCTCCCGTTTCAAGGCGAACCGTGTGCTCTCCGTACTGAAATGTCTTCGTCACTTTGTCGAACACTTCGATTTCCTTTCGTGTCTCAGCCGAGGACGCGACGATGCCGGCGGCGAACCGCCTTGCTTCATTGCCCCCGAATCCGAGTCATCGGGATGACCGTTCCGCGCCGTCGCCTACTTGCGCAGGCCCAGGCTCTCGATCAAGCCCTTGTAGGCATCGGGCTTCTTGCCCTTCAAATAGTCGAGCAGCTTGCGTCGCCGGCTGACCATCTTGAGTAAGCCACGCCGGGAGTGATGGTCCTTCACGTGCGTTTTGAAGTGCTCGGTTAGCTCGTTGATGCGGGCTGTGAGCAGCGCGACCTGGACCTCCGGCGAGCCGGTATCGTTTGCAGCACGCCGGAACTTGGCGACGATGTCGCCCTTTTTGATATCCGCGACAGACATCAGGGTCCCCTTACGACGAAACGTGCGGTCACGGAAGGGATATCCGTGCCGTGAGGGGGCGGATTATATCCCAGCCGCGCGGCTCGCCCGCGGGGCTGTTGCGTCCCGATTCCGGACCGCTTCGCCTCTAGTGTCCTGAGTCGGAGGTTCGTCGAACAACGCCTGCGACATCGGAGCCGATTCCAAAAATGTCGAAATCGGCGTCGGGCGCGAAGCCGCGCGGAGCCGGGTTCGGGACCCGGCGAGCACGGCGACAAAGCCAGGCGACGATTCTCGACACTTTTTGTGCGACGGACTTCCGACTCAGGACACTAGGGTGCCAGCGCGATCTGCGGATTCAGACGCTCGACGGTGGTGTACAGCTTGTTCAGGGCGTTGATGTAGGCCTTGGCCGAAGCCGCGACGATGTCCGGATCGGAGCCGACGCCGTTGACGATTCGGCCAGCTCGCCCGAGGCGGACGGTGACCTCGCCCTGCGCCTCGGTGCCGCTGGTGATCGCATTGACCGAGTACAGCAGCAGCTCGGAGCCGCTCTCGATCACGCTTTCGATCGCCTTGAAAGTGGCGTCCACCGGTCCGTTGCCGTCCGACTGCGAATCGATCTGCCGCGCGCCCATTTTGAACAGCACGCGCGCATGCGGACGCGATCCCGTTTCCGAGCGCTGCGACAGAGACACCAGTCGGAAATGCTCGTTGTGCGGCACTACGGCTTCGTCCGAGAACAGGGCCTGTATGTCCTCGTCGAAGATCTCGGCCTTACGGTCTGCCAGATCCTTGAAGCGGGCAAAGGCGGCCGCGAGCTCCTCGTCGCTTTCGATCGGGATTCCCAACTCCTGAACGCGCTGGCGGAACGCGTTGCGCCCCGACAGCTTGCCGAGCACGATTCGGTTCGCAATCCAGCCGACGTCCTCGGCACGCATGATCTCGTAGGTCTGCCGCGCTTTCAGGACGCCATCCTGGTGGATTCCCGATGCGTGCGCGAACGCATTGGCGCCGACGACCGCCTTGTTGGGCTGGACCGGAAAGCCGGTGATGTTGGAAACCAGCTTGGAGCTGGGGACGATCTGCGTGGTGTCGACCCGCACCTCCAGATCGAAAACATCGCGGCGGGTTTTTACGGCCATCACGATCTCTTCGAGCGACGTGTTGCCGGCGCGTTCTCCCAGTCCGTTGATCGTGCATTCGATCTGGCGAACGCCGTTGAGCACACCGGCCAGCGAATTGGCCACCGCCATTCCCAGATCGTTGTGGCAATGGACCGACCATATCGCACGGTCCGAATTGGGAATGCGCTCGCGCAGCGTCCCCAGCAAGCGCCCATATTGCTCGGGAACTGCGTAGCCGACCGTGTCCGGAATGTTGATCGTGGTGGCGCCCTCGGCGATCGCAGCCTCGAGCACGCGACAGAGGAAATCGAGCTCCGAGCGGCTTGCATCTTCAGCAGAGAACTCGACGTCGTCCGCATGGCGGCGCGCCAGCCGCACCGCCCGCCGGGCGTGTTCGAGCACCTGCTCGGGCGTCATCTTCAGCTTCTTTTCCATGTGCAGCGGCGAAGTTGCGATGAAGGTGTGGATCCGTTTCGCCTTGGCACCCAAGAGGGCTTCCGCCGCCCTTGCGATATCGTCTTCGTTGGCGCGCGCCAGCGAGCACACAATGCTGTCGCGCACGGCACCCGCGATCGAGCGCACCGCATCGAAATCCCCGACCGAGGCCGCTGCGAAGCCCGCTTCGATCACATCGACGCGCAGGCGCTCGAGCTGTTTGGCGATCCGCAGCTTCTCCTCGCGGGTCATTGCCGCCCCCGGGCTTTGCTCCCCGTCGCGCAGCGTCGTATCGAAGATGATCAGTCGGTCCATTTTTTCCTCCGTCAGACATGGCGGCTCGGCCCGCCATTTGAGCGCGGGCCTGGTGGTACTCGAGTTGTGGGTCGGGGGAGTTAGCTGCGCGCCGGGCGCAGCAGCAGCCGCAGCGCGGCGCTGATAAGGTGCAGATCAAATGCGGGGGTCGGTTCCACGAGGTCACTATAGGAGCAAACCCCGACTTCCACAACCGGCTTCCCCGACTTTCGCTGTTCTGTGCGCCAAAGGCGACAGCGGCGCACCGTTTCAGTGCTCGGAAGGCGGGTCGGCGCCCATGCGCACCGGGCGCGCCGGGTTGGCTTCCCCGCGCCAGCGCCTCCAGCCCCAGTAGATGTAGCCGGACACCGCGTAGGAGGAGAGCAGGACAAACAGCACGATGGGCGCATTCAGCGAGACGGCGAAGATCGCCAGGACGATAACGACCATCACCCAGAACGGCACGCGAACGCCGACCTGGAAGCTCTTGCCGCTGTAGAACGGAGCGCTCGACACCATCGTCAGGCCGGCGTAGACCGTCACCGCGAACGCGACCCAGGGAAGCCACACCTCCTGGATCTGCAGCTTGTTGTCGACCGCCAGCCAGACGAAACCGGCCACCAGCACCGCCGCCGCCGGGCTCGGGAGGCCTTGGAAAAAGCGCTTGTCCACCGCACCGATATTTGCGTTGAAGCGGGCCAGCCGCAGTGCCGCTCCCGCGCAGTAGACGAACGCTGCGGCCCAGCCCCAGCGGCCCAGCGGGCGCAGCGCCCATTCATACATCACGATCGCGGGAGCCACACCAAACGAGGCCATGTCCGAGAGCGAGTCGTAGTGGGCCCCGAACACGCTCTGTGTGTTCGTCAGGCGTGCCACGCGCCCGTCCATGCCGTCGAGTACCATCGCCGCGAAAATCGCGATCGCGGCCCAGTCGAAGCGCTCGTTCATCGCCTGCACCGTGGCGAAGAAGCCGGCGAATAGCGCGGCCGTCGTGAATAAGTTGGGCAGCAGGTAGATGCCCCGCCGGTGCCGCGCCGGTATCGGGAACTGTTCGGGCAGCGCGGAGGGAGGACCGGCAAGCGGCCGCAGCTTGCGACGCCGGAAGCGCATCCTCGGCACCTTCATCAGAACTCGGCCAGCACCGAAGTGCCGGAATGGACGAAATCGCCGACCGCCACCAGCGGCCGCACCCAGCGCGGCAGGTAAACGTCGACTCGCGAGCCAAAGCGGATGAAGCCGAAGCGCTGCCCGCGTGCCAGCCGGTCGCCAACGCTCACGTAACAAAGGATGCGGCGCGCAATCAGGCCCGCAACCTGCACGACCGAGACGCGCTCGCCTGCCGCCGTACGCAACACGATCGCATTGGCCTCGTTTCGCTCCGAAGCCTTGTCCAGATTCGCCTGCACGAACGCGCCGCGCCGGTACTGCACACGCTCGACGACGCCGTCGACCGGCGCACGGTTGCTGTGCACGTTGAACACGTTCATGAACACGCTGATCAGCAGCGCGTCGCCATCGGTGTTCGGATCCCGCACGGCCTCGATGCGAACGATCCGCCCGTCGGCCGGCGAGACAACCGCGCCTGCTGCCGCGCGAACCTCACGCGGCGGATCGCGGAAGAACTGCACCAGGAACAACACGGCCAGCCAGAGCGGGATCGACCACGAGCCCCCCAGCCATGTCGCTGCCAGTGCGACGACGACTGCGCATGCGACAAAAGGCCAGCCCTCGCGAGCGAGCCACGGGTGCGTGTGCTCGCTCAGGCGAGGATGCGATTGCGCATGACTGCTGGGCTCAAGCATCCGAGTGGTTTCGCCCGAGTTGAGCGAGGCCTAGTTACGCGACGTGTCAACGAGCCGGTTCTGCCGGATCCACGGCATCATCGAGCGCAACTTCTCGCCGATCTGCTCGATCGGATGCTGCGCCGTCAGACGGCGCCTCGCGCGCAGGGTCGGAGCGCCCACGCGGTTTTCCAGAAGAAAGCTCTTGGCGTACTCGCCGTTCTGGATCCGCTCCAGCGCGCGCCTCATCGCCAGGCGCGACTGTTCGTTGATCACCTCCGGGCCGGTCACATATTCGCCGTATTCGGCGTTGTTGGAGATCGAATAGTTCATCGTTCCGATCCCGCCTTCGTACATCAGATCCACAATCAGCTTCAACTCATGCAGGCACTCGAAATATGCCATCTCGGGAGCGTAACCGGCCTGCACGAGCGTCTCGAAACCGGCTTTGACCAACTCGACGCAGCCGCCGCACAGCACGGTCTGCTCGCCGAACAGATCGGTCTCGGTTTCGTCGCGGAACGTGGTTTCGATGATGCCAGCCTTGCCGCTGCCGATCGCGCTGGCGTACGACAGAGCCAGGTCGCGGGCCGAACCCGAGGCGTCCTGCTGCACGGCGATCAGCGAAGGCACGCCGCCGCCCTGCGTGTACGTCGAACGCACCGTGTGGCCGGGAGCTTTCGGCGCCACCATCCAGACATCCAGGTCCGCGCGCGGCTGAATCTGCCCGTAATGGATGTTGAAGCCGTGCGCGAAGGCCAGCGCGGCGCTTTTCTTCAAGTTCGGCTCGATCGCCTCCTGGTAGACCTGCGCATGGTTTTCGTCGGGCAGCAGAATCATCACGATATCGGCGTCGCGCACTGCGTCGCCCACTTCCCGGACTTCGACACCCGCTTTCGCCGCCTTCTGCCACGACGTGCCGCCGCGGCGCAGCGCCACCGTCACGCGAACCCCCGAGTCCTTCAGGTTGAGCGCGTGCGCGTGACCTTGCGAGCCGTACCCGACGATCGCGACCTTGCGGGCTCGTACCAGTGACAGGTCTGCATCCTTGTCGTAAAAAATTCTCATGCCGTGCTCCTCTCCCAATTTCCTCAAACTCTGAGCACGCGTTCCCCGCGGCCGATCCCGGAGCTGCCGGTGCGGACAGTCTCCAGAATCGAGGCGCGATCGATCGCGCGGATGAACGCGTCGAGCTTGGTCGTGTTGCCCGTCAGCTCGATCGTGTACGTGCGGTCGGTCACGTCGATGATGCGGCCGCGGAAGATGTCGGCCATCCGCTTCATCTCGTCGCGCTCGCGCCCGGTCGCGCGCACCTTGATCAGCATCAGCTCACGCTCGGTGAACTCACCTTCCGTCAGATCGACCACTTTGACCACTTCGATCAGGCGGTTCAAGTGCTTGGTGATCTGCTCGATCACGTCATCCGATCCGGTCGTCACGACCGTCATCCTCGAAAGCGACGGATCCTCGGTCGGAGCCACCGTAAGGGTTTCGATGTTGTAGCCGCGCGCCGAAAAAAGGCCCACCACACGGGACAGCGCGCCGGGTTCGTTCTCCAGAAGGACCGAGACGATGTGGCGCATTACAGGTCCTCCGAACCCAACAGCATCTCGGTAAGCCCCTTGCCGGCCCTGACCATCGGCCAGACGTTTTCGGTCTGATCGGTGATGAAGTCGATAAATACAAGGCGGTCCTTCTGCCGCGTAAACGCCTCCCGCAGCGCGGGCTCGACGTCGGCGGGCCGCTCGATCCGCATGCCGACGTGCCCGTAGCTTTCGGCGAGCTTGACGAAATCGGGCAGAGCGTCCACATAAGACTCGGAATAGCGCCCGCCGTAGTCGATCTGCTGCCACTGCCGCACCATTCCCAGGTAGCGGTTGTTCAGGTTCACGATCTTCGGCGTCAGGCGGTACTGCTTGCAGGTCGATAGCTCCTGGATGCACATCTGGATCGACGCCTCGCCCGTGACGACCGCCACCTCGGCTCCGGGGTTGGCCATTTGCACTCCCATCGCGTACGGCAGACCTACCCCCATCGTGCCCAGGCCCCCGGAGTTGATCCAGCGCCTGGGCTTCTCGAACGGGTAGTACTGCGCTGCCCACATCTGGTGCTGGCCGACATCCGAGGTTACGAACGCGTCGCCTCGGGTCACTTCCCACAGCTTCTGGATCACGTACTGCGGCTTGATCACGCGGTCGGTCATTTCGTATTTCAGGCAATCGCGCGCACGCCATTGCTGGATCTGGCCCCACCACGCTTGCGTGGATGCGGCTGCCTGCGCAGGCCGCGCCGCCTCGAGCTGGGCGAGCAACTCGACCAGCACTTCCTTGACATCGCCGACGATCGGAACGTCGACTTTGACGCGTTTGGAGATTGACGACGGATCGATGTCCACGTGGATGATCTTGCGCGGGTTCTGTGCGAAGTGCGTCGGGTTGCCGATCACACGGTCGTCGAAGCGCGTACCGACCGCCAGCAGCACGTCGCAGTGCTGCATCGCCATGTTCGCTTCGTAGGTCCCGTGCATGCCCGGCATACCGACGAAGCGTCGATCGGAAGCGCGCAGTCCACCCAGGCCCATCAGCGTGTTCGTGCAGGGCGCATCGAGGCGCTCGACCAAGCGCGCCAGCAACTCGGACGCATTGGCAAGGATCACGCCGCCGCCCGTGTAGATCATCGGACGCTCGGCCGACAGCAGCAGCTGCACCGCTTTTTTGATCTGCCCCATGTGCCCCTTGAGCACCGGGTTATACGAACGCAGCGACGGATTGCGCGGATATTCGAACGCGCACTTTGCCACCGTCACGTCCTTCGGAATGTCGACCAGCACCGGCCCGGGACGGCCGCTGCGGGCAATGTAAAACGCCTTGGCGATCGCCGGCGCCAGGTCGCGCACGTCCTTCACCAGGATGTTGTGCTTGACGCACGGCCGCGTAATCCCGACGGTGTCGCACTCCTGAAAGGCGTCCTGGCCGATCGCGTGCGTCGGGACCTGTCCGGTCAGGATCACCACCGGGATCGAATCCATGTAAGCGGTCGCGATGCCGGTGACCGCGTTGGTGACGCCCGGGCCGCTGGTAACCAGCGCGACCCCCACGTTGTGGCTGGAGCGCGCGTACGCATCGGCCGCATGAACGGCAGCCTGTTCATGCCGCACCAGTATGTGTTGGAAGGCGTCCTGCTGGAAGATCTCGTCGTAGATGTACAGAACCGCGCCGCCGGGGTATCCGAAGACGTGCTTGACGCCTTCTTCCTGCAGGCACCGAACGACGATCTGTGCGCCTGTGAGCGGGCCGCTTTCCGGCTGCGAAGTTTGCGAATTCGCGCCGGAGGAGGGTTCGACGCGATGCACTTCCGCGCTGACGGATTTCATCTTGCTGATCCTCTCAAAGTCCTTCTGGAGATTGATCGGACGCCGGTCCGTGCCTGCTCGTGACAGGTGGTGCGGCGAAATCGAAATCCTGCAGGAAGGCGATTCCCGGCGGGCGTGCAACAAAGTCACGCGCCGGCGGCGCCGATTCCTTGTGATTTCAAGCGATTAGCTTAGTCCAGGGCATGGGAATCCGCAAATCGGGTGTTACGATCTTGCGGACCGGCCTGCCCGATGGCTACACGCGAAGAACTCGGAGAATTCCTGGCGGGCGCCGAACGGCGGGCGTTCAAGCAAGCATTTTTCGCGTTACGGGACGAGGACGGCGCCCTCGACGTCGTCCAGGACGCAATGCTCAAACTCGCGGAGCACTACAGCGACCGTCCGCCTCAGGAACTGCCGCTGCTGTTCACGCGGATCCTGCAAAACGCGATTCACGATTTCTTCCGGCGCCAGAAGGTCCGCTCGACGTGGGTCACCTTGCTGTCGGCTTTCAGCAGCGATCACGACAGCGACGAAGATCCGCTCGAGACTTTGGAGGCAGCCGAGGGCTCGCAGGCCGCCGAAAGCACCGCCGACCGGGCCGAGCGCGCCCAGATCGTTGGCATCATCGAGCAGGAGATCGGCAAGCTCCCCCCTCGTCAACGACAGGCGTTCCTGCTGCGTTACTGGGAGGATATGGATGTCGCAGAGACAGCTGCTGCAATGGGCTGCTCGGAGGGCAGCGTCAAGACGCACTGCTCTCGTGCTACCCATGCGCTGGCGCAGGCGCTGCTGGCGCGAGGAATTAGCATATGAATGAGCGTGAATTCGCATACCGGATCCGGCAGGCCCTGAACGAGGGCACCGACCGGCTGCCATACCGCGTCGTGGTACGCCTGGAGCGCGCCCGGAGCACCGCGCTGGCGCGTAAGAAGACCGAACAAGGCGGGCCACTTCAGCTTCGGGTTCCTTCGCTGCGTTTGGCTGGGGCCGGGAGCGGCTTCGGGTCGCTCGATCGACCCAACGTTGCTTGGATCGGGCTGCGCCTGGTCAGTTTGCTCGTGCCGGTGATCGCAATCGCCGTCGGGTTCGCGGGAATTTCCAAGTGGCGCCAGGAACAGGCGATCGCAGAACACGCCAACATGGACCTTGCCGTGCTGTTAGACGACACTCCGATCGAGACCTACGCCGACAAGGGTTTCGGAGTGTTGATTCGAGAGCAGCAGAACGACGGTCAGCAGGGAATCTGAGAGGGGCGCTAGAGTTGCGGGTCCGCAATCCGATCGGTTCGGCGCTGTGGGTTGGGTTGTCGGCCTCGCTGCTGGCTTCGCCGTTGGCTTGTCTGGCAGCCGATCCCGCATTCGCGCAAGCGCCGGTGTCCGCTCGCCCGGCGCAGGCTAAGCCAGTGGCGCACCCGCTGTGGAGCGAGTTGACCGCCGGGGAGCGCGAAGCGCTCGGCCCGCTGCAGAGCGAATGGGACAAGTTCGACTCGGACCGCAAGAGAAAGTGGCGCGAAATCGCGGCCAAGTATCCGAACATGTCCCCTGAGGGCAAGCAGCGGCTGCACGAACGGATGCCGCAGCTGGCGAAGCTCACTCCGGAACAGCGTGAAACCGCGCGCGAGAACTTCCAGAACGCCTATGCGTTGCCGGCGGAGAAGCGCCAGGCGGTGACACAGAAGTACCAGCAGTTGCCGGAGGATAGAAAAAAAGCGCTGGCGGCGCAGGCACGCGCGAAGAAGCCGGCAGCCACAGCCCAGCAAGGCGTGGCCCATTCTCATCCTGCGCCGGCTTCGCACAAGCCGGCGACAAGCACGGGTCAACCTGCGAAAAACCCTGCACCGCCGGCCACGGATACCGGCCCAGGCCGGCAGCCTGCGCACTGAGGGCACTGAGGGGACGGCCGGTGGTCGGGCGGGGTCGGCCCCGATCACGTTAAGATCCGCATTCCCACTCCGCAAGCGGCTCGAACGCCGCACTGGCTCGAACCCGATGACCCATGTAGTGACCGAATCCTGCATCCGGTGCAAGTACACCGATTGCGTCGACGTGTGCCCGGTGGACTGCTTCCGCGAGGGCCCGAACTTCCTGACGATCGACCCGGACGAATGCATCGACTGCGCAGTCTGTATCCCCGAGTGCCCAGTCAACGCCATTTACGCCGAGGAGGACGTGCCGGCAGAGCAACGCCGCTTCATCCCGCTGAACGCAGAGCTGTCGAAGCAGTGGCCTTCGATTACGCGGATGAAGCAGCACCCGCCCGACGCGGACGAGTGGAAAGAAGTGAAGGAAAAGCTCCAGTACCTGGAGCGCTGACCGCTTTGGCGAAGCGCTGACAGCGCCTCGAGTCCGTCGGAAGGATTGCGGCGTGTTGTACGAGTTGCATGAATGGCGACGCAGGCTGCTCAGTCCGATGTCGGTCTGGGCACAGGCAACTTCGGAGCTGTTCTCACACCCGTACAGTCCGCTTTCGTACACCCCGTACTCGCGCCGGCTGGCAGCTAGCTACGACCTGCTATATCGGCTCGGAAAGCACTACGAGAAACCCGAGTTCGGCATCCAGTCGGTCAAGGTCGACAACACCGATGTGGCCGTCGCGCAGACGGTGGCAGTCGAAAAGCCATTCTGCCGCTTGCTGCACTTCGAGCGCGACCGACAAACGCTTCCGCGCGGGCACACAGACGATCCCCGCGTGCTGGTCGTGTCGCCGTTGTCGGGTCACCATTCGACTCTGCTGCGCGACACCGTGCGTGCACTGCTGCCGTCGCACGACTTATACATCACGGACTGGACCGATGCTCGCATGGTGCCGCTGACGCGCGGTCCGTTCCACCTGGATGATTACGTCGAGTACGTGATCGAGTTCCTGGATCTGATCGGTCCCGGCGCCCACGTGATTTCGGTGTGCCAGCCGACTGTCCCCGTGCTGGCTGCCGTGTCGCTAATGGCGACTCGCGGCGACCCGGCCTTGCCCAAATCGATGACGATGATGGGGGGCCCGATCGATACTCGCCGCAACCCGACCCAGGTTAACGCGCTCGCCAAGCGCAAGTCGCTCGACTGGTTCCACAACACCGTCATCTTCAAGGTGCCGTCGTCCTATCCGGGCTACCTGCGGCAGGTGTACCCGGGATTCCTGCAGCATGCGGGCTTCGTCGCGATGAACCCGGATCGCCATGTCAATTCGCACTGGGAGTACTACCTGGACCTGATCAAGGGTGACCAGGATGACGTGGAGGCACACCGGCGTTTCTACGACGAGTACAACGCGGTGCTCGATTTGCCTGCCGAGTACTACCTGGACACGATCCGAATCGTGTTCCAGGAGCACCGTCTGCCGGAAGGAACATGGCACGTTCGGGGTGAACGAGTCGCACCCGAACGGATCCGCAGCGTGGCTCTGTTCACGATCGAGGGCGAGTTGGATGACATTTCGGGCAGCGGCCAGACGCAGGCGGCGCACGACCTTTGCCGAGGTGTTCCGGAAGCGAACCGGCGCCATTTGACCGCGATTGGCGTGGGCCATTACGGCATCTTCTCGGGGCGCCGCTGGCGCGAAATGATCTGCCCACAGATCACCCAGTTCATCCGAGCGCATGAGTGATCGGGACCGCTAAAGGGTCCGTATAGTTCGACTTGCAGCCTTTTGCGGCCGGTTCGAGTTGCTGGCTGGCGCAACAACAAACAGGAGGCCTGGATGCAAGTGAGAAAAATCGTCGCGGTCGCGAGTTGTGCGTTCCTGCTGGGCACCGGCTTGCCGCTGCCGGCGCACGCAACCCTGATCGGCAGCGAGCAGCTACTGCAGGGCGAGTCAGCCGCTCGCGACAAAATCGATGCGTTCCTGGCGCGCGCCGAGGTGCGCCGCGCGCTGGCTGAACGCGGGGTCGATCCCGCCCAGGTGCAGGCGCGTGTGGCGGCGCTCAGCGATGCGCAGGCGCGCGATCTGGCCGCCGGCATCGACCAGTTGCCTGCAGGCGGTGACGGCGTAGGCGACGTTCTGGGAGTGCTACTGCTGGTCTTCGTGATCTTGTTGATCACGGACATTCTCGGGCTGACCAAGGTTTTCCCGTTCACGCGACCGATTCATAGGTGAGTTCGCATAGGTGAGTTCGTAAAGGCGGCGCTCGCCTGCCGGACCGGCCTATCGATCAGCGTGGCGCTGCTGCTCGCAGCGTGCGCCACGCCACAGGTCGATACGCTGCTGCGCCAGCGGCCGCCGGACCTTCCCGCCGCAAGCAGGATCGAGGTCCGGTACTTCGCGCAGAAGGATCATCAGTGCGGACCGGCTGCGCTGGCGATGGTGTTGGACGCTGCCGGCGATTCCGTCACCCCAGCCGATCTCGTGGGGTCGGTGTTCGTCCCGGCGCGCGAAGGCTCGCTGCCGCCGGAGATGCTGGCGGCGGTGAGGCGGCGCGGACGCTTGGCGGTGGAACTCGACCCCGACATCGGCGCCGTGCTGACCGAGGTCGCCGCGGGCAACCCGGTCGTCGTTCTGCAGAACCTTAGCCTGCCGATCATTCCGATCTGGCATTACTCGGTGGTGGTCGGCTACGACCTGTCCCGTGAGGACATCTTTTTGCAGTCCGGTGGCCAAAAGGCAAGCTCGATCCCGTTACGTACCTTCGAACGTACGTGGGCGCGCGGCCAGCGGTGGGCGATGGTCGCGTTGGCCCCCGACACTCTGCCTGCGAGCCAGCAGCCCGGTCAGATTTTCGCAGCGGCGGCGGCGCTCGAGCGCGTAGCTGGCGGCGCGCTTGCTGCGCGGCGCGCGTACCGCGTGATCACGCGCAAGTTCCCTCGGTATCCGCAGGCCTGGATCGGTCTAGGCAACACCGCGTACGGACAGGGCGATCTGCAGGAGTCCGCTGACGCGTTTCGTCAGGCGACCGAGCTTGCGCCGGACAACGGCGACGCGTGGAACAACCTGGCGACCGCGCTGGCTGCGCTCGGGCAGCCGTGCGATGCCCTCTCAGCGGCCCACAAGGCCGTCAGCATCGGAGGACCGCACGCCGCCGAATACGGTCAGACCGCAAACGAGATCGGGCCCTCGGCCTGCGCGCAGCCGGCGGCGGCCGTGCAGCACTGATCGAGGTCCGCTGCGTGCCGCCAGGCAGGTTCGAACCGGCGCACTCGATCCGCCTGCGATAATCCGAGCATGGGCTTGTCACCGCATTCAGCGGACTCGCAGCGCGCGAGCACGCGACCGATGCGCACCGCTTTGATCGACGAGCCGCGCTGCATCGGCTGCACGCTATGCATCCAGGCCTGCCCGTTCGATGCGATCGTCGGCGCCGCGCAGCGGATGCATACGGTGGTCGAGCCGCTGTGCATCGGCTGCGAGCTGTGCCTTCCACCTTGCCCGGTCGACTGCATCTCGATGGTGGCAGCGTCGCCCGAGCGCCTCTGGAGTCGCGAGGAAGCGCTCGAGGCCGGCGCTCGCGTGAAAGCGCGCAAGTTGCGCCTCGAACGCGACCGCCTGGAGCGCGACGTCCAGTTGGCGGAGCGAGCCCGCGACGACGACAAGCCCGCGCCGGAACTGCTCGATTCGAGCGGGCGAGCCATCGATCGGATCGCTGCTATCGTCGCTCGCGCGGTGCAGCGCGCGCGCCAGCGTCGCGTAGGTAGCCCTCGATGACCCCGGCCAGGCGCCGGGCGATCTTCGAGGCACTGCGGAGTGCCAACCCGGAGCCGCGCAGCGAGCTCGCATTTCACACTGCGTTCGAACTGCTGGTGGCTGTCGTGCTGTCCGCACAGGCTACCGATCGAAGCGTAAATCTGGCTACGGCCGGGCTGTTCCGCGTCGCCAACACGCCCGCGAAAATGCTGGCACTGGGCGAAGAAGGTCTGATCGAGCACATTCGCACAATCGGCCTTTTCCGCACGAAAGCGCGCAACCTGATCGGGTTGTGCCGGGCGCTGCTGGACCGGCACGGCGGCCAGGTGCCGCGAACGCGCGAGGCGCTGCAGGCGTTGCCAGGGGTCGGACGAAAGACCGCCAACGTCGTACTGAACGTGGCGTTCGGCGAGCCGACAATCGCCGTCGATACGCACATCTTCCGCGTCGCCAATCGCACCGGCTTAGCTCACGGCAAGAACGTCGATGAGGTCGAGCAGCAGCTCGTGGCCACCGTTCCGGAGCAGTTCCGCCAGCACACGCACCACTGGCTGATCCTGCATGGACGCTACGTCTGCATCGCCCGCAAGCCGAAGTGTTGGCAATGCGGAATCGCGAGGTCGTGCGAGTTTGATCACAAGACACCGGCACCTTGACAGACGCACTCGGCGCTGCCGATCGGCCATCGGTGAGCGACCCAAGCCAGGATCTGAAAAAAGAACGGGCCAGCGCGCAAAGCGCGACCGGCCCGCGAGTGCTTGGGGAAATCGATTCGTGATCAGTGCGAGGAGGCGTCGGCCATCTGGGGAGCGAACAGCTTGAACACCCAGAGGGAACCGCCCTGCTCCAGGAAGTTGACCTTCTTGGCCACGTCGCCGCCCCACAGCGGCACCGCGCCGCCCCAGCCCGAAACCACGGCAATGTACTGCGTGCCGTCCTGCTCCCAGCTGATCGGGGGCCCGACGATGCCGGAGCCGGTCTGGAAGTGCCACAGCTCGGCGCCCGTCTTGGCATCGAACGCTTTCAGGTAGCCCTCGGGTGTGCCGGTGAAAACCAGGCCGCCGCGCGTTGCGAGCACGCCGCCCCACAGCGGAGCGTTGTTCTTGTACTCCCAGACGATCTTGCCCGACTTCGGATCGATCGCGCGCAGCGCACCGATGTAGTCGTCATTGATCGTCTTGATGGTGAAGCCCGCACCCAGGTAGGCAGCGCCGCGCTTGTAACCGACCGGCTCGTTCCAGATATCCATGCCCCACTCGTTGGCGGGCACGTAGAACAAGCCGGTATCCGGGCTGTACGCCATCGGCATCTGGTTCTTGCCGCCCAGGAACGAGGGTGCGGCGAACACGACGTTGCCCTTCTTGCCGTCGCCCGATTTGGTCGGATCTCCCGGGCGGTTGTCGTCGACATATTTCGGGCGACCGGTGCTCAGATCGATGCCGGTGGCCCAGGTGATCTTCTTCACGAACGGGAACGCGTTGACCAGCTTGCCGGTCTTGGCGTCGTTGACATAGAAGAAGCCGTTGCGGTCCGCTTTTCCGCCGAGGCGCTTGCCGTCCATGTCGAACGTGACGAACTCGTTCACGCCGTCGAAGTCCCAGCCGTCGTGGGGCGTGTTCTGGTAGTGCCAGACGATCTTGCCGCTGGTCGGGTCGATCGCGAGGGTCGAGCACGAGAACAGGTTGTCGCCCGGACGCAGGTGGCTGTTCCAGGGAGCCGGGTTGCCCGTTCCGAAGTAGGCCAGGCCAGTGCTCGGGTCGTACGTACCGCCCAGCCACGTCGAGGCGCCGCCCGTCTTCCACAGGTCGCCCGGCCAGGTCTGGTTGGTCTCGCCGCTGATGCCGTTCTCGATCTTGTTGCCGTTGTCGTCGTACTTGTAGCCCATCTGGCCTTCGACCGTCGGCCGAACCCAGACCAGGCGCCCGGTCCTGGCGTCGCGCGCCTCGACCCGGCCGGAGATGCCGAACTCGCCGCCGGACACGCCGGTGAGCACCATGCCCTTGACGATCAGCGGAGCGCCCGAGTACGAGTAGCCAGCCTGGTAGTCGTCGATCTTCTCTTTCCAAACCACCTTGCCGGTTGCCTGGTCGAGCGCGACCAGCTGCGCGTCGAGCGTGCCGAAGATCACCAGGTTGTCGTACAGCGCGGCGCCGCGGTTGACCACATCGCAGCACGGCATGATGCCTTCAGGAAGGCGCTGGTCGTACTGCCACAGCTTGGCGCCGGTCTTGGCGTCGATGGCGAACAGCCGCGAGTACGAGGCCGTGACGAAGATGCGGCCGTTGTATACCAGCGGCTGCGACTCCTGGCCACGCTGCTTCTCGCCGCCGAACGAGAACGACCAGACCGGAACCAGGTTCCCCACGTTCTTGGTGTTGACCTTGGCGAGCGGACTGAAGCGCTGTCCCTGCGTGCCGAGCCCCGAGGTCAAGACGCTGGTCGGCGTCCTGGCATCGCTCTCGATCATGGCGTCGGTCACCTGCGCGACGACGGGTGCCGCCACGAGCACGGCCGTCGCGAATACGACGAATGAACTTCTGCGAGTCACGTTGATCTCCTCCGTTGTCTGGTCCGCCGATGGGCGAAGGCCCACGGCACTGCGGCCGGAACCTCGATGAATCAAGTTTCGTGCCAGCCGGCAAAATTTTCGAAAAGCGTCGTGTTCTTTCGCAGGAAAGCGCTGCACGGGCGCGCGAGCGATGCTGCGGCGTTGCACCGCGGCGCATGTGTTCCGATCCGGGACAGTCGCTGTTGCGTATCACAGCGGGCGTGGCAGCCCGCTTCAATCTTCGGCGGAGTTCCTGCCCAGCTTGCGGTAAATCGTGTTCCGGCTGACGCCGAGGTCGCGCGCAGCAGCGGACACGTTGCCTCCATGCCGTTTCAGCGCGGCGCGAATTGCCTCGGTCTCCTGCTGTTCGAGGGTACCGCGTTGGGACGGGCTTGCCGGGGTCTGCTCGTGGACCGGCAAACCCGGCTGGGCGCCGACATCTTCCAGGAAGTCCTCCGGCAGATGGCGCACCTCGATCCGATCTTCGCCGTCGAGCATCGCCAATGCGGTCCGCAACACCGAGGCAAGCTGCCGCAGGTTGCCCGGCCAGCGATGGCGCGCGAACAGCGCAAGCACTTCCTCCGAAGCGCGCGCTTTGCCGCATTCGCTGCAGAGCTGCCCGATCATCTGCTCCACCAGCGCAGCAAGGTCGGTGCGATCGCGCAACGGCGGCAGTTTCACCTGCAGGCCGTTGAGACGGTAATACAGATCCTCGCGGAAACGACCCTCGGCAATGGCCTCTTTCAAGCGCCGATGCGTGGCGCAGATGATGGATATGTCGACCGGCTGCGCCCGCACGCCTCCCAGCGGCACTACCACGCGCTCCTGCAGCACGCGCAGCAGGCGCGCCTGCAGGTTCAGCGGCATGTCGCCGATCTCGTCCAGGAACAGCGTACCGCCGTCGGCCAGCAGGATGCGGCCCGCGTAGCCGCGCTTGCGTGCGCCGGTGAACGCGCCTTCTTCATAGCCGAACAGTTCGGACTCGATCAGCCCTTCGGGGATCGAGGCGCAGTTGACCGCGACGAACGGCGCGGCGCGGCGCGGAGACTCGGCGTGGATCGCGCGGGCGAACAGCTCCTTGCCGGTACCGGTTTCGCCCAGGATCAGTATCGGAATGTCGCGCCCGATGACTTTGCGCACCTGGCGCACCACCGCGGCGACCTGTGTGTCGCCGCTCTTCTCGAGCGCTGCCAGCGTTGCAGGCGCCCGGGACACGGCGCCCTTGCCCGTCCCTTCCCTGGCGGCGGGGCGGTCGGACTGTGGGCGGACGTCCGCCACCGAACGGTAGACGGAGCGCAGATCGGCGCCTACCTCGATGCGGGCCGGCACCCGCACGCCGGTGGGCAGCGACAGCGCGATCATGCTTGCAGCGCGCGCCTGTGCGTGTCCGAGCAGCGCCGGCATCGGCACGCCGAAGAGCGTCGCAGCCGTATGGCGGCAAAGCTCCGCCAGCGGCGAGCCGAGTTGGAACACGGCGCTGCGGTTGGCGGTGACGAACCGCCCATCGGCGTCCAGTACCGCGATGCCCTCGAACAGAGTCCCGATCAGTTCGGGGCGAGCGTGAAAGCGCAGGGTCACCCCGGCAGGAAAGGCGCCGTTGAACAGGTTGTTCTCGATCAGGCCTGCCGACATCTGCACCAGCGCCAGCGTATGCCGGTGGAAGCCTCGCCAGTCACCGGAGACGTCCAACACACCGATCAGCTTTCCGCGTGGATCCGTGATCGGTGCCGCCGAGCAGGTCAGCACCTGGTTGGCCTCGAGAAAGTGCTCGGCGCCGTGGACCAGGCGTGGCGCGCAATCGGCGATCGCCGTTCCGATCGCATTGGTCCCCTTGCTCTGCTCCGACCACACCACTCCGGGCTGCAGGGCCACCTTTTCGGCGCGCCGCAAGAACGCATCGTCGCCCAGCGAGTGCAGCACCAGCCCGGAAGCGTCGGTCAGCAGGATCATGCTCTCGGTCTCGGCAATCTGCCGGTACAGGCCCTCCATGACCGGCAGCGCCTGCGCAGTCAGTGCGCGATTGAGTTCGCGCGCTGCCGTCAGATCCTGTCTTTGCAGCGGATCGAAACTCGGGCGCTGGGCGTGGTCGACACCGATCCGGACGCAGCGCTGCCAGGAGCGCTCGATCTGATCGTCGACGCAGCCCGGCGAAACGCTGCCGCTCTCCAGGAAATGGTGCAACGCGCGGCGCGCCTGCGCAGGATCGGCACCCGAGCGCATCAGTTCTGTCTCCTGAATGGTTATCTTTTTTAAATTCTGCTCCATTTTCGTTGCCCCATGGCACAGCAATCGGTCCAGCTTTGCGTCAATTTGGAACAGTTCTGACCTGAATCAAGGTCCAGATGCACAGGTCGGCAAGCCGGGTGCCAAGGCGACGCGTTTCACGGCAGAGCAGCGAAGCTCCGTTCCTCAGCAGAGCGATGACCGCTGGCACACAGATTGCTGGACTGCCCGCATAACCGCAGCGCGGCACTTTCTATCGAGAGGGGAAAGCAATGAACCGAATTGGAACGACGCGATGGGACGCCGTTGCCGCCAGCTTGATCGCATTAGCGGTGCGGTCGGCGATCGCCCACGGCGACGTGACGCCGCAAGTCGTCGACACTCACACGCTGAAGCAGCTCGACGCCGAGTGGCTCGCGGTCAACCCGTACAGCGGCGATCCGGAGGCGCTGCGCGTGGGAGCGTCGGGTTTCAATCAGAACTGCGCGCGCTGTCACGGCTTGGAAGCCATATCCGGCGGGATCGCGCCCGACTTGCGCCGCCTCGACCGTGACTGCCTTTCGCTCGCTTCGGAGCAGAAGAAGCAGCAGTGCTTCGAGGAGATCGATGATTACTTCCAGACGACTGTCCGCCATGGGCGCACGCAAAACGGCGTCTACAAGATGCCACCGTTCGAAGGCGTGCTGACGCAGGAGGCGGTATGGGCGATCAAGACCTACCTGGAATCGCGCCGGGTTTCCGAGTGAACCGGCTGCGCCGCTCGCTTCTGGGCGCAGCCTGCGCGCTCGCGGTCGCACCGTTGGTGCGGGCGAACGATCTGCCGGATCTGCGCCGCCACGGACGAATCCGCGTGGCCGTGTACCGCGACTTCCCCCCATTTTCGGATGGCAAAGGCGGGATCGATGTGGAAATCGGCCAGGCCTTGGCGCGCCAGCTGCAAGTGCAGGCGGAAGTGCTCCCGTTCGACGCAGGCGAAGCGGTCGAGGACGACCTGCGCAACATGGTCTGGCGTGGCACGCTGCTCGGCTACGGCCCTGCCGATGTGATGATGCATGCGCCGGTGGACACCGCTTTTGCGGAGCGCAACCCGAAGGTGAAACTGCTAGCACCCTACTTCCGCGAAAAGCTGCAGGTTGCGCGCAATGTCGCACGCATCCCCCGCCTGGACTCGCTGGCAGGGCTGCAGGGCATGGCGCTGGGGGCGGAGGACGGCACGCTGGCGTCGATCGTGCTGTTGTCGGCCGAGGGCGGGCGCCTGCGCGAGAACGTGCAGCACTATCCGAGCAGCGGGCTGGCGCTCGAGGACTTGAAAGCCGGCCGCCTCGCCGCGGTGGTCGGCCTGCGCAGCGAGTTGCAGTACGGCATTGCCGGCGTCGACGGCTACGAGCTGAGCGACGTCGTAGCGCCCGGGGTTCCGCGCGGATGGCTACTGGGCCTGGCCGTGAAATCCGAGGACGAATCGCTGGCCGATGCACTGAAGTCGGCGATGAAGGATCTGGTCGACTCGGGCACGGTTAAGTCGATCTTCCGCGCTCACAAGGTGGTTTCCTGGGACAGGCCCTAGCGCTTCACGCCGGCCTGCCGGAACCAACGACTCAGACCGCTTCGACCGTCAGATTGCGGGTCGCGACGATCCGCGCGGATTTGTCGATCCAGACGGCGCCCGCGCCCGGATACCGGTCGAGCAGCCGCTGTGCGGCCGCCAGGTCCAGCACCATCATCGGTTTGGTCAGGGCATCGGCGAGCAAGCCGCTGCGCGCGGCGACGGAGACACCGCTGAGCCGCGGCGGCGAGACGCCTGTGTGTGGATCGAAGATATGGTTCAGCGTGAAGTCATCGGTGAAGGAGGTCGAATAATCGCCGGAGGTGGCGAGGAAGCGACCGTCCATCGGTACCACGCCGATCAACGCGGACCGATCGCGCGGGTGCTGGATACCGACTCGCCACGGTTTGCCGAAGCGGTTCGAACCGAGCGCGCCGTATTCGCCGGCATCGATCAGCGCGTCGGCGACGCCGTCCTGCGCAAGCGAGTCGAACGCGACATCCGCCGCATAGCCCTGGACGATGCCGTTGAGCGTGATCGACGTTCCCGGCGCGAGACGGATGTGGTGCGGCCCGGCTTCGATCGCGCGCCAGTCGATACGGCGCCGCGCTGCGGACAGCTCGTCGCGGGTGGGCGTGCGCCGCTGGCGCTCGCACGCGCTGTACAGCTCCCATAGCGGCTGCACGGTCGGATCGAAGGCGCCGCCCGAAGCGTCCGCGATTTGCTGCGCGAACTCGACCAGGCGCAACAGGTGAGCGCCTGGTCGCTGCAGCCGCCCGGTGCTATTCAGTTCCTCCACGCGGCTGCCGGCCCGCTGCACCACCAATTGGCGATCCAGCTCGGCGATCCTGCCCAGCGCCCGCTGGAGCGCGCGGCGACCCAGGATGGGGTCATCGTGCACTGCGCAGACCGATACCGAGGTGTCGAAGGCAAGCGCGGCCGCGCGCAGCACGAAGCGGCCGTCCTGCGCTCGCTCGGCCTGCCGCACAGTGGAAGGGACCCCGGGACGCAACAAGGCCCACATGCCGGCGGCGCTGCCGCCCGCGAGCAAGGACGCGGACAGGAACAGGCGCCGCCTCATCGTGCGCTTTCGACGGCATGGAACTCGCGGATGCGCAGCATGCGCCGCCCCTTGCGTTGCAGGATCAGCGGAGCGCACAGTCGGTCGCTGCGGTGGATCGCCACGCAATCCATGCACTGGAAGCATTCGTCGTAGTCGATCCGCCCCGCAAGGTCGATCGCCTGATATTCGCAGCGGTGCCGGCAGGTCTGGCACGGACGGCCGCACTCCGCCCGGCGCGCGATCCAGTCGAGCCTGCGGGCGCGCCCCAGCAGCACGAGCCAGGCGCCGAGGGGGCAGAGGTACCGGCAGAAGAACTTGTTGACGGCGATGCCGCCCAGCACCAGGAAGACGGCATAGGCCACGAACGGCCAGGACCGCGCGAAAACCAGCGTGATCGCGGTCTTGAACGGTTCGACCTCGACCGCCAGGTCGCCGGCACGTGGCGACCAGAGTGCGGCCGCGAGCACGAACGCCAGGATCCAGTATTTGCCGCGCTTCAGACGCCGGTCGAGCGAGGCACGCACGTGAACGGTCGGAATCCGCAGCGCGCGGCTGGCGAGCGCGGCAAGCTCCTGCAGCGCACCGAAAGGGCACAGCCAGCCGCAGAAGGTTCCCCGTCCCCAGAAAACCAGCGACACCAGCACGAAGGCCCAAAGGATCACGGTCGGCGGGTCGTACAGGAAAAAGGCCCAGCTGCGATGCGCGACCGCCGCCTGCAGCAGCGCGACGACGTTGACGATCGAGAGCTGTGCCTGCGCGAACCAGCCGATGAAAGCGACGGTGAACAGCAGGTAAAGGGGGCGCGCGATTCGAAGAGCGCCGCGGTCCGAAACGAGCGGATGCTGCCGCGCCAGCAGCCACGCGAGCAACGCCAGCGCCGCGATCAGGACCGTGAGCTCCCACCGGCGCGCTTTCCAGACCGCCTGCCAGCCTTTCTGGTCCTCCAGCGCGGGAACGACGAAGCGCTCCGGCACCGAAAGCTCGAGAGCGAAGTCGCGTGCAACCCGCTCCGGATAGACGATGCCCTTGGCGCGAACCACGCGCAGCGCGATTTGCATCGGCCGTCCCGGGTCCAGCCCGGCCGCGGAGAAAACGCGGAACGCCTTCCAGGAATCGAGGCGCGGCTGTCCGCCGGCGCGCAACTCGGCATCCAGGTCCAGGTCTCGCATTTCGATCGGCAGGTCGTCCTGCTTCAGCGTCAATCGGTCCGGGACTGAAGCACGCACGAAATCGTCGCCGACAATCCCGTAGCGCCCGGCCGACATCAGGAGCAGCACGTGGTCGCCCTCGCTGATCCGGCTGTTCATCAGCCGGTTGCCGGAGTCCGAAAGAAGATTGCGACCGGCCGTGGGCACGGTCGCCATCGCCACATACAGATCGATGAAGACATCGTCAGGATGCGCGCGCGCGTCTTCATCACCCCCTTCCCCCGCCGTGCCCGCGAAGGCGCGCTCGACATCGGCGTTGCGCAGCCGAATGTGCTGCACCAGATTCGCCCGCAGCAGTTGCTCCCAGTTCATCACCTCGTACAGGTCGGTGCGGACATGCGCAACCCGATCGGGGTCCCTGCCGCCAGAGAAACCGAGCTTGGCGCGCGCGACCTTCAGCGAGGCGGCCAGCAGCGACTGGTTCAGGATCCGGACCGAGGCGGTAGCCTTCGCGACGCCGTCCACGTAGACGTTGGCGCTGCCGCCGCGCGAGGACTGGCTCGCGCCGTTTCCGATCTTGATCGTCTGCTTCAGCGACAGGCCCGGATATTGCGCGACGAACTTGAACAGCGGCTCCTGCCCCAGACCGTCGAGAAAGACCGGCTCATGGTGCGAAAGCACCCGCACGTCCAGGTACTGCCCGTTCGGATCGAGAGCCACCAGAAGGTTCATCGGCGTTCCGGAAAAACCGGGGATCGGCGCCAGGTCGGCGGACTCGAACACGTAGAACACAAGATCCGTGGACGTCATGTTCTGCTTGAAAACGGGCCAGACCGGCAGTGCGCTGTCCTTTTCGCCGACGATGTACGGCGCCGGAAACAACGCTCGCAGGCGTTCGGCATCCAGAACCTCTGCGCGTGCCGCGCTGCCGGCCAGCGCCAGCAAGAGCAGCGAAACCAGCAGAAAGGAGCGGGGCAGAAAGGAACGGGCGCGAGCCATCCGGATGGACGGGCAAGAACTCTGCCAAGTCGCTCAAGCGCGTGCCGTCACGCACGCAGTCGCCGCGACGATATAGCGATCCGGCTACATCGGTACACCCTGGCACTGAGCAGCTGACACAAGTGCGCCGAATTGGAACACCCCCGCTCGCGTTTGCGGCGTTTTCAAGGGGCCGCCCCCTTGTTTGCGTGTTGTTTGCGCCGTTCGAAAGTGCAACAGTGGTCTTGGCACGCTTGTTGCCGTTCACATCCTCGTGCGGCAGTGGCCGCAACAAACCGACCCGACAAGAGAGGACGAGATGAATCTGGCGGAACTGAGCAAGCTCGGGATCAAGGATCCGTTCAAGAAGCGCTATGACAACTTCATTGGCGGCAAATTTGTCGCGCCGGTCAAGGGGCAGTACTTCCAGAACATCAGCCCGGTGATCGGGCGGCCGTTCACCGAGATCGCGCGCTCGAGCGCGGAAGACATCGAGTTGGCGCTGGACGCGGCGCATGCTGCCAAATCCAAATGGGGCCATGCGTCGGCGGCAGAGCGCGCAAACGTGCTGCTGAAGATCGCTGACCGGATGGAAGCGAATCTGGAGCTGCTCGCGCTGGCCGAGACCATCGACAACGGCAAGCCAATCCGCGAAACACGCGCCGCCGACATTCCACTGGCAATCGACCATTTCCGCTATTTCGCTTCCTGCATCCGTGCGCAGGAAGGCAGCATCGGCGAGGTCGATGACAACACGATCGCCTACCACTTCCACGAGCCGCTCGGTGTGGTCGGCCAGATCATCCCGTGGAACTTCCCTCTGTTGATGGCGGCCTGGAAGATGGCACCGGCGCTGGCGGCAGGCAACTGCGTCGTGCTGAAGCCGGCCGAACAGACGCCGGCGGGGATCATGGTGTGGGCGGAGCTGGTGGGCGACCTGCTGCCACCCGGCGTGTTGAACATCGTCAACGGCTTCGGCCTGGAGGCGGGCAAGCCGCTCGCTTCGAACCCGCGGATTGCCAAGATCGCCTTCACCGGCGAAACGACGACGGGCCGCCTGATCATGCAGTACGCGTCGCAGAACCTGATCCCGGTCACGCTCGAATTGGGCGGCAAATCACCCAACATCTTTTTCGAAGACGTGATGGCACAGGACGACGATTTCTTCGACAAGGCGTTGGAAGGCTTCACGATGTTCGCGCTAAATCAGGGCGAGGTATGCACCTGCCCGTCGCGCGCACTGGTGCAGGAATCGATCTATGAGCGCTTCATCGAGCGCGCGGTCAAGCGGGTCGCGGCGATCAAGCAGGGCTCGCCGCTCGATCCCAGCACGATGATTGGCGCGCAGGCCTCCAGCGAGCAGATGGACAAGATCCTGTCGTACGTGGACATCGGCCGCAAAGAAGGCGCGCAGTTGCTGATCGGCGGCGAGCGCAACAACCTGGGTGGTGAGCTGAAGGACGGCTACTACGTCAAGCCGACGGTCTTCCGCGGCCACAACAAGATGCGCATCTTCCAGGAGGAGATCTTCGGACCGGTCGTGTCGGTGACGACGTTCAAGGACGCCGACGAGGCACTGAAGATCGCCAATGACACGCTGTACGGGCTGGGAGCCGGCGTGTGGACGCGCGATATCAACCGTGCGTACCGGTTCGGCCGCAACATCCAGGCCGGCCGCGTATGGACCAACTGCTACCACCTGTACCCGGCGCACGCGGCGTTCGGCGGCTACAAGCAGTCCGGAATCGGCCGCGAGACGCACAAGATGATGCTCGACCATTACCAGCAGACCAAGAACATGCTGGTGAGCTACAGTCCCAAGGCGCTCGGATTCTTCTGAGCCTACGCGGTACGCTTGGCGCAGTACCAACCCGAGGCTCGGCCCACACGGACTGGCCTCGGGTTCTTTCATTTCCCGGAGAGGCGCCCATGGTCGCACGTGTCACGACAACTACCGCAGCCCTCGAGTTGATCGGAGTCCTTCGCGACAAGTATGGCGACCTGATGTTCCATCAGTCCGGCGGCTGCTGCGACGGCAGCTCGCCGATGTGTTACCCACGCGGCGAGTTCCAGGTTGGAGATCAGGACTTGCTGTTGGGGCAAATTGGCGGGCAGCCGTTTTACATCTGGGCCGCGCAGTACGAAGCCTGGAAGCACACGCAACTGATCATCGACGTAGTCGACGGGCGCGGCGGGATGTTTTCGCTCGAAGGTCCATTGGGGCGCCGTTTTTTGACGCGCTCGCGCCTGTTCGACGAGCGCGAGCGCGCCGAGCTAGGCTTGCCGGAGCCCCAAGGGCCGGTTTTCTCCTGTGTCAGCGATGGCGCCAACTAGCGCTCCCGACATCCGCGCATCGGCGCATCAGCCGTGGGCCCAAACGCCAATCGCGATTGTCACGAACGCTCGGGCTGGGTGGACACCGCAAAGCTTGTCGCGCTCACCAACGCCAGCGGCAGATCGACCGCGGCGGTTGCGCTGAACCAGCCGCCCAAAGCCGCAAGTAGCAGCGCGAACAGCACGTTTTCCGAAATCCGGTTGTAGGACTGACCCATCTTCGCTCTCCTGTTTCATCGTGGTGGCGATGTGCGCTACAGTAATCTCTATATAGGACAGTTTCCGCCCTATAAAGAGGGCAGACTTCGCGCATGCCCCGGCCAACGGTCCGTGTTCTCGCACTGCTGGAGCTTCTACAAGCGCGCGGCTCGACGAGCGGCGCGGAGCTCGCGCGCGCGCTCAAGGTCGATCGGAGGACCTTGCGCCGCTACATCACGACGCTCGAGGAGCTCGGAATCCCGATCATGACGTCGCAGGGGCGGTACGGCGGCTACCAACTCATTCCCGGCTTCAAGCTGCCGCCGCTGATGTTCACCGACGATGAGGCGGTGGCGTTGGCGATGGGCCTGCTCGCTGCACGCAGCCTGGGTCTCGGGCGCGCGATGCCGGCCGTCACGAGCGCCAAGTCCAAGCTCGGCCGCGTGATGCCGGAGCGGCTCCGGGCGCGGCTCAATGCAGTCGACGAGTCGGTCGCGCTCGACTTGACGCGGCCTCTTGTATCGATCGACGAGAATGTGCTCGGGCTGCTGACGTCCGCCGCCCAGGAGCACACGAGGATCCACCTGCAGTACCGTACGCTGCAGGGCGCCGATACGCAGCGCGATTTCGATCCCTATGGGCTCGTCTATCGGGACGGGCGCTGGTATGCGGTCGGGATGTGCCATCTTCGGCACGGGTTGCGCTCGTTCCGCCTCGATCGGGTCGCCGCTGCTACTCCCCTTCCAAAGCGCTTCGACCGACCCGCAAAGTTCGACGCGCTCGCCTACTTGAAGCAGTCGATTGCGACGCTGCCTCGTGCGCATGCGGTCGAAGTGGTGCTCGCGACGGATCTGGCGTCGGCACAGCGGGAAATGGTTTCCGCCTTCGGCGTTCTGGAATGGACCGGAAACAGCGTGCTGATGCGCAGCCAGACCGACGACTTGAACTGGTTCGCCCAGCAGCTGGTCCGACTGCCCTTCGATTTTCAGGTGCGCTCACCCTCGGCCTTGAGTGGGGCGGTGGCGTCGCTCGGCCGCCGCCTGGTGCGCTTGGCCGAGGCGAAGGAGTAATGTCGCGACAAGGAGGGCCTCCGATGGGAACCGTCGAGCGGTTTGCGTTCTTCTTTGTTGCAGCACTGGTCGTTCCGTTCACCGCGCTCCCAGAGGAAAGTGCACCGCCCAAAGCACGGGTCGCGCCGGTCGAGAACGACTATTTCGGAACGCGCGTCGTCGATCCGTATCGCTGGATGGAAACATCGGACAGCCCGGAACTGAAAGAGTGGCTCAAGGGCCAATCCGACTTCACTCGACGCACACTCGACCGCATCGAAGCGCGCAAGGCGCTGCAGGAGCGAATCCATCAGCTCAACCAATCCACCTCGGAGGTGTACGGAATCGTCCGGTCCAACGCGCGCTATTTCTATTTTCGTTCGGATCCGGCCAGACCGGTTCCGCAGATCATGGTTCGCGATGGGATCGACGGCGCAGAGAAACTGCTGCTCGATCCGGCGACTCTCGTCACCTCTGCCGGCCACGCGGAAGCCGGATGGTTCGTTCCCTCCAGCGACGGGCGTTTCGTGGCGGTCGGGATCTCCTACGGTGGGGCCGAAGAAGCGGGGCATCTGCGCGTGATCGACGTCGAGCGCGCGCGGCTGCTCGATGAGGATCTTCCCCAGATCTGGGCAGGTGAAGAAGGTGAAGGCGCCGCCTGGATGCCGGACAGCCAGTCTTTTGCGTACACGCAGTTTCCGGCGAATCAGGTGGAGCAGGAGAAGATTTTCCGTTCGCAAGTCCATTTTCACCACCTCGGACACAACACGGATGGCAACGGCGACCCGGCGATCTTCGGCTTCGGTGTCGACCCGCAAATCGCAATCTCGAAGGAGATCTTCAATCTCGTTCGGATACCACCGGCGTCCGAATACGCGATCGCGACCAACCAAACCGTCGATGTCGATCTGGCGGGCGTGTACGTTGCGCCAATTGCGGAATTGAGCAGCGGTCGCGCGCATTGGATAAGGATTGCCAGCATCGACGACCAGATTCAAGCCAACGCAAACCTCGAGGTGCATGGCCGCGACCTGTACATGGTCTCGCGCAAAGGTGCCTCTCGCTTTCGTGTCTTGCGCGTCGACCTCGCACATCCGGACCTTCGCCATGCCGAGGTCGCCGTCGAGCAAAGCGGCGCGGTGATCGAGAAAATTGCAGCAGCGGCCGACGGCCTCTACGTGCTCGATCTCGACCGCGGCCCCAGCGGCCTGCGCCACCTGCCCTGGGGCGAAAAGGAGGCGCGCGCGGTGGCTTTGCCGTTCGTCGGCTCGATTCGCAACCTTTCCACCGACCCGCGCACTCCCGGCGCGATGCTGAGGATGCGAGGCTGGACCCATCCGAATGTGATCCTGGCGGTCGATGCAGCTGCCGCCAAGGTCTCCGATACGGGCTGGCAGCCGCCGGCAAAGGCTGATTTCAGCGGCGTTGAGGAGCGCGAGGTGATGGCGGTCGGGCACGATGGAACGCTCATCCCGCTTTCGATTCTGGTGCGCAAAGGCGCGCAGCTGGACGGGAGCCATCCTGCGCTGCTCGACAGCTATGGCGCCTATGGCGTATTCGGAACGGCAGAGCCCAATTTCAATGCGATGCGGCTCGCGTGGATCGAGCGCGGTGGCGTCTTCGCGATCGCACATCCGCGCGGCGGTGGCGAATTCGGCGAAGACTGGCATCGCGGCGGCATGCAGCTGACGAAGTTGAACACGGTATTCGATACGATCGCCTGCGCCGAATACCTGGTCGATCACCGCTACACGAGTCCGAAACGACTGGCAGTTCGGGGGGCAAGCGCCGGTGGGATTGCAGTCGGCGGCGCGATCGCGTGGCGTCCGGACCTTTTCGCCGCCGCGATCGATCATGCCGGCGAGTCCGATACATTACGGGCCGAGACGGAAATGACCGGGCCGGTCAACATTCCCGAATTTGGCACTACGACCACCCCTGAGGGCTTTCATGCGCTCTACGCGATGAGCCCGTACCAGAAGGTGCGCGATGGCGTCGCCTATCCGGCGGTGCTGCTGGAAACCGGCGTCAACGATCCGCGTGTACCATCCTGGCAGATGGCAAAGATGGCGGCGCGGCTGCAGGCCGCCACCTCCGGCGAGCGTCCGATCCTATTGCGGGTCGAAACCGACACCGGGCATTTCGCCGGCACCACTGAGCAGACCGAACAGCTGCGGGCAGACGAATGGGCCTTCCTGCTCTGGCAGTTCGGCGATCCGCAGTTCCAGCCGTCTCGTTGAGTGCTGCTGCTCAATTCTCAGAAGGCGATCCTGTCTCCAGGAGGCAATCGTGCGACGACTTTGCTTGCTTGCGGCCGCTTCGATTCTGTTGATCCCTTCGCTGACCTTGGCGCGTGGCTTGCTACGGACCGACGGTGGCGCGGACCGGGAGAGCGCCCTGGCTTCGCTTGCCGGGAAGGCGTCGGGCGCAACGATTACGGGACCCGGAGGAACGGGTGGGGCTTGTGTGTACACCGGGCGCGGTAGCTATCTGGTCGGCGATGATGGTGTGCTGCAGATCGAGGGGGAGCAGAGTTGCGGCGGGATCGCAAATCTCATGACGCTCCCGGTCTGCCACCTGTCTGCCGACCTGAAATGTGGGCCGATTGGGCGCTTCCCCCACCGCTATCAGATTACCAACGACGGGCTGACGGTCGACGGAGAACTTCTGCCATGGCGCGCTGTGCCGGGTACCGTGTCCGATCTGTTGAGCGCCTTGAAGGCCCGTATCCTCGCAGAGGAGCGTCTCGAGCGGGCGCAGACTCCTTCACAGGCAACCAACACGACAGGTCTGGTGGTGCGGTGTCGCGCGCCGCGGCAGACGTTCACAGTCAATTCGGGCTTGAGCTACCTGATGTACTACCAGCAGCGTCCGGATCCGGAGGGTGTTTGCGCGGATCGGGTCCTGACAGACTTCCTCGCCGGCGCACACGTCGGCGAACCGGTGGGATTCGACTCCCCTGTTGGACGCTGCCTCACCCTCGCCGGGAAGGTGACGGACTGGGCGGCGACTCAGTGCGAGGTCGCCAGCAATCGGTCGCGCTAGCGGGTTCTTCGATTATCGCTATCTTGCACAAAGCGCCGCCGTGAGGCCTCAGCCGCGGCGGTTCAGTCCGCGAACGGCGGGGCGGCTCGCAGCACCTCGTCGATCGTCGTGACGCCCAGCACGACCTTCTCGGCGCCCGATACGCGCAGCGAGCGCAATCCTTCGCGCGCAGCCTGCTCGCGAAGCTCTTGCAGCTCGCAACCGCGCCCGATGAGCACCCGGATCGCGTCGCTCATCACCAGCAGCTCGATCAGCCCGGTGCGGCCCAAATAACCGGTACGGCGGCATTCGAGGCAGCCGACCGGCGCGTACACGGTGTGCGGCGGAGGCGAGCGCCACGGTGCCACGAGGTCGCGCCACATCGTCTCGTCCGGTCCGCTCTGCTCCGCCTTGCAGCTCGGGCAGAGCGTGCGCACCAGGCGCTGCGCCAGCACGCCGATCAGCGTCGCGTTGACCAGGTAGCGTGGCACTCCCAGTTCGACCAGGCGCGCCACCGACGAGGCCGCGTCGTTGGTGTGCAGAGTCGAAAACACGAGGTGCCCCGTCAACGCGGCTTGGACCGCCATCTCCGCGGTCTCGCGGTCGCGGACCTCGCCCACCATGATCACGTCCGGATCCTGCCGCATCAGCGCGCGCAGACCGTCGGCAAAACCCAGCTCGATTCCAGGCTGCACCTGCATCTGATTCAGAGTGCCATCGACCATCTCGATCGGGTCCTCGACCGTGCTGACGTTGACCTCATCGGTCGCGAGCTGCTTCAGCGTCGAGTACAGCGTGGTCGTCTTGCCCGATCCAGTCGGTCCGGTCACCAGAACGATCCCGGAAGGGCGGCGGATCAGCTCGGACCAGATTTTCGCCTCGCCATCCGAGAACCCCAGCTCCGCGTAGCTGCGGACCACGACCTCCGGGTCGAAGATCCGCATCACCAGCTTCTCGCCGAACGCGGTCGGCAGTGTCGACAGGCGAATCTCCACCTCGCGCCCGCCGGCGCCGCCGGCACGAGTCTTGATGCGGCCATCCTGTGGGCGGCGGCGCTCGACCACGTCCATCCTGCCGAGCAGCTTGATACGGCTGGTCATCGCGTGCATCACACCGGGCGGCACCTGGTAGACCTGGTGCAGAACGCCGTCGATGCGGAAACGCACCACACCCTGGTCGCGCTTGGGCTCCATGTGGATGTCACTGGCGCGCTGGTCGAATGCGTACTGCAGAATCCAGTCGACGATGTGAATGACATGCGCGTCGTTGGCCTCCACCTTCGAGCCGAGCTCGACCAGCTGCTCGAAGTTGCTCAGCGGATTTGCGGCGCCGGTCTTGCTGGCCCCCTTTACCTGCTGTGCCAGCTTGTAGAACTCGGTCGTGTAGCGCGCGATGTCGACCGGGTTGGCTACGACCCGCTTCACCGTTTTCTTCGAGATCTGCTCGATCTCTCTCACCCACTCTTCCAGGAACGGCTCGCACGTCGCCACCACGACCTCGGCGGGCGTCACCGCAATCGGCAGGATCGAGTAGCCGGTGGCGTACGCGCTCGACATCACGTCCACTACGCGGGTGAAGTCGACTCGCAGTGGATCAATGTGCTGGTACGGCAGTCCGGCCTTTTCCGCCAGCCACTGGGTCAGCGTCTCGAGGTCGAGCAGGCGCCGGTGCGCGTCCGGCGTGCGGAAATTCATCTCGGCCAGCACCGCGATCGGGTGGCCATAGCGTTCGCGGTCGCCAATTGCAAGCACCCGGTCCGCATCCGATTTCGACAGCCAGTGATCCACCACAAGCTGACGAACGACGTACACGAGCGGCAGCCGACCGGTCACCGCAGCCTGCACCGGCTGCGCCGCCGCTTGCGCCGGCTTCGCGGGTGGTTTCGCCTGCCCCGAATGCGAGCGATGCGCCGCGCGCTGGCTATGCGCCGCGTGCTCCGTCCGTTCCTTCTGCGATTCGGAGGGGTCGTGCGTCGTCTGCTGCGCCGGGGCAGTGGCCTCGGCGCGCGCGCGCTGGTTCATTCGCTTCGCTCATCGGGTTGTGCGAAGCGCGCCGCCAATTCGGCAATGCGCTTGGGCGACTTCTCGAATTCCGAAACGACGGCATCGGCAGCGCGGCGCATCAGCGGCTGCGCCTCCAGCGGTCGGATGTAGTTGCGGCGCAGGTAGGTCTTGATCAGCTCAGGCGACATCACGTGCGCCTTGCCATCGGCGCCGCTGCTGAACATGAACAACGTGCGCAAAGGGCTGATCCAGCGCAGCCGCGCCTTGATGAATTCGTGCCCATTCCAGATCTCGAACCAGGATCCGCGCGGCCACGAAGCGAGCTGTTGGTCGATTTTCGCCTCGGCGTCGCGGTCGAGCTCGCCCACGTCTGTCAGCGGCTCGGGAACGCTCAGGTCGACGTGATGCTCCGCCGCCGCTCGCAACAGCGCGTCGGTCGCCACGCGGATTCCACCAGGCACGGTCGTCATCGGGAAAGCCCCGGTGAGTTTGATGCCTTCCAGCTTGACGCGCAACTCGCTCGATTGCAACGAATGCTTGATGTACGTGGCCTGATCGGTCGGCTTGACCGCCATCGCGTGCGAGGCCATCAACTGTTGGAAAAACTCATCTTGGTCGCGCTGGCTCATGCGGATCAGCGCCAGGCCGTCGCGCAAAATGCGGGTCATCGACGGGATCAGGCCGACCAGGCGCTTGCGCTCGTCCGAGTTGGCCTTGGGTTGCACGCTCCACACGATCTCGTGGATCACCTCGCGGAAGCGCTTCGAGAAGCCCGCGGTCTCGTCGTCACGCAGCGTGGCGGCCACCAGCACCTGGACCCATGCACCCAGCAGGAAGTCGCGCAGGTATTCATCGAGCTCGACCCGGTCGAACGCGCGGCGCACCTGGATCGTCGTGTTGATGGTCAGGATCTCGCGCTTCTCGGCCTCCTCGAGTGCGCGCTTCGCGCGCGCCACCGGGTCGCTCTCGCGCGGCTGGATCTCACCGAGGAACGTGTCGAACTCCGACAGCAGCCGATCAAACACGGCGACGTCGCGGTCGAACCGTATCAGCACCTCGCGCACGATGCGGTCGATCTCGGTGCGGAAGCGCTCGTTCTCATCGCCATACGGTTCCCAACCTGCCGAAGCGCTGGCGATACGGTCGATCAGCCGCCGTGCCGGGTGCGTACTGGAGGCGAAGAAGGCGGCGTCCATCAGGGCCGCTTTCAAAACCGGAAACTGGAGCCGAGACAGCAGCGCCTTGATTTCGTCCGGTACCTGTCCGTCGCGCAGTATCTGGTCGAACATCATGCCGACGATCTCGATCGTCAGCTTGTCGACCGTCCGCGTGGACTGCGACAGCAGGTGCTCGCGCCAGGCGCCAATCGATCCGGCCGGGGTTCCCGCGAACACCGCCCCCTGCACGCCCTGCAGCCCCAACGTTTGCAGCTCGTTGATTGCCGAAATCAGCGGCGCCCCCACTGGCCCCTGCGCCGGCATCGGCGGCATCGCGTAGCCCGCCACGTTGGCCTGCAAGCGGGCAAGCAGATCGGAAAGCACTTGCTGCGCGTCGGCGATCGTCACCGGACCGACGCCCGTGATCGGGCCTGCCGCGGTCGTCGCAAACTGGCCCGCGTTTACGCCGCGCGGGCCAGCGCCAGCCGTACCGACGCCCCCCACCGTGCCGGGTGCGCCGGCGCCGGCAGCGCCCGGCGCCTGGAGCGCGCTTGCGGCAGCTGCAGCATCGCCGGGCGGTCCGCCGCGACCCGCCGCCCGACTGGCTGCAGCTGCCCCGTGCCGGCCCGCCAACTCGCGCCAGATCAGTTTGGCGTCTACGCCATGCGTACGAAAGTGATCCAGCAACGCGAGCTGCACACGCGCCAGCTCCTCGGCCAACGGCCGCTCGAACATGCCCAGGCAAAAAGCCCAGGCGTCCCGATGCAGGTTCACGTCCTCGAGGCCAGCCATCAGCGCCGGCATGAACGCGTCGGGCCCGTACGGATTTTCAGGATCGCGCAGCGTCGTGCGACCCGTCATGAAGCCGACCACAAGGTTCAGGTCGCGCAACGGCTCGTCGACGATCCGCCGCATACGGCGCGCGCTGCGCGCCGCCAGCGTTTCTGCCGCATCGTCCACCTGCTGCACCAGCGACAGCGATTCCAGATCGATCGGCGCCGCCTGCACGTTTGTCTTTACCACCAGCAGCTCGGCGATCAACCGGTCCTGTTGCTCCGGTATCCGCGCCAGGAACGCGTGCCGCAATTCGCTGGTCCGCGTTGACAGCATCCGCTGCACCAGCGGCGTGCCGATGTCGAAGTCCCAGCGTGTCGTCAGTGCCTCGCGCACGCTGGCGGCGATCGCATCGAAGGAGCCGCCCAGCAGCTCGCACGAGATCGCCGCCGCCGACCGGAGCAGTGCCTGGGTCTGGCTGGCGGAAAGATACGGCAGGGCGCTCGGAGAGCGCGAACCGTCGAACTGCGGCGTGGTGTTCATGCGGCTATAAAGGGGCTACGCCGTGCGAGCCAGCCTGCCGGAAAATTGAATGTAGCCTCACATGAGAGCAAGTCAAGCCTGACAATGTGCCCGAAATGGGCCTCAACTTTTTAGACGGAATGCCGATATTGGCGTCCGTTCAGAGCGAAAAGCCGTCCTGCGGAGGCACGCGCGCCCGGCTGCCGCGGTTCTCCAGACCTGTGAGCCAGCGGCGCGCCGGCAACCCGTAGCCGGCCTCGATCGCCGCTGCGCGTTGCTGCAACCGGCGCGCTGCGATTCGGATCGGCGGGCCCGACGCAGCGAGCACCACCCGGTTGCCGAACGTTGTTTCGCGCATCACAAACACGCGGCGGTCGAAGGCACCGGCGATCCGCTCCAGGCTTGGGCCAAAGCTGCGCCCAAACAGGTTGAACGACGCAATCCCGGGCTCGCGCAGCACACGTCGGCAGGCTCGGTAGAACGCGTCATCGTCGTAGACCGGTCCACGCGCACGCGCATCGTACAAATCCACTTGCAGCCAATCGGTCGAGGCGCGCACGCCGGGCCGTCGCAGGAACGCGAAAGCGTCGGCGTGAACGATTGTCAAGCGTTCGTCCTGCTCGGGCAGCCCGAACCATTTGCGAGCCGTTCCGATCACAGTCGGATCGATTTCGACGACGACGGTTTCCGCAGATCGTAGATGACGGTAGCAGAACTTCGTCAGCGCGGCCGCTCCGAGCCCGAGTTGCACCACCCGCCGCGGCCGCGGCAGCAGCAGAAGCGGAGCCATCATCTGCTGCTGGTACTCGAGTTCGAGGCGGTAGGGCTGAGCGATCCGCATTGCACCTTGCACCCACTCGGTGCCGAAGTGCAGATACCGGACCCCACTTTCCTCCGACAGCGTCACCGGCTGCGGCCGCGCCGCGCCGCTTAGTGGCATGTAACACCCGATTCGGGAGGAAAAGGCGCGCAAGCATTGCCGAATCGGGTGTTACATGCCACTACGTCTCCTCCGCGCGCCTCCGCGCCAGGCGTGTCGTTCAAGGGGTTTTGAGATCCGACATCACCCCCTGGACGACGCGGTCGAACAGCGGTGCCGACTCCACCGGCATCAGCCATCCGGACTGCAGGTACGACGTCAGTGTATCGGGGGACACTGAGAGCGCCTGATCGCCCGCAGTGGTCGTGAACAGGTACAGGGATTTCTTCGGGCTGATCCACCGCAGCACAACCCGCTGCGACTTGCCTTCGCTCGTGCGCATATCGAACCACAAACCGCGGCGCATGCCGGCAATCACGTTCAAGGATTGCGGCTCATCCATCCCGTACTTCGCTCCGACCGTCATCGCTGTCTTCGGCGGCGCCTCCAGGTGCGTCACGGGGGCGGCGCTGGCATGCAGCGCATGGCGTACGGCATCGTCGGACACCTTGATCTGCTCGGCCGGAACGTCGCTGGTGTCGTTCGCTTCGGTAGGGATCCGAAAGCCGTCCAGCTTGATCCGAACGGTGGCAGGCGTGAATTGCGGCAACGATCCGTGCGCGAGCTCCAGAGCCTTGACCGCGCTCGCGTGTGAATTCATCAGTCGCCCGAAAAACTGCTGGATCCGCTCGGCTGGCCATTCGATGGCCTCCAACCCCTCGCGCAGCGCCGCCAGCACGCCCGGTATCGTGCCGATCATCCGTTTGCGGTCGCCCGGATTGATCTTCGGCTGCACGCTCCACACCAGCTCCGGAATCACGTCAAGGTAGCGCCGCACCAGCCCCGGCTCGTTCTTTTCGCGTGCGGAAGCATCGACCAGCACACGCACCCACACGTCGAGCAGGAAGTCGCGCAAATACGATTCGAGTTGCACGCCGTCGAACGCGCTGCGCACCTGCATCGTCGCTTTGATCGCCAGGATCTCGCGGTTCTCGGCCTCCGCCAGGGCCCGGCGCGCGCGCTCGATCGGGTCGTCGTCGCGCGTGCGCTCTTCCTCCAGGAAAGTCTCGAACTTTTCCAGCGCTTGTGCGAACGACTGCGGCGCGTCGGCTCCCGCGTTGATCACGGTGTCGATCGCGCCGCAAACCTGATCGAAGTAACGCTTATTGTCGTCGCCCTCCGCCGACCACCCGACCGAGGTGCTGGCGATGCGGTCCAGCAGACGCCGTGCCGGCTGCTGCGGATCGGCGAACAGCTCAGGGTCGGCAAGCGCGACTTTCAGCAGCGGAAACTGCAGCCGCGCCAGCTGCTCCTTGATCGCATCCGGCACGTGACGGTCGCGCGCAATCCGATCGAACAGCAGCCCGATCAGCTCGATCGTCAGCTTGTCGAGCTTGCGCGACGCGGCTCCGATCAAACCATGCCGCAGCGCCGCCGTGCTGACCGCTTCGGCGCGGCCGGCGACCGCTGCTGCCGCGCTCGCTCGCAGCGCTTCGTTGACCGCAGACATCAGTCCGGGGTCGAATGCCGGGCCCGCGGCCATCGCGGCCGCAACCGCTGGGCCCAGAACGGCCGCTGCCCCGAGGGCTGCAGGGTCGACTCCTGCGGGACCGATCGCCGTCGGTGTGCGCGCCTGCAACAGAGCAACCAGCGCCGAGCGCGTCTGGGCGTCGTCCAATCCACCCAGGCCGCCGCCACGCGACTGCGTCTGGTCACCAGTGTCGCCGCGCCCGCCACCCGATGCAGCACCGGGACCGCCCGCTCCGCCCGCCGATGTGCGGGCCGCGCCGGGTCCGCCTGCGCCGGTGGGTTGCCACGCGGGAATTGCGTCGCCTGCGCCGCTCGCCGCCAGACGTTGATCGATCTGCATGTAGGCCTGCCCGGCGACCCGGCCGAGGGCGCCGGAGACGATCCGCATCAGCGCAACGATGTCGCCTTCGCCGATACCGATCTGGCGCAACGCCCCGGCGATTGCGCGAACGAACAGCGCCACTCGGAACGGCGACTCGGCATCGCGCAGATCGGGCTCGCGCAGCAGGTTGATCAGCCGCAGCTTGACTGCGCCGAACTCTTCGTCGCACGCATTGCGCAAGCGAGCCGCGCTCTGATCGACTGCCGCATCAAACTCGGAGTCCTCATGGCCCACTAGAGACAGCTTTTTTGCCGCGCCGCTTTCGGAGCCACGCCCTGAGACGAACGCGCTGATCGACGACGTCAGCTCCGGCTGCAGCGCCTCTAGGTATGCCTGCACGAACGCGCGGTCGCGCGACAGCACCATTTTCAAGCGGCGACCGTCGGGCTCCTCGAGCGACTTGGCTAGCGGCATCAACGATTCGGCGATCGCGCTGGGCAGCTTGTTTTCAACGGCGGCGCGAACTCCGCCCCAGCAATCGTCGAACAAGCCCTTGTAGCGAGCCCGCCGCGAGACAGCGGAGGATTGCTTCCCCTTTGGCGTTCGGTCCTGCGATTCCTCAATCATTCTGACGGCGTTCGATCGCGGCGGCCGATCGACGGAAGCTCGGTCGTTCCAGCTTAAACCCAGCGGGCGTCAGCACCAAACGCGAAAAAAGGCCTGCCACACGGCCAGCTTGTCCTCAATGCGGCGGGCAGCATGCGCCGGGCTGGTCGAAGGCAGCACCTCGCAGGCATAGCCCAGTTCGAGGACGCTCCGCCGCACCCGCCCGGCGGCCTGTCCATTGCAGGCGACGGCGCGCAGCCCCGGGGCCAGTTGCGCCAGCAAACCCAGGTCGTTCGGCCGCGGCGCATGAATTTGCGAGTCCAGGCTGCCGCTTCGCCGACAGTCGGCGTAGACATCCCAGATACCGACCCGATGCGCCAGCACGCACCGCAGCCGCTCCCCGTATTCGAGGTCTTGCAAAGGCTCCCCCAGGATCGCGCCCAGAATGCGCCAGAACTGATTGCGCGCGTGGCCGTAGTACTGATGCGCAGCGAGCGAGGTCGAGCTGGGGAAGCTTCCCAGCACCAGCACGCGCACGTGCTCGTCGATTACGGGGGCAAAGCCTTTGCAGCGGCGTGTGGCGCTGCGCACCGCGCCGGTACGTCGAGGTGAAGCGGACCGGTTCGACATATTGGCTCCGGCTCCAGCTCCCCGTGCGACCTGTCACTACGCTTTGAGCCGGCCCAACAGCAGTCCGTTGACCCGACGCACGTGCGCAGCCGGATCGTCGAGCTGCCCGCCGTCAGCCAGTACCGCCTGCTCCAGCAGCAGGTTCGCCCACTGCTCCAGACTCGAGTCGTCGGTGCGCAACCGCCGCACGAGCGGATGGTCCGCGTTGAGCTCCAGGATCGGAGCAGGCGCAGGCGTGCTCTGCCCAGCCGCTTTCAGCAGCCGCTGCAGATGCGAGCTGACCTGATCCTTGTCGACGACGATGCAGGCGGGCGATTCGGTCAGCCGAGCGCTCAAGCGCACCCGCGTAACCCGTTCGCCGAGCGCCTGCTTCACGCGCTCGAGCAGCGGCTGGAACTCGGTCTCGACCTTATGCCGTTCGTCCGTTTCCTGTGCGTCGGCCAAGGCTCCCAGGTCCAGTTCACCCTTGGCGACCGATTGCAGCGGTTTTCCCTCGAATTCCGTCAGGAAGCCGATCATCCATTCATCGACGCGGTCGGTCAGCAGCAGCACCTCGACGCCCTTCTTGCGAAAGATTTCCAAGTGAGGGCTGCCGTGCGCCGCTTCCACCGAGTCGGCAGTCAGGAAGTAGATGTTCTTTTGCGCCGGCACCATGCGGGCGACGTACTCCGCCAGCGACACGGCCGGCGCGGCGACGCCGGCCTCGCTCGTGCTGCGGAAGCGCAACAGACGAGCGATTCGCTCGCGATTGGCGGGATCCTCACCCGCACCCTCCTTCAACACGGAACCGAACTCGGCCCAGAACTTCGCATAGTCGTCTTTGCGGTTTTCGGCGAGGTCTTCCAGCAGTGCCAGGATCCGCTTGGTGCTGCCCTCGCGGATCATCCGTACGTCGCGGCTTTCTTGCAGCAATTCGCGCGAGACGTTCAGCGGCAGATCGTTCGAATCCACCACGCCGCTCACGAAGCGCAGATACGCCGGCAAAAGCTGCTCGGCGTCGTCCATGATGAACACGCGTCGAACGTACAGCTTCAAACCCCTCTGGTGCCGCCGATCCCATAGATCGAATGGCGCCTGCGCCGGCAGGTACAGCAGCTGGATGTATTCGTTGCGTCCCTCGACCCGGTGGTGGGTCCAGGCGAGCGCCTCACCGAAATCGTGCGACAGGTGCTTGTAGAAGTCGCGATACTGCTGCTCGGTGATGTCCGACTTGGGTCGCGCCCAAAGCGCGGAGGCCTGGTTCACCGTCTCCAGCTCGCCGGTGCGGCGGTACTCGCTTTTGTCCTTGTCCCAATGCTCCTTCGGCATTCGGACCGGTGTGCTGATGTGGTCGGAATACTTGACCAGGATCGAGCGCAGCTGCCAGGACGACAACAGCTCAGTATCCTCGGACTTCAGGTGCAGGATCACGTCGGTGCCGCGTTGTGCGCGCTCGGCCGACTCCAGCGTAAATTCTCCGGCGCCGTCCGATTCCCAGCGCACCGCTTCCGCGGCCGATAGGCCGGCTCGTCGCGAAATCACGGTGAGGCGGTCAGCAACGATGAACGCCGAGTAGAACCCCACGCCGAACTGGCCAATCAGCTGAGCGTCTTTCTGCTGGTCGCCGGTGAGTCTGTCGAAGAACTCGCGAGTCCCGCTGCGGGCGATCGTGCCGAGGTTCATCACGATCTCCTCGCGGCTCATCCCGATGCCGTTGTCGGAAACGGTGATCGTCTTGCCATGCTTGTCATAGTCGACCAGGATCGAGAGCTCGTCGCCGGCTTGCAGCAGCTCGGGCGTTCCAATCGCTTCGAACCGCAGGCGGTCGCAGGCGTCGGAGGCGTTGCTGATCAGCTCGCGCAGGAAGATCTCGCGGTTGCTGTACAGCGAATGGATCATCAGCTTCAGCAGCTGCTTGACCTCGGCCTGGAATCCCAGCGTCTCCTTCATCACGAGCACCCCTTATCCGTCCGCGCGCAGGCGCGGGGATTGTAGACGGTACCGGCAGCGGGCTTGGTATCCTGTCGCGACCCCACTGCTATTCCGAGATTGCGAGACTCCGAAACCATGCCCGTACCGCGAAGCTATTCCTTCTGCACATGCGATGTGTTCACCGACCGGCGTTTCGGCGGCAACCAGCTCGCCGTCGTGCTGGAGGCCGACGATCTGCCCGCCGATCAGATGCAGGCGATCGCGCGTGAATTCAACTACTCGGAGACGGTCTTTGTGCTGCCGCCTTCGAGTCCGGCCCATACCGCGCGGGCGCGAATCTTCACCCCGGCGCGCGAGCTTCGCTTCGCCGGACACCCGACGATCGGCACTGCATTTGTGCTGGCTACCTGCCGGCCGGCGCTGGCCGGCGCGGAACGGATCGTGCTGGAAGAAGGTGTCGGCCCGGTCTCGATCAGCGTCGAGCGGGACGGCACGCAAATCCGCCGTTGCGTTTTCGCCGCCCCGACCCTGCCGCAAGCCGGGCCACCGGCGCCGCCGCGCGACGCCCTGGCGGCGATGCTGGGACTGGCGCCGTTGGAGGTGCTCGATTCGGCCGAATCCTGGTCGTGCGGGATGGGTTTCCTCGTGGTGCCGGTTTCGTCGGTCGCAGCGCTCGAACGGTGCCGGCTGGACATTGCCGTGTGGTCCAGCACGCTGGCAGCCTGGGAATCCAAACATGTCTACCCGGTCGCACAGGCGGGAGCGGCCTGGCGCGTTCGGATGTTCGCTCCCGACGCCGGCGTGCCGGAAGATCCGGCGACCGGATCGGCGGCAGCGGCTTTCGCGGGGTGGCTCGCCCATTACGCGCCGCAGGCGGCGCGCCGCTCCCACTACACGCTGCTGCAGGGTCAGGAGATCGGGCGGCCAAGCCGCCTCGATGTGACGATCGATCGCGATGGCGAGCGTGTGACGCAGGTGCAGGTGGGCGGCAGCAGTGTGATGGTCAGCCAGGGGACTTTGCTCGCGTGATTGCTCCGGTACGACTGGCCTCCCGGTCGCTTGAGTGAGGTGGGCTGCAATGTGCACTATCCACCAATTCCGGTTGGCCGACCGAGCGCCTTCCCCGGTAATCGTAACGTCGGCAATCGGGCCAATTGCGGGCGCTTGGCAATGTCCGCTAACGATCTCGCCAAAAGCCCGGCCGCCGACTGTGATGTGCCACCGCCAACACGTTGACCACCGATTCGGCGAGTTCGTAATGGATCGTGTACGGGAAGCGCCTCAGGACGCGTCGATACACATCATCCTCGTCACGGGGCCAGACGCCAGCACTTTCGGCGAGGTCATCGATCGCTTCGGAAACCTCGGATCTGAATCCGTCGGCCGCGAGCGGGCTTCGCTCTCGATACCACAGAAAGGCCTCGCGGATATCGGCTTCCGCCTCGGGCAAGACCGAGACCGCGAACCGCCTCAAAGCGAATGCAGGCGGCTTCTTGCCTCGCTCCAGGGAACCGGCCGCGTGGCTCCGGTGCGAAGCGCGATGCGGCGACGGTGGATCTCCTCGCGCCACGCGTCGGAGATCTCGGGATCCTCGCTGGATTCGAGGCTTTCGAGCAAGGCGATAACTAGCGCCGACCGCTCCTCGACGGCTAGAGCGAGTGCCTCAGCCAAGATGTGGTCAACGCGAGCGTTCATGGCCAGCAGTCTAGCACCGCGCAGCAACTCGAGAGCTGCCCGCTCGGCGTGAATTTCGGAGCTGAAGTACTCCATGATTGACGATCTTCCAGAACGATGTCGAAAGCAAACGAGAGACAATGTCAGAGAGGATGTAAGTGCCCGTGGCCAGGGGAGCTATGTGGATGAAAGGATTACGTACGCTTCTGGCGAACCGAGGGTGATTTTCGATGCAGGACATTTGTGAGCTCGAGCCCGTCTCATCGCTCGATGGCGAGTTCATACCGATGTGGTTTGATGACGACGCGTGCACTTGGGACGATAAGCGCCTCCATCGAGTCGGTTCGCTTCAAGAGGCTTGGCTGACTCCCCAGCTCCATCTGTACCGACCGGCAAGGGTCGCGACGCC
>JAFAIM010000040.1 GCA_019236735.1 Burkholderiaceae bacterium
GTTGGCCGACAGCGTCGTTCCGAGGCCTGAATGCCCAGGCGGCTTCTCGGCGCGGATGCGGTCCCACGCGCTGGCGACCGCGTCGGTGAATCCCCAGGCGCTGGCAGGAACTCCGCCGGCGATCGGTTTTCCGAGGACGAACAGATCGGGATCGAGCCGGTACTGCCGCGTGTAACCGCCGGGCCCGGTCGAGATTGTGTGCGTCTCGTCGATCAGCAGCAGGGTTCCCGTTGCGCGCGTCAGGCGGCGCAACGCATCGTGGTAGCCGGGCTCGGGCAGCACCATTGAGCAGTTCGTCAGCACCGGCTCGGTGATGACGCATGCGACGTCCTGGTCCGCGAGTGCGCTTTCCAGAGATTCGACGTCGTTGAATTCCACGACCTTGGTATTCGCCGCTTGGTCGACGAACTGTCCGATCAGGCCCTGCTCGTTTGCAGCGCGTCCACCCTGCAGCGAAACAAAGGTTTCGTCGACCGCTCCGTGGTAGCAACCGTTGATGACCAAAATGCGCGCGCGCTTTGTGACCGCGCGCGACAGACGCAGGGCAAAACGGTTCGCGTCCGATGCCGTAGTGGCGATCTGCCAGTGGGGCAGGCCGAAGTGGTCTCGCAGCAGGCGTCCCACCGCCGACGCCGCTTCGCCGGGCAGCATGTAGGTCAGGCCACGAGCGGCCTGCGCGTGCACGGCGCGAACAACCGGTTCCGGTGAATGTCCGAACATCGACCCGGTATCGCCCAGACAGAAATCCGCGAGCCGGTTTCCATCGACATCCGTGAGCCAGGCCCCGCGCGCCTCCGACACGACCGGAAGGAACGGCACCGGCCAGTCGAGCATCCAGTGCATCGGCGTTCCAGCGTAGTACGGATCGTCCGGGCCGCTGGTCCGGAGGGCTTCCGATCGCGGACGCGCCGCCCGGTACCGAGCCTGCTCCGCCTCGATGAATTCCCGAAGCCGGGTCCGGTCGACTGCGCGCACCTGGAGCATGCGCGCGGAGCTACATCCGGAACGACGCAGTAATGCCGATCGTGCGCGGCCGCAGCGTGTACGCGCGGATCAGCGCCGAGGGCGGATTGGGGTTGAACGGATCGACCCCGGTGTGCGGATCGTTGGAAGGGGCGTATTGCGGATGCGCGTCGAACAGGTTGTCGACGAACAGCGACACATCCCACCGGTCGATCGTCGCACCGCCTCGAATCGAGACGAAGTTCAGGGGGCTCGGCGTGTAGGCGAGCGGATCGAAAACCCCCGCCGCGCGCGGGTCTTCGTTCGGTGCAAGCGCCGTGTTGCGCGCCTGGAACTGGTAATCGAGGCGCACGAAGGCCTTGTGGTCGACTGCGACGAAGTTGTATTGTGCGCCCAGCGCCACCGTCCACGGCGGAGGCGGGCTCAAAGCGGCCCCCTCGATCGCGTCTCCGGCGGCGGCAGTCAGGCCTCCCGGGTTGCCGGCGTCGGTCGTGTACTTCGCGCTCGTATAGCCGATCGCAAGGTCGAAGCTGAGCGAAGCGCTGGGAACGAATTCCAGCTGAATATCGCCGCCTTTGCTCCTAGCATCACCGGAATTGGCAGTGAACTGAAAGCCGCAGATCGGCAGATAGATGATCTCCTGGATGTGCTGCCACGTGATGTAGTAAACGCTCGAGGCGATTCGCAGTCGATCGCCGAGCTTGTTCTTGGCGCCCAGTTCGTAGCTGTTGACCGAATCCGAGTCGTATGAATTCGGAGCCGTCGTCAACCCGAGGTTGGCCAGATCCGTATTGCAGGCTCCAGCCGGAAGCGGAGCGTTGGCGCCGCCGATCCGGAAGCCCCTTGCATAGCTGGAGTAGAACATGTTGTTCGTGTCGGCCTGATAGGTCAGAGAAACCTTCGGCGTCACGGGCTTTTCGTGCTGATCGCCGCCTCCGCCGCTGGGGCCGAAATTCTGCGGACCGTCCCCAACATTGTCGAAGTCGAGGTCGGTCTTCGACAGGCGTACGCCGGCGGTCGCCTTCCACTTGCTGGTCAGCGCGTACGTTGCGTCGCCGTACAGCGCAAGCTGCCGATCGCGGCTGAAGTTCCGACTGTAGAACGAGTCGCCGTTGGCGAGGATGTCCTCGCCGAATGTGGTCACTGCGTTGTTTCCAGGGCCGAACAGCACCGGCAACAGCGTGTTGAGCATCGGGTCGTGGATCTCTTCGATGCTGGTCTGCCGGTTCACCGAGTAGAAAAGACCCGCAGTCCAGATAAATTTCGCGTTGGGATCGTCCGACTGCAGGCGCAGCTCCTGCGTGAAGGATTGCAGGACGTTGGTCACGGTCGCCGGTGCGCGGTAATTTTGAGCGATGGCCGGCAGATGCAGGCCGTTGCCGTCGATCAGCGGGTAAGGAACCACCAGCGGCATCGGATTGCCGGTGAGCGGGTTGCCGCCGAAGTTGAACTGCTGGAAGTAGCTCAGGTTGTAGTTGGTGCCGCTGTACCCGCTCTGATCCTTGCGAGAGAAATACGAGGTATTGGAGAACAGCGACACACCGCCCAGGTCAGCCTCCGCCTTCAGCGCGGGTAGGACGTAGTGATCAGGCTCCGGCAGGCGTTCCGGGTCTCCGAGCTTGTAGGAATTCGAACCTGGGTTGGACAGCACCGACCAGTAGGCCGTGATGTCGTTGACCTCCCGGTCCTGGTACAAGACGGACGGCGTGATCGTCACGCGATCCTGGATCTTCCATTTGGCAGCAAGGCGGGCGACCACGTCCTTCGAGTAGTTGGCGTTCTCCTGGTCCGTCTGGAAAGTGAAGGGGTTGACGCGATCGATCCAGCCGCCGTCGCGCCGGTACCAGATGCTGCCGCGCACGCCTAGTTCGTCGGCGATCACCGGCGCGCCGTATGCGACGCCGGCTTCGTAGCTCGGCGCGCCGCCCTGCGTGAACGAAAGCTCCGTGCGCGCATACGTGCTGGTCCGATTCACGCTCGGCTGCGTCATGATGTAGCGTACGGCGCCGCCCTCGGCGCCGGCGCCGAACAGCGTTCCTTGCGGGCCGCGCAGGACCTCGACCCGCTCCAGGTCGAAGGTCTTCGGCAGCGCGTCGTCCGAATAGAAACTCAGCGAACGCATCTGAATCGGCGTGTCGTCGATGTAGATACCGGTCGTTCCCGCGCCCGCCGACGAGGAGATACCTCGGATTGAGATGTTGTTGGTGCCGTTGGCGTCCAGCGTGACTCCTGGCGTGTATCGGACCAGGTCCTCGAAGTCCTTCACGCCCCTGGCGTCGAGCGATTCCTGCGTGTAAGCGCTGATGCTGATCGGCACTTTGCTGAGCAGCTCGGAGCGACGCGTCGCGGTGACCACGATCTCTTCCAGTTGTGAGCTCCCCTGAGGGCCCTGCGCGCCTTGCGCCGCTGGCGGCGCTGCTCCGTCGGCGGCAGGCTGCGCCGCAGCCGCGGGGCTGCCCGCCGTCGCGTCCGCAACCGCGCCCGACCCTGGAGCTGCGGCCGACTGCGCGACCGCCAAGTTCACCGGTAGCGCCGCGATCAGCAGCGAGATCAGCAGGGTTCGGAACCGATCCACCTTTGCCGCCAGCGTGCAGGCAACGCGAACGCCCGCCGCCGAGTCCCTGGAACCGTCCACGGAACCCTCCCTCTCTGCGTCGATTCTCTATTGAACGTATGTTTAACAGTTTCCCCGCTTTTGTGGTCTTTCGCAAGCCCCTTCTGTGCGTTTTCCGCAGGAACGCCGCCGCGCCGCAACACGCGCTCGCGGTACCCAAACCGGGCATCCTGAATTGATTGAATGCTCGTTTACTTGTATGGTTCGCGAAGCAAAGCGGGACGACCGGTGTCCCGGGCCGCAGGCGCGTCATACGATCGAGGGTCGGCAACCGCATGAATTCCCGCACCGCAGCCCGGCTCACCTGTGCAGTCGCATTCGTGTCGGCGTGCAGCACGGCATGCGCGCGGGGTGAGCTGAATATCCTGATCTGGTCCGACTATCTGCCGAATGCACAGAACGTCGCGCGGTTCACCCAGATCGAACAAATCGAATTGCACACGGCCATCCTCGACAGCGACGACACACTGCAGGCGAAGCTGCTGAGCGGCCACTCCGGCTACGACGTCGTCTATCCGTCGTCCACCTACTTTTCGCAGCAGATCGGCGCCGGTGTCTACCAGGAACTGGACTGGTCCAGGATCCCGAACCGCGGCAACCTCGATGCGGTCCTGATGAAAAAGATCGCCGAGCAGGACCCGGGAAACCGCTTTGGCGTTCCTTACGTTTGGGGAACCGACGGGATGATCATCAACGCCACTCGCGCCCGCGAGGCGCTGGGAAAAGACGCGCGTTTCGATAGCTGGGATTTGATCCTCCAGCCGCAGCTTGCCAGTAAGCTGCACCGCTGCGGCATCTCGATGATCGATTCACCCAGCGACGTCTTCCCGATCGTGCTGGCGTACCTGGGACGGGATCCGAACAGCAAGAACGCTCCGGACTACGAGGATGCCTACAAGCTGCTGCTCAAGGTCCGGCCGTACATCGACCAGTTCAGCTCGACATATCTCGGCGACATGGCCGGCGGCGACGTCTGCATTGCGATGGGCTGGTCGGGCGATGTCGGTGTGATCCGGCGTCGCATCCGGCAGGCACACAAAAACTTCGAGATCGTCTACGTTGCGCCGAAGGGGCAAACGGGCCTGTGGTTTACGATGATGGGGATCCCCAAGGATGCCGCCGACAAGGAGAATGCGTACAAGTGGATCAACCACATGATCGACGTCGAGGTGGCGGCCGACGTCACAAACGCGATCACCTACCCTACCGCCGTTCCCGCGGCACGCAAGCAACTGAGCCCCGAATTGACGTCCGATCCGGCGATCTTTCCACCTCCCGAAACGACGAAAGACGCATTCGTCTTCGCGCCGATCGAGCCCGCCCTTTTACATCGGATCACCAGGCTGTGGCTGCAGTTCAAGGCCGGGCGGTCGTGAACCACCGGCGAGCCGGCTTGCAGCCTCCTCGGCGCGAGCACCATAGCCGCGAGGCCCCGGAGGTTCGACGCAAGTCGATCATCCAGGCCGCGATGCGGTCGATTGCCAAGTACGGTTACGCCGGTGCGACGATCGGAAGAATCTGCGCGGAGGCGCAGGTATCGCGCGGGCTGATCAACCATCACTTCGGCACCAAGGAGGAACTGATCCGGCAGGCTTACCGCGACTTGTGCGAGGAGTGGACGTTGCAGACGCGCGACCTGCTGTTGGAAGCCGATCGCGACCCCGAAGAGAAGTTGCGCGCGATGGTGCGCGTGAACTTCGGTCCGGGAGTGTTCAAGCAGGACCACCTAGGAATCTGGATCGGCTTCTGGAGCGTGATCGGCAAATCGGCGGGCCTGAAGAAGCTCAATCGCGAGCTCTACAAACAGGACCGCGACGCCTACCAGCGGACCTTCGATGAAATCGCCCGCAAGCGCGGCAAGCCGGTCGATTCGCGCCGCGCTGCGATCTCGCTCAGCGCGCTGATGGACGGCCTGTGGCTGCAGTGGTGCCTGGACCCGGAAGGTTTCACGCCTAAGGACGCAGAGGCGGCCTGCATGGATCTGGTCACGCGCGTGTTCGCCTGACGACGTCGATTCGATCGGCGATCGGCGATCGGTCTCTGCGGCTACACGAACCAGCGGACCAGCGCGTCGACTGCAGTGGCGCCCTGTGGTGTGGCGATCAACGGATTGACATCCAACTCGACGAGACGGTCAGCATTCGCTTCGGCAAAGGCGGCGACGGCAGCGATGGCATCGACTACTGCCGGCAGATCGGCTCGCGGCCGCCCTCGGTAACCGTCGAGCAGCGCGAAGCATCGCAGGCCGCGCAGGGCGCGCTCGATATCGGCGCGAGTGGCCGGCAACAGAAGCGTTGCGGCGTCGGATAGCAACTCCACCCATATGCCGCCGGCGCCGATCGTTAGTGCCAGGCCGAACTGCTCATTGCGCGTCACGCCGACGATCAGTTCGAGCAATGCGCCGGATATCATCTTCTCGACCAGTACGTTCGCGAATCGGGCACTCAACGCGGCGACCGCCTCACGCACTTGAGTGGCGCCGGTCAGATTGAGCCTCACCGCGCCCACATCGCTCTTGTGTGCCAGTTCTGCCGACAGAGCTTTGACGACGACCGGATAACCGACCGTCTCGGCCACCGCAACCGCTTCGTCCGCGTCGCGAGCCGGACCGCCCGCCGGAACACGCACGCCGAATCGCCGTAGTGCCTCCTTGGCCGCCAATTCGTCCAGCATTTCGGTCGAGGCCCGCGGCATTAGAAGCCGGCCGGGAAGCCCGGCCGCCTCTGGCGCGCTTCGTCGGGCCCCGATCCTCGCCGCCGCGGCGATCGCAACTGCCGTCTCACGCAAGCCTTGCATCGGCGCGACGCCGGCTGCAGCGATGCGCTCGGCGACCGGCGCCGGCATCAACTCCGGCATCGAACTGACGACGAGCGCCGGAACCCGCGCTCGACGGTGTGCCGCCAGGAACGCATCGAGGGCTTCGCGCCATCCTTCCGCAACCTTCTCCTGCGCGTGTGGAAAATCCAGCACGAGTGCGCATACGTCGATGCCGGCACCCATCATCGCGGCGAAGCAGGCGGTCATCGTGTCGCAATCGCCCCAAATGTAGGTCTGGTAATCGAGAGGATTGCACAAGGGGACGCGGGGGCCGAGCAGCGAAGCGAGTTTGGCGGCAACGGGCGGATCGAGGCGTGGGAACTGGAGTCCATGCGTTTGCCCGATGTCCGCCATCAGCGACGCGTCGCCACCTGAGCAGCTCAGCGACCCCACCCGCGCTCCGGCCAGCACTCCGCACACGTGCAGCAGCTTGAGCGTCTCCAGCAGTTCGGCCAGGTCCGACACTCGCGCGACCCCGACGCGATCGAACAGAGCGGCGTACAGTTCCTGTGGCCCGGACAAGGAGCTCGTATGGCTCGCCGTGAGCTCGGCTCCCAGTTCGGACGCGCCCGCCTTTAACGCGACGACCCCGACGCCCTTGGCGAGGGCTGCGCGCGCGACGCGGTCAAACGCGGCGATATCGTTCAAGCCCTCCAAGTGCAGCCCGATCGCGGTCACGCGCGCATCGCGCAGCAGCGCGGCGATGCAGTCATGAACGTCGGAAACGGCGCAATTGCCGATCGCGAGCAGGTACGCGATCGGAAGGTTGTGGCGCTGCATGCTCAGGTTAAGCGCGATGTTGCCACTCTGCGTCAGGATCGCGACCCCTCGCTCGACTCTGCGACCTCCCTGGCGATCCGGCCACAATGCGCATCCGTCCAGGTAGTTGATGGCCCCGTAGCAATTCGGGCCGAGCAGAGCCATGTCAGCAGCGGCGGCCACCAGCGATCGCTGCAGCGCGATTCCATCGCCGCCGGCTTCGGCAAAGCCGGACGCATAGCACACGGCCCCACCCGCCCCGCGCCTGGCGAGCGACGCCACTAGCTTGATCGTCTCATCGCGTCGGACGCCGATGAAGGCGGCGTCGGGCGCTGCCGGTAGCGCGTCGACATTCGGGAAGCTCGGAACGCCTTCGATCCGCGTTCGGTGCGGATTGATGGCCCAGACTTCGCCCGCGTAGCCGACCGCCCGGCACTGCCGAATCACCTCGGCGGCCACCTCGCCTCCGGCAACCGCGACGCTCCTCGGATTGAGCAGGCGCCGCAGGCGCTCGATGCGGTCGGTCAGAGTTGCGGGCGCATTCACGCCGTACGCACCCCCAGCTCGCGCTCGATATCGCGGGCCGTCCGCACGATGGCCTCGCGCAGGATGTCGAACATCCGGTCGATCTGCTCGTGGGTGATGATCAGCGGGGGCGAGAACACGCACTGATTCACCAGCGGCCGCACCATAAGCCCGAGCTCATGACAATGGCGGTCGACTCGATTGCCCAGGTCGGTATCGATCGCAAGCAGCCGCTCGTCGTCGGCGTCGGCGCCGGACCGGTTGGTCACGGTGCACTCGACGCAGCCGACCAGTCCCATCCCGCGCGTATCGAATACCATCGGAATGTCCCGCAACTCGTGCATGCGCCGCTGGAAGTGCGGAGCGACCTCGCGTACGTGCTCCAAAATTCCCTCGCGCTCGATGATGTCGATGTTCTCGAGCGCCGCCGCACAGCTGACCGGATGCCCTGAATAGGAAAAGCCGTGACCGAAGCTCGCGCCGCGCGCGTTGGCACCGCTTACCTCCCGAAACAGCCGCTCGGAGATCAGGCAGGCGCCCAGCGGCAGATAACCCGAGGTCAGGCCTTTGGCGCAAATCGCGATGTCCGGCTCGATGCCGAACACGTCCTTCGACGCGAACCAATGGCCCAAGCGCCCGAATGCCGTCACGACTTCGTCTGCGATGAAGATTACGTCGTGCCGCCGGCACACTTCGTGGCATCGGCGCAGATAACCCTCGGGCGGAACGATGACTCCGCCCGAGGCCTGGATCGGCTCGGCGATGAACGCGGCGACCCGCTCCGGGCCGATCTCCAGAATCTTCTTCTCGAGGTCCGCGACCTTCTCGTCGCAAAATGCCTGCACGCTCATCCCAGCCGGCCGGCGCGCCGGGTTCACGTGCGGCAGCAGGTGCACGAACGGCGAGGTGACGTCGAACCAGTTCTTTTCGCGGTCCTTGCCGGTGATCATCGCGCCCAGATAGGTGCTGCCGTGGTATGCGAGCGCGCGAGAAATGATGTGCTTTTTGCCGCGCCGCTCCTTCAGGTTGTTGGTGAAGTGCACGAAGCGCAGCGCCGTGTCGACCGCAGTCGAGCCCCCGGTCGTGAAGAACACGTGTTTCAAATCCCCCGGCGCCATCTGCGCCAACCAAGCGGCCAGCCGCGCGGGTGGCGCGCTGGTCAGCGAAAACGGATTCATATAGGGCAGACGAACGACCTGATCGGCGATCGCACGCGCCATTTCCGGGCGGTTGTATCCGATCTGCACGCACCACATTCCGCCCGGGCCGTCGATCAGACGCTTGCCCTGTTCGTCATACACGTAGATGCCGTCGCCGCGGCTGACGATCGTGCGGTCGGCGCGGCCGACATCGGGGAGGTATTCCCAGGGGTGGAACCAGCGGGAGTTATCGTCGGCGCGGATGCGGCCGATATCGTTGGTAGGGATCATTGGGGACTCCAGGTCGGATCGCTGGCCTGCTGTCGGGCCATCGACATTTCGCGGTCGCGCAAGCGTTGCTGGCGCAACATCCAGTGGTTGCCAGCGAGTACTCCCACCGTTACCACCACGATGAACAGTGTGCCGAGCGCGTTGATCTCCGGGTTCAGGCCCAGTCGCGCCCTTGAAAACACGACGATCGGCAGCAGCGTCGAGTCGGGCCCCTGCAGGAACGCCGTCATCAAAACGTCGTCGATCGAAATCGTGAACGACAGCAGCCAGCCCGATACCAGCGCCTGCGCGATCAGTGGCAGCGTGATGTCGAAGAACACGCGCAGCGGCGTGGCGCCCAGGATCTGTGCAGCTTCGTGGAGTGACTCGTCCAGGCACGCCAAGCGCGATTGCACCGTGATCGCGACATAGGACACGCACAGCATCGTGTGCCCGATCCAGATCGTGAACATTCCGCGCTGCGGCCAACCGGTCGCTTCCTCCAGCGCCACGAACAGCAGCAGCAGCGACATACCCTGAATCACCTCGGGGATCACGAGCGGCGCGTTGATCATCGCCGTGTACAGCGTCAGTCCCCGGAACCGGCGGTACCGGTTCAGCACGAATCCGGCCCAGGTACCGACGAACACCGCGGCGCAGGCGGTTGCCACCGCGATCTTCAGGCTCGCCCATGCGGCATCGAGCACCTCGCTGTCGGTGGCGAGCGCGCGATACCACTTCACGGAAAAGCCGCTCCAGATGTTGACCAGTTGCGACTCGTTGAACGAATACACCACGACGCTGGCCGTCGGCACGTACAGGAACAGGAACACCAGGCCCAGATACGCATTGCCCAGCCGCTTTGCTGCGCTCTTCATACGGCCTCCATCTCGCGTCGCTGGATGCGTTGGAACCAGGCAATCGGCAGCAGCAGCAGCAAAACCATCGCACCGGTGGTCGCAGCTGCGGACGGCCAGTCGGTGCTGACGAAGAAGTCGTCCCACATCACGCGGCCGATCATCAGCGAATTGGACCCGCCCAGGATCTCCGGGATCACGAATTCGCCTATCGCCGGGAGGAACACCAGCAGGCAGGCAGCGGTGATGCCTCGCCGGGACATCGGCAACGTGATCGAAAAAAATGCCTCCAGCGGGCGTGCGCCCAGGTCGTTCGCCGCCTACAGCAGCGTGGTGTCCAGCTTCACCAGGTGTGCGTACAGCGGGAGCATCAGATACGGCAGATAGTTGTAGACCATGCCGATCAGCAGTCCCCAGTTGCTGTGATACAGGCGCACGGGCTCGGTCAGGATGCGCGCGCCGAGCAGAAAGCTGTTGATCAGGCCGTCGTTCTTCAGCAGGCCGATCCATGCGTACACGCGGATCAGGTAGCTGGTCCAAAACGGCAGCAACACTGCCATCAGCAACAGGTTGCGCCGAGACGGAGGCGCGCGAGCGATCAGATAGCAGGCCGGGTAGCCGATCAGTAGACAAATCAGGGTTGTCAGCGCCGCGATCTCGATCGAAAACGCATAGGTGCCCAAATAGAGCTGATCGCGCACCAGCTTGGCGTAGTGGCCCAGATCCATAGTGATCCGCAACACGCCATCCTGCAGTTCGGCGATCGGCGTCACCGGCGGAATGCCCATCCGCACGTCGGCGAAGCTGATCTTGAGCACGACGGCGAACGGCACCATGAAGAAGATCAACAGGAAGGCGAACGGGACGGCGATCACCAAGGTTCTGCCCGACGGCAGCCACGAACGCAGTGTCAGGGGAAAGCGCGAGGCGATCATTTTTCGAGCACCACCGTGCAATCGGAGCCCCAGCTCAGGAACACCGTGTCGCCGTAATCCGGCGCCCGCTCCATCGCCCGCACGGCCATTCGCGAGACATCGACGACCATCAGGCGGCCGCCCGCAAGGCGCACGTAGAACAGCGTGTAGCTGCCGACATACGCGTACTGCTCGATGGTCCCGACAGCCCAGTTGCTGTCCTGCGTAGCGGGCTGAAACGACATTGCGATTCGCTCGGGTCGCACCGAGATTTGCACTCGCAGCCCCTTGCGCGCATTCATCGGATTGGGCACCTGCAGCGGCACTGGCAAGTCCGTGCACGCGAACAGGCGCGACTCGTCGCCGGCGAGCACGCCGGCAAAGAGGTTGGTCGATCCGATGAACTCGGCCGCGAAGCGGCAGGTCGGCGACTCGTACACCTCGCCGGGGGTGCCGACCTGCAGGATTCGCCCTGCGTCCATCACCGCGAGGCGGTCGGCCATCGTCATGGCCTCCTCCTGGTCGTGTGTGACCATGATGCAGGTCACGCCGACGGAGTACAGGATGTTGCCGAGCTCGAACTGCGTCTGCTGGCGGATCTTCCGGTCCAGCGCGGACATCGGCTCATCCAGCAGCAGCAGCTTGGGCCGCTTGACCAAGCTGCGCGCAAGCGCCACTCTCTGCTGCTGGCCACCCGAAAGCTGGTGCGGCCGGCGACGTGCGAGCGGTGCCATCTGGACAAGCTCGAGCGCCGCAGCGACTCGCTCCCGGATCTCGACTTTGACCACGCCGTCGCGCTTCAAGCCGTAGGCGACGTTGTCCTCGACCGTCATGTGCGGAAACAACGCATACGACTGGAACATCATGTTGACGGGTCGCCGATACGCGGGCAGCTCGGTGATGTCCTGCCCATCGACCACGACCCGGCCCGAGTCGGGCACCTCCAGGCCGGCGATCACGCGCAGCAAAGTCGATTTGCCGCAGCCCGAGCTCCCGAGCAGCGCGAACATCTCGTTCTTACGGATCGACAAGCTCACATGGTCCAGCGCAGCGGTGCCATCGAATTTCTTGGCCAGATCGATCACCTGCACGAAATCGGCAGGACCGGCCGCTGCTGCGGGACCGTGCGCGCGGGTCGGTTCAGTCGCCATCAGCCGATCAGCCCATCGACGCCGCGCTTGATCAGGCTACGGGCGACGATGAGGCGCTGGATCTCGCTCGTGCCCTCCCAGATCCGGTCGACCCTCAGCTCCCGATAGAAGCGCTGTGCCGCGTTTGTCCGCATGTAGCCACGCCCGCCGTGGATCTGCACCACCCGATCTGCCACGCGGTTGGCCATTTCCGAAGCGTTCAGCTTGGCCATCGAGCAGTGCGTGTGCACGACCGCCAGGTCTTTGCCACGGTCTTGCATCGCGGCGGCCTCGTAGGTCATCAAGCGCGCGCCCCACAATTCGGTCAGGCTGTCCGCGAGCATCGCCTGGATCAGCTGAAACTGTGCGATGGGCTGCCCTGCGACCACGCGCGCCTTCGCGAATTCCGTTCCCATCTCGATCAGCCGGGCCGCAGCGCCGCAACAGCGCGCGGCAATCATCAGGCGTTCCCGCCGGAACCAGCTATGCGTCCAGCGCATGCCGTCGGCTGCCGTGCCAATGCGATTGCCGGCCGGCACACGAACCCCTTGGAAGCGGTAGGTGGGATGGTGCGACGAGAAGGTGTGGCCAAAAAGCGGATTGTCGATCATCACAACGCCTGGGGAGTCGATTTCGACGAAAAACAAGGCGTGCTGCGCTTCGCCGTCGTTCCCAGGCACGACCGCCTGAAGGATGAAGAAGTCCGCTTTGTTGGCGCTGGTGACGAACCACTTTTCCCCTTCGATCACGTACTGGTCGCCGTCGCGTCGTGCGACCGTAGCAATCGCGCCCGGATCGGATCCGGCCTGCGCCTCGGTGATCGCGTAGCACTCGGTTCGCTCCCCTTTCATCATCGGCTGGATATAGCGCTCGAGCTGCTCCGTGGTGCACGCCTCGAACATCCAGGAGTGTGCCTCCGATGTTGCCCAGCACAGCGCGTTGGTCACGCGCCCGAGCTGCTCCCAGATCACCACCTGGTCGAGCATCGGCAAGCCCAGGCCGCCATGCCGGACCGGCGCGTCCAGGCGGCTCAGCCCGATCTGCAGCGCGATGGCTTTCTGCCGCGCTGCAACCTGCGGCGGCACCAGACCTTCGTTCAGCTCCGCATGATCCTCATAGGGGATCAGCTCCTGCTCCGCGTACGCGCGCACCTTGCGCTGCCATTCGAGTGTCGCGGGGGAAAGTGGGTAGGTCATCGTGCGCTCCCGCCGCAGGCTGCCAGGCGGGGACGCGTTTCATGGCCGCCTCCGGCGCTTTCGGCTTTTATTGAACGATAATACAAAATGTATCGGGTAATTGCCACAGAAAGGTAGTGGGGGTATGATCTTATTAAACGACTGTACAATAGCTGCAAATCGGATGGGAGTGAACCGGACGTGACCCAGCCCTGGGACGCCATCGTGGTCGGAGCGGGCCACAACGGCCTTGTCACCGCCTGCTACCTGGCGCGCGCCGGACTGCGCGTGCAGGTGGTCGAACGCCAGGGCTTCGTCGGTGGCGCTGCAGTGAGCCGGTCGCTGTACCCCGATTTCACGTACTCGAACTGCTCCTACGTGTGCAGCCTGCTGCGGCCCGAGATCATGCGCGATCTGGAGCTGCCTCGTTACGGTTTGCAGGTCATTCCATACGAGGGCGGCGGCACGCTGATGGGCAACGGCAATCATTTCGCGACCTATTCCGATCATGATGCGATGCGGCGCGAGATTGCGCGCCATTCGCGGCGCGATGCGGAAGCGTACGAACGCTACGCGCGCGACGTGATGCGTCAGTGCAAGTTCATCAAGCCACTGCTGATGCGAACTCCGCCGGATCCCGTTTCGCTGCGCCCGCGCGACCTGGGCGAACTCGCGTACCTGGCCCGGCACTTCGCGCAGCTCGGCGAATCGCGAATGGCCGATCTGGTGCGCTTTTACACATTGAGCGCCGCTGATTTCCTCGACGAATATTTCGAAAGCGAAGTCGTCAAGGCGCACCTGGCCGGCACATCGATCATCGGCACAGCGCTGGGGCCGCGATCGCCGGGAACGGCCTACGTGCTGCTGCACCACTATATGGGCGACATCGACGACTCGGTCGGCGCGTGGGGCTTCGCGCGTGGCGGAATGGGAGCCGTCACGAAGGCGATGCGAGCTTCGCTGGAGGCCAGCGCAGGCAGTGTTCGCACGGCTGCACCCGTCGAGCGAATCGTCGTGCGCAATGGCCGCGCCCGCGGCGTCGTGCTCGCCGGTGGCGAGGAGATCTCCGCCACCACGGTCATATCGAACATGGATGTCAAGCGAACGTTCCTGCAGACGGTCGACGCCGCCGAGCTGCCCGGCGAGTTCGTGCAAGCCGTTCGCAACTTCAAGATTCGCGGTTCCTCCGGAAAGCTGAACATCGCGCTCGACAGCTTGCCCTCGTTTCCCGCCTTCCCCGCCGGTGCGCCGTGCATCCGCGGCGATATGCACATCTCCGAAAGCATCGACATGCTCGAGCGGGCCTACGACGACTGGAAGGCGGGCCGCTGGTCGCGCAAGCCATACGTCGACATGCTGCTGCCGTCGCTGATCGACCCGACGATGGCCCCGGTGGGCAAGCACTACATGTCGGTGTTCGTCCAATACGCGCCGTACAAACTGGCGGACGGCGAATGGAACGCCGAGCGCAGGCAGGCTTTTGGAGACACCGTCATCGACGCCATCGCCGCACATAGCCCGGGTTTCCGCGACAAGATTCTGCACGCCGAGATCCGCACGCCGTGGGACATCGAGAACGAGGTGGGCCTGACCGAAGGCAACATCTTCCAGGGCGAGTTGACGCTCGACCAGCTGCTTTTTAACCGCCCCGTCCCAGGCTACGCGCAGTACCGATCGCCGATCGCAGCTCTGTACATGTGCGGATCCAGCACGCACCCCGGAGGCGGCGTGATGGGCGCACCCGGGGCGAATGCCGCGCGAACGATCCTCCAGGATCTGCGCAAAGGGCCCTCCCGATGAGACATCCTATGTCAACCTCCGGCGGCGGCGAGCAGGTGTGCGGCGCCGCGGTGAAGTTGGGGCTGATAGGTTTTGCGGTCACGCCAAGCGCGCCAGATGACGCGGACCCAGGCGCGGGCGAGGATGCGTACGGCATGGGG
>JAFAIM010000091.1 GCA_019236735.1 Burkholderiaceae bacterium
CACTAGTATGCATTCGGGCGATGGGGGGAACCGCGCCACCGACGCGGGAACGGGCGCTGCATGGCGCGGCGCGCTCTCCGTTACACTCCCGCCTCCGGCCGCCGCACATACTTGTCATCCATGCTCGCCGAACAGCGGCAGGCGATCGCGGAATTGGTGCGCCAAGCGCTGGCCACAGTACGCGCCGCGCCTGATCACATCGAACTGCAACGACCCAAGCTTCCGGAGCACGGGGATCTTGCGACCCCCGTTGCGCTGGCACTCGCACGCGAACTGGGTCAGCCACCGCGGAAGATCGCAGAGGCGATCGCAGCGCGCCTGCGCGAGCTTTCCGCCAGCACTGGCCTACTGGCAGCGGTCGAGGTTGCAGGGCCGGGTTTTATCAACCTGCGCCTGAGCGAAGTCGCCAAACAGGAAGTGGCTCGCACCGTGCTGCGCGAACGCAGCGGCTACGGTGGCGGCCGGGAAGGTGCACAGCGGGGAGCACTGGTCGAGTTCCTCTCCGCCAATCCCACCGGGCCGCTGCACGTCGGACACGCGCGCCAGGCGGCGCTGGGCGACGCGCTGGCCAACGTTCTGGCGGCACGCGGCTGGCAGGTATCGCGCGAGTTCTACTACAACGATGGCGGCGCCCAGATCGAGCAACTCGCGACGTCGGTACAGGCGCGCGTTCGCGAACTGCGCGGTGAGCCGACCGAGGCGGACCAAGTCGGCTACCTCGGCGAGTACATCGTCGAGATCGCGCGCGCGTACCTGGCCGGCGCAACTGTCCAGGCGCGCGACGGCGTGGCGGTGAGAGCGGCGGGCGATCCGAAGGATCTGGAGGCGATCCGCCGTTTCGCCGTCGCGTACCTGCGGCACGAGCAGGATTTGGACCTGGAAGCTTTGGGTGTGCGCTTTGACCACTTTTACCTGGAATCGTCGCTGTATGCCGACGGCCGGGTCGACGCTGCGGTGCGCGCGATGCTGCAGTCCGGACTGACGTACGAATCCGAAGGAGCGCTGTGGTTGCGCACGACTGCGATCGAAGGCAGCGGCGACGACAAGGACCGCGTGGTGCGCAAGGCCGACGGCTCGTTCACCTACTTCGTCCCTGACGTGGCCTACCACGTGACGAAGCTCGAACGGGGCTTTACGCGCGCGATCAACGTTCAGGGGTCCGACCACCATGGCACGGTTGCGCGCGTGCGTGCCGGCCTGCAGGTTGCGGCGCGGTCCCGGGGGTTGGACGTTCCGCCCGGCTACCCGGAGGTGATGCTGCACAAGATGGTGCGCGTGATGCGCGGCGGGCAGGAGGTGAAGATGTCCAAGCGCGCGGGAACCTTCGTTGCTCTGCGCGATCTGATCGACTGGGTCGGGTGCGATGCGACGCGCTTTTTCCTGGTGTCCCGCAAGGCCGACACCGAGTTCGCGTTCGACATCGACCTGGCATTGTCGCGCAGTGAGGACAACCCGGTGTATTACGTCCAGTACGCGCACGCACGCATCTGCTCGGTGCTGGCGCAGGCGGCTGCTCAGGGGACGGCGATCGACGAGGACGACGGCGCTCAGGTTGGCCTCGCGCCGCTGACGTCAGCGCGCGAGATGGCGCTGCTTGCGTGCTTGAGCGACTTTCCCGACGTCGTGCGCGAAGCGGCCGAGGGACTCGCACCGCACCAGGTCGCGTTTTATTTGCGGGAGCTCGCAGCGCAGTTGCACGGGTTTTACAATGCCGAACGCATTCTCGTCGACGACCCGGACCTGCGGTCCGCCCGCCTTGCGCTGCTGCTCGCGGTGCGGCAGGTGCTGAGAAATGGACTGGGGTTGATCGGTGTGTCTGCCCCCGAACGGATGTAGCGTCCCCAAACCAGCGTGATGCGCATGCCAATGCCTGCCCTGACTTGGTCTGACCGCGCCGTTGGCGGCTTCGTGGCCGGACTGGTCTGCGGCATCGGTCTTTCCGCCGGAGCGGCGCTGTACATCACGAATTCGCCCGTCCCGTTCATCAACAAGGTCCAGCGTCCTACCGAGAACGTGAACCCGGGCGCCGGCGGGCAGCTGCCCGACCCGAACAAGCCGCTGTACTCGAACCAGGCCGTGTCGCAAACCATCGTTGTTCCCGAGCCGCCCGCTGCGCCTTCGGGACAGGGAAAAGCTGCGGTGCCCGGCCAGGCGCCGCCGACGCCTGCGCCTGCGACGGGCAAAGCTGCCGGTGCGTCCGTCGCCACGGCCGCGTCACCGGCTGCGGCTGCCACTGCCGACAGCGGCCGCGTGATGTTGCAGGTCGGCGCGTTCAAGTCCGCACAGGATGCCGATTCGATGCGCGCGCGCCTGGCGTTGCTAGGACTGGATGCGAGGGTCTCGCAGGTGACTCAGGACGGGGTCACGGTCCTGTACCGCGTGCGAATCGGCCCGTACCGTGGGCTCGATGACCTGTCCGGCATCCGCCGTACGCTCTCGGAAAATGGGATCGAGGCGCAGGTCGTTCAGGGTCCGTGATCGCCGATCGCGTCAGCCGCCGCGCGTCGTCGAGCGTTGAACCGATTGTCCGCATTTCCAACAGCACGAGGTAGGTTTATGCCCATTTTCAACTCCCGCCGTGACGTTCTCGTCGGCCTCTGCTGCGCAGCGCTGGTGCCGCTGCGCGCGCGCGCCCAGGAGGACTGGACGCCAGTGGCCGGCACCGACTACGTCGTCCTGCAGAACCCGCAGCCCGTCGAGACGGGCGATCGGATCGAAGTCACCGAGTTCTTTCAGTACAGCTGCCCGCATTGTTTCGCCTTCACGCCGGACCTGGAGGTATGGCGCAGACGGCTCGCTGCCGACGTGGCATACGTGCGCGTTCCGGTCGCGTTCGATCCGTCGCGCCAGCCCCATTCACTGATCTACTACTCGTTGCAGGCGCTGAACCGCCTCGATCTGCACGATAAGATCTTCACCGCGTTCCACCTCGATCACCGCCACTTGCTGGAAACCGACGAGATCGCCGATTTCATGGCGCAAAATGGGATCGACCGCACCAAATGGCTACAGACCTACAACTCGTTCAGCGTCGTGAGCCAGGCGAATCGGGCGGTGCAGATTTACACCGCGTACAAGATCGATGGAACCCCGACGCTCGCCTGCGAAGGTCGATACGAGACCTCGCCCGCGATGGCGCACGGTAGCCACACGACGTGCCTTCTCGTGATGGATTTTCTGATCGACAAGGTCCGCAGGGAACGCAAGAAGTAAAACCAGTATCTGCCTCTGCGCGCGCCTCGGCGCGGCAGAGGGATCGGGGTGAGGGGTGAGGGGGTGTCTGCGAACGTCTTCATCACCGGCGCCTCCAGCGGGATCGGCGCAGCGCTTGCGCGCGAATTCGCATCGCGCGGGGCGCACCTGGGACTGCTCGCGCGGCGCGGCGACGCGCTGGATGCGCTGATCGCACAATTGCCGGGTAGGCACCGCCGCTACGCGGTAGATGTGACCGATCGCGCGCGACTGATCGAAGCGGCACGAGAATTCGAGTCAGCGTGCGGCGGTGTCGACCTCGTCGTCGCCAATGCGGGCATCTCGAGCGGCGCGCTGACGGAATGCGCCGAGGATCTGCCCGTGTTCGAGCGCATTGTCGCCACCAACTTCCTGGCCGCGGTCGATACCTTCCATCCGTTCGTGGCTCCGATGCGCGCACGCGGCCGCGGCACGCTGGCGGCGATCGCCAGCGTCGCCGGAGTGCGCGGTCTGCCCGGCGCAGGCGCGTACTGCGCATCGAAAGCGGCACTGATTAACTACTGCGAGAGTCTGCGTATCGAGCTGCACGGCAGCGGGGTGCGGGTCGTGACGATCGCTCCCGGCTTCATCGACACGCCGATGACCGCGGGTAATCCGTATCCGATGCCGCTCTTGATGCCGGCCGACGCCTTCGCCCGCAACGCCGCCGACGCGATATTGGGCGGCGCGAGCTACCGCGTGATCCCCTGGCAAATGGCGTGGCTCGCTCGGCTGCTGCGGCTGTTGCCCAACTGGGCGTTCGACCGGATGGTGTACAAGCGCGCTCGCAAGCCGCGCTCGTTGTCGTGACGTTGGAGCATCCAACTGATGGCCGCCGATGCGGTGCTCGCAGTGCATTGCGCGATCGTGACCTTCATCACGGCCGGGCTGCCGCTGATCTGGATCGGCGCTGCGCTGCGCTGGTCGTGGGTGCGCCTCTTTTGGCTGCGGGCGTTGCACCTGGGCGCAATCGCATTTGTCGCGCTGGAGTCGCTTGTGGGGATTGCGTGCCCGCTGACCGTTTGGGAGGCGGCGCTGCGGCATCGCCAGCTTCCCGCGGGCCTGATCCAGCAGTGGGTCGAACGCGCCCTGTTCTACGAGTTTCCGCTGTGGGTGTTCACCCTTGTGTATTGCGTCTTCACGGCCCTGGTCGTTGCGACCTGGTGGGCTGTTCCGCCGCGGCGCCAAACTCGATAGCGTCTACCGCTGGTTACCGCTCGATCCGGCTGACCTTCGAGCCCTCCAGCGTCAGGTTTGCCATCAAGCCCTTGTTGTTGAACTCGAAGCCGATGATCGGCTTTTGCAGCGTCTCGCTTCCGATCTGCCCGCCCGCACCCAGCGTGACGATTGCGACCGAACCGTCGACCCCGGCCTTCCAGCCCTTGCTGTCGCGGAACTTCTTCAGCGCGTCTGCCGTCATGAACATCAGGGCGATGCCTTCATCCTGCACGCCGGCTTGCAGGCCGAACGAGCCCGAGATGATGTTGTAGTAGGCGACCGACTTGCCGCCCACCTGTAGTGCACCCTCTCCGTACTCGGCGCCGACGATGAATCCGCCTTTGACGACACTGGGAAAAACCAGGATCCCGGCCGCTTGATCGGCAACCTTCTTCGCTCCGGGATTGAGGCGGTACAGATCCTCGAGCGCCACCCGCACGTGGGAGTCAATTTCATCCTTCGATGCGGCCAGCGCGGGTGCTGCCGCAAACGCCCACGTGCCCAGCAGCAGCGCCGCAATCGAAATTCGACTCAGGTTTTCGCGAAAGGTTTTCATTTCAGTCTCCCAGGTTGCACATCAAATCCGTTCTCGAAGCCGCTCGAAGCCCGCGCTCAAATCGGCGATCAGATCGTCCGGGTCCTCGAGCCCCGCACTGATCCGGAACATCGGAGCCGAAATCGGCAACGGCTCGGCAGTGCGCTCGGGGCGGACCGGAATCAGGAGGCTCTCGAAACCGCCCCATGAATAACCGCGACCGAACAGCTGCAGCCCGTCGATCATCGCCTGCATCGCGCGCTCCGGGACCGCCGCGGCGAGTACCACTCCGAAAAGGCCGCTGGCACCGTGAAAGTCGCGCTGCCACAGCGCGTACCCCGGATCCTCCGGCAGCGCCGGGTAGAGCACCCGGTCGACCTCGGGCTGCCCGCGCAGCCAGCCGATCAGCCGTTCGGCGTTGGCCCGATGCCGCGCCAGGCGCGCCGCCAGCGACCGCAGTCCCCGCAAAGCCAGCCAGCAGTCGTCCGGGCTTGCGATCAGCCCGTACTGGTGGATGGCATCGCGCAACGCCGGCCAGGCCGTCTCGTTGGCGGTCACGGTGCCGAGCAGCAAGTCCGAGTGTCCGCCGATGTACTTGGTGGCGGCGTGCACCGTCACGTCGGCACCCAGCGCGAGCGGCTGCTGGTACAGCGGCGTGGCCCAAGTGTTGTCAGCCACGCAGACGGCGCCGTGCCGGTGCGCGACGCGCGCCAGCATTGGCAGATCCTGCACTTCAAACGTCAGCGATCCGGGTGACTCGACGAACAGTACCCGCGTATCGGCGCGGAACATGGACTCGATATTCTCACCGATTCGCGGGGGGTAGAAAGTCGTCCCAATGCCGTAGCGCGCCAGCGTATGGCTGCAGAAGCGCCGCACCGGCGCGTACACCGAATCGGGCACCAGCACGTGGTCGCCCGGGCGTACGTACGCCTGGATCGCGATCGCGCACGCCGTCTGCCCGGAGGGCAGCGCCCAGCTTCGGTGGCCGCCCTCGAGCGCCGTGAGCGCATCGCAGAATTCGTGGTGTGTCGGCGTACCGTAGCGTCCATAGCTGACCGGCATCGCATCGTCGCCTGCGGCGCGCCGCCGGGCGCGCTGACCGAGCTCCTCGACGTTCGGGTGCAGGACCGTGGAGCCGCGAACCAGCGGCGGATTGACGAAGCCGGAATCGTGCGTGCTCGTGCGTCCGAGCGTGGCCAGCAAGGTTTCCGGCTTCGATTTGCGACGGTCAGACACGGCTGAACCGGTAGATTCCATCGTTGGCGCGTGCGCGCTTCACCCGCCCCTGGCGCCACAGCATGTGCAGGCTGGCATGTTCCGGTGCGTGGCCGAATCCCGTCAGAACCCGGAAGCGGCGAGGCGAACGGGCCGGCCCGATCGAAATCGATTCGCCGTCCTGGATTCGTCGGTAGGTTGAAGGGACGGCCGGAACCAGACGCGCGTAGCGCCGCGGTCCGCGCGCGCGGGCACGCCGCGCCGCCTCTTCCGCAGTGACGCCGTTTTCCTCGTAGAAGCGGCACTGCGCTCCGCCATCGGGCTGTGCCTCGGCTGTGCCGGCCGAAGACAGCAGCCGCCCAATCGTGTATTCGGCCGCGGTCATCCAGACCGGCGCTGTCCAGCGCCGCCGATCGCCGCCGCGTGAAAGCCACTCCGCCAAACCCAAATGGTCGGGATGAAAATGCGTGGCGATCACGCGCAGCAGCGGGCGTTCGCCGAACGCGCGATCGAACAACGCCTCCCAGGCGCTGCGCGTCGGATCGTCGGCGATGCCGCAGTCGATCGCGCTGAAGCCACCTCGGCCGTCGATCTCGTCCTCGAGCAGCCACAGGTTGATATGGTTGAGCGCGAACGGAAGCGGCATCCGCAGCCAGTACAGGCCCGGCCGCAGCTCGTGCCGGGTGCCGGCTTCGGGTGGCGATTTCCAGGGAAATTCGAGCTCGTGTTCGGCGCGGTTCACGCGGATTGAGCGCCGGCGGGCGGCAGATGGGAGGTGATCAAATAGCGATTTTAGTACGTGCGCCCGAGGCACCGCAGGCGCGCTACCATGCCGGAGGAATGGTGTTGGGTGACGGAGGAGCCATGCAGGCTGCCGGACTTGATTTCGGATTGGGCGATGACATCGAATCGCTGCGCGAGGCGGTGCGCGCGTTCGCGCAAAAGGAAATCGCCCCGCTCGCGGCCGAGGCCGACCGCACCGACCGCTTCCCGATGGCGCTGTGGCCGCGCCTGGGCGAGTTGGGCGTGCTCGGCATCACGGTAGAGGAGGAATACGGCGGCTCCGCGATGGGGTATCTGGCCCACATCGTCGCGATGGAGGAGATCAGCCGAGCATCGGCGTCGGTCGGTCTCTCGTACGGCGCGCATTCGAACCTGTGCGTGAACCAGATCCGCCGCAACGGCAACCTCGCGCAGAGGCAGCGCTACCTGCCGAAGCTCGTGCGCGGCGAACATGTCGGTGCATTGGCGATGAGCGAGTCGGAAGCAGGCTCCGACGTCGTCTCGATGCGGCTACAGGCGCGCGAACGCGGCGGCGGCTGGGTGCTGAACGGGGCCAAGATGTGGATCACCAACGGGCCGGACGCGGATACCGCGGTTGTGTACGCGAAGACCGATCCCGAGCGTGGCGCAAACGGCATCACCGCATTCATTGTCGAAAAGGCCATGCGTGGATTCTCGGTCGGCCGCAAGCTGGACAAGCTGGGAATGCGAGGCTCGCACACGGGCGAGCTCGTGTTCCGCGATTGCGAAGTGCCGAAGGAGAACGTCCTGGGTGGCGTCAACGAAGGCGTGCGCGTCCTGATGAGCGGACTGGATTACGAGCGGGCGGTATTGGCCGGCGGACCTCTCGGGATCATGCAATCGTGCCTCGACGTCGTGACTCCGTACATCCACGAGCGGCGCCAGTTCGGCCGGCCGATCGGCGAGTTTCAGCTGATCCAGGCCAAGGTGGCGGACATGCTCACTGCGCTGTCGGCGTGTCGTTCGTATGTGTACACGGTCGGCCGCAACCTGGATCTTCTCGGGCAGCAGCACGTTCGCGGCGTTCGCAAGGATTGCGCCGGCGCGATCCTGTTCGCAGCCGAGCGTGCGACCTGGATGGCGGGCGAGGCGATCCAGATCCTGGGGGGCAACGGGTATATCAACGAATATCCGGCCGGCCGCCTGTGGCGCGACGCCAAGCTGTACGAGATTGGCGCGGGAACTTCGGAGATCCGGCGGATGTTAATTGGCCGCGAATATTTCGGGGAGACGGAATGAGGCCTGCGGAGGCAGGCATTCGCGGCGCGATGCGTGAGGCGGTCGTGGGCGGCGCGACCGCGACGCAGGTCGACGACGAACCCGCGGGGATCGAACCGGGGATCGATACGGTTCTGCCGGCGCGGTTCGACCGCTCGATGCCGCAGCCGGCCGCAATCGCGCAGGCGATCCTGGAGGGTTTCGATCTGCACTACCGCCGCTTCCGCTACGTGGCGCAGCAGGCCAAGGCCCGCTTCGAAACCGGCGACTGGCACGGCATCCGCACCGCAGCGCGGGAGCGGATCGACTTCTACGACATGCGAGTGCGGGAGGCGGTGACTCGGATCGAGCGCGACTTCGACTTGGAGTCGCTGTCGGAGCAGGAGCGCGACGCTTTGTGGCAGGCGGTCAAGCAGCAGTACGTCGCCGCGCTTGCGAGGCACCGCCAGCCAGAGTGCGCGGAGACGTTCTTCAACACGGTGTGCACCAAGCTGCTGAACCGGTTGTACTTCAACAACGCGTTCATCTTCGTACGCCCCGGCGTGGCCACCGACTACATGGACTCGGACCCACCGTCCTACCGCAGCTACTATCCCGCCAGCTCCGGCCTGCGCAACACGCTGCGCCGGATCGTGATCGACCTCGGCTTGGCGTCACCGTTCGTCGACGTCGAGCGCGACTTGCGGCGCGTGATGCGCGCGATCTGCGAGGCACATCGCACGGCCACCGGCGGCACCGCGCTCGCCCGGCCATTCCATGTCGAGCAGGATTGCCAGATCCAAGTGCTCGCGAACCTGTTCTATCGCAACAAAGGAGCCTATCTGGTCGGGCGCTTTCTCAACGGCACGCGCATTGCGCCGATCGCGGTTCCGTTCCTGCGCAACGAGAAGGGCGAGATCTACATCGACTCGCTGCTGCTGACCGCCGACCTGGTGGCGACGCTGTTCTCCTTCACACGGGCCTACTTTCTCGTCGATATGGAGGCCCCCTCCGCGTACGTGGAATTCGTTCGCTCGATCCTGCCGCACAAGCCTCCCAGCGAGCTGTACACGATGGTCGGGCTGCAAAAGCAGGGCAAGACGCTGTTCTATCGCGATTTCCTGTATCACCTGCGCCATTCGAGCGACTCGTTCCAAATCGCCCCCGGGATCAAGGGCCTCGTGATGACGGTGTTCACGCTCCCGTCCTACCCGTACGTCTTCAAGGTGATTCGCGATCTGATCGCGCAGCCGAAGGAGACCGACCGCGAGCAGGTGATGTCCAAATACCGCCTGGTCAAGGTGCACGACCGAGTTGGGCGCATGTCCGATACGTGGGAGTACTCCCTCGTCGCGTTGCCTCGCAAGCGCTTCTCCCCCGAGCTGATCCGCGAGCTGCTGACCTACTGCCCAGGTGTGGTCGAGCTGGACGACCAGACGGTGGTCATCAAGCATGTGTATATCGAGCGCCGGATGACGCCGCTAAACATCTTCCTGCTGCACGCGACCGACGCCGAGCTCGACCACGCGATCCGGGAATACGGGCAGGCCATCAAGGATCTCGCGGCAGCCAACATCTTTCCCGGCGACATGCTGTTCAAGAACTTCGGGGTCACGCGCCTGAATCGCGTCGTGTTCTACGACTACGACGAGATCGAGTACATGGTCGACTGCAATTTTCGTCGCATTCCCGAGGCGCCCAACGAGGAGGCCGAGCTCGCCGGCGAGCCATGGTATTCGGTCGGGCCGCACGACGTGTTCCCCGAGCAGTTCGGCCCGTTCCTGCTGGGCGACTCGCGGATCCGCGCGGCCTTCATGAAGTATCACGCCGACTTGCTCACGCCCGAGTTCTGGCAACGCCGCAAGGAGCGTATCCAGCACGGCCTGCTGGAGGACATCTTCCCGTACCCGCCGGAGCGACGTTTCTGTAAGCGGTTTATGAGCGAGGTGGCAAACTAATGGCCACCGTACTCGTGATCGGAGCATCGCGCGGCATCGGCCTCGAATTCGTACGCCAGTACGCTGCCGACGGCGCCCGCGTGATCGCCACCTGCCGTGGCGAACGGGAGGCCGAGGAGTTGCGCGCGCTCGGCGCGAAGGTGCTTACGCTCGATGCGCTCGATCCGGACTCGATCGCTTCGCTGGGCCAGCACCTGAATGGCCAGCCAGTGGACATTGCGCTGCTGGTGGCGGGCGTATACGGCCCGCGGACGTCCGGTCTGGACCCACCCTCGCGCGAGCAGTTCGATCTGGTGATGCGTACCAACGTATTGGCGCCGATGCAGCTGATCCCGCTGCTGGCCGAGAACCTTCAGGCCGCCCAAGGAAAACTGGTCGCGATCTCCAGCGCAATGGGATCGATCGGAAGAACGACCGACTCCAGCGGATGGACCTATCGCGCCAGCAAAGCGGCGCTGAACAGCGTGGTGAAGGTCGCCAGCATCGAACTGGGTGCTCGGGCAGTGGTGTGCATGGCGCTGCACCCCGGCTGGGTCCGCACCGACATGGGCGGATCCTCGGCGCATCTGGATGTGCAAGAGAGCGTCTCCGCGATGCGTCGCGTGATTGCACAAGCCAACCGCTCGCACAACGGTCGCTTCCTGCGCTACACCGGCGAACAGCTCGAATGGTGAGCGGGCCTGGCCACGCTACACTGCGCGCGGTCCGGCTTCCTCCATCGAAATATGTCTGCCGCCTCGATCGCATCCCTGGTGTTCTTCGTCTTCGCGGCGATAGCGGCCAGTGCAGTCGAATTCCTGCTGCATAGCGTCGCCGAGCAGGCGGGAGTGAACCGCTGGGTTTTCACGATGGTGCCGGCGCTGTTCGCGATGCTGTATGCGATGGTCGTCTTCCAGCAAGGCGAACGCAAGGTTCGGCGCGTCGGCGAATCCGTTTCGCGCGGCATCCTGGTGATGCTGTTCACCTGGATCTCGTTCGCCGGGACGATCAGCTGGTTGTGGTGCCCGCGCGAGGACTTCTTATCCTGTCTGAGCCACACGCTGATCCTGTCGGGGGTGATCGGCGGCGGACCGATGCTGTTCAGCGCACTCGGCGCGGGCGTGCTGACCGGGGTACTGATCATTCGCAGACCTCGGCCGCGCATCGAGTAATCGCCCAACGACATGGACAACACACCGGACGCCGCCGGCCTCGATCCGACGGTCCGATTTTCGGAGCGCGCACAAGCGTACGCCAGCGGCCGGCCAAGCTATCCGCCGCAGATCGCGTCGTACCTGGCGCGCGAACTGAGCCTGCCGCCTTCGGCGCAGATCGTCGATCTGGGCAGCGGCACAGGATTGTCGGCCCAGATCTTCCTGCAGGCGGGCTTCCGTGTGATCGGGGTCGAACCGAACGCGCAGATGCGAGCCCAGGCCGACCAGCTGCTTTCCGGCGTGACCGGATTTACGAGCGTTGCCGGCAGTGCCCAGGCGACTGGGCTTGCCGACGCCAGCGCCGATTGCGTCATCGCGGCGCAAGCCTTCCACTGGTTCGGCCCGGAAGAGGCGCGTACCGAATCGCTGCGCATCCTGCGGCCACCGCCGCGTGCGGCGTTGATCTGGAACGTGCGCCGAACTTCGGAGAGCGATTTTTCCCGCGGCTACGAACAGCTGCTGCTCGAATTCGGCGGCGAGTATCCGCAAATCCGGGAACGGCACACGGATGAGGAATCGATCGGCAAGTACTTCGGCGGGCGCCAGTGGCATCGTGCCGACTTTCCGCATGCGACCGAATTGGACCTCGAGCTTCTTGCGGCGCGCGTGAATTCGACCTCGTACCTGCCGGCGCCAAGCGACCGACGCTATGTGCCGATGATGCAGGCGGTGCGCGACTTGTTCCAAACCAACCAGCGCGGCGGCCGAGTCGTGATGCAGTACGACACCCACGTATACCTCGGTGTGATCCAGACGTGACACTGATGGACTCGGTGTTGAGGACAGCGTGATGCCAAACCCGATCGAGTTCTATTTCGATTTTTCTTCACCCTACTCGTATCTCGCATCCGAGAAGATCGAGGCGCTTGCCGCGCGCTACGGCCGTCGGGTTCAGTTCAAGTCGATCCTGCTGGGTGCGGCCTTTCAGGCAGCAGGCACGCGCCCCTTGGTCGATATCCCGCTCAAGGGCGAATACAGCAAGCGCGACATCGAACGCAGCGCCCGTTACGAGGGCGTGCCGCTCGCGCTCCCGCAGCCGTTTCCGATCGGCACCGTCGGCGCGGCGCGCGCGCAGCTCTGGCTGAGCGATCGCGATGCGGAGCGCGCGGACGCATTCGTGCACGCTGCATTTCGCGCCTACTTCGTGCGAGGCCGCAATATCGGGCTGGGCGACGTGCTGGAGCAGGTGCTGCGCGAGGTCGGTGCAGATGCCGCCGAGGTCCTGCAGGCGATCCAGCAGCCGGCGATCAAGGAGCGTCTGAAGTCTCAAGTCGACGGCGCGCTGGCGCGCGGCGTGTTCGGCGCACCCTTCATCTTCATCGACGGCGAGCCCTTCTGGGGAAACGACCGGATGCCGCAGATCGAGCGCTGGCTCGCGCAAGGACCATTTTGAAACTCCGTCTCCGACGCCAACCGCCTCATGCATCGAAAGGGAGCCTTGGAACCGACAAGGACAAGGTTCGGCTTTGAGGGGCTGCGGGACGGCGCGCCTTGCATGGCGCGCCGGCTGCGGCGGCGCGAGGCAGTGCCTCGCGAAACCCCGCCTCCGCCCCCCTCAAGCACCCCCCGCGGCCTTTACAAGCAACGCATTTGCGGGGCTTCGCGGCCATGAACAACCGGCGGCGGCCGGCCGTCGCGTTCATCATGGTGACGTCGCTGCTCGACGTCATCGGAATCGGCCTGATCATCCCGGTGCTGCCGATCCTGCTCGGCGATTTCACCGCCAGCCGGGAGGCTCAAGCGTATTGGTACGCGGCGGTCGCGGTCACGTACGGCGTATTCCAGTTCCTGTGCGCGCCGCTGCTGGGTGCGCTGTCGGACCGCTTCGGCCGGCGCCCGATCCTTCTGCTCGGGATCGCCGGCCTGGGCGCGACGTTCCTGCTCACGGCGCTTGCGCACTCGCTGTGGGTGATCGTCGCATCGCGCATTCTCGGTGGCGGCCTTTCGGCCAACGTCGCAGTCGCGCAGGCCTATGCGGCCGATGTCACGCCGGCGCAGGAGCGCACCAACAGCCTCGGCAGACTTGGTGCGATGTTCGGTGTCGGCTTCATATTCGGGCCGATGCTCGGAGGCTTGCTCGGTGGCATCGACCTGCGGCTGCCGTTCTATGTGGCCGCGGCGCTGTGCGCGGCGAACTGGTTGTACGGCCTGCTGATCCTGCCGGAATCGCTCGCACCGAGCGAGCGGCGGCCACTCACGCCCGCGCGAATCAACCCGTTCGCTGCGCTGACGGGGGTGACGCGCTTGCGCGGAGTCGGTTCGCTGGTCATCGTCTACGCGGTCACCGCGCTTGCGGCGTGGGTGTTGCAAACGAGCTGGGTTCTGTACACGAACTTCCGGTTCGGGTGGGGGCCGCGCGAAAACGGCCTCTCGCTGTTCGCTGCCGGGGTCGTTGCGGTCGTCGTCCAGGGCGGGCTGCTGGGCACGCTGCTCCGCTGGATCGGAGAGGAGCGGCTGATCCTCGCGGGATTGGCTTCGGCAACGATCGCCTACACCGGATACGCTCTGGTACCGCAAGGCTGGATGATGTACCCGATTATCGTGTGCAACTTCCTTGCACAGGGGACGATCGTGACGATGCAAGGGATCGTCTCGAAAGCAGCGAGGCCGGAGGACCAGGGGCGCGTGATGGGGTCGCTCGCCTCGATTGCCAGCTTGATGGTGGTGGTGGCAACGCTGATCGGCAATTCGACTCTGGCGCAAGTCTCGTCGCTGCCGACTTCGGACTGGCGCATCGGCGCACCTTTCCTGCTGGCTTCGTTTCTGCAGGCTCTGGCGCTGCTGATCGCGCGGCGCCACTTCTCCACCCGCCGACGCAGTGCGGCAGCGGCAACATCGATCGAGCGGGCCGGCCCGTGAGCGAAGCGAATGGCCCCCGCGCGTCAGCGCGAATCGTTCGGGTTTTTCACCCTAACTTATGAATACGCTGCAGACCCGGGTTGACCGCGGCAGCGAATCGTTCGGGCGCTCGCAGCAGGCGATGCAGGCGCTGGTGCAGGATCTGTGGTCGAAGGTTGCGAGCGTCGCCCTCGGTGGCGACGAGCACACGCGCGCGCGCCACATTGCGCGCGGCAAACTCCTTCCGCGCGAACGTGTGCAGCTGCTGCTGGATCCGGGCGCACCGTTCCTGGAACTGTCGCAGCTGGCCGCATGGGACATGTACGACAACGGGGCTCCCGGCGCGGGGCTGATCACCGGCATCGGCCGCGTGAGCGGGCGAGAATGTGTGATCGTGTGCAACGACGCCACCGTCAAGGGTGGAACGTATTTCCCGATCACCGTCAAAAAGCATCTGCGCGCGCAGGAGATCGCGCGAGAGAACCGGCTACCGTGCATCTACCTGGTCGATTCCGGTGGCGCCAATTTGCCGAACCAGGACGACGTGTTTCCGGACCGCGAGCACTTCGGCCGCATCTTCTACAACCAGGCCACGCTGTCGGCGCAGGGAATCGCACAAATCGCGGTCGTGATGGGCTCTTGCACCGCGGGCGGCGCGTACGTGCCGGCAATGTCGGACGAAACGATCATCGTGCGCAACCAGGGAACGATCTTCCTGGGCGGGCCGCCGCTGGTGAAGGCAGCCACCGGCGAGACCGTCAGCGCCGAGGAGCTCGGTGGCGGTGACGTCCACACGCGCCTGTCCGGCGTGGCCGATCACTTGGCGCACGACGATCGCCACGCGCTCGCGCTCGCACGCTCGATCGTGGCGCGGCTGGCGCCGCCGCGGCACGCCGGCGTGGCGCTGCGCGAACCCGCGCCGCCGCTGCACGATCCACGCGAGCTGTACGGAATCGTTCCGACCGATCTGCGCCAACCGTACGATGTACGCGAGCTGATCGCACGAATCGTCGATCGCAGCCAATTCGACGAGTTCAAGGCGCGCTTCGGCACCACGCTGGTCACCGGATTCGCTTGGATCCACGGAATTCCCGTCGGCATCATCGCCAACAACGGGATCTTGTTTTCGGACAGCGCGCAGAAGGGGACGCATTTCATCGAATTGTGCTGTCAGCGCGATATTCCGCTCGTGTTCCTGCAGAACATCACTGGCTTCATGGTTGGCCGCAAGTACGAGAGCGAAGGGATCGCGCGGCACGGCGCCAAACTGGTGTCGGCCGTTGCATGCGCCGGGGTGCCGAAATTCACGGTGATCGTGGGAGGTTCATTCGGCGCCGGCAACTACGGAATGTGCGGGCGCGGATTCTCGCCGCGCTTGCTGTGGATCTGGCCGAACGCGCGCATCTCGGTCATGGGCGGGGAGCAGGCGGCGAGCGTGCTGGCGACGGTCCGGCGCGACGCCGTCGAAGCGCGCGGTGGCAGCTGGTCCGCGCAGGAGGAGGAGGCCTTTCGTTCGCCGATCTTGCAGCAGTATGAGCGCCAGGGCCACCCGTACTACGCGTCGGCGCGACTGTGGGACGATGGCGTAATCGATCCGCTGGACACGCGCACGTGCCTGGCGCTGGGTCTTTCCGCCGCGCTGAACGCGCCGATCGAGCCGACCCACTTTCCGGTGTTCCGGATCTGACGTATCTGACGCTGCGATGACGCACCAGACATTGCAAATCGACGCGCGCCGCGGCGCAGCGGTCATCACGATGGCGCGCGAGCGGGTGCGCAACGCGTTCAACGAGACGATGATCGAAGAGCTCGACGCGGCATTTCGCGCCCTTGGCGCCGATCCGGACGTGCGAGCGATCGTGCTGGCCGCCCGCGGCCCGGCGTTTTGCGCCGGCGCCGACCTCGAATGGATGGCGCGGATGGCCGACTTCAGCGCGCAGCAGAATCACGACGACGCGCTTCAGCTGGCCCGGATGTTGCGCACGATCAGCGCCTGCCCGAAGCCGACGCTGGCGCGGGTGCACGGCGACGCCTATGGCGGCGGCCTCGGGCTGGTCGCGGCGTGCGACATCGCTTTCGCCGCGAGCGGCGCGACCTTTTGCCTGAGCGAGGCACGCCTGGGGCTGATTCCGGCGACGATCGCCCCGCATGTGGTGCGCGCAATCGGGCCTCGCCATGCGCTTCGGTATTTCCAGACGGCAGAGACGTTCGACAGCGCGGAAGCGATGCGGATTGGGCTCGTGCATGGGGTCGCGGAACGCGAGCGACTCGACGGCGTCATCGGCGAGGTGCTCGAAGCACTGCTCCTGACGAGCTCGCGTGCGGCACGCGAAGCCAAACGGCTGGTACACGACGTTGCCGGCCGGCCTTTGACGGACGAACTGCTCGTGGACACTGCCGAGCGCATCGCTACCGCGCGGGGTTCCGAGGATGGACGCGAGGGAGTGCGCGCGTTCCTGCAAAAGCGCAAGCCTCGCTGGCAGACTCAGGATTCGCGCGGCGATGCGGACGATGACGATGAAGAAATGTGATTCCGGTTTCGCTCCGGCGTGTTTCCATCCCGCATGTTTCCATCTCTTCTGATCGCCAACCGCGGCGAGATCGCCTGTCGAATCGCCGCGACCGCGCGGCGACTCGGCATCCGCACGGTGGCGGTCTATTCCGATGCCGATGCCGGTGCCGCGCACATCGCCGCCTGCGATGGGGCGATCCGGATCGGCGGCCCGGCCAGCGCCGACAGCTACCTGCGGATCGATCGCATCGTCGCCGCGGCACAGGCCACTGGCGCGCAGGCTGTTCATCCGGGCTACGGATTCCTGTCCGAGAACGCGTCGTTCGCCGAGGCCTGCGCGGAAGCCGATTTGATCTTCGTGGGGCCGCCGCCCGGTGCGATCCGTGCGATGGGCGACAAGCGCATCGCCAAGCGGTTGATGCGACAGGCGAACGTGCCGCTGATCCCCGGCTACGACGGTGACGATGAAAGCCTTGCCGTACTTCGCGCGCAGGCGCTACAGATCGGATTTCCGCTCGCGATCAAGGCGGCCGCCGGAGGGGGCGGACGTGGCATCCGGGTCGTGAGCGAGCCGGGGGAATTCGACGCTGCTCTGGCGGCATGCCGACGCGAGGCCAAAGCTGCTTTCGGCGACGAGAAGGTGCTACTGGAGCGCTACTTGGAGCACACGCGCCACGTCGAAGTGCAGGTGTTTGCCGATCGACGCGGCGCCTGCATTTGGCTCGCTGAGCGCGACTGCTCAGCGCAGCGCCGCCATCAGAAAGTGATCGAGGAAGCGCCAGCGCCGGGCCTGACGCCCGAACAGCGCGAGGCGATGGGGCAGGCAGCGGTGGCCGCGGCCAGCGCGGTCGGTTACGTAGGCGCCGGAACGGTCGAATTTCTGGTGGCTCCCGGCGGCCAGTTCTACTTCATGGAGATGAACACGCGGCTGCAGGTGGAACACCCGGTCACCGAGATGGTGACCGGATTGGATCTGGTCGAGTGGCAGCTGCGCGTCGCCGCCGACCAGCCACTGCCGCTGCGCCAGGAGCAGGTGCGCTTCGCGGGGCACGCGATCGAAGCACGCGTCTATGCGGAGGATCCACAGCGCGATTTCCTTCCGGCCACCGGTGCGATCCGGCACCTGCTTTTCCCGGAGCACGCTGCCTTCTCGGTCGGTTCGAGCGGAGCGGCCGGAACGCAAGTGGCCCCGTTGCGGATCGACAGCGCAATCCGTCGCGGCGACGTCGTGACTCCCTATTACGACGCGATGATCGCCAAGGTGATCGCTTGGGGACCAGATCGCGAGCAGGCGCTGGTGCACCTGCGCGAGGCACTGCGACGAACGATCATCGTCGGGCCCGCCAACAACGTCGATTTCCTGCGACGGCTCGCCGGCAGTGCCGAGTTCGAAAGCGGGGGCATCGACACCGGTTGGATCGGCCGGCAGATGCGCGCACTGACGGATCCAGGCGATCCGTTCGAGCTGTGGGCGGTTGCGGCTGCGCTGGCGCGCGTGCTGGAGGATGAAAAGCACCAGGAAACCGACGAGCCATGGTCGAACCGGCAAGGCTGGCGGCTCAACGCAGTGGCCACGCGCCGCATTTCGCTGCGTAGCGGAGCAGCCGGACACGAAGTGAGCGTCGAATACGACCGCGACGGCCCGCGCCTGGATGCAGGCGCCTGGCGCGGACCAGTCCGGATCGATTCGAGCCAGGGCGCCGCGCTGCGAATTCGTCTCGCCGACCATCTGATCTGCGCCGACGTCATCCGCGACGGCGAAGCACTGCACGTGTTCGGTGCATCGGGGCATCGCGTTTTCACGCTGGCCGACCCGCTCGCGACCAGCGCCGAAGCCGAACAGGACGAAGATCGACTGTGCGCACCGATGCCAGGCAAAATCATCGCCGTGCACGCATCCAGCGGCGAGCAGGTGCGGCGCGGACAACTGCTTCTGGTAATGGAGGCGATGAAAATGGAGCATTCGATCCTCGCTCCACACGACGGAGCGGTCGAGGAAATGCGCTACCGCGTCGGCGATCAGGTCGAAGAGGGCGCCACTCTGGTGTCGTTGCGCCCGCTGGGCGACAGCGCAGGCCCCGTTTCGCCCGCAGCCGAAGCGCAGTCCGGCGGTGAGGGAGCGCGATGATGCACAGTGCAGCGGGGCTTCCCTCGCGCGTGAGCGTGATCGAGGTTGGCCCACGTGATGGTCTGCAAAACGAAGCGCAGTTCGTTGCGACGGACGTGAAGGTGGAGCTGATCGAGCGGCTGGTCGGCGCCGGCATTCGCAAGCTCGAGGTGGCAGCCTTTGTCTCTCCCAAATGGGTGCCGCAGATGGCCGACGGCGCCGAGGTCCTCGGACGGCTGTCGCGCCGGCCAGGCATCGCATTGGCGGCGCTGGTGCCGAACCTGCGGGGTTTCGATGCCGCCGCCGCCGCGCGCGCCGACGAAGTGGTGGTCTTCTCGGCAGCGAGCGAGACGTTTTGCCAAAAGAACATCAACTGTTCGATTGCGGAATCGATCGAGCGCTTTGCCCCGGTATGCAAAGCGGCGCAGGAACGCGGTATCGCCGTACGTGGATCGATCTCCTGTTCGCTGGGCTGTCCGTATGAAGGCGAGGTGCAGCCGCAAGCCGTCGCACGCGTGGCCCGCCTGATGAAGGACATCGGCGTGCAAACGATCGGCGTCGCCGACACGATCGGAGTCGGGACGCCCCGCGCGACGCAGCGCGCCTTCGAGGCGGTTCTGGCGGTCTATCCGCTGCAGGAGATCAGCGGTCATTTCCACGACACGTATGGCCAGGCGATCGCCAACGTGTACGCGTGCTTGGAAATGGGAGTTTCGACCTTCGACGCGAGCGTCGCTGGGCTGGGCGGCTGTCCGTTCGCGCGCGGCGCCACCGGCAACGTCGCCAGCGAGGACGTCGTGTACCTGTTGCATGGCCTCGGAATCGAAACGGGGATCGAGCTGGCGCGCTTGGTTCAAACCGGCCAGTGGATCAGCGGCGTGCTCGGCCGCAGGGCCGCAACGCGTGCCGGCAACGCGATCAGCGCGAATTCGTAACGCTCTCCCCTGCGCCCCGACTTGGGGCACTGTTATGCTCCAAGCGAGAAATGGCGGGACGGTCCGGTACGATGGATTCTGTTCGCGGCGACCGATCTCGCACGGGGCGGTTGGCGTGAAGGAGAGACGGCTGATGACGTCCAGGCAGGAGCGTGATGCAGTGGCTTCGGCGGCGCTTCGATCAAAGGATCCGGTGCCGTCCCCCTGCAACTCGGTGTGCCGCCTGGATGCGGATGGCATCTACTGCATCGGGTGCTTCCGGACGCTGAAGGAAATCGCGGGTTGGTCCGCGTTCGACGAACAACGGCGTCAATCGATCTGGCATGACCTGGAGCGGCGTCGCGCCCGCGCCACCGGGGCTCCGGGGTGAACGGCCGATGACATCGACTGCAACCGAGCTCGCACGCCGCACGCTCTGTTCTGTGGGGCTCCTATTGGCGGCTTGCGCCGCCCCTTTGCCGGCGCCCCAGCGAACCGCTGAACCGGGACCCGCGCCGGTGACACCCGGTGTGCCCGCTCCGCTTGCGCCGGCGCCGCCCGCCGCGCCCCCGCTGCCGCAACTCGGGCCGCCCGAGCGGCCGTCGCTCGGCCTTTTCAGCCGCATCAAAGCGCCCGGCGAAGTTGACCCAGTTCTGGAACTTGCGGCCAGCGGTGTGCAGATCTTCCGTTGCGAACAGGACAAGGACGGGACTGGCTATCGCTGGATGTTCCGTTTACCGGAGGCCGAACTGCGTGATGCGAACGGCCAGCTTGTTGGACACCACGGCGCCAATTATTCGTTCGAACACGTCGACGGCAGCCGTCTGATCGGAACGATCGTCGGCTACGATTCGGCGCCAGAGGGCGATTCGCTGCGCTGGTTGCTGTTGCGCACCCAGTCCTACGGCCAAGGCGAATTCGAGAAAGTGACGTACGTGCAACGCATCGACACGTCGGGAGGGATGCCGCCCGAGCAGTGCGCTACCGAACAGGTGAACCAGATCCTTCGCGTGCCGTTTTCGGCCAAGTTCATCCTCTATCGCCCGCGCTGAGCCCCGAGTGAAGCCCCGGACTGCCACCCGCTTCCGCTGGCTGGCGCTCGCGATGGCCGCTGCGACGGTAGCGACAACCCCTGCGCGTGGGCTGGAGTCGGCACCAACGGCTGCGTCGATACCGACCTATCTGGGGCGGCCGATCTACAGCGATCCGACCAACGGCCTTCAGTTGCCACCGTCGTGTGCGATCGAACCAACGTGGAGGTCGCGCATCGGCGGCACCGAAATGGAGGTATGGGTCATCGATTGCGATTCCGTGCCGCGGGCCTGGCTGCTGACGCGCCAGACCGTCGAGATGCTGACCGCGCGTGAGGCGCGCCTGCGATTCCAGGTGGTCGACGAGCGCATCCTGTCGGGCGAAACCGCCGGCGAATCGCTCAGCGTGCAGTGCACGGGGACCAACGACGCTTCCGGAATCGTCGTGTACGGTGCGCACTGGCGCAACCTGGGACACGAACTGCATCTGGCGAGTGCGCGCGGTGCTTTGCGCGCCGATGTCGCCCAACGCCGCCTGGTCGATGCCGAACTCAGCGGGATCGATTGCGTGCGTTTTCCCGACAGGGAGGAGATGATGCGCAGGCTGCAACAACCGGAACGGGGTGCGCGGTGACTCTGAAACGTTCCCAGGGGCCCGCAGGCACCGTCGTAACACTCGAGCACGATTCGCGCGTGCTGGCCGGCAATCCGCTTGGAGATCCGAGCGCACGCAAACTGCACGTCTGGCTGCCGCCGCAGTACGACCAGGGGCGCGGGCGCCGATTCCCGGTGCTGTTCGACCTCGTCGGCTTTACGGGCTCGGGCGCGTCGCACCTGAATTGGAAGCCGTTCGAGGAGAACGTCGCCGAGCAAGTGGCGCGGCTGGTCTTCGAACGCAAAATGGGACCCGCTATTGTCGTGTTTCCGGACTGCTTCACGCGCCTCGGCGGCAACCAGTACATCAATTCGTCGGCGATCGGGCGCTATGCGGATTACCTGACGCGCGAGCTGGTCCCGCTGGTCGACCGCGGATTCCGCACGCTCGCCTCGCGCGAGCACCGGGGCTGTTTCGGCAAGTCCTCCGGGGGCTACGGCGCGATCATTCACGGAATGAAGCACGCAGATTGCTGGGGAGCCATCGCGGACCATTCCGGCGACTGCTACTTCGACTTCTGCTACGGGGCCGATTGGCCCAACACGCTGGACGAGCTTGCCAAGCACCGCACACGACCGCGCCACGCGGGCCCGGTTGACGTGCGCCGCCTCGAGCGCGGCGCCGCCTCGGGCCTGGATGACGGCCGGGTGCGTCGCTTTCTGGAAGCCTTCGACAAGCGCGGCAAACCCTCGACGGCCGAAGTCCACTGCATCATGAACCTGTGCATGGCCGCCTCGTACGATCCGGACCCTCGTGCGCCGAACGGTTTCCGGCTGCCCTACAACCTGGAAACGGGTGAGCGCATCGAGGCGCGCTGGAAGCGTTGGCTCGAGCACGATCCAATCGATCTGGTGCAGACGTACCGTGCAAGCCTGAAGAGCCTGAAAGGGATCTTCATCGACTGCGGATGGCGCGACCAGTACCGCCTGCACTACGGCTCGCGCATCCTATCGAAGCGGCTGACCGAGGCGGGCGTTACCCACCGCTACGAGGAGTTCGACGACAACCATTCCGGAATCGACTACCGGATGGATGTCAGCCTGCCGTTCCTGTACCGCGCGCTGAAACCCTAAATCGAAGGGTTCCCTGGTGGTCTGTACCGGCCCGCTAGTCGCGCCGCCCGTGTGCGGCGATGAACGTCGCGAACGCCGCAAGCTGCTGCCGAAGCAGCTCATGCGTTTGCGCGTCCGTGATCCGGCCCGTTTTCTCGTCGATGCGCTGCGCGTGGTTGCCGATGAAAATCTCGGGCTTGTTCAGCGTCAGCGCGTCCAGAAAGACCAGCGAGCGGCGCAGGTCGTACTGCACGCGCGCGCCCCCCAGCGGTCCCGGAGAGGCCGACTGCAGCGCGATCGGCTTGCCGGCGAACGGCTGATTCGGCAGCCGCGAGATCCAGTCGATCGCGTTCTTCAGGCCGCCAGGAATCCCGAAGTTGTACTCCGGCGTCACGATGATCACTGCGTCGGCCGCGCGGATGGCGGCACCGAGCGCCTCCACCGGCGCCGGGAAGCCGCTCGCGCTCTGCAGGTCGGCGTTGTAGAGGGGAAATTCGTGAAACGGCGGCGCCTCGCGGATTTGCATGCCCGCAGGGGCCAGGGCAGGCAGCGCCTGCAGGACCATCCTGTTATAGGAGCCCTTGCGTAGGCTGCCGCAGATCCCAACGACGTCGAGCGTGCGATCGGCCACGAGGTATTCCTCTCTATATATATCTATCCCGCCGATTCTAGTGCCACCGTGGAAGGTCGGGGTTCACGCCGGAAGCTCGCGTTGGCGTGATGTCAGCGCCACAGCGATCCCGTGAATCGCAAGCAATCGCATTTTCATTGACGCACCTCAATGTCCGCGTCCTCAGATTGATTACGTTTGCTCCCGAGCCCTCGAACTAGGAGCAGACAAGTGAAAGCCTCGCGATCGCGGTCCCTTCTGGCGTCTACCCTTGCTGGCGCGGGGATGTTCGCCCTCGTTCTGCCCGTCGCGCACGCCGTGCCGAGCTACGCACGCCAGACCGGCATGGCCTGTTCGACCTGCCACACGGTTTTTCCGGAGCTGACGCCGTTCGGCCGCGAGTTCAAGCTCAACGGCTACGTGCTCGACAACATGAAGCAGATCAAAGGCATCACGGTCGAGCGCACGGAGACGATGTCGCTGAACCAGATCCCGCCGCTGTCGCTGATGGCGCAGATCTCGTACAACCATACGTCGCAGGCCGTGCCCGACACGACCAACCCGTTGGCTCATGCACAGGCCGGAGAAGCCGATTTTCCGCAACAGGTCAGTTTCTTTTACGCTGGCAAGATCGCCGATGGCCTAGGGGCGTTCATGCAGCTGACCTACAGCGGCCCCGGCGACCACTTCGGCATCGACAATACGGATATTCGGTACGCGCGACATTTCTCTCTGGCGGCGGCGCCCGACAGCGAGCTGATCGCCGGGTTGACGCTCAACAACAATCCGACCGTTCAGGATGCGTGGAACACCACGCAGGCGTGGGGATATCCCTTTTCTGGCAGCGCGGTCGTACCGATCCCGATGACTTCGACCAAGCTCGACAGCGGAGCGGGAGGCATTGGTCAGAATGCGGTGGGCCTAGGCGGCTACGTCTGGTACGAGCATTCCATCTATGGTGAACTCACTTTGTACACGGGGCAGAAGGTGGGAGGCACGCATCCGCTGGACAGCAGCCAGACGCCCCTGATGCGCGGCGTCAACCCATACTGGCGACTGGCCTACGAGAGGCGCTGGGATCAGAACTCTTTCGAGGTCGGAACCTTCGGTATCCGCGCGGCCATTCATCCGTCGATTGTGGTCGTCCCGGCCACTCCGGACACGGTGGACACGTCAACAACGCCGCCAACCGTGGTGCCGGGAACTCCCGCCCAAATGCTGCCGCTTTCGGGGCCGACCGACAAGTACACCGACTATGGCCTCGACGCCCAGTACCAGTTCATCACCGACGATCACCAATTGAGCGCGTTGGCGACTTACATCCACGAGAACCAGAGCTTGGATGCGAGCTTCAAGTTCGGCGCGGCGGCGAATTCGAGCGACTCACTGAACACCGAGAAGCTGGGGATCAACTATTACTATCGCCGCAAGATCGGAGGCTCGGTCGGCTTCTTCAACACGACCGGCAGCACGGACACCGGGCTGTACGGCGCGGCGCCCGTTACCGGCAGCGCCAGCGGCAGCCCATCCAGCCGCGGCTACGTGTTCGAGCTGAACTACTTGCCATTCCTGAACACGAAGCTGCAGCTCCAGTATGTGGCCTACTCGAGGTTCAACGGCGGCTCGAGCAACTACGACGGATCCGGCCGCAGCGCCTCCGACAACAACACGCTGTACGTGCTGGCTTGGTTCAACTTCTAGCCCACAGCGCTACAGGTGACCCCCGATCTTGCAGCCCGATTTATCAGCCTTGTGAGGACATCGTGAAAAGCGCCGCTCGTAAGCTTCTGACTATGGGTGTGCTGGCCTGCGCGATCGGGCCGGCGCTGGCCGAACTCTCCGACATCGACAAGAAAGAAGCGGCCAAGCTCGCGACGGAGACGTGCGTCAGCTGCCACGGACCCGGCGGCCGCAGCACCGCACCCACTTTCCCGCGACTGGCCGGACAACAGGCGGCATACCTCGAAACGCAGCTGAAGGCATTTCGCGACCAGACGCGCGCGGATCCCGACGCGATCGCCTACATGTGGGGGATGGCTTCGCAGCTCAGCGACAACACGATCGCCGCCCTCGCCGAGTACTACTCGCAGCAGCATCCCGCCGCGGGAACCGCACGCGACGCGGCGCAGGTCACGGCAGGGCGGGAGATCTACGAAAAGGGGATCCCTTCGCAGCAGATCCCTGCCTGTGAGACCTGTCATGGCAAAGGCGCGGTCGGTGTCGGCGCGTTCCCGCGCCTGGCGGGCCAGCATGCACCGTACCTGTTCAAGCAGATGCTCGTGATCCAGAACGTGCTACGGTCGGCGCCGGTGATGCACGGCATCGTGAAGGACTTGACGCCGCAGCAGATGCAGCAGCTCGCAGCGTACCTCGAGTCGCTCTGACCGTCCCTGATCGGCGCAGCGGCCCCCTGGCCGTTGCGCACCCCGCTAGCGGCTGGCCGACCCCCGGGGGCACAATTGCCCCCGTTGGGCCGGCCGACTTCGCGCCGGCGGGGGAACGCGATGCAGACCTTCGACGCCATCATCGTCGGCAGCGGGCAGGCCGGCCCGGCGCTGGCCGGCCGACTGACGGCCGCCAAGATGTCGGCCGCATTCATCGAGCGCGAGCACTTCGGCGGAACTTGCGTCAACAACGGCTGCATACCCACCAAAGCGCTGGTGGCCAGCGCGCAGGCCGCGTTCGTCGCGCGCCGCCACGCGGATTTCGGCGTCACGATCGGAGGGCGGATCGGCGTCGACATGCAGGCCGTGAAGGCGCGCAAGGATTCGATCGTCCAGGCTTCGGTTGACGGCGTGACCAACTGGGTGAACAAAATGCCCGGGCTGCGCGTGTTCCGGGGGCATGCGCGCTTCACTGCTCCGCACCGCATCGAGGTGAACGGCGAGCAGTTGGAGGCCGAACGGATTTTCCTCAACGTCGGCGGGCGGCCCGTAGTGCCGGACTGGCCTGGCCTGAATTCCGTGCCGTTCTGGACCAACATCGAAATGATGCAGGTCGACCGGCTGCCGGAGCACCTGATCGTGGTCGGCGGCAGCTATGTCGGTTTGGAATTCGCGCAGATGTACCGCCGTTTTGGTGCCCGGGTGACGGTGGTCGAGATGGCTCCGCGTGTGATCGCGCGCGAGGACGAAGATGTTTCGGAGGCACTGCGCGACATTCTCGCGCGCGACGGTGTCGAATTCCGCCTCAACGCGATGTGTCTGGGAGCCGAGGCCCGCGACGGCGGCGTTGCGGTCACCTCCGAATGTGCCGAAGGCCCGCCGCAGATCGTCGGCAGCCACCTGCTGCTTGCGGTCGGGCGACGCCCCAACACCGATGACCTGGGCTTGGCGGCCGCCGGCATCGAGCGCGACGAACGCGGCTTCATCAAGGTCGACGATCAACTGCGCACCAGCGTGCCCGGAGTGTGGGCGCTGGGCGACGCGAACGGCCGGGGCGCCTTTACCCACACCTCGTGGAACGACTACGAGATCGTCGCTGCCAATCTGCTGGACGGTGAGCAGCGCCGTGTCACGGACCGCATACCTGCTTACGCCCTGTTTACGGATCCTCCGCTCGGGCGGGTCGGAATGACCGAGCGCGAGGTGCGCGCAACGGGGCGCCCCGCACTGGTGGGCAAGATGCCGATGACGCGCGTGGGACGCGCGCGCGAGCGCAGCGAGACGCTGGGTTTCATGAAGATCGCGGTCGACGCCGAAACGCGCGCGATCCTGGGAGCGGCCCTGCTCGGCGTCACCGGCGACGAAGTCGTGCATTCGCTGATCGACGTGATGTACGCCAAGGCACCCTACACGGTGATCTCGCGGGCGGTGCACATTCACCCCACAGTGACGGAACTGATTCCCACACTGCTGCAAGGACTCGTGCCGTTACACTGACACGGTGCCTGTAGTCCCGCCAGGCACGCGGAAGCACCGTGGAAGCGAAGACCGAAATTTCGAAACCGGCCGAACTGCCGCACAGCGTGCCGCTGTTCTGGCCGCTGTCGGCGGTCGCGGCGATGGGGCGCGCGGAACTGGAGCTGTTCCAGCGCAGCTTGCGGTTTCTGGCCGAGGCGCAAAAGGTCGACTACGGCCTCAAACCGCACTTCGCCACCGCCAACGTCGTGCTGCTCGAGCTGCACACTCTGCTGCTGCGCGCGTTCGGGACAGTGAAGCCGCACGTGGCGCCAACCCTGATCGTTGCACCCTACGCCGGCCACTCCGCAGCGATCGCCGATTATCACGGCGGGCAAAGCCTGGTGCAGACCCTGCTCGCGGCGGGGCTCGGTCGCGTGTTGGTGACCGACTGGAAGAGCGCAACCCCGGCCATGAGGGATTACGACATCGACAACTACCTCGCCGAGCTGAACGTCTGCATCGACGACTTGGGCGGTCGGGTGAACTTGGTGGGACTGTGCCAGGGCGGGTGGATGTCGGCCATGTACGCGGCGCGCTACCCGGGCCGGGTCGCCGCGCTGGTGCTGGCCGGCGCGCCGATCGACACGCACGCGGGCAACGGGCCGTTGAAGGCGATGATCGAATCCTTACCGCCAGGTTTCTACGAGGAGCTGGTCGCGCTCGGCGGCGGGCTGATGCGGGGGCGGGTGATGCTGCGCGGCTGGAAGAACATGCATCCCGAAGAGCAGTACTTGAAAAAGTACGTGCGCTTGTACCAGCACATCGACGACCCGGAGTACCTCAGCAAGACCGAAGCGTTCTCCAGTTGGTACGAGAACACGATCGATCTGCCGGGGCGCTGGTACCTGCAGGTCATCGACGAGCTCTTCCGGAGAAACCGGCTGGCGCAGGGGCAGTTCGTCGGCTTGGGGCAGCAGCTGTCGCTGCGGGAGATCCGCTGCCCGGTGTATCTGCTGGCCGGGGAAGCAGACGACATCACTCCGAAGGAGCAGGTGTTCGCGGCCGAGACTCTGGTGGGCACGCCGCAGCAGGAGATCGGCAAGGCGGTCGCTCCCGGCGGTCACGTGGGGCTATTCATGGGTTCCGAGTCGCTGCGGCAGTTCTGGCCGGTGATCGCCCGATGGATACTGGACGCACAGCAAAAGACTGGATGATCGAGGAGGCGAAAATGAGGTGGATGACTCGGTTTGCGTCTGCGGCGGCGTTGTCGATCGGAATCAGCGGCTGCGCCACGGGCTGGTTCCACGTCGGCAGCGATTTCGATCTAAGCGCTTTTACCACCCATGTAGAGCGAGGGACGACAACGCGCGAGCAGGTGCGCAGCTGGCTGGGGGCGCCGGCCGCCACCGGCGTTGACGTCCAGACGAGCGGCCAGCGCTTCGACGAGTGGACCTACTACTTCGCCGAGGGGAAGATGTCGAACCTTTCCGGCACGTCGCTGAAGACGCTGCAGGTCAAGTTCGATTCGAACGGTATCGTCCAGGGCTGGAACCTGACGCAGCCGCCACAGTAAGAAGCCGAGACAGAAGCGGAGACGCGGTGACCTGCCAGCGAGCCATTTTTCGCGCGCCCTGTGCTGGCGTGCGGATTGCCTTTGCTCTTCTCTTGCTCTGTTTCGCAGGACTGTCAGCAGCGCAGGGTGGGCCGCAGATATCGGCGCAGACACCTGCGTTGGATCTCATGCCAGTGCTGCCTTCTCCGATCCCGGCGAGTTCCATCGCGTACGCGCGCTATCACGTCCAATACGACATCAACTCCGACGGCAGCTATACCGAGACCGATGACATAACACTGGTGGCGCGCAGCGCCGTAGGGGTCGCGCTATCCCAGCGTTTCCCCGTGCCTTCGACAGTCATGGGCATCTCGAGGGCGCGCGATATCCAGATCCTGTCGGCCTACACGCTCAAGGCCAGCGGGGAGCATTTGGACGCAACTCAGAACGAACTTCCAAATGCTCTACGAACGCTGCAAAGTCTGAGCGACAGGCCATACGTCACCCTGTCGTTTCCTGGCGTCGCGGTGGGTGACTCCATGATCGTTTCCTACCAGGCCACGCAGAAAGAACCGGAGCTCGCGGGAAATTTCGTCATCCATCAATTTTTCCCAGGGGCCGTCGAGTATGACGACGCCACCGTGACATTGCTTGCCCCGGCGTCGTTCACATTGCGCGTTGATGGCAAAGGAGTGGACCCCGCCGAAACCCATCACGACGGGAAGCTACAGAAATGGGTCTGGAGGTTCCAGAACAAAAACTCGGTTGGGGATTCTGCCGCCGGGCCGAGCACTCCACCTCGGAGCGCCTGGATCCTTATCAGCTCCTTCCCCGATGCGGCTACGGAGGCCGCAGCTTTGTCCAAAGCGATTGTCGCGAATGCGCCGAGGACGCCGGGCGTTGTGCCGCCTTTCACCGGGTCCGTGACGCCGACCTCGGCAGACACCCAATCACCGGCCGCCGACGCGTTGGAGGACGCGCTGCCGAAGGGATATGCCCGCCCGTCTTCCGATTGGAAGTCCACCGAGAAAACTCTGTACCAGGGCTTGTTGAGTCGGGGCAAGTTCGACGTTCTTGTCGTTCCGTTCCAGGTTCAACAGTTTGCGCTGGATCGTTCGACGCGGTCCCTGATGACGGCCGAGCTTGCCTTGGCGCTCGCGCAAGCCGGACAGGTAAGGGTGCCCGATCCGTACTTGGTCGCCCGCGCACTGGGTGAGGGTGACCGACGCATCGATTCCGCCGAAGTGCTCGCGCTGGCGTCAAAGCTGGGAGTCACACGGATCGTCTCGGGGTACGTGGGGCATGACCGCAATGGGCGTATGCGGCTTGCCGTTCGGTCGCAACTTCGCCCTTCAGGCGAGGACTGGATTCCTGGGACACCCGAGCCGTTCGCGTTCCAGGAGCTGGCGTCGTTCTCGGACGAGCACCCTCCGATCGAGGTGTACGAATCGCTGCTGCCCCGGATCCTAACGGCGCTGGGAGAGACTACGACCGCGCAGAAGGCGGCTCGGCGCGATGTGAAGGCAGGGTTCGCAGAAATTCCAACGACCCCCCTGGGGGTTGCACATGGCACGGGTGACGCGGCGAAGGATGCGCTCTACTTTCAGTTCCTGGCGTACCTGACCCCGGGTGGGGGCGAGCGGCTGCGAGAGCGTTTCGCGGAAAAGTCGCTGTTGGCGCTGCGCCGATTGTCGCCGCAAGAGCCCCGATATCGAGCCTTAAAGGCGCGAGCCTACTTTCTGCTGGGAATGCGACCAGCGGCACTGCAGGCACTAGGCACGGCAGGGACGCCGCAAGAAAAGGAGCTTCTCGGGGTGCTAAACGGCAACCAGCCGGACGTGGAAGCTTTCGATCTTGCAGTGTTCCAAGGAATGGAGCGCGTTATCGCGGCGTTGGATGTCAACCGGATCGCCGGTGCCTATCGGGGAGTGGATAAGACGCGGTCAGCGCGAACGGCGGCGTCCCTGCAATTGCCTGGGGACACCTGGCGCCTGCTGGTTCACAGGGCTTTCACCGATGCCGACCCCTGGGCGCAATTCGACAATTCCGAC
>JAFAIM010000019.1 GCA_019236735.1 Burkholderiaceae bacterium
ATCCGATCCCGCGCATAACGCCCCGCGGAACCCCAGATAGTCCGGGCCGAGCGCTGCCAGCGGACGAACGTCGTCTTCGCGCAACGAGCCGGCCAAGCCAACCAACAACCCGGCGGCGCGAGCTTCGTTCACGAATTCGGCGAGCCACACCTCGTCGGTCCAGTCGCGCAAGCTGCCGGCGCCTTTGTCGGCTGTATCCAGCATCACCCCGTGCCAGCCGGCGGCAGCGAGCTCAATCGCGCTGTGCCGGGGCGGTGAGCGGTCGGCGAACAGCACCGCGACCAGCGGCACTGCGGTGGCGGCCGCAAGCGTTCGCAGCCCGCCTGCAACGAACGGCTGCTCGAACAGCCCGATTTTCACGATATCCGCGCCGCACTCCGCGTTGCCCTGAATCGCCGGCAACAGGCGCTTCGGCTCCAGCGGCAAGTCTCCGACCGTGGCGCTGACTGGGCGTCGCCCGCCGACCGCGGAGACGATCGCGCGTAGCACCTCCGGAGGAACCGCTCCGAGAACGCCGTCGAAAGGCTCCTTGGCGTCGATCAGATCGGCCCCTGCCTGCAACGCGAACAGCGCTTCCTCCGCCGAGCGAACGCTGGCGAGCATGCGGACGCGAGGTGAGCGGTTCATCGCGCGCTTGCGTGGTGCTCGCGGTGCGCGGCGATCGCTTCCATCAGCCAGCCCCAGGCTTGCAGTTCTGCTTCGCCGGCGGTCTTGTCGATCGCGATCTTCAGATACTCGAGCTCCGCCTCGAGTTTGCCGGGCGGCAGGATCGACAGGCGGCTTACCAGCACGGCTGCTTCGATCACCGCTGCCTGCGCGCGGTTGAAACCGCGGAACGGCGCGTGTGTCTCGCGGTGCACCGAGCGACAACGCAACTGCGGTCGCTGCGGGTCGTCGACAAATTCGGCCAGTTCGATTTCCTCATGAGCAAGGCACGTGGCCAGCCTCACGCCGTCGACCCGCGTCGCAGGCGCGAGCGGCCAATCACGGCGGCCCACGATGCAGCCCGCGAACACACGCACGTCGTCGGTGCAGTTGATCACTGCCACGCGCGATTGCAGCAGCAGCTCCAGCGTGAGCGACGGCTTGAACGGCGCCAGCACCAGCAAATCACCTTGCTGGCGAATTCCGAGCGGAGTGATTTGGGTGCGGTCGCCGGCCCGCACGGTGACGATCGTTTCGAAGATACGGTTCATCTGCGCGCTGTGCGCTTGCGGCGCGCCGTCAACGTTGGTCCCGGCGCGCGCTGCACCATCCGGTCCTCGGGCGGGCGCTCATACGCACATCCCCAACCGAGCTCCTCGTCCTGCGCATAGCGTTTGCCCAGCTGCCACGCGATCTGCGCTCGCGCCAGCTCCACTCCGAGGTAGAACGCATGCGCTCCGTCCTCCTCGACATCGAGGCGCGCGAACAGCTCATACGGATCGGTGGCGACCGACAGTCCGTTGCGATTGAAGATGTGGACGCCGCGCTCGCACACCTGGATCCGGAAGTTGGGGTCGCGCACCTCGGCGGCGAGCTGAACGATCTCCTCGCTGGAGTAGGGAAACGGGCGGCGTTCGTGCACGGTGAGCAGCGCGTCGGTCAGGTCGCGTGGCAGCGATTGCGACTGGCGCGCAGCGAACATCATCCGACGCGCCCAGTCGGCTTCGCGCACAGCGCGCCGGCAATGCGGGCTGACCTGCGTGGTCAGAATGGCGTTCAGCCGCAGCTCGACCGCAACCCCGAGCAGAACGGCGGTGGTGCCGCTCGTATCGGCGTCCGTGAGCTCGGTGACGTTGCCGGTTCCCATCAGGATCTGCGCTTCGGGCTCGGCATCTCGCAGCGCCTGGTAGCGCAGCAGCGAGCGAGCAAAGCCGAACTGGATCGGCTCCAAAATGGGATCCGCAAGAAACGGGCGGTCGCGCCTGCGCATCGAATCGATCGCGCGCCGCAGCGAATCCAGGTCGCCGGGCTCCGATGGGATCAGAACCGGAGTGGATTCGACCTCGTCGGCGATGTCAATCGTTTCGGCTTTCAGGCTCAGCAGATAGTCGGCGCCGGCCCGGCCACCCGTGAGCAGATCGTCGCGCTCGAGCGAGTCGACGCTGACGCGGAAGCCCGCCTGGCGCAAGGCCCGTACGGAGTCGGCCAGATGCGGGAACGGCGTGTCGGGCAGGCACCCCAGATCAATCACATCCGCGCCGTCATCGCGGTAAGCATGCGCACGCGCCACGATCTGCTCGACGCTCAGACTGGGCGCCTCGACGATCTCAGCGAAGATTTGCACGTCGTGCGCCGACAGATCGACGCCCTTGCGCTGGCGGCCGAAGTGCTCAGGCAGGTCGTGCAGCTCGTCCGGGCCACGTTCGAAGCTCGCGCCCACCGCACGGCCGAGCGCATCCAGGTCGCCGCGGCATCGCCCCGGGACGATCACCCGGTGCGTGCCTTCCGAGGGAGCGAAGTGGCGCCCGATGAAGTCTGCCGTGATCAGACCCGCAACATTGATCGGCAGGCGCACCACGTCGTACGTGAACTCCTGCGGCGCCAGCTCCTCGAGCACGCCCCGCAGGCTGCGTTCGGCGAGTTTGCCGGTCAAAAAGACGATGTGTTCTGGCATGGCGGCACCCGAAACGGCGCCAGTGTAAAGAACCGGGCGCGCCAAGCCCAAAGCTCAGTAAGATGCCGCTTTTGTCCGGTCGGATCCACCCGATTTGCCGATGTTCAGCGTTCCCCCAGGAACCCGCGCGCTGCTGTTTATCAACGCGGCAGTGTTCTTGCTGCAGCTGTCCGGTATGGACCTGGCCGCCTTCGCGTTGTGGCCGCTCGGCGCGTCCTCGCCGGATTCACCTGGGTTCGCGCCCTGGCAGCTGCTGTCGTACAGCTTCCTGCATGGCAGCCCGCTGCACCTGGCGTCCAACATGTTCGCTCTCTGGATGTTCGGCTCTGACGTCGAACGAGTCTGGGGCCGCAACCGTTTCCTGACCTACTACTTCACCTGCGTGCTGTCGGCCGCGATCGCGCAGCTGCTGGTCGGTTGGTGGACGGGTTCCGGTGCGCCGACGATCGGCGCTTCCGGCGGTGTGTTCGGCGTGCTGCTGGCGTTCGGCATGATGTTCCCGCACCGGACGATCCTGCTGATCTTCCCGCCGATCCCGATGCCTGCCTGGCTGCTGGTGACGCTGTATGGCGCGTTCGAGCTGTATGCCGGCGTCACCGGCGCGATGGGCGACGTGGCGCATTTCGCCCACCTGGGCGGCATGCTGGGCGGATATCTGATGATCCGCTACGGCCGTCGCTGGCGCCGCTAGAACTGCTGTCCGCCTGATCACGAACTTGCGACCCTTGCGCGGGCGCGCGTCCCGGGCAAGGGAGGGTCGATATCCGGCGTAGCGTAGAGGCGCCTTGCCTCAGCCCATCTTGGGCTTCCACAGCGCGAGCACGGCGCCGGTCGGGTCCTGGATGATGCTGAAGTGTCCCGCTCCCGGCACCTCAGTGACATCCTTGATCACGGTCGCTCCAAGAAATTTCGCCTTGCCGGTCGCGGCAGCGATGTCGTTCACGTGCACGTAGGCGAGCCACGTGGAAGGCGCTCCCGGCATCGGGTGCTTCAGCATTCCGCCGCCGGTGCCTTCGCCGACCTTGATCATCGTGTACGTGAAGTCTCCCATCGGAACGTCTTCCAGCTTCCAGTCGAAGAGCTTGCCGTAGAACTCCTTCGCCTTGGCCGGATCCGTCGTGTTCAGTTCCACATGAACGAAAGGGTTTGCCATCGGAAGATCTCCTGCGGAAGAGATAGGAGCGCGGATCGTACGTTGGCTATGTGTCCGCGTTCTGAGACGCCGGTGGGGTCTCCTGAGGCTGCCGCCATCCGCAACGCGCGTGCAATCCAGCCCGGAACTTCTCGCGCTCCTCGGGAGTCATCGCCTCCATCCGTTCGGCCAGGCGCGCACGCCAGTGCAGATGACGGCCCGCGTGCCCCCGCATTCCGCCGATCAGCAGCCGGCACAGGACCAGCAAGCCCACGGCCTGCCCGAAGTTCAAGGCGTGCCAGCCGAACAGGTCCGGCGCAAGCCAGTTCCACAGCAGCATCACCGCCGAGCCGGCCACAATGACCGCCAGCACGATGATGAGCAGGAATTTCAAGCCCCACCGAAAATGGCTTTTCCTCATCGCTCGTTTCCTTCCGATAGTTCGAATTCCCGGTAGATCTGCTGCAGCCGCTCGCGAAGATGCAAAACGGCGTAGCGCTTGCGCGACAGCAGCGTGTTGATGCTCAGCCCCGTCCGCGTCGCCAGCTCGCGGAAACTTTCACCTTCCAGCTCGTGTGCGACAAAGACCTCGCGTTGTTCCGCTGGCAGTTCCTCCAGCGCGGCGTCGAGCTGCTCCACCAGCACACGCCGCGCGTATTGCGCTTCCGGTCCCGCTTGCGGCGACGGCAGCAGTTCCGAGAGCGCATCCAGCGCACCCTCATTTTCGAGCGGAGCCGGGAGCGCGATGGCTTCGATCGACCGACGTCGGAACCGGTCGATGATTCGATTGCGCGCCACTTGGTACAGCCAAGCGCCGACTTGCTCGATTGGGCGCAACAAGCGAACCGATTCGATCAGCTCGCCGAACACGTCCTGCAGGATGTCCTCGGCGTCGGCCGGGTCCGGGACGCGCCGCCGGATGAAGCCGCCAAGGCGCCTGCGTTCTCGAGCGATCACCTCGGCCAGGTCCCGGTCGGTCATCGCCTGATCCAGGGGCGCGGTGGAATCCATGCTCGGGAAGACGTTTGGCGAGGCAGAATATTGCATTCGGGCCCCCGAGCTCTGGTGGCTCCGGGGTACGGATCGCAGGAGGGCGCTATCGTGGGAAAGAGCCGTATGTTGCATCTGGTCGCGTTCGCGGCGATGGCGCTGGCGGGGACGGCAGCCGTAGCCGGCGGGGTGGCGGAGCGGGTCGGACCCACCGAGGGTCGAGAAATCCGCGCAGTGATCGAGGCGCAGTTGAAGGCTTTTGCAGCCGACGACGCAAGCCTCGCGTTTTCTTATGCATCGGCCTCGATCCGGGCGCAATTCCGCGATGCGTACAGCTTCATGACGATGGTGCGGCAGGGGTACCCGATGCTGATCCGGCCGTCAGAGACGCTGTTTGTGCCGCCGCACGCGGTCGACGACAGCGTGATCCAGACGGTGCACTTGCGCGACCGGGACGGGCGCTCCTGGCGCGCTCGCTATCACATGCTGCGCCAGCCGGGTGGGACCTGGCAGATCAACGGCTGCGCGGTCGATCCCGACCAGGGCGACACTTCGACTTAGTGCTCCGACCGCACCGCTCCGAAAAGGCGTAACCCGGCGGGCAGGCTGGTTTCCAAACCGACAGTCGATCATCGTGCGGGCTGTCGACCAGGGCTGCGCCCCGCTACCGCGGGCGGTGTTGCCCCTCGATACAGATTTCTGTACGATGCGGGCATGAAAACGACCCTCGATATCGACGACGAGTTGTTGGTGAGAGCGAAGGCCGCCTCGGCGCGCGAACGCAAGAGCCTGACTGCGATCATCGAGGAGGGCCTGCGGCTGCGGTTGCGCGGCGGGCGTTCGAACGGCCGGAGTTCCTCCAGGCGACTCGCGATCCACCGTGGTAAGGGCGGGCTGGTGGCAGGCGTCGATCCCCTTTCGAATCGGTCGCTGCTGGATGCAGCGGACGATGGCACCTGACCTGAACGTCCTGCTTGCCGCGTCGCGCAGCGATCATCCGCATCATCGACCAGCGCTCGACTGGCTGAAAGCGGCGATTGCCAAGTGTGAAAGCGGCGGCAGCATTGAGGTTCTGCCGATGGTGGCTACTGGGTTTCTCCGCCTTGCGACGAATCCGAAGGTTTTTGTAGTGCCGACGCCCATTGACGCGGCCATCGGGTTCATTGATTCGCTGCTTGTGATTCCGGGCGTCGAGCTGGCGGAGCTCGGCCGCGAATGGCCAACGCTTCGGCAATTGAGCCGCGATCACGGCCTCGCCGCGAATGCGATCACGGATGCATGGATCGCGGCGGCAGTGAGAACGCTTGGCAGCCACTTGGTCACGTTCGATCGCGACTTCGTCCGCCTCCTCGGACGCACGGAACTCACGTTGCTGGGGGCGGCGTAGGGGAGTCGCGGTTTACGCGATCATCCCGGCCGCTACGGTGTCAAAACTCGTCGGGTCGATCAGGATGAAGCTGCCGGTCGCGCGCATCGTCTCGTACGGGTCGGCCGCGATCGGGTGCTGGGTTGCGATCGCCAGCCGCGCGATGCCGTTCGGCTCGACCGGATCGGTTCTCGCACGCCATCCAAGCGTCTCGATGTCCAGCTGGGCAGCGATGTCGCGGATTCGGACGCGCGTCTCGCGCGTTCCGTGGCGAAGCAGGTACTCGCGCCGCGAATCCAGCGGCTGCTGGCCCAACCAGCACACGGTGGCGTCAAATGCGGTCCGCGGCTGCGCCGCGGTGGCGTCCGCCCGCGCGATCGTGTCACCGCGCGAGATGTCGATGTCGTCGGCTAGCACCACCAGCACCGACTGGCCCGCAACCGCCATCTTCACCTCGCGCTCGCCGAGGCGCACCGAAGTGATGGTGCTCGTGCGGCCGGACGGCAGTGCCACGACGGCGTCTCCAGGCGCGAGTGTTCCGCTTTCGATCCGCCCGGCGTAAGCGCGGAAATCGGATTGCGACGGGCGGCACACCCACTGCACCGGCAGCCGCAGCGGCGCGCTTGCATCGGCCTCGTGCGACGGCGCTTGCTCGAGCAATTCGATCAGGGTCGGGCCTTCGTACCATGCCAGACGCGCGTCGCGCTCGACCACATTGGATCCCTCGAGCGCCGAGATCGGGATGTAGTCGGTGCGGACATGCAGCGCCGGGTGCTGCCGCAGCCAGGCGCGGAAATCGGCCTGGATCGAATCGAATACCGTCCGGGAATATTCGACCAGGTCCATCTTGTTGACGGCGACGATCAAATGGCGCACGCCGAGCAGACCGGCGATCGTCGCGTGTCTGCGCGTCTGCTCCACGATGCCCTTGCGTGCGTCCACCAACAGCACCGCAGCATCAGCGGTCGAAGCGGCGGTCACCATGTTGCGGGTGTACTGCACATGACCGGGGCTGTCGGCGATGATGAACTTGCGGTGCGCGGTGGCGAAGTAGCGGTACGCGACATCGATCGTGATGCCCTGTTCGCGCTCGGCCACCAGACCGTCGGTCAGCAGTGACAGATCCAGCGCCGACAGCCCGCGACGCTCGGCGTGCCGTTCCAACGTGGCCAGCGTGTCGCTCAACAGCGTCTTGGTGTCATACAGCAGGCGGCCGATCAACGTGCTCTTGCCGTCGTCGACGCTACCGCAGGTGAGAAAGCGCAGAACGCCGCGGTCGGCGGCGGCGTTCGGGTCCGGGAGCTCTTCGCGGCGCATTAAAAATAGCCCTCGCGCTTGCGTTGCTCCATCGACGCTTCCGAGGTCTGATCATCCATCCGGGTGGCGCCGCGTTCGGTCAGCGTCGCCTCCACCGTCTCGGCGACGATCTGTTCGTAGGTCGCCGCGGTCGAGGCAACCGGACAGGTGCACGAGATGTCGCCGACGGTGCGAAACCGCACGCTCACGGTCTCGACCGGCTCACCCGGGCGCGCGGGCGTCAGATCGGTCACCGGCACCAGTGCACCGCCACGCTGCACGACTGGGCGTAGGTGGGCGAAGTAGATACTGGGCACGGCGAGCTGTTCGCGCGCGATGTACTGCCACACGTCCAGCTCGGTCCAGTTGCTGATCGGGAACACACGCATGTGTTCGCCCGCGGCCACGCGCGCGTTGTACAGATTCCACAGCTCCGGCCGCTGGTTCTTCGGGTCCCACTGACCCCAGCCGTCACGAAAACTGAACACGCGCTCCTTGGCACGCGCTTTTTCCTCGTCGCGCCGCGCCCCGCCGATGCACGCATCGAAACCGAACTCGGCGATCGCGTCCAGCAGCGTCACCGATTGATGTTTGTTGCGCGATTCGTCCGGAGTGCGCAGCACCACGCGTCCCGCTTCGATCGACTGCTCGACGCTGCGAACGATCAGCCGCTCACCTAACTCGGCGGCGCGGTGGTCGCGAAATTCGATCACCTCCGGGAAGTTGTGCCCGGTGTCGATGTGCATCAGCGGGAACGGAAAGCGCGCCGGCCGGAACGCCTTGGTTGCCAGGTGCAGCAACACGATCGAATCCTTGCCGCCGGAGAACAGCAGCACCGGGCGGGCCGCCTGACCGGCCACTTCGCGCAGAATATGGATCGCCTCCGATTCGAGCCAGTCCAGGTGCGACAACGTGCGCGCGCTGGGCAGTGCGACCGATTCCTGCCGCGCCACGGTCTCGGACCTCACACGACGGCGCGCACCGGCACCGCGACCGGTCGCGAAGGGTGCAGCCCGCATTCCTTGGTTTCGGGGTTTTCCCACCACCAGCGCCCTGCTCGTACATCTTCACCGACTGCGATCGCCCGCGTGCAGGGCGCGCAGCCGATGCTGGGATAGTGCCGATCGTGCAGGGCATTGTAGGGTACGTTGTTGCTGCGGATGTACTGCCACACCTGCTGCTCGTTCCAATCGTGCAGGGGATTGAACTTGTCGACCTGGAGGCTTTCGTCCCATTCACGCGCGACCATGCCGGCGCGGATGGCCGACTGCTGCGCGCGCCGGCCGGTAATCCAAGCGTGCCGGCCCGCAAGCGCGCGGCGCAGTGGCTCGACCTTACGCACCTCGCAGCAGGCCTTGCGGTTCTCGATCGACTCGTAGAAGCCGTTGATGCCGCGCGCGCGCACGAGCGCCTGCACCGCAGAGGTGTCCGGGGTATAGGTCTCGTAGCAGCGGCCGTAGATCTGCTCGACCTGTTGCATCAACGCGTAGGTTTCTTCGGGCAGCCGCCCGGTGTCGAGCGTGAAAATGGCGATCGGCAGGTCGTTGCGCCGGATCAGATCCAGCAGGACCATGTCCTCGGCGCCGAAACTCGTCGAGAACGCGGCCGGGACCAGCGAGGCGGCCTCGCGCAGCAGCGCCAGCGCCGACCCGACGTTCCCGCTCATCTCGTGCGCGCTCATCTTGCGGAGAACACGGCCGGATCGATCCTGCGGAACGCAGGAAGCTCCGGCTCGACCGACCCCTGGTATGAATCGGTGAAATCCGAGAGCGAGGCAAGCGCATCCTCGACGCTGTGGTCGCCTCGCAGAGCGAAACTGTCGAAACCCACCCTCTTCATGAAGTACAGCTGATCGCGAAGGACATCGCCGACCGCTCGCAGCTGTCCGCGCCAGCCGTGCCGGCGACGCAGCAGCGCTGCAGTCGAAAAGCCGCGGCCATCGCCGAACTTCGGAAACTGCACCGCGATCAGCTCGATCGAACCGAATAGCGGGACCGCGTCGGCCGGCTCGTCGGTTGGTGCCAGCCAGATGCCGGCCGGGGCGGCGCTGTCCAAGCGCTGCGGCTGCGTCAGAGCGGTGGCCAGCGGGATCAGGGCATATGGCTCCCCGTTCCACGCAGCGCCATCCTCGAACAGCGTCCATGCGTCTTCGACGATGCTCGCCTCGCCGTTGACGAGACGGACGATTCGCCGCTCAGACATGTTCGACGCTCTCGGACTCGCGCACGGCCATCCCGGGGGCGGCGTACGCAGCGGTCTTAAATGGAGCGATCCCGGCGCGCTTCAGCGTCTCGATGAAGAGTTCTTCCGGCTGGCGGAGCACCACGTACATATCGAGGATCGCCGCGATCGCACCCGGGACCTGTTCGGCCGAGAACGACGGGCCGATCACCGTTCCGACCTGGGTGGAGGAGGGATCCGGCCCGACCTCGCCGCCGAGCGTGATCTGGTAGAACTCGGCGCCCTGTTTGTCCACGCCCAGGATTCCGATGTTGCCGACATGATGGTGGCCGCACGAATTGATGCAACCCGACATGTTGAGCGTCAGCTCGCCCAGGTCGTGCACGTAGTCGGCATCGTCGAAGCGCTCCTGGATCGCCTGCGCGATCGGCAGCGACTTGGCATTGGCGAGCGAGCAGAAATCGCCCCCTGGGCAGCACACGATATCCGTCAGCAGCCCGATGTTCGGCGTTGCCAGGCCAAGCTCGCGTAGCTCGTTCCACAGCGCGAACAGGCTTGTCTCGGCGACGTCGGCGAACAGCAAGTTCTGCTCGTGAGTCACTCGCACCTCGCCGAAGCTGAAGCGCTCGGCCAGATCCGCCGCCGCGTCCATCTGGTCCGCGTCCAGGTCGCCCGGTGCCGCCCCGGAGCGCTTCAGCGACAGCGTGACTGCGCAATAGCCCGGCACCTTGTGGCGGGTGACATTGCGTCCGCGCCAGCGCGTGAACCCCGGGTGCGATGCCAATTGCTCGAGCAATTGCGGCGGATCGGCTGCCAGCTGACGGTACGGGGGTGCCTCGAAATCGGCAGCGATACGACCCAGCTCCTGCGCTGTAATCGTGGCAGGTCCACCTTCGAGATGCAAGAATTCTGCATCGACTTCGCGCGCGAACTGCTCGGCACCGAGCGCGCGTACCAGGATCTTGATGCGCGCCTTCCACAGGTTGTCGCGCCGGCCATAGCGGTTGTACACCCGCAAGATGGCCTCGCAATACGACAGCAAGTGCTGCCACGGCAGGTCGCGCCGGATGATCGATCCGACTGCGGGCGTGCGACCCATGCCTCCTCCTGCCAGCACATCGGCGACCACGTTACCGTCGGCGTCGCGTCGCAGGTAAATGCCGATGTCGTGCATCGCAGTGGCGGCGCGGTCGACGCCCTGCGCGCCGGTGAGCGCGATCTTGAACTTGCGCGGCAGCCACGAGAATTCCGGGTGAAATGTGCTCCACTGTCGCACCAGCTCGCAGTACGGCCGGGGATCGACCACCTCATCCGGGGCAACCCCTGCAAGCGGGTCGGCCGTGATGTTGCGCACGCTGTTGCCGGAAGTTTGAATCGCGTGCATCTGCACGCTCGCCAGCGCCTCCAGGATGTCCGGAGTGTCTTCCAGCCGCGGCCAGTTGTACTGGATGTTCTGGCGTGTCGTGAAGTGGCCGGAGCCGCGGTCCCAGGTGCGCGCGATGTGCGCGAGCATCCGCAACTGACGCGCCGAAAGCAGCCCGTACGGAATCGCCACTCGCAGCATCGGCGAATAGCGCTGGATGTAGAGGCCATTGCGCAGTCGCAGCGGGCGGAATTCGTCGTCCGTCAGCTCGCCGCGGCGATAGCGCTCGACCTGGTCGCGGAACTGTGCGACCCGTTCGTCGATCATTCGCTGGTCGAATCGTGTGTAGCGGTACATTTCAGATCACCACCAGACGGGCGCCGATCAGCGTCAGCATCGTCGCCAGAAGCACTCGCAGCACCTTCTCCGGCATGCGGTCGGCGAGCAGGGCTCCGAGCGCGATCGCCGGCACTGACCCGAGCAGAAGCGCGCCCAAGACGGTCCAGTTCACGCTTCCCAGCGCAACGTGCCCAAGGCCGGCGACCAACGTCAGTGGGATCGCGTGCGCGATATCGACCGCAACCAGCCGTTTGGCGGACAGCGCCGGGTACAGGAATAGCAGCGCAACCACTCCGATCACGCCAGCACCCACCGAGGTCAACGTCACCATCGCGCCGATGACCACACCCAGCGCCACGGTCGGCAGCGGACGGACCTGAGTGCCCAACTCATGCGCTGCGTCGTGCTTCGCTTGCGCGAAACGCTTCCCCAGCCCCTGGATCCACGGGCGCAGCAACAGGCTCGCCGCCGTCAGCAACAGTGCTGCGGCGAGTGCCGGCCGTACGAAGGCGGCCAGCTGGCCCGCCTCCGGGTGCCACGCCCGCAGCGCCGCGATCGTCACCAGCGCGGACGGAACCGATCCGAGTGCGAGCCAGCCGGTGAGCGCCCAGTGGACGTTGCCGCGCCGCCAGTGCGTTAACGCTCCACTGAATTTGGTGATCGAAGCGAACAGCAGATCGGTGCCGACCGCCACTTGCACGGGCAAGCCGAAGACCAGCGTAAGCAGCGGGGTCATCAGCGATCCGCCGCCGACGCCCGTCGCGCCGACGACCGCGCCGACCACTGCACCGCCTACGATGTATTCGAGCAGCATTGTCCGGGCCCGTACCGGGAGTTGGGGACCAGCGCGAAGACTATTGGCTCGGCGTGGAGGTGGGAACGATCCGATCGCAATGTCCATATGCTGGCCGGGTATGAGGCGGGCCCGGAGTCCACCCCGGATGGCGTGGGTTGAATTGCGAGCGGATGGCACCAATGTGGGGCCGATGGACTACGCCCAGCTGATTGGCAATGCGGGGGGCGATGCGTTCGGCGCGGGCGATCCGGAACCGAACGCAATCGCCCCATCGGGATCCTTAAGTGCGCAGGACCTGGATCTGCTCGATGCGTATTCCCGAGTCGTGGTCGGCGCCGTGGAACGCGTCGGCCCTGCGGTGGCAGCGATCTCGGTTCGTCGGCGCCTTGCCGAACGTGGCGGTCGCCCACGAGAGGTCGGTGGCGCCGGTTCCGGCTTTGCGTTCACCCCAGATGGGTTCGTTCTGACCAACAGCCACGTCGTGCACGCAGCCAGCTCGGTACACGTCGTTTTCCCCGACGGGGCCGAATTCGACGCTGATTTAATCGGCAACGATCCCGCCACCGACCTGGCAGTGATTCGGGTCGGTGCCGGTGCGCTGACCGCCGCACGGCTGGGCCGCTCGTCGTCGCTTCGGGTCGGGCAGCTTGCGATCGCGATCGGCAACCCGTACGGCTTCGAAAACACCGTGACCGCCGGCGTCGTCTCGGCGCTGGGCCGCTCCTTGCCCGCGCGTGACGGCAACCTGATCGAGGACCTGATCCAGACCGACGCGGCGCTCAATCCCGGCAACTCCGGCGGTCCTCTGGTGAACTCCGCTTCGGAAGTGGTTGGCGTCAACACAGCGATTGTTCCCGGCGCGCAGTCGCTGTGCTTCGCGGTCGGGATCGACACTGCCCACTGGGTGGTGAGCCAGTTGCTCGCGTATGGGCGGGTACGCCGCGCATTTATCGGCCTTACGGGCACGACGGCCACGATGCCACGGCTGCTTCAGCGTGCGATCGGTGTGCAGCAGGCGCAGGGAGTTCGCGTCGGCGATGTGGCAGCAGACAGCCCCGCGAGCGCGGCAGGCATCGAGCCGGGTGATTGGATCATCGGGCTGGACGGCGTAGCGGTCTCTTCGATCGGCGAGTTGCGCCGGCTGCTCGACCACACGCGAATCGGCCGCGTGTGCTCGATCCGAATCGTGCGCGGCGGCCGCTTGCTGCACCCGGTCATCACGCCGCGCGAGCAGCATTGAATGCTTTTTTGCCCGCTTTTTTACCTGCTTCTCCTCGATTGGCCTATCTTGCGCACTTGAACCTTTTTCGCCCCGCCGGGAACTGAATCTGCACGGGTCAAGGAGCCCTGGATTGCGGCGCAGGCAGATGAACGATTCGGACCCGGCTAAGCAGCCGGACACGGCGCAGGACGGCGATGCGGTGCTGTTGCAGCGCATTGCGGCGGGCGACCGCTTAGCCTTTGAAGCGTTTTATCGCGCGTATGTGCCCCGGCTGGGGCGCTTCTTACACCGCCTTGTGCGCCGGTCGCACGTGATCGAGGAAGTGTTGAACGACGCGATGCTGGTCGTGTGGCGAAGCGCGGCGAAATTCCGGGGTCAGTCCAAGGTCTCCACCTGGGTGTTCGCGATCGCCTACAACAAGGCGCTGAAGGCGATCCAGCGCATCGACGATCCGGTGGATTCGGACCCCGAGATGCTCGAGTCCGAGCAACTCGAGCCCGAAGGCTATCTGATGCAGGAGCAGCGAACGGCTTTGCTGTGGGGAATCGTCGATCGGATGTCCGCCGAGCATCGGGCGGTGATTGAATTGACCTACTACCACGGTTACAGCTACGACGAGATCGCCGAAATCATGGGGTGTCCGATCAATACGGTGAAGACACGCATGTATCACGCGCGCAGGCGCCTGCAGACGATGGTGTCGGAGCGGATGGAGGACTTTCGATGAACGGACTCATTCTGAGATTCGCCAAACCGGCCCATCAGACCGCTCAGGAGCTGCTGCCATGGTTTGCCACCGGCGCGCTGGGTGCTCGAGAGAGCGAAATGGTCGAGCAGCATCTTCAGCAGTGCACGATCTGCCAAGCCGACCTCGACAGCCTGAAAGCAGTTCGCACGGCCTACGTTGGCCGCGAGGTTCCGTTGGATGTCGAGCGCCTGCTGGATACGATTCGGCCGCGCATCAAGGCAAAGGCCGCAGCCCCGTCACGCCCGCGCAAGCGCGGTTGGCTGTCCTACGTTCCGGCAGGCCTCACCGGCTGGACGGGATGGGCACTCGTGGCTCAGCTCGCGGTGATCGTCGGTTTGGGACTGACCCTGATGAACCAGCCGCAGCGCGTCGACTACCGGACGCTCACTTCGGCCGGAGTGACCACGGGCGACCTGATCGTCGAATTCGACCCGAATACGCCGGTGCGCGAAGTGGCTCGGATCCTGCACAAATCGGGCGCACGTGTGATCGAGGGTCCGACGGTGTCGAACAGCTACGTGCTATCGATCGACCGCGACCGGCTGCCGGTGCAGCTCGCTGCTCTGCGTGCGGAACCCGCGGTCGTGCTGGCGGAAGCTTTGAAGGCTCCTGCGAAGCCGTGACCAAGAGCATCGCCGGCGCGCTGATCTTCGTCCTGAGCTTTGCGGCGGTGCCGGCCAGCCGTGCTCCGGCTGCCGCGGCGCCGGTGGAGGATGGGCGGATCCTGGTGATGTTGCGTTGGGCGCCGTCGGCTGCCGCTGCTGACCGGGAAGGCAGCGCGGATGCAACGGCGGGACGCGCCGAGCGACTGCACGCCGCGTCCCAACTCGCCTCCGACCACGGGCTCGCCCTTGCCTCGAGCTGGGTGATGGTTTCGCTGCAGGTCGATTGTTTCCTGATGACGGTGCCGCGCGAGCAGTCGCCCGCTGAAGTGATAAAGGCCCTGGCACACGAACCGCGGGTCGCTTGGGCGCAGCCCGTGCACGCATTTCATACGCTGGGTCACAATGATCCGCTGTTCCGGCTGCAGCCCGCGGCCACCGAGTGGCATCTGGCGGAACTACACGCGCTCACGACCGGACAAGGCGTTTCGATCGCCCAGGCCGACAGCGGAGTCGAGTTGACTCACCCGGACCTGGACGGACAGGTTTCGCTGGCGAAGAACTTCGTCGATGGCAGCGACTATGCCGCGGAAGAGCACGGAACCGCGGTGGCGGGAGTCATCGTGGCGCGTGCCGACAACGGCGTCGGCATCGTCGGCGTCGCGCCCGGCGCACGGCTGATGGCGCTGCGAGCCTGCGAGCAGGCAGGTACGGCGGAGGCCAGCTGCGACAGCTTCAGCCTGGCCAAATCGCTGCAGTTCGCGCTGAACCAGCACGCGGACGTGATCAATCTGAGTCTGACAGGTCCTGACGACGAATTGCTGGGGCGCCTGCTGGACGCCGCCCTGCGGCAAGGCGTAACGGTTGTTGCCGCTGCCGATGCGCGCGCTGAAGCCGGAGGGTTCCCGGCGTCGCACCCCGGCGCGATCGCGGTCGTACAGGAGGGCGAAAACGGCGCCTTCGTGGGCGTGGCCGCGCCCGGGCAGGAGGTCCCGACCACGCTACCCGGCGGCCGTTGGGGGCTGGCCAGCGGCAGTTCGATTGCCGCCGCGCACGTATCGGGGATGGTTGCGTTGATCCGGCAGCTCGCGCCATCACTGCGGCCGGAGCAAGTTCGTGCCGTGCTCGGCGCGGCAACAGGCACAGGCCGGGCGGGCGTTGCCGCCGCTTCGGGCGAGCGCGGCAGGATCGACGCATGCGCCGCGATCACCCGCGTGTCTGGAACATGCGCGTGCCAGTGTGCGCGGCGATAGAACAAAAATCCTGCGGACGGGGACTCATATGGCAAGAGCCGGATGGTCCGGCACAGAAAGGACTGCCAATGCCAGACCTGTTCGCCGCGCTGATGGGTCCGTGGGGCGAGAAACGTTTCGCCGTCCGAACGAGCCGTGAACTGCTGCGGCTGTATCAAGCGGCTACGGCGCATCGCTCCGGCATGTCGCGCCGCGAAATCTATCGTTGGGTCGTAATGGCTCGCACCGGGACCGATGCCGACGAAAGCGACGCGATCGTGCGTGCGGCCGAGCGCAGCTTTGCGTCCTGGCCGGCCGATCGGGAGCTACGATTCGCCGACGTGGTGCATTACCTGGCGGTCTCGCAATACCTGAAAAAGGCGCACCGAATGAATACCCGGGTCGATATGGGGCGCCTGGTGAACCGCTACATTCCAAGGGATCTTTGATTCTCGGAGACGATGATGAACCTGGTGAAATTGCCTAGCACCTTCCTTCTCGCGCTTGGATGGACCGCCTTGGCGTTTGCCGCCGGCGAATCGGTGAAGATCTCTTCTCCAAAGGATGGCGCAAATGTCGACGTCAGCGGAGCTCTGGTCGCGTACGAGGCTGCGCCCGGAGGCAATGCCGATCACGCGGTGCTGACCATCGACGGGACGCAGACCGCAGTGCTCGACAATCTGAAAGGCAAATACACGTTGGGCAAGCTTTCGCTCGGCGACCACACGCTGTGCGTCAAGGTGGTGGACAAGGGGCAGGCCGCGACAGGTGCCGAGAAGTGCATCAAGGTGACCGCGGCCAATCCCGGGATGTGGACGTATTGATCGCTGTGCGGAGACTCTAACGGCTACCGGCCGCCGGGCGCGGCGGTGTAGAAGTTATAGGTCGCGCTATACGGTACTCGAAGCTCCTGGCCTGCTTGCGCCTGGGTGCAACCACCGGCCGGAGGCTTGCCGCCGACCGTTTGCACGCGCTGGATGCTTGCGGTGCCGCTGAACACCCCGTTGCCGGAGGCCGCTTTGGCGCTCAAGAGCAGCCAAGGGATCGCGCTCAAGTCGGGTCCATCGTCGCGAGCCTTCACTTCCGCCACCACTGTGCTGCCGTCGTTCGACTCCCACGTGGGACCGGCATAGTGCTTCCCGATCTTTTTGCCCGCCGCATCGAACAGATCGGCCTCCGGCGCCTTGAAGACCCACTCCAGTCGCGCCGGATCCTTCCCCGGCCTGCATTCGTAAGTCTGCACGCCGGTTGCGTGCGCCGATAACTGAAGTGTTTGGCCCGCTTGAGGCCAAAGCGATTGCGGGACCGCAATGGTCGCGGTGTCCGCTGCGCCCGCGCTTGCTGCGAGCAGCGCCGTTGCAGCCGTCATTGCGGCAAGACCTTGCCGTTTCATAAGGCGATCCTCCGTGTCAGCACTTGCGCGATGAAATCCATGATTCCGGGCAGCTCCGAAAGGACAGGCAGGACGCGAACCGTAACCCGAGGGTGGTGCGCGCCGAAATCGGCCAGCAGCGGCGGCAGATCGTGATCGACGTGGCCGGCGCGCCCCCAGAATACCGGTACCACGTGGATGCGCTGCGCGCCCTCTGCAGCGGCCGCGGCAAGCGCCTCGGGCAGCGTCGGCTGCTGCAGTTCCAGGAACGCGGTGCGCACGCTGGCCTGACCTGCGTACCCTCGCACCGCTTCGACCAGCGCGTGCAGCGGTGCCGACCAGCGTGGATCGCGCGCACCGTGGGCGAACAGGATGATCGCGTCAGCCTGGCCTGCGCCCGCCGGCGCGGCGCGATCCTCGTTCATTCGCTATCCGCGCGGGGGCGTGGCACCGAGTGTTCCCAGTCGGCCAGAAGCGCGCGCAGCGCTGCGATGAACGCCAGCGGCTGGTCCAGGATCAGGTGATGGTGCGCTTGCGGAATCTCGACCAAAGGGGCGTTGCGGTTGAGCAGCTCGTACATGTACTCGCCCGTTTCCGGCGGGACAATGGCGCTGAACTCGCCCCGCATCAGCGCGACGCGACAGCGAACTCGAGATAGATAATCGCGAGGTGGCCTGCGCGAGGCACGCAGGAACACCTTGGGATCGAACTTCCACGTCCATCCCTGCTGCGTCTGCCGCAGCGAATGGCGCGCAATGTGTTCCAGGATAAATGGGTGCTCGCTCGGCTGGTCCGGGATCAGCCGGAAATGCGTCATTGCCGTCGCAAGGTCCGGATAGGTCTTCGGACTTCGAAGCCTTTTGGCGCCTCCGGCTTCGTCGCTTTCCGGATCAGGCCTGCGCACCGGTGAATCGACGATGATCGCTCCGGCCAGCCGCTCGCCGTACTCCGCCGCGGCAACGATGCTCACCAGGCCACCCATGCTGTGGCCGACCAGAACCGGTGGCCTGCCCGCAGCGGCGTGCTCACTCACCGCCATCACTTCGTCGGCCCATCCCTCCCCGGGGTATATCTCGCGGCGCCCGCTGTCGCCGTGACCGCTCAGATCCGGCGCGATCACGAAGTAGTGCTGGGCCAGCTGAGGCGCCAGCATGCTCCACCACATCGCGTGGGCGGCGCCGCCGTGCACCAGCACCAGCGGCGGTTTATCGCCCTCGCCCCACGCAAGGTAGTTGATCGGGCAATCCGCGACCGTCACCGTGCGCTGTTCGAACGGCGCGGCGATTGCCCGCGCAAACCACTCCGGCGGTACGGTGGTGTCCACTAGGCTACGAGCTCTGGCACTGCTCCGGCGTACGGCGCGTGATCTTCTTGTCCGCTGCGTACGCGTCGGCGGAGCGCTCCACCAATGGCCGAATCACGCTGCGGTCCGCCTCGTACCAGTCGGACGTGATCGACCACTTTGCGCCATCCCAGGTCTCGATTCGCGCGTAGTACGCACCGACGTGATCGCTGCACGAAGTGCGGATCGGGCGCAACACGCCGGCGAAACCCAGCGCGTCGAGCTTGTGTTGATCGAGCGACAGGTTTTCTAGGCCCCAGCGTACCTGCTCGCCGGTCATCGAAACGCCTTTGCCGAAGTGTTCCTGCGCGCGCCGGATCGCTTCGACCTTGAACATCGCCATCAGCACGCCGCGTGTATACAACACGCTGCCGACTTCCTCGCGCGGCCCCGTGCCTTGGCCGCGATCGTGCACGTACTTCAGGATGTCATCGTGCACCTTCGCCAAGCCGGCGCTGTGCTGCAGCGCCAGTGCGTTGTATCCCTTCGCGCCCTCGCCGACCTCTTTCGTATCCGGCTCGGCTCCCGACCACCACACCCCGAACATCTTCTCGCGCGGGTAGCCGGTCGCTTGGGCCTCTTTCAGCGCAGTCGAATTCATCACGCCCCATCCCCACAGCAAGACATAGTCGGGACGCTGCTGGCGCACCTGCAGCCACACAGCCTTCTGTTCGATCCCGGGTGCGCTGACCGGAAGCTTGATCAGCTCGAATCCATGCATCTTCGCGCGCTCCTCCAGCAGCGGAATCGGCTCCTTGCCGTACGGCGAGTCGTGGTAAACGAGCGCGATCTTCTTGCCCTTGAGCTTGTCGAACCCACCTTCCTTTTTCGCGATGTGCTGGATCAGGATGTCCGCGCCGGTCCAGTACGTGCCGAGCAGCGGGAAGTTCCATTGGAACACCTGACCGTCCTCCGAGTCCGCGCGGCCGTAGCCGAGCGTGACCAGCGGGATCTTGTCGACCGGCGCGCGGTCGGTCAGCGCGTATGTGATACCGGTCGAGATCGGCTCGACCGCGCTGGCTCCGGTCGGCCCCTTACCTTTCAGGCGCTCGTAGCACTCGACCCCCCGGTCGGTCGCGTAGCCGGTCTCACATTCCTCGTACGTCAATTTGACGCCGTTGATGCCGCCGTCGCGCGCATTGATCAGCTTCAGATAGTCCTGCATGCCGTCCGCGATCGGCACGCCATTCGGTGCATAAGGTCCGGTCCGATACACCAGCAGCGGTATGAACTGTTCCTTCGCTTGCGCGAGCGCCGCTTCCGGCGCGGTCGCAGCGCCAGCGGTCAGACAGGCCAGAACGACGCCGGCCAGTGCAGTTGAGCGAATCGTCTTCTTTGGCCACATGGTTGCTCCTCCCGATCGATCGAGTACTTGCTCCACAGCGAAACACGTGCGGCTCCGCGCGGGAACGATACCCCTTTCCTCAGGCGAGCCAACGTTTGCGTCGGCGGTAGAACTTTGCATCGCGGAAGCTCGCACGCCCGCGCCGCGAAAGGCCGAGGTAGAACTCCTTGACATCTTCATTTTGCGCCAGCTCGTCCGCGCTGCCGTCGAGCACCACGCGCCCGTTCTCCAGCACATAGCCGTGCTGCGCATAGCGCAGCGCGATCCGCGCGTTCTGCTCGGCGAGCAGGAAGGAGACTCGCTCTCGGGCATTGAGCGAGCGGACGATCTCGAAGATTTCCTCCACCACCTGAGGCGCCAATCCCATCGAAGGCTCGTCGAGCAGGATCATCGAGGGACGGGTCATCAGCGCGCGTCCGATCGCAGTCATCTGCTGCTCGCCGCCGGAGGTATATCCGGCGAAGCTGGCTCGCCGCTGTTTGAGCTGGGGAAAGTACGAGTACACCCGCTCCAGCTCCGACATCGCCTGCACCCGCGGGACCTTCGCCCCGTACGCTCCCGTGAGCAGATTCTCCTCGACGGTCAAGTGCGCGAAGCAGCGCCGCCCTTCCATCACCTGCACGAGACCTCGGCGAACAACATCGTATGCGGTGAGGCGATTCAGGCGCTGGCCACGGAACTCGACGCTGCCGCGGGTAACTTCGCCCCGTTCCGACTGCAACAGGTTCGACGCCGCTCGCAGCGTGGTCGTTTTGCCTGCTCCGTTGGCACCGAGCAGCGCAACGATCCCGCCTTCCGGCACCGCCAGCGAAACACCTTTGAGTACGAGGATGACGCCGTGATAGACGACATCGATTCCGTCGACGGCCAGCAGCGGCGTTGGCGTTCCGGAGCCTGTTTCGCGAGGCGTTCGCATGGGCGTCAATGCGGAAACGGCCAGATCCGCAGCTTCTGCCTGCCCTTCGCCCACAAGCTCGCCAATCCCTGCGGCTCGGCGATCAAAAAGAACACGATCAGCGAGCCGAAGATCATCGATTCCAGGTTGGATTGCGCTGCGGTCGAGATCGGAATCCCGAGCCAGCGCGGCGCCTGGTTCAGCATCAGCGGCAACAGCACGATGAAGGCGGCCCCGAAGAAGCTTCCCAGAATCGACCCCATCCCCCCGATGATCACCATGAACAGCAGGTTGAATGAAAGCCCGATGTCGAATGCGGCCGGCTCCCACGAACCGAGATGGACGAAGCCCCAGAGGGCACCGGCTATTCCGGCGTAAAACGAACTGACCGCAAACGCCGACAGCTTGGCATGCAGCGGGCGTATTCCGATCACCTCGGCCGCCAGATCCATGTCGCGAATGGCCATCCACGCGCGACCGGTGTGCGAGCGCACCAAGTTCTTGGCAACCAGCGCCAGGACGCAGACCACGGTAAGAACCAGAAAGTACTTGCGCAGCGGCGACTGCAGCGGCAGGCCGAACAGCTCGATCGTGGCGGTCGATACCGACCCGGAGGGCGAATCGTGCGTCAGCCACTTTACATGCGAGAACAGCCAGTCGAGCAGGAACTGCGCCGCCAGCGTTGCCACAGCCAGGTACAAGCCCTTGATCCGCAGGCTCGGCACGCCGAACGCGATCCCGACCGCCGCTGCTGCCAGGCCGGCCAGTACCAATACGACCAGGAAGTTCAGCCCCGGCAGGCGCACCGCAAGGTTGTAGGCGGCGTAGGCACCCGCTCCCATGAAGGCGGCCGCCCCGAGCGATATTTGCCCGCAATAACCGACCAGGATGTTCAGCCCGATGGCCGCGATCGCAAGAATCAAACACGGCACGATCAGCGCCCGAATGACGAACTCACTCGCCAGTACCGGAAGCCCCAGATAAGCGAAGGCGAGCAGCCCGAGCATCAACCACCGGTCCTGCGCGATCGGCAGCAGCTGCTGATCGGCGCGGTAGCTTGTCTTGAACTGGCCGTTCTCGCGGTACAGCACGAAAGCTCCGATTTAGCTCACAAGGCGTTGCTCAGTCGCTCACACGCGCTCGATGTTGCGCTCTCCGAACAGTCCTTCCGGCCGCACCAGCAGGAACAGCAGCGCCAGCACGTACGCGAACCAGTTTTCGACGCCTCCGCCCGCGACGCCGAGGCCGGAGGCCAGCACCGGTGAAAGGAAGACCTCGGCCATCTTCTCGCCGACGCCGATGATCAATCCGCCCACGATCGCACCCGGGACCGAGGTCAAGCCACCCAGAATCACGACTGGCAGCGCTTTCAACGCGACCTCGGCCAGCGAGAACTGCACACCGAGTTTGGAACCCCAAACCAGCCCGGCGACGAGCGCAACAAAGCCTGCGACGGACCAGACGATGAACCAGATGCGTCCCAGCGGAATGCCGATCGCCTGCCCCGCCTGCTGATCGTCCGCGACCGCCCGCAGTGCACATCCGGTAGCGGTTCGCTGGAAGAACAACGCCAGCACCGTTACAAGTGCCGCCGCGATGCCGGCCGCGACGAGATCCTCGGGACTGATCAGAACGCCGCCCTCGAACCAGCGCTGCGCCACGCTCACCGGATCTTTCGGCAGACCGAGATCAACCTTGTAGATGTCATTGCCGAGGACCAGTTGGCCGAATCCCTCGATGAAATAGAGAATCCCGAGCGTCGCCATGAACACGGCCATCGGCGATTGATTGATCAGCGGACGCAGAACCAGGCGCTCCACCAGCCAGGCGAGGGCGACCATCATCAACAGCGCGGCGCCGATCGCTGCCGGCAAAGGCATCACCTCGGACAGGCGCGCCGTCGCCAGCGCGGCGAGCAGCACCATCGCTCCTTGTGCGAAGTTGTAGACCCCAGAGGACTTGTAGATCAGCACGAGCCCGAGTGCCACCAGCGAATAGAGCACTCCCGACATCAAGCCCCCGAGCAGCACCTCGAGATAGAAGCCCGGCGCGGCAGCTCCGGTTGCGAGCGGCGCAGCCAAGCCCGCGGCAAGCACGGTGGCCAGTGTCAGCAGCGGCCAGTGGGCGCGCAGCGGAGGAAGGCGTGGCGCAGCGAGCATCGGGCGCCCTTTCAACCGTCGACGCCCGGTGCGGCGCGGCGCAAAGGTACGGGTGGCGAGGGATCGTCGGCGCTATCGTGCGCCACCCCCAGGTAGGCGTCGATCACGGCGCGGTCGTTGCGCACCTGCTCGGGAGTTCCATCGCCGATCTTGCGCCCGTGGTCCAGTACGACCACGCGGTCCGAAATGTCCATCACGACGCCCATGTCGTGCTCAATCAAAACGATCGTCGTGCCGAACTCGTCGTTGGCGGCCAGAATGAAGCGGCACATGTCCTGCTTTTCCTCCAGATTCATTCCCGCGGTCGGCTCGTCCAGCAGCAGGATGGATGGTTCCATCGCAAGCGCGCGCCCCAGATCGACCCGTTTCTGAAGACCATATGACAGCTGCCCGACGGCAGTCCTGCGGTGCGCCTGGATTTCGAGGAAATCGATGATCTCCTCGGCAACACGTCGGTGTTCGATTTCTTCGCGCTCGGCTGGACCGATCCGCAGCGCCTGCGCCAGCAGGCCCGTGCGCATCCTCAGATTGCGTCCCGCCATGATGTTGTCGAGCACGCTCATTCGACCGAACAGAGCCAGACCTTGGAAGGTGCGCGCGATCCCCAATCGGGCTGCGAGGTGCGGGAGCATCCTGTCGAAGCGGCGGCCACGCAGCCAAATCTGCCCGCGCTGAGGTTCATACAGACCGTTGATCACGTTCAGCATCGAGCTCTTGCCCGCGCCATTGGGGCCGATAATGGAGCGCACCTCGTGCTCGACCACGTCGAACGAGACGGCGTCCAGCGCTTGCACGCCGCCGAACGAGAGCGAAACGTCGCGTACCTCCAGTACCGCTTGGCGACGCGGGTCTGCAGTGCAGGTCGCGAGCGCGGCTTGCAGATCAGGCGGCATCCGGGACTTCCCCGAAGAAGCTTGCCTCGCGCAGCGTCAGCGTGGCGAAAATGGTGCCGCTGTGCCCGTCCTCGTACCGGACTTCCGTGCTCACGGCCTGCTCGGCGCGTCCGTCGAACAGGGCATCGACCAGCTCGCGATACTTGTCCGCGATGAACCGCCGCCGCACCTTGCGCGTGCGGGTCAGTTCGCCGTCATCCGGATCCAGCTCCTTGTGCAACACCACGAAGCGTCGGATCTGCGTGCCGGCGAGCTGCGGGTCCGTCGCCAGGTCCGCGTTCACGCGCGCTACGCATTCGGCCACCAGATCGAGCACCTCCGTCCGGCCGACCAGGTCGAGGTAGCCGCCATAGGACAGGCCGCGCCGCTCGGCCCAGTTGCCGACCGCCTCGTAGTCGATGTTCAGGAACGCGCACACCCGGTCGCGCCCCTGGCCGAACGCGACGGCTTCCTTGATGTACGGAGAGAACTTCAGCTTGTTCTCGAGGAAGCGAGGAGCGAACAGCGAGCCGTCGGCCAGGCGACCGACATCGGCGGCACGGTCCAGGATCTTCAAGTGTCCCCGCGCATCGAGCAGACCGGCGTCGCCGGTGTGGAACCACCCTTCCGAATCCTTAACCTGCGCAGTGGCCTGCGGGTCTCGGTAATACTCTCGCAGCAGCCCCGCGCTTCGCACTAGCACCTCGCCGTTGTCCGCGATCCGGATTTGCACTCCGGCCACCGGAGGTCCGACAGTGTCCGGCCGGACTTCGCCGTCGGGCTGAACGCAAACGAAAACCGACGTTTCGGTCGAGCCATACAACTGCTTCAGGTTCACGCCGATCGAGCGGAAGAACACGAACAAGTCCGGCCCGATTGCCTCGCCCGCCGTGTAGGCGATGCGCGCGCGGCTCAGTCCGAGCATGTTGCGCACCGGTCCGTACACCAACAGATCGCCGATCGCAGACTGCAGGCGATCGACGACGGCAAGTCGCTTGCCCTCCAGGCGCAGCTTGCCGACACCGCGCGCCACCCCGATGAAGTGATCGAACATGCGGCGCTTCAGCAAGCAGGCATCTTCCATTCGAATCATCACCTGCGTGAGCATCGCTTCGAATACGCGCGGCGGAGCGAAAAAGTAGGTCGGCCCGATTTCGCGCAGGTCGTTCATCACGGTCGAGGGCGACTCCGGACAATTGACCGCATAACCGGTGACCAGCGCCTGCGCGAAGGAAAAAATGGCTTGGCCGATCCACGCCAGCGGCAGGTACGCCAGCACCTCCTCCCGGTCTGTGAGCCCTTCCATCGCGGTACACGCGAGTGATCGCTCGATCAGTGCAGCGTGCACCTGCACGACGCCTTTCGGACGGCCGGTCGTTCCCGAGGTGTAGAACAGCGCTGCAGGATCGTCTCCGCGTCCGAGCGCAATGTGGCGCTCGACCAGGCCAGGATCCTGCAGCAGCAGAACCCGCCCCGAAGCCGCCGCCGATTCGCAGGGCGCGAGGCCGGGCTCGTGGTAACGGCGCAGTCCGCGTGGGTCGTCGTACAGGATATGGCGCAGTGTCGGGCACTGCGCTCGGATCTCGAGCAGCTTGTCGACCTGCTCCTGATCCTCGGCGATCGCGAACTCGATCTGAGCTTCGGCGAACACCGGCACCCACTCGGTGGCCACCGCATCCTGATACAGCGGAACGGGAACGGCGCCGAGCGACTGCGTCGCCAGCAGTGAAAAGTACAGGCGCGGCCGGTTCTCGCCGATCACGGCGACATGGCGGCCGCGCTCCAGGCCCAATGCGTGCAGGCCGGCGGCCAGTTCCCGGACTTCCCGACCCACCTCGCGCCACGTCCAGCAGCGCCAAATTCCCAGGTTTTTCTCGCGCAGGGCGACCCGATGCCCTCGCACCTGTTCGTGGTGCAGCAAAAGACGCGGGAAGGTGTCGGCCGAAAGCGGCAGGTCCGATTCCACAGGCGTCCCCTCCGGACGCTATGTTGCCGCAATGGAGGGTCGAGGCAAAGCGGCTCGTACAGCCGCCGCGGCCGGTAGTTGCCTGCGCAACGCTCCGCGCTAGCCTCGCACGCGGCCTGTTGGCGTACCTGTTGGCGTACTATCGACGCAGCGGTTGGGGGACAACAAGGGGATCGAGATGGCATCGGTGAACAAGGTCATTCTGGTCGGCAACCTCGGGCGCGATCCGGAGACGCGATACAGCCCCGACGGGGCCGCGATCACGAACGTTTCCGTCGCAACCACCTCGCAGTGGAAGGACAAGAACACCGGCGAGAAGCGCGAGGAGACCGAGTGGCACCGGGTCGCCTTCTTCGGCCGGCTGGCGGAAATCGCCGGCGAATACCTGAAGAAGGGCTCGCAGGTGTACATCGAGGGGCGACTGCGCACCCGCAAGTGGCAGGACAAGGACGGGCAGGACCGCTATACGACCGAGATCGTGGCCGATGTGATGCAGATGCTCGGCTCACGGCAGGGCGCCGGCTCACCGCCCGAAGACGATTCGCGCCCGCAACGCGCGGCCACCAAACCGGCGGCTGCCAAGGCGGCAAAGGAGCCAGCCGGGGCAACAGGCGGGGTCGCCGACATGGACGACGACATTCCGTTCTAGCCGACGCGCTTCCGCTTCTTTAAACAAAGCCCCATCGCGCGACGCCGGGGCTTTTTGTTGGGCAGCACCACTAGGGCTCGCCCTAGCTAGGACACGGCCGGAATTGGCGCTCCCGTTCTTCGGTGTTCTACTGCCTGCAAAGTTCTTTTGCAGGAGAAGCCCGTGGAAGCCGCCGTCGACAGTGTTTCAGCCGATTCGGGTGCAAACGTTGACCGGATTTTCAATGCCTTTGCACTCGTCGATTCACAGCAAACGCCTGCCGATGCTGCGGCAGAGAAAGCGATCGAGTCGAGCAAGCAACTTGGAGTCGTGAACCCCCGGCGGCTGGCGCAGGACGTTGCTCGTCAATCGATGCAGCATCCGGCGCAAGCAGCGGCGCTGCAATCAGCGGTCAGCTCGCAGCTTTCCGAGCGCGACCGCGTCGATTTTGAGCACGCGTTAAGTGCGGCACTCGGAGCGGTGGCTGGGGCCGAAGGGGCGCGAGCTGCTGGACCTGAGGGAGTACCCGATCTGCGTTACATTAACCCGGATCAAGCGGCACATGCTGCGACAACGCAAGCCAACCGTCCGTCGATCCGCGACAACCTCGAATACGGCGGGCTGATACTTCGCGATCCGGCCCGCGGCAACTTCTACGCATCCAGACCGACCTCGGGTACGGACCAGACATTTAGCCTCGCCAAGGTACCAGTGCCGCCGAAGGCCGAAGTCGCCGGCAACTACCACACGCACGGGGACTACTCGGTTGCCGGTCCGAACGGGGAGGCCGTTCGGACGAGAAACCCGGCCTTGGACCGATTCAACAGCGACAATTTTTCCAGCGGCGATATCCGGGTCTATAACGCCCTCGCTGCAAGGGCGCTCGCTGCAGGAAAGCCGGTTTACAAGGGCTACCTGGGTACGCCGAGCGGCACGCTGCGTCAATACGACCCGGCCACTGCCACCGATACGACGCTGCGCGCCCCAGCCACGGGCGAATTCGCCATGCATGCTGGCGCAACGGCCGGCGCTTCCGCTCGAGGCGGACTCGTTGGAGCCGGTGCATCCGCTGCGATCAGTACTGCTCAGGCCCTATGGAGCGGTCAGTTCGGCGCCGGCGAAGCCAAACATATCGCGGCGGAAACTGCGCGCGGTGGTGGTGGTGGCGCGGCTTTTGCGGTCGCGGAGCGCGCCGCTGCGAACCAGATCAACAACTTCGCTGGCAATGCCGTCGAGCGGGTCGCCACTTCCATCGGGTCCAAAGTCGGCGCAGCAGACGCCGGCGCCCTGGGGGTCGCCACACGCACGGTCGCCACGCGGCTGGGCGGCGCCGGCGTCGCAGGGGCTGTCATCAGTGCGGGCTTCTCGGCATATGAGAACCGCGAAGGTCTGATTCATGGCAACTCCAAGGCGATCGGCAGAGTTGCCGGGGATACGGTCGTTGGAGCAGGCGCGGCGCTTGCCGGCGCCACCGCGGGTGCGATGGCTGGGGCAGCTGCCGGTGCCGCGTTCGGAAGCGTGATCCCGGTCGCAGGCACGGTTGTTGGTGCCGTCGTCGGCCTCGGCGTAGGCTTTGCGGCAGACTACGTAATGCGCTCCGGCGGCGTCGACAAGGCGGTTGCAAACGTTGTAAGTGGCGGAGTCGATGCGGCCAAAGCCACCGCACACAAGGTCGCCAGCTGGCTGGGCTTTTAATGGGTAGGATGTATGCGGCATGAGCAAGCCGCCCGAGACTTCGCTACCCGGACCGCAGACGCGGGCCGTCGCCGTCGCATACGCGGAGTTTGCGAAAAGCTCTGACCGTCTGATCGAGCGTTACCAAGTTCTCGTGACGACACACGACGACAGCTTTGAAGTCGTCTTTGTCCCTGACCCTGATCCCGGGGTTACGGTTCTCGGCGGCAGGACCTCTGCCGGGCCGGAAATGCACTTCTGGGTTTCGCGAAGCGACTATTCGCTGCTCAAGTCGTCGTTCGCCCGCTGAGCGCGTCAGAATTTCCAACGAGCCTGGGGCTTGCGCCGTTTCAGCGCAAGACCCCGGGTCGCCCCCATCACAGACCTCCTAGTTCGTCTCGGTGGTGGCAGTAGCTGCGCCGCTGTCGTTCCCGATCGTCAGCTGCACCGAAACGCAAGCTAGCCGCCGCGAAACTGGACGCGCCGATTCTCGGCGGCGTCGGGTTGGGTTCCGGGCAACGGCCTTTGCCGTCCGAACCCGATTTCCTTCAGGCGATTCGGGTCGATGCCCTGCGTGCCCACGAGATAGTCCTTGACCGCCGTTGCCCGACGCAGCGAAAGAGCGAGGTTGTACTCGTCGGTGCCGATCGCGTCCGTGTGCCCTTCGATGACTACGTTCCGCGACGCCGGTAGCCGACGAATACCCTCCGCGATCGCGTCGAGCTGCTTCTTGGCGACCGGGAAGATTTCCGACGAATCGAACGCAAAGCGAATCGGAATCGACAGGGCCTCGGCGCGCTGCGGAGCAGGTTCGACTGGCGCGGCGCGGTCGACCAGTTCTCTGATCGAACGCGTCAGCCCGGGCGCGGGTGCGGTCTCGGGGGCGAGGATCCGAGCCACTTCGTCCGGATCGATATTGTCGTTATCGCGGTAGGCGGCGACGTTCTCGGCACGCGCAGCGGGCAGCATGGCCGCCAATACGATCATCGCAATGAGGGTTTTGCGCTTCATCGTGATATTCCTTAAGGAATGGCGGATAAAAATGAGTTGCAGTCCACGCCCGTCCGGTTCAATTCACGGCTAATACAAATGAATGCGAATCGGCCGGTTAGCGGTCAGCCCGCGGTGTCGTCGCACTCGCCTCCGCGGTCAGCCTGGAAGCAAAAATCTGCCGTCAAGCTTGACGACACCCACGGAACCTGGAGGCGTCCAGTCTCGCGCGCAACTTCGATCCGGACGCGCTTGAACATTCGCTCGATCGCCAGCCCTGGCGTCGGCAGTTGTTGCAGCAGATACCTCGCGTAGATGCTGTGCTCGCCGCGCGGCCCGTCGAAGGCAACACCTCCCGGGGACGTCGAGAACGCCACGAGCGTTCCGACCGGAGCCTCCAGCGCGGCGAGGCCAGAGGGCGTCAAGCCACGGAACTTCCAGCGGCGCCCGTCCGGCCCGACGATGACGCCACCCGTGAAGGGATTGGCCCGGCAGGCGTCCAGGATCACGACGTTGATGCCGTGCTTGACTTCGCCCAGGCGGTCGACGAACTCGGTCGCATTGGCCGCCGCCGCCGGAATGTCGGATTCGTTCGTCGGCTTGGCGTCGACCGGCAGCAGGTAGTTCCGCCCATTGGTTTGAACGCCATGGCCAGCGTAGAACAGGACGCGCACCGCGCTCTGATCTGCCGCCATCGCAAACTGTCGCAGACTCTCGATTAGCTCGCGCCGCGACGTGTCGGTCTTCAGATCGACGGCGAATCCAAGGCCGGTGAGTGCTGAGGCGACGGCACGGGCATCGATGACGGGGTTCTTCAGGGGCGCGATCTTGTACGCGCTGTTGCCGATGACGAGTGCCGATCTGCGCACGCTGCTGACATCGTTGCCGGCGAGCGCGGTGAATGCGAAGGCCGGCACCATGGGCAGACCGGCGGCACCAACCAGGATCCGAAGGAAGCGCCGCCGGCCGCAGGCGACTGGCAAAATCGACGCGGATGTCATCGTGGTGCCCTTCATCGGTTCAGTAGGTGGTCGGCAGACTCGCGACGATCTCGACGGCTGCGACGATGCGCTCGGATTTCAAGCGAGCCACTGCAGCGTTCTCGGCGCCGCGCGGTACCTGCACGTAGTAGTCCCCGAGTTGCCCAGGTCCGCCAACGAGGCTGCCCTGAATGGCGCTGAGCAGCAATCGAATGTCGGCCTCTTTGGCGTCCGGTGCAAAATTCACTCGCAACAGGCGGCTGTCGTTCGCAGCCTCGGCGCGCAAGGCGCGAATCTGCTGCGAATCCTCCTGCGCATGGTGCGTGAGCACGTAAATGGAGGCGCTTTGCGCGACGATGACACCCACCACCGCAACGCCCGCAATCGGCCGCGCGAGGGCTACGACCGATCCGAAACCGCGGGCGCCCAGCAGGCTGCGAATTCGGTCGACCAGGGTTGCGCGATCCGCTCGTATGCGCTGGAGGGTTCGCGCTAGACCGAGATCCGGCGCGACGTCGCTCACCGGCTGCGCGATACTCGACTGCATTTCGCGAAGCCACTTTAGCTCGGTCCGCGCGTCGCCGTCGCCGGCGAGGCAACGATCGACCCACTCGCGGTCTTCGTCCGTCAGCGTGCCGTTCACGTACCACGGCAGGAGCTCGGAAAGTCGAAGGTTCATGAGCTCACTCCGCTGTTGGCACCCTCGCGCTCGATCAGCAGACGGAGGCAGTTCTTGATGCGCTGGCGTGCGTGATACAGGCGGGTCTTCACCGTGTTTTCGGGAACGCCTTGCAGGTGCGCGACATCCGCCAGTGAGCACCCCTGGTAGAAGACAAGTTGCAGGCATTCCCTGTGCTCTTGCGACAGCTTTCGGATGCAAGCCTGCACGCCTTCCCGACGCTGTTTCGCGGCGAGTTCGGCGAAACCCTCGGGTGCGAGCTCGTCGACCTCGGTCTCCGCCACTTCATCGAGGTCGTCATGCAATTCATCGGCGCGCCTGGAACGGTGAACGAGCAACGCCTTGTTTCGCGCAATTCCGATCAGCCAGGTGCTGAACAGCGAATCACCGCGAAATCGTGCTGCACAGCGCCAGACCTCGTGCATCGTGTCCACCAGAACCTCCTCGGCCCGATCCCGTTCCTTCAACATGTACAGCGCGTAGGCGAATACGCGACGACTAAACGCTCGGTAGATCGTCTCGAACGCCGCCTCGTCCTGGCGGGCGATTCGACTCAGGAGCTGCCTGGCTTTCGCGTCGTCCATGGGTTGCGGTTTGGCCGCCGGGAGTTCAGTCTTTTTTCAGGTTTTCGAAAGGCCGAGGCCGTTCGAGGATTCGACAGGGCGCGGCCAGTGGCGTGGAGCAATTCCTCGCGGGCGAGCGCCACCGTGCACGCCTGTTCGGGATTCAGGCGGGCACCGGCTTCGATCGCTGCCTCGAGGCTCTCGGCGCCGATACGTCCGACCAGGATTTCGCGTACGCGCACACGGGTGACCTCGACTCCGGGCTCGCGTGTTCGGAAATTCGTCTGTTCGGCGTGCGCCGCGTCTGCATAACCGGCCAGCAAGGCCGCAGCGGCGACACGATCCTCGAGCGCGGCGAGCAGCGCCAGGGCATCCAGTGCGCGGTGAAGGTACGACCATCCGAGGAGATGGTCGACCGCGATGAATTCCTCCGCAGCGGCGCGCGCTTCCTCGATCGAACTGCCGAGCACCGCGGCGTTCAGGTACACCGCGTACGCCGCCGACAGCCGGCGCAGGTTGCGTCGGCTGCGGAATCGCGACACCAGCTCTCGCCCGGCCATCAGGGCAGCGTCGACGTCTCCGGAAGCCAAGGACAATTCGGCCAGCTGGTACAAAAACGACGAAACGAGGTCGTCGGCGCCGGTGGCGATCGCCAGTTGAGTTTGTTCCTCGAGCAGGCGGCGCGCTTCGTCGAGGCGACCTCCCGCCTTTGACACCATGACCTCGCCAGCGCGGCGCAGCAAAAGCAGCCGTGGCGGCCATCCGGGGTGCTCGAGCAGGCGCATTTCCGCGAGCGCTGCAGACGCTTTTTGCTCCCTGGCGCGTTGGCTATGAGCAAGGTGATGAAGTGCGATGTAGGTTTCGCGGTGATCGTCGCTGTCGCGACTCAACTCCCGCGCGCGCAGCGCCGCGGTGCGCGAGACCTTGTCGGGTCGATCCGCGAAGACGGCAGCGCGCGAATTCCAGTAGCGGGCGGCGAGGGACGGGGCGACGTCGCTCGAGACGTGGTCCAACACGAGGTCCGACAGTCGGCGACCCTCTACGAGCGATGAAACTAGCAGCAGGAGGTGTGCCGACGCGGCCACGAGCGAAACGGCGAGCGCGGGCTGGTGATCGGAAGACCAGTCGATTGCTGCGCGCAGATTGTCGAGCTCCGGCTCGTAGCGGCTGCGGAACGCCGCGTCCGACAACAGCCAGCGGTCGTCGGAGGCGCAGTCGAACAGCACCTGCATTGCTTCGGCGTGTTTCGCGCGAAACCGCGCTTCTTCGCCGACTTCGGCAAGTCGCATCTGTGCGTAGCTGCGACCGGTCTCGAGCAGGACGTAACGGGGATTGTCGCCGCCGGTCGCAACGACCAACGAATGATCGATCAGCTCGCCGATCACGTCCACGACCGTCCACTCGTCGATTCGATCGTCGGCGACAACGGTTCGCGCAGCCTCGAGCGAAAAGCTCCCGGTGAACACCGCAAGTCGGCGAAAAACGACCTTTTGCTGCTTCGTGAGAAGCCCGTGGCTCCAGTCAAGGGCCGCTAGCAGAGTCTGCTGTCGAGATGGAGCAGCACGATCGCCCGAGACGAGAAGCTGAAACCTTTGATCCAGATGTTCGGCGACACCCGAAACTCCGAGCAGTGGCACTCGAGCGGCAGCGAGCTCGATGGCGAGGGCCACGCCGTCCAACTTGCGGCAGATTTCGACGACGGTCGCGACGGTTCCACTGGCCAGCTCGAAGCGCCGATCGGCGGCGGCGGCACGTTCGCAAAACAGGGCAACGGCGCCAAATTCGCGGGCCTCACGCTCGTCGACGGGTGTATCCGGGACCTGCAGCGATGCGAGGCGGTAGACGCGCTCGTGTGCGGCTTTCAGTGGGGCCTGACTCGTCACCAGCAAAGTGACGTTCGGGGCGGCGTCGAGCACGGCCTGCACAATGCCCCGCACCGCATCGCTCACGTGCTCCGCATTGTCGATCACGAGCAGCAGCGACAGGGGGCGCAATGCGGTGGCCAGCCCGGCAACAGGATCAGAGCCGTGGCCGGCCGTGACACGCGCGGCGGCCGCAATCGAATTGGCTACGAGCGCCGGGTCCGAAACCGCTGCAAGCTCGACCCAGACCGCGCCGTGGTGGAAGCGGTTCCGCCCGGCGCTGGCGACCGCAAGGGCGACCGTTTGAGCGAGTCGTGTCTTGCCAATGCCGCCGGGACCCGTGATCGTCACGAGCCGCAGCGTTTGCAGCAGATGCGTCAATGCCGCAACGTCGTCATCGCGCCCGATCAGCGGGGTGGCCAGAGCCGGAACGTTGGACGTCAACTCGGCTGCCGGCGCCGCCGCGGGGGATGCTGCGTCGGCGGCCCGATCTCGCGCTTCCGCACCCTGCAATTCGAGCATGAAGCGATAACCACGCCCAGGCACGGTGGCAATCGCTCCTCGGCCGAGGATCCGCCGCAACGCGGAGATCTGGACCTGGAGGTTGTTCTCCTCCACCGCCGCTTGCGGCCAGACAGCGTCGAGCAGATCGTTCTTCGTGACGAGGTGCCCTGCCCGCTCGATGAGTGTCTGCAGAACATCGAACGCCTTCGGGGTGATCGCGCATGCGGCGCCGTCAACGATCAGCAAACGTTCGGACGGAATGAGCTCGAACGACCCGAACCGGTAGTGGAGAGCAGAAGCGGCGGCAACAGACATTGCGAGCGACTATTCCGAAGAGGGTTTGACCGGTCGATGGTCGTTGCCATCCGCCGGAGTGGATTCACAGCAGTCCGGATAGAGCACGGGAAACCACTCCGGATGCGCCGCCAGATTCGCGATCAAACTGGCGCGAAACGCGGGATCGTTCGCTTTCACTTCCCACACGCGCACCAAACGGTGCCCCAAATCGCGGTCGTTCAACCAGGCCTCGACATCGCTGTAATTGAAAGTCCCGGAATAGCGCGGAACGACCCGACGCTCGGCGAAGAGCGGCAGACGGGCGGGAAGCGAGTCGCGAAATGGCGCCGGCACCGCGGCGACGAACGCGGCCGGTGGTCGGGGTGCGGGGACTGGCGCTTTCTGACCTTTCAACTCTACGTACTCGCCGTCTTGAAGTTCTGTTGAGGTGCCGAAGCGGCGGTCGAGCACTCGAGCCTGACCGGATTCGACGAAAAGCATTGAAGTATCGCCCGCGACGCGAATGACATCAGCACCTTTCCAGTCCGTAATATCCATTCGCGGTGACGCGACGCTGACAACTTGGCGCGCTGCTTCGCCACGACCGGTCAGTTTCAGCCAGCCGCTCAGCAGATATAGAGCGGGGCGGGCGCTGCCGGTCGACGCATACGATCCCAGCATCAGCCGTGTGCCCGAGCCCAGATCGAGAATCGGTCCGGGCGCATATTCGATCTGAAGGAACGTCCCGGCTGCGGTTTCCACGACGTCATCGATCTGTAATCGGACGCCCTCTGCAGCGGCCAGCCGCGAACCTCCGCGCAAAATCGCGGCATTCCCCTCGAGAATCGTAATCGTCGGGGCGCTTTCGGCCCCGAACGCCAACGCTGGAATTGCCAACAGCGTGGCCACCAGGCTCCCGAGACGCATCGCCTTCTTCCCTCCAGTTTGGCCCTGCTGCGAGCGCGGCGATTTGCAGTCGGAGATCGTGCCCCGACTTGGCGACGAAATTTTCGCGCGGGAACGACCAACCGCAAGATTACTTTCGTCACCTGGAGTGACTTTCGTCATGTCGTTTTCAGACTCCTTTCAGGCCCACAAAAGGACTGCGTGGGCTGGCTCGCACAGAATCGGCCCCGTGGTTTCAGCACCGGCGATCCATCCGAGGGCAGAGGGAGCCAATGATGATCGTGCGAACTTCGGAACAGTGGCGGGCGCGCTTGCTCGGCGGCCTCGTGCTCTTCGTGTGGGGTGTGTTCGGCCTTGTCTGCGGCAGCGCGGCCGCCGAGCATCGACTTGCACTCGTGATCGGTAACGCTCGCTATCCGGAGGTGCCCCTGAACAATCCGGAGAACGACGCGCGCCTGATTGCCAGTACGTTACGGCGCCTCGGCTTCGAAGTCACCGAGCGTGAAAACCTCGGCACGATGGAATTCCAACGGGTGCTGCGCGACTACGTGCGGCGCCTGCAGGATGAGGACGGGGCGGCCGTCTTCTACTACGCCGGTCACGCCGTTCAGATCGGCGGCCGCAACTATCTGCTGCCCGTCGATATCAATCTTCGCGACGAGGAAGAAGTTCGCGACGACGCGATCGAGATCGGCGAGCAGTTCATCAAGCGAATCGAGCACGCCAAGACTCGCGTCCGCATCGTCATCCTGGATGCGTGCCGCGACGACCCTTATGTTTCGAGCCGCGCGCGCAGCGGCTCGGCCCGCGGAGTGGGCCTTGCCGAGATGTCGGCGTCGGGAGATCTGATTGCCTTTTCCTCCGCGCCAGGCCAGGCAGCGGAGGACGGACCACCCGGCAGCGGCAGCGTCTACACGCGCAGCCTGTCGAAGGAGATGCTTGCCGAGGACGTCCAGGTCGAGAAGATGTTCAAGAACGTCCTGGTCGACGTGCTGCGCGATACGCACGACCAGCAGATACCGTGGATCAACAGTTCGCTGACGGTCGATTTCAGCTTCCATCCGACATCTCGCGCGGCCACGGCCACTGCCACCGCGTCCGCGCACGACGAGGCGCGCCCGGCGAAGGTGGAGACGGCGCTCGCAGGTGTGCCGGTCCCGACTGCTGCGCGGTCGGATGCGACTCCGCACCCGGAGGTAGCGTGGGATTCCTCGACGCCGGTCGTTCGCTCCTCGCCGGTGCCGGCGAGCCGTGGCGATCGGATGCTGTCGACAGCATCCGGCCAAGCCGAGGCACTACCTGCGTTCGACGAAGCGGTGAAGGCGGTTGTCGCCCAACTGATCGAGCGGGCAGGTCCGGACCTCACAGCCGCCGCGAGTCAGGGCGCGCGTTCTGCGCCTCTGGTGGTTGATCCTCTGATCGACGCTTCGACGGGTTTTCGCACCCGAGCGACGCAAGCGGTCGAGCGGGAACTCCTGAGCGCGCTGCACGCTCGACTTCCGCGCCTAGAGACGGCGGATTTATCCCCGGAAAACCTGGCGCGGCGACCGCTAATCCTGATCGGAACCGTCACGCCGCTGGACCGTGAAGGCGGAACGTTCGGTGCGCGTACCGCCTATGCGATCCGCTTGGCTCTGCTGGATCTTCAGCGCGGCATCGTGAGTTCGAGCGCGGCAGCGCGCTCGCGCCTGGAGGGTGCCGACGCGACGCCGACTCGGTTCTATGGCGAGATGCCCGCATGGGCGCCCGATCCGTGGACCGAGGCATACGCGCGCGCATCCAACGGCGCGACCGCCGGCGCGCCGATCGATCCGGCGTACCGCGACGGCCTCGCAGTTTCCGCTCTCGTGAGCCCGGCGATCGGCGCGTATGAGGCTGGGCGCCCTCGCGAGGCGCTCGAGGCTTTTGCGAAGGCTCGCAGGCAGGCCGTTCAACCGCAACTGCGAATCGAAAGCGGCCTGTACCTGGCTGCGACACGTCTGGACCGCGTCGGCGATGCACAGCAGGCGTTCGCCCGGATCGTTGACCTCGGGTTGGCCCGGGGCCGCCTCGGAGTGCGGTTCCAGTTTCGTCCCGGAGCGACGCAGTTCCTCGACGATGCGCCTGCAAGCTCAGGCTATGGACTATGGCTTGGCCTCGTCGCGCAGCGTGCGGAAATTCGACGCGGATGTCTCCAGGTCGCAGGCCATACCAGCCGGAAGGGCGACGAGCTGGCAAGCGCGAGGCTGTCGCTCCTGCGAGCGCAGACGGTGAAGGAGCGGATCGACGCGATCGACCCGCAGATCGCATCGCGAACGGTCGCCGTCGGCAGGGGGTTCCAGGAGAGTCTGTCCGGATTGGGCACCGACGATGGTCGAGACGCAATCGACCAGCGCGTCGAATTCCGCGTGCTCGATTGCCATCGCAGCTGACCCGTGAGTCTTCCGATCCGAACCATCCGTCACGCCGCACGCGAGCCGAAGATGACCAGACCGATGCTGTTCCGCCCGCGACCGGCGCGCGCGCAACTTGTCGCACTCGGAATTGCGCTGCCCGCGCTGCTTGCCGCCTGCGCCTCGACGGGAGCTGACCGAGCGACCACGCCAGCGCCACACACGGGTCCGACCCGTGCAATCACCAGCTTCGCCGTTGAGCTGCGATGCATGGACGCTCTGCTGCTCGACTACGGCATTCACGACGTATCGCTCGCGGTCGAACCGGTCACCGACCCGACGCACAGCCCCGGCACCGGGTCAGCGGATCTGTTCACCCTCCCGCTTTCAGACATGACCCGCAGCAGCCGCGCGATTCGACTCGTCGCGGTGGGTGCCGACGCGTCGCGATCCGCCAACACCTTGCGCGGTGCGCTGAGCTTGGCCAACGAGGGCGACTCGGGTACAAGTCTGAGCCTCGACGCGTCCCTGCTCGGACCAGACGCGACAATCATCCCCGGGTCGGCCGCGCGCCATTCCGCAATCTTGGAGCGCAAGGGTAGCGCCTACACCGGCAACGGCGAGATCCGCCAGTTCGGTATCGCGTTTGCGCTGACTTCGACGCCCGCCGAGACGCTTCAACAGGCGTCTCACGCACTTGCCGAGCTCACCGCGATCGAGCAGGTCGGTCGGCTGACGCATGTTCCGTACTGGACCTGCCTCGGGGCGGCACCCACCCAGGAAGCGGTCGCCGCCGAGATCAAGGACTGGTACGACGCGCTCGCCGCGCATCCCACGGAGATGATTCGCTACGTCGAGGATCAACTGCGCACGCGCAACGTTTACGCCGGCCCTGTAGACGGTGCTGTCCATCCGGAGTTGAAGGAGGCAGTCGCACGATATCGCGAAGCGCTCGGTCTGCCTTCAGAGGCGAAGATCTCGCTCGACTTCTTCAGCGCGTACTTGAGTGCGGATCACCGGCGCGTCGCGACGCGGGTTCCGGCTGCCGCGCCTGCCGCTGCCGTTCCTGCGCCTGCAGTTCCTGTCCCTGTCGATTCGCCGCCCGCCCCGGAGCTGGTGCCGCCTGCACCGAGCCGACCGCTCGCTCTGCGACTCACGAAAGAGGGCGATGCCCGTCACCCCGGGCGCACAGACACAGAAACGGTCCAGCTCCTCGTGCGACCGAACCGTGACGCGTACGTCTACTGCTTCCTGCTGGACGAGGACCGGCACATCGTCCGCTTTTTCCCGAACCGCTTTCAGCCCGAAGCGCGCGTGGCGACGGCAAGTGGCCTGAAATTGCCCGGCAGGATGCCGTTCGAGATTGCGCTCAACTCGGGCGGAGCCCTGCAGACGGTCGCCTGCTTCGCAACCGAGCACGACGTGTTGGCACGCTTGCCGACGGTGCCGGGGGCGGAAGACTTCGCGCCGCTGCCGTTCGCAGCGCTGGATGAGGTCCGCGGTGCAGTGCAGGACGCGACCGACGGGGCGTTTGCCCAGGCGTCGCTCGATTTGACGCCAAAGTTGAACCGATCCAGTCGATCACGCAACTGATAGGGAGTGCTCCCAGCTCGGAGTCGTCCGTATGGCCTTCTCCCGTAACCGACGCACGGCTCGCCACCGCCTGCGGGTCGCAGCGGCAGTGCTCGCTGTAGTGCTCATCGGCGTGACGCTCGACGCTCGCGCCCAGGTATGCAGCGGCGCACTGCCGAATCCCGGCGCCGTTTCCTCCGGCGAAGCCCACAGATTCGTGCTGATCGAGAGCGGGTGCGAGCTGGCGCCGAGCACGGCTCCCCACGAAGCGGCGCAGCTGTCGTTGTACGAGCGTGGAACGGCGCCGATCATCATGAGCACACCACCTGCTCCGATGGTGCGGGCGACGCGAGCGCCACTGGCACCCGTACCGGTGCCCAGCGATCGCGACGTCGAGCGGATCGTATCGGTCGAGCCGGCGGTCATCGCCGCTGCGCGAATCTACGGAATCGATCCCCTGCTGCTGCATGCGATCGCTCACGTGGAATCGCGCCACCGTGCCGCGGCGGTGTCATCGGCCGGCGCGCTCGGGTTGACTCAGATGATGCCGGCCACCGCGCGGCGCTTCGGTGTCGAACACCCGGAGCAGTCGCTCTTCGATCCGGACACGAACCTGCGGGCATGCGCCGCTTACCTGCAAGCGCTGCGCGCCCGCTACGGCAACGACCTGCCGCGCGTGCTCGCCGCGTACAACGCCGGCGAAGACGCGGTCGACCGTCACGGCGGGGTTCCGCCATATCCGGAAACCCAGGCCTACGTGCGCGACGTCCTCGCCGTCTACGGCCGTTTGACCGCGACCTTCTCGGTTGCCGGCGACGGAACGCTCGTCACGCGCGGTGACCGCAGCAAATGAGGCAACTTCCTCCCGAATCGGGTGATACATGCCGTTAGCTGCTGCGGGGCGCACCGACGCGCCCGCCGTCGAGAGCGTGTTCGCGCGCTACAGCGACCTGATCCTGGTCGCCGGGGTGGTCGTGATCGTCGGTTTGATGGTGCTGCCGCTGCCGATATGGCTGGCCGACCTGCTGGTCGGCACGAACATCTCGATCGGCGTGCTGCTTTTGCTTCTCGCGCTGTACATCGCTTCGCCGCTCGAGTTCTCATCGTTCCCGAGCGTGCTGCTGATGACGACGCTGTTCCGGCTGTCGCTATCGATCGCAACGACCCGGATGATCCTGTTGCACGCGGACGCCGGCCACATCATCGCGACCTTCGGCAAAGTTGTCGCGGGCGGCAACCTGGTCGTCGGTCTGGTCGTCTTCCTGATCATCACCGTGGTGCAGTTCATCGTCATCGCGAAGGGCGCGGAGCGCGTCGCCGAAGTCGCCGCCCGCTTCACCCTCGACGCGATGCCGGGCAAGCAACTGTCGATCGACTCGGATCTGCGCTCCGGACTGACCGACAAGGACGAGGCGCGGCGGCGGCGGCGTTTGCTCGAGCTCGAGAGCAAGCTGCACGGCAGCCTCGACGGCGCGATGAAGTTCGTCAAGGGCGACGCGATCGCCGGCATCGTGATCATTCTGATCAATCTGCTGGGGGGGCTGGCGATCGGCGTCTTGCAGCAGGACCTCCCGGTCGGGATTGCAATGACGCGCTACTCGATCCTGACGATCGGCGAAGGCTTGGTCGCGCAAATCCCGGCACTGCTCGGCGCAATGGCCGCCGGGCTGATCGTGACGCGGACGACCGACGAGGAGCGCGACCGCCACCTGGGCGACGCGATTCGCAAGCAGGTCACGGCGAAACCGCGCGTGCTGCTCGTCGCCGGGGGCATCTGCCTGCTGATGTCGATGGTGCCCGGTTTCCCGAAGGCGGTGTTCGTTCTGCTCGGGTTGGTCGCAGCCGTCAGCGGAATCCTGCTGACACCGGCGCTGCGAGAGCGCATCGCGCGCATGCGGCATCCCGCCTTGCGCGGTCTCGTGCGCCATCTGCAGACGCCCGCGCCGACCACGGCGACGCCGCCGCCGGCGCCCACAGCCGTCGCACTGTTGCTGCGGGTTCCGTCGGCGCTGCTCGCGGGCAACGCGGCGCAAGCGACCGCAGAGCAGCTGGCCGATCTGCTCGAAGAGATACAGCTCGACCTGGGCCTTTCGCTGCCGAAGACCCACCTGCATGGGTCGCAAGAAGGCGATGACTGGGAGTTGCTCGCGTTCGATGCGCCGATCGCCCGCGGCCGCCTCGAGCCGGGAGCCACTGCCGATGCCTTGCGAGAACCCGTGCGGCAGGCGATTCGACGCAATGCGGGGCTCTTCGTCGGCATTCAGGAGACGATGAACCACCTTAACCGCGCCTCGAGCGACGTACCCGATGTCGTCAAAGAGGTGATGCGCGCGGTACCGGTGACCCGCATTGCCGAGGTACTGCGCCGTCTCGTCGGCGAGTCGGTATCGATCCGCAATCTGCGCGAAATCCTAGAAGCTCTGTCCGATTCCGGCGCCAAGGACTCGGCGACACTGCTGCAGAACGTGCGCATCGCGCTGAGCCGGCAGATCTGCCATCGGGTGGCGCCGCAGGGGACGTTGCGTGCCGTGCTGCCCCGGCCGGAGCTCGCCGCCGAGTTGCGCACGATCCTCGGCACCGGCGCTGGCGCACCGGCCGCGGGAGCCGAAGACAAGTTTCGGAGAATCGCGTCCATGCTGGTCGGCTCGATCCGCGCGGGCAACGCGGCCGCCGTTGTCACCGAGCCCGAGCTGCGAGTCGCGGTCCGCAACATGATCGAAGCCGAGTGCTTCGATACGCCGGTCCTTTCATACCGCGAACTGATCCCAACCCTGCAGCTCGTGCCTGTGGCACAAGCGCTCGCCGAGGCAGCCTAGATGGAGCGCACACAGTCGCCGCGACGCTTGCGAGCTGCCTGGTTTGCGGTGCTGGTGGCCGCTTCGATCGCGAACGCCGGTCCGCTCCCCAACGGTGCGAGGACCGTCTCGATCACCGCGCGCGAGCAGCCGATTGCGGCGTTCCTGCAGGACCTGTCGGCCGACGTCGAAGTGCCGATCGCCATCAGCCCGAACGTCACTGGCACCGTCAATGGCACGTTCTCCGGCTCTGCTGCGAAGGTGCTGCACGACGTCGCTCGCGTCTACAACCTGGTCGGATACTTCGACGGCGCAGTGATGCACGTCGTGCCGGCGAGTGATCTCGCGACCCGGACCTTCGCGGTGCCGCGCACGGTCGCCGAGCGCGCGCTGCGCGACAGCTACGAGCTCGGGTTGCCCGATGCACGCAACACGGTCCGCACCACCGCCGATGGCGAGTTGGTTGCGTTCGGCACGCCACGCTTCATCGAGCAAGTCGTGGACTTGATCCGCGCAGCGCAGACCGCGCAGGAGGCAGCCGCCGCGCCGCCGACACCGGGGATGCTTGACTTCCAAGTCTTCTATCTGCGCTACGCGTGGGCCCAGGATATGACGATGACGATCGCGAACCACCAGATCGTCGTACCGGGTGTTGCATCGATCCTTCGATCACTGGTCGGCGCGCATGCGACCGGCACAACGGCCCGGGATGTCGCTCTGCGGCCGTCCCAGCCGAAGCTGAAGGGCCAGGGACTGTCCTCGCAGGGCGTCTCAAACGCTCCCGATGCCACACAACCGCGCAAGGGCGTCGACAAACTGGTCGCTGCGCTCAACAACGTCGCACAGCCGGGCCCACCGGATGCCGCCGACAGCGAGTCCCCACCCATGGCGTTCGATCCACGCCAGGTGACGATCGAGGCCGAGCCGCGCTTGAACGCGGTGATCGTCCGCGACACCCCTGAGCGATTGCCGCGCTATGCCCCGCTGATCGCAGCGCTCGACGTCGAGCCGCAGACCCTCGAGATCCAGGCGACGATCATCGACGTCAACACCGACCGGCTGCAAGAGCTCGGAGTTGCCTGGAACTGGAGCAACGCGCACCAGAACGTCGGCTTCAGCGGCAGCGTTCCCACAACGGGGACGGGAGGCGTCGCATCGGCAGTGATCGGCTCGCTCCAACAGTTCGTCGCGAGCGTGCGGGCGCTCCAGAGCGAGGGTGCGGCGCGCGTCGTTTCGAGCCCGCAGGTCGTCACGCTGTCGAACGTCGAGGCCCTCTTCGATGACTCCTCGACGTTCTACGTCCGTGTGGCCGGTTCCTACGAAGTGGACCTCTTCGACGTCACTGTCGGCACCACGCTGCGCGTGACGCCACACGTGTTCCGTGACCACGACGACACGCGGATCAAGCTAATGGTTCAGGTCGAGGATGGCTCGCTGACCGGACAAACGGTCGACCAGATCCCGGTCGTCGCGCGCTCGACGATCGATACGCAGGCGCTGATCAATGAGGGAGAAAGCTTGCTGATCGGCGGAATGGTTCGCGAATCGACGTCGTCGAATGTCGACAAGGTCCCCGGTCTTGGCGACGTCCCTGTGGTCGGCAACCTGTTCAAAAGCCGTACCAATGACAACGGTCGCGTCGAGCGGATGTTCTTGATCACGCCGCGGCTGGCGGCAGCGAGGGCGAGCGCAGCTGGAACCAGCCTCGTGGCCAGCGCGGGCGCCTCGGCCCCGGCGAAGCGAGCATCGGTAGTTCTGGACTTGGACGCGCTGGCGGTCGCACCGGCCGGCGTTGCTGCGGGCACGGGACCCGCGAAGCTCGAAGACGAATTCATTGCGCCGGCACCGCAACGCCCGATATCCACGCTGACGCCCCAGCCGACGAGGAGAAACTGATATGGACGGCTCGACACCGAACAGCCATGCATCGCCCCATATCGAGCCCGTGTTTGATTCGATGCTCGACTCTGCGCTCGAGCTGCGGATCCTCGATGGCCCGCAACGCGGCGCGCGCGCGGCAGTCGAGGCACACGTGTCGTTCGTTGTCGGCGCGCTGCGCGGTGACGACGACGCCGCGGCAAGTTGCGACATCGTTCTGAACGAGCTGAGAGCAACGAACGCACCGAATTCGCCAGGCCAGGCGCGAGCGCGCGTCACCATCGACCGGCGCGATGCACTCCTCGAAATACTTGACGGTGAGGTCGAGCTGAACGGCCGTCGTCACGCCGCTGGCAGTCAGCTTGCATGGGCCATCCATTCGCCGCTCAAGATCGGCGGCGCGACGATCGCCTTCGGCCGTGCGAACAGCGAGCGCTGGCCCGACCCCGGCAACGCCGGATCGAACGGCGCGCCGGATCCGGCTCCCGCTTGGGCGAGCGTGCCACAGCGCCGCGCGCCGCTGCTGCGCCGGCCCGAGGTCTGGCTCGCCTCAATCGGCGCCATCGTGCTGTTGGCCTGCACCGGGTCGCTCTTTGCCGCGCATCGGATCGCCGCTCCACCGCCAGCGGATCCGACGCGGCTCGCTGCCGCACTGCGCGACGGCGGGTTTCGCGCAATCAACGCGACAGCCGGTGCGGACGGACGGATCGAGCTTCACGGACGTGTCGCCACGCAGGCTGAGCGCACCCGTCTCGACGAGTGGCTTGCGCAGCGTAGTGTCCAACCGCCTGCGCGCCTCGACGTCGAGGTTGACGAGCAGGTGCTGCGCGATGTGATCGAGGTGTTCCGCGTCAACGGCATTCCGGTCCAGGCACGGGTCGCAACACCGGGCCACGTCGAGGCCGAGGCCGCCGAGCGCGATGTCGATCGGCTCGCGCGCACCGAGGAGGTGGTACGGCGCGACGTGCGCGGGCTCGACGGGTTGAAGGTTTTCAATACCGTACCCGAGGAAGCGTCGGCGCCGCCGGTTGTCGATGACCCCAACAAGCGGATCGCATCGCTGGTGCCGGCGCCGGCTGAAGGCGGCCCCGGCTACGTCGTGACGGCCGACGGCGCTCGATACTTCGTTGGCGCGTTGCTGCCTTCCGGTTACCGGATCGCCCAGATCGAGCCGCAACAGTTGCAGCTCGAGCGCGACGGCCATCAATCGACATTGAACTTCTGAATTCATTTGCGCAACCCACACCCGAAAGGAGCAAGACCATGAGCACATACCCCACGACAACCGGCGGCCTGTCCTTGCTGGCCGCGGTTCCGGCGACGAATACGACGTCGACGAATACGACGAATACGACGAATGCGACGTCGAGCCCGAACAATTCCCCCGATGGCTTTTTCCAAACGTTGGCGGCGGTCTGGAGCACGGCGCTCAACAACCAGGCCAATGTGATGGAACAGGATGCACAAGCGATGAACACCAGCGCCGACAATTCGCCTGGGTCGATCGTCACCATGACGGCCGATTCGCTGATGTTCAGCTTCCTGGCGCAGAGCGCGAGCACGTCGGACAATTCGGCCGGCGACGCGCTCAATACCCTGGCGCGCAAGCAGTAGCTGCGATCGGAGAGGCGTCATGACGATCGCGATCGCCGCCCCGCTGAGCGCCACGACGGCGCCGGAGGCGGCTGAAACGGGCGCAACCGGTCAGGCCGGCTACAACGTATCGCTGGGCGACCTGACCCGCTTCGAGCAGGCGCTCGCGCACGCCAGCGGACACCTCGAAGCACAGCCGGCCCACGCGCCCGGCGCGCCGGCCGAGGCGCTGATGCGGCCGTTCGACGATATCAACAACGAGGCGGCGCGCCTGTCGAACGACGCCCAGCTCGCCCAGGCGGCCGGCAGCGAAATGACCCCGGGCGAGATGGTGATGCTGACGGTTCGCTGCCAGGAGTTCATGTTCCATTGCCAGTTGACGTCGAACATCGCGAACCGCACCGCGGACGGCCTGCAGCAGTTGTTCCGTCAGCAATCGTAGGGAGTCCGGCAATGACCTCGATCGCCAGACTCTCGAGACGATTGGCCCCGCTGGTGATTCCGATCGTGCTGCTCGCCGGGTGCGGGAAGCAGGAACTGTACTCACAGCTGTCTGAGCGACAGGCGAACGAGGTTGTCGCCGCGCTGCAGGCGGCCGGAATCGACGCCGAGAAGCGCTCGCAGGAAGGCCAGTTTTCGGTGCTGACCGCCAACGGCGACTTCCCGGCCGCAGTCGACACGCTGAACGCCCAGGGTCTGCCGCGCGAGACATTCGACACGATGGGCAGCGTGTTCAAGCGCGAAGGCTTCGTCTCGACGCCGCTCGAGGAGCGCGCGCGCCTGCTGCATGCGATGTCGCAGGAGATCTCGAACACGCTTTCGGACATCGACGGCGTTATCACCGCGCGCGTGCACCTGGTCGTGCCGGAGCGCAGCCCGCTGTCAGACAAGCCGCAGCCGTCGGCGGCCGCCGTGTTCATCAAGTACCGACCGGGTCGCAATCTTGCGGCGCAGGTTCCCCAGATCAAGGCGCTGGTGGTCAACAGCATCGAAGGCCTCGCGTACGACAACGTCACCGTCGCGCTGTTCCCGGCCGACCCCAGTCCGGTCGGAGCTTCCCTCGCTGCGCCGGCTCCAGGCGCGCGGGCGCCGCGGGCCGGGACGCTGGTGGGCGCTTCGATCGGCCTGTTGGTGCTCGGCGGCAGCGGCCTGCTCTGGTGGCATCGCCGCAATGGCGAAGGCACGCGATGAGCGAAAAGCTTGCACGGGAGCGCCATCGCCGCCGCGGTGCAATTGCGGCGCGATTGCTCGACGCGGCACCGGATGCCGCAGCGGCGCTCGACTGGGACGCGCTCGATCGCGGACCGGCCTGGCTCGCAGCACCCGACACGGATCTGGCACTGGAGCAGCGCAGGATCGGTGCCGCACTGAACGCGGCGGCGATCCGACTTTGGATCGACCGGCGCAGCCTCGCTGCGGCGCGCAGTGCAGTCGGAGACGCATTCCTGCGCGCACTGCTCGCCGATTCCTCCGTGCGAGAGACCGCCTGTCACAGCGTAGTCGAAAACAGTGCGACGACGGGGGATGGCTTGAGCGACGTCGCCGAATGGCTGCGACGCTGCGGTGCTGCGGTGCAAGCCGCTGCGATTTCCGACACTCCGCTCGGACAGGCTGCGGCGATTGCGCTCTGCGGTTGCACCGGAGCGCTGCAGCTGCCGGCCGAGGCCGCGCGTGACGTGATCGAGCAGGCAACGCGCGCCGGCGCGACCCTCGCGGCGGTGAAGGAGCCGGAGCGATGAGCTTCCTGCTCTGGCAGCGCGATCGTGACGTCGCCGTCGCGTCGCGCCGCCGGGTGTTGACTGCGGCCGAAGTCGGGCCACTGCTCGAAGCGCAGGCGCTGTGCCAGCGCGTTGCGGACATGGCCGCGAACCGTGCGGCGAAGATCGGCGAAGCGGCTGACGCGGCGCGGGCCACCGCAAGAGCCGAGGGCCTCGAGCTCGGCCGACGCGAGGCGCGCGAGGAGATCTCGACGGCCCTTGTAGCCCTCGCCGCCAGCGCCGCCGCCGAACGGGATCGGTTGCGCTGCGAAGTCGGTCAACTTGCTCTCGAGGTTGTTCGCAAGATCCTCGGCGAGTTCGCCCCGGAGGCCGTGCTGGCCGCTCTCGCCCGCTCTGCGCTGTGCGAAATGATCCCCGTACCCGTCGTGACGCTGGTCGTCCATCCCGACCGCGTCGACGCGATGCGCAAAAACCTGGAGGGCGAACGAGTCGGCGATGCCGCCAACGGTGCGCGCGTCGAGGTCCGCGCCGATTCCGACTGCGCGCCCGAGGACTGCCGCTTCGAGACGGGACTTGGCGTCGTCGATGCCGCGCTCGATGTTCGTCTCGCCAGGATTGCACAAGCCTGGGGCGTCGCATGAACGATCCAATCCCTACCGCCCGTCTGCAGCGCGCGTTGCAGTCGACGCGGACCGTCGCGGAACTGGGCCGCGTCGTCCAGGCAGCCGGCACCGTGCTGCGGGCGACCGGGCTGCACGCGCGAATCGGGCAGCAATGCGAGGTATTCGACCCAACGCAGACTGACAACACAGCGACGCTGCCGGCCGAGGTTATCGGCTTCAGCGGCAACGAAATGATGCTCGCGCCATACGGCCCGCTGCGGCAGCTCGCGGTCGGCGCCGCGGTGCGCGCGCTTGCCGATGACGCGAGCGTGCCCGCCGGTGAGGGCGTGCTCGGTCGCGTGGTCGACGCGTTCGGACGACCGCTCGATGGCGCACCACTGCGCCAATCGCACGCGTGTCCGAACCCGTTGCACGCTCCGGCCCCGCTGCCGCTCGCTCGGCGCCCGATCGTCTCCCCGTTTTCGACTGGCGTACGCGCGATCGATTCGACGCTGACGGTCGGCGAGGGACAGCGGGTCGGGATCTTTTCGATGGCCGGCGGCGGCAAGTCGACATTGCTCGGAATGCTGGCGCGGCACGCGCATGCCGACGTCAACGTGATCGCGCTGGTCGGCGAGCGCGGCCGCGAGGTGCGCGAATTCCTGGATGACTGCCTAGGCGAGGCGGGTCTGGCTCGCTCGGTCGTCGTCGTATCGACGTCTGACCGCCCGGCGCTGGAACGCGTACGCGCCGCATACGCAGCTACCGCATTTGCCGAAGGTTTCCGTCGAGCGGGGCGCCGCGTGCTGCTGCTGGTCGATTCGGTGACCCGGTTCGCGCGTGGGCTACGCGAGCTTGGCTTGTCGGCGCTCGAGCCGCCGGTCCGGCGCGGCTATCCGCCGTCCGTGTTCGCCGAGTTGCCACGACTGTTCGAGCGGGCCGGCAACGACGCGGCCGGCTCGATCACCGCCTTCTACACCGTGCTTGTGGAGGACGACGATCAGGGCGATCCGGTCGCCGAGGAGGTTCGCTCGATCCTCGACGGCCACATCGTTCTGTCGCGGGACCTGGTGCACGCGCACCATTATCCGGCGATCGACGTGCTTGCCAGCGTAAGCCGCGCGTTTGCGCGCGTCACCGCGCGTGAGCACCAGGACAGCGCGGCTGCTTTGCGCGAGCTGCTGAACGCCTACAAAGAGGTCGAGTTCCTGCTTCGGATCGGAGAGTACAAGCCGGGCGGGCCGAATCGGGGCGCCGACCGCGCAATCGAGCGGATGGACTCGCTGCGCGCTTTCCTGCGCCAGCGCGTGGATGAAGCGAGCGATTTTGACACGACGGTCGCGCGCCTGATGGAAATCGTCCGATGAGCATGGCCTTGTCGCTCGACAACGCGCATGCGCTGCGCCGGATCCGGACGCTGCGGTTGGAGCGCGCCATGCTGCTCGCGGCCGGGTCCCGCGCCGCGGTCGACGCGGCGGAGGCGGTGGTCACGCAGCGGTCCGAAGAGGCCCAGGCGATCCGCGGAGCGCTCGACGGGTTGCGCGAGGCGATCGGCTCGACTCTGGCAGCGGAGCTGCCGCGCTGGGTACCGCTGATCTTCGCGCGGCAGCAGCGGCTCGCCGAACAGCTCGCGCGCGCCGAGGACAAGCTGTTGACCGCGTGCAGAAGGCTCGACGATGCGCGCAAAGCATTGCAGCACGCGCGCGTTGAGCTCGCGATTGCACAGCGGCGCGAGCAGATTGCCGATGAACTTGCACGCCGCGCACGGCGGCGGCTGGAAATCGAGCGCGAGCGCAAGCTCGAACGCGAGGCCGAGCCGATGTCGAACGCGGCGAGGAGTGCACGATGATGGTCGGAGCCGACCGTATCGCACAACGCAACCCGCCGCGGGATACGACCACCGCCGCACCCGGGTCGCAAGCCGAAGAAGCCTTCGCGCACGCGCTGCGCGAAAAGAGCCACGCGGGCGAGGACACTAGCAACGCCGATGCGGGCAACGATGGCGGGGGGAACGACAGCACGCGGAACGCTACCACCCAAGCTTCGACGCCGACCTGCCCGATCGCAGCGTTTGTCGGGCTGGCCGAGCTGCCTTTCGCGCCCCGTGCGGCCGAAAGTAGCGAGGCGTCAACGGCCGGAATCGAAGCAGAAAGGTCGATGGCTGCAGCAAGCGCCGCTGCAGCGGCTGCGCGGTCGATGCTTGCGCCCCCGCTCGACGCCGATGCGACCGCTTGGGAAGCATCGATCCCCGACGGAAGCGGGGTTGCGATCGAATTGCGCGCCGAGGCGGTGCCGCCTGGGCCCGGCGAATCCGCCGCATGGTCCGTTACGGTCGCCTCGCCGACTCTCGCGGCGGAGATGCTTGCCCGCAATGCACCGGACCTGACCAACCGACTGCGTCGGCGCGGCATTGCCTCGCATGTCCGGATCGACGGCGCTTTCAAAAATCCAAACGGAGGATCCAACCCATGACTGGACGTACCGTCTACATCGTTGACGGCAGCGCGGACTTCCGCGAGGCGACTCGCGCCTGGCTGATGGGCGCTGGCTTCGACGTCACTGCATGGGGCGACGCCGGCGAAGCGATCGACCAGCTCGCAGGCGGCGCCTGCCGCCACAATGGCAGTTGCGCCTGCCTGCTGCTCGACCTCCGGATGCCGCCCGTCTCCGGACTGGTTGTCCACGACGCGCTGCTCGAGCGCGGTGCCAGGATCCCCGTGATTTACGTCACTGCCGATGCGGACGTCGCCGGCACGGTTCGCGCGATGCAGCGCGGCGCGCTGACGGTTCTCGAAAAGCCGGTCGACACCGGCGAGCTCGATGCTGCGCTGGACTCGGCGTTCGCAGACCGCAGCGCAGCCGGACCGGTAGCGACAGCGATGCCGCCGTCGCCTGCGGCGTTGCCGGACGAAGAGCGTGCACGGGCACACGCCCGCTACCGCGCGCTCGAGGCCAAGCTTGCGCCGCGCGAGCGCCAGGTCCTTGGCTACGTGATTCTCGGCGTCTACAACAAGAACATCGCCGACCGCCTCGGCATCTCGATCAAAACCGTCGAGCTGTATCGGGCCCGCGGAATGGCCAAAATGCGCGCCGGCTCGGTCGCCGAGCTGACGCGCGTCATGATCACGCAGCGGGCCTGATATGGACATCGGTACCGAAGCGACGCTCGCTTGCGACGCAACCGCCACAGCGTGCTTTGAGGCGACGACCGATACCGGACTGCTGCGCTTGTCGATCCGCACGCAAGTCAGGCATGCGGCCGACGCCGCCATCGTGCTTGCCGAATGCGATCCGCTGCTGGGCGCCCTCGACCACTGGTGCGGCGCGACGCTGGACTGGCGCTGGGTCGGAAGCTTGCCGTTGCGCCGCGCCGCCGCCGACGTCGCCAGTGCGAGCTGGTCGCCCAGCGGTTCGAGCACGGCGCCGCCGGTGGTCACGATCGAGATCGACTGGACGCTGCTGCGCAGCCGGTCCGCGCCGCCCGGCGAGTTCGCGGACGGCTTTCGCTGGAGCTGCACCCCCGCCGTAGTCGCGATCTCGCAGCAGGCACTGGGAGCTGACGAGCTGGCGTCCCTGGAGCCGGGTGGAGCGGTGCTGCTTCCCGAATCGCTTTCGGAGCCGTGGCGCGGGCTGATGCGTGCCGCCATCGAACCGGCATATCCGGGCGTGGGCGTGCCTGTCGAGCTTTTTTCGCCGAACGCGGTACGCGGGATCGTGCTCGAACACCGTGGGCCGGCGGCTGCTGCTGTGGGTTCGACCCACGAGGTTCGAGTCCCTATGGCGGGAGTCGTCGGCTGCGATCGGCTGGCCGGGTGGTTCGACGGCGAAATCGGTCCGATCGGCCCGTCGGCCGCGCTGTGGTCCTGCGCGGCGCCGGGAACGCCGGCGCGCTGCCTTGCGCAGGGCGAGCTATTGCCGTGGGGCGACGGCTGGGCGCTCGCGATCCGCACGACGAATCCCTGATCCTCCGGGACCTTGCCCGACATGGACTTGACGCAATTTTCTCCATCGTCAGCACTGCTGACGGTGATCATCCTGGCGCTGGTTCCGTTCGTCGCGGTAATGGTCACGTCGTTCACGAAATTGGTCGTCGTACTGAGCTTGCTGCGCAACGCGCTCGGCCTGCAGCAGGTGCCGCCCAACGTGGTCTTAAATGGCCTCGCGCTCGTGCTCAGCATCTACGTGATGTATCCGGTCGGAGCCGAGATGAGCGTCAAGGCTCAGGGAATCGGCCCGATCGCCTCGAACACGAAGAACATGCTGGCGGCAGCCGACGCCGCCAAGGAGCCTCTGCGAGCGTTCCTGTTCAAACACAGCCGGCCGCTCGAGCGCGCGTTCTTCCTAAAGACGGCCCGGCAGACGCTGAAGCCCGAGCAAGCGGCCCAACTCGACGAGCACGATTTCCTCGTGATCGTGCCCGCTTTCACGGTCAGCGAGCTGTCGGTGGCCTTCGAAATCGGCTTCCTGATTTTCCTGCCGTTTTTGATCATCGATCTGGTGATCTCGAACGTGCTGATGGCGATGGGGATGATGATGCTGTCGCCCACCACCGTGTCGATGCCGTTCAAGCTGCTGCTGTTCGTGCTGATCGACGGCTGGGTCAAGCTCGTTCACGGCCTGGTCCTGACGTACTCCTGATCCTTGTACTCCTGATCCCGTGCGCCTGATCCGCAACGAGCCGTGAACAGCGACCTGATCCAGCTGACCCAGCAGGCGCTCTGGTTCGTGCTTGTGCTGTCGGCGCCGCCGATCGTCGCCGCAGCCGCCGTCGGACTGCTGGTCGCTTTTGTGCAGGCCGCTACGCAGATCCAGGAGCAGACGACGCAATACGTCGCCAAATTCTTCACGATCGTCGTCACGATCTTCATCACGGCGTCGCTGCTCGGCGGCGGCCTGTATCGCTTCGGCGACCGGGTCTTCACCGAGTTCGCCGAGATTGTGCGGCACTGAGGGCGCGAAAATGGATGCCTTCGGCGTCTACGGCTCGGCCGGCGACCTTGCATTGCTGCTGGGCTTGTCGGCGACACGGGTCGCGGTTGCGCTGCTGTTGATACCGCTGTTCACGGCCGAGTTGATTCCGCCGACCGTCCGCAACGCCATTTGCCTCTCGATCGCGCTACTCGGTCTTGTTGTGCAGCCGCTGGTCGGACCGGCGAAGGCGAGCGCAGGTCTGTGGCTGTCGATGTTCGCGAAGGAAGCGCTGATCGGTTGCGCAACCGGCTTGCTTTTCGCCGGCGTCATGTGGGCCTTCGAGTCGGCAGGCCAGGTGATCGACGCGAAGATCGGGATGATGGTGGGGCAAGTCACCGATCCGTTGACCGGGCAGCAGATTTCGCTCCACGGTGCCTTTCTGGGGCGGCTCGCCAGCTACGTATTCATGGCTGGCGGCGGATTCATGGTGCTGGTCGGAACGCTGATGCAGACCTACGCGGCCTGGCCAGTCTGGGCGCCTCTGCCGGCGCTCGCCGCGGGCGGGGTGCGCCTCTTCGAAAGCGAGCTCGGCCGGATCATGGGATTGACGCTGCTGGTGGCGGCCCCAGCGGTGGTCGTTCTGTACCTGATCGAGTCGGTGCTCGGCCTGATCAACCGTTTCGCACAGCAGCTCAACGTGTTCTCGCTGGCGGCGTCGCTGAAGGGCTTCATTGCAACTTGGATCATCCTGATCCAGATCGTTCCGCTCGTGCGCCTGCTGCAGGACGACTTGTTGGCGCGTGGCAGCACGGTGATCCGCATGCTGCACGCCGTTTTTCGCGGAGGCTGAGGTGGCCGAAAGGAATGCGGACAGCGGCAACCGGACCGAGAAGCCGACACCGAAGCGACTGAAAGACGCACGCAAAAAGGGCGACGTCTGGAAGAGCCGCGACTTCACGTCAACCGTCGTTTTGGCCGGTTGGCTCGTCCTCGGTGCGCTGATCGCCGGCAGCGCGGCTACGAGGATCGGCGCGCTGTGCGACACGATGTTCGCGACCATCACCCAGGGGTGGGACGCAACCGGCTATGCGGGCGCTTTGCGGTCGCTTGGCGGACAGTCCGCCGAGTTGGTGTTGACGCTCGTTGCGATGTTGCTGGTGCCGGCAGCCGCGCTCGGGATGCTGACCGATTTCCTGCAGACCGGCCCCGTTCTGAGCTTCGATAAGGTCAAGCCGAACCTCGAGCATCTCGACCCGGCTGCCGGCCTGAAGCGAATGGTCTCTGTCGACAACTTGGTGAACATTCTCAAGGCACTCGCGAAGACCGCGCTGCTGTTCGCCGCCGGATGGATCGTCGTGCGCGCAACGCTGCCCGACATCATGGGCTTGGCGCGCGCTGGCATTCCACCGCAGGCGGTCGGCGCAGTGCTGCAATCGCTGACGCTGAAACTCGGCGCGTGGACAGTAGGCTTGTTCGCGCTCGTCTCGGTGCTCGATGCCGCCTACCAGCGCCATTCGTTCATGCGGAAGATGCGGATGAGCCGCCGCGACATCCGCCAGGAGATGAAGGACAGCGAAGGTGATCCATACATCCGGCAACGGCGCCGCCAGGTTCACCGCGAATGGGCGCAGCGCAACCAGGTCCAGGCGGCGCAGCAGGCCAACGTGCTGGTCGTCAACCCTACGCATGTTGCGATCGCGATCGACTACGACCGCGAGTCCTGCCCGGTGCCGACGATCGGTGCCAAGGGCGAGGACCATGTTGCGCGGGAAATGCGCGAAGCCGCCGAGGGGGCCGGCGTGCCGATCGTTCGCAACGTGCCGCTTGCGCGCGAGTTGCTCGCTGTGGGTGAAGTCGGCGAGATGGTGCCAGAACCTCTGTTCGACCTGCTCGCCGAAGTGATCCTGTGGGCGCGCGACGTGCGCCGCGACGTCGAGGCGCGGCGCGAGGGCCGCGTTGCTCCAGCACCGCCCCAGCACCGGCGCCGCCGCAAGCCGCCCGGTGAAGATCTGACCCGCTATCCGGAGGCCACATGGAATCGTTCGCTTTGAGCTTCGCGAGCATGCTGCTCGCCCTGACGTTCGTTCTGGGCCTTGCTTGGATCGTTCTACGCCTGCTGCGTGCCCGACTGCAGGGTCCCCGTGATTCGAAGGGCGTAGCGGGCGACGACGTGCTGCGCTTCGTTCGAGCCCTGCCGGTCGGAACGCGTGAACGGATCGTGATCGTCGAGCATCGCGGCGCGCGCTGGATGCTCGGTGTCACCGCGGGCGGCATCAGCACGATCGCGCACTGGCCGCAAATGGGCGCCGGGACGACCGGCGGCACCGCGCAGGCTACGCAGGCTAGGCAGGGTACGTACTAGTCCTAGCTCGCGCCCCGCCTAGCTGCCGAACGACCCGACTGTTGCACTGGACCCGGATCCCATCTAATTCAATCGTAGGGATTCGAACAAACAGCGATACCGAGCGATCCACCTCGGTCCACCCAATGTAAAGGAGTCAAGCCATGTCATTCGTAGGCGATATCGCCGGTCTGGGCAGCGAACTTGCCATGGGCGCAATCACGGCCGAATTTCTTGGACCGCTGGAGTTCGCGGGAGCGGTCAATAACCTCACGGCGCAACTGATGGGGCAGGGATTGCAGTCGGCGTTGGGGCAGCTGCAGCAGATGAACGGCGGGCAGAATCCCTTGGCGAACCTCCTGCAGCAGCTGCAGAACTTGATCCCAAATGCGGTGAACAACGCGTCTGGGCCCAGCAACCCGTCCGCCGAGAATAGCGTCAACCAACAGTGCGGCGGCGACATCCAGCAAATTGTGCAACAGCTCATCACCGCGCTTCTCAGCGCCATTACTCAGGCACTTTCGGGCCTGAATCAAAATCAAGGATCGAATGGCAGCCAGGGGTCGAACGGCAGCCAGGGATCGAACGGCAGTGGCGGGGCAAGCAACCTCGAGCAGCTCCTCAGTCAGCTTCTGTCGGAGATTCAGCAGTTTCTTCAGAATCAAGGAGCAAACGGCAGCCAGGGAGCGAATGGCAGCCAGGGAGCGAATGGCAGCCAAGGATCGAATGGCAGCCAAGGATCGAATGGCAGCCAGAGCCCCATCCAACAGCTGATCCAGGAGTTACAGAATCTGCTTGCGGCGCTTCAAGGCGGCCAGGGATCGAACGGCGGCCAGGGATCAGGCGGCACTGGCGGATCGGGCAGCACTGGCGGATCGGGCGGCACTGGCGGATCCGACGGCAGCGGCGGATCGGGCGGCAGTGGGGGATCCAGCGGCGTGGGCGGCGCCGAGAACTGGCAGATGCTGATCGCCCAAGTTCTGAAACACAAGATCGATGACGAGTACAACCAGCTCAAGACCGATGCGCAACAGGTCCAAAATCAGAACGACCCGGGCCAGACTTCGATGCTGCAGGGCGAAGCGGGGACATTTTCAACGATGATGTCCACCGCCTCAACGATCATGGACTCCCTCTTTAAGGGAGCGCAGCAACTAGCCACCAAGCAGGGCTAAACCTGCGGCTCAATGGGCGGCGGGGCGGTTTCGTGGCTGGCGTTGGCGATGCTGCCGACGTCCGCCTACCGCCCCAAGGTCCTCGCAATTCGAGCCTCGATGAATCGCATCCGGTACCAAGGAGCCTGGCATGAGTGCGTCAACCGATCAGATTGCGGCAAGCGTTCACGACCTTGTCAACGACGAAGGTTTCTTGGGAACCGCCCACAACTCGCATCTGCACCAGATCAGCGATCTGCTAAAGAGTCTGCCATCGGCCGATGCCGACCGGGTGCTGTCCAAACTCAGCTCCAGTGATCTGAACAAATGGGCTGGCGAGGTCAACGGCGGCGGCGTTCTGGGCGCACAGGGGCTTTCGCAGGGTGAGAAGAAGGACCTTTTTAACCTGTTTGCCAGCGATCTCGATGGAACCCAGCTTGCGCGCGTATCGAGCTCGTTTGGCGACCGCAACGATGTGATCTCCTTGGGTCAGTCGGTCGCGCGGTACGCGACGCCCGAGGCGAAAGTCCAGTACATCCAGCAGCTTGCCGGACAAACCACCGCTAACACGACCGATCATCAAGTCGGCCTGCTATCGCAGACCTCCTTTTACAGCAACGCGCAGGCGGTCGCGGTCGGCAATGTGCTTGCCAGCCTGAAGGGCAATGCGCAGGCGATCGACAAGGCAGTGGGGTCGCTCAACGAGCCGCAACTGCAGGCGGTCGTGCAGGCGGCGGAGAACCAGACGTCGACGCACAACACCGGCGATCAGGGCCCGTCGCTCATTCAGACGGATGCCAAGCCTCTGCAAAGCATTTTGTCCGCGGTCGCGACCAGCAATGACGCAGCAACAAAGGGCCGCGTCTTCGAGGCGGGTGTGAAAGGGCTCACGGACATTCAGGACACGAACCAGCCGTTGACGCCGAATGTCGGTGCTGCCGGCGACGCCAAGCTCGTGCAGCAGGGACTCACCGATATCCTGAACAGCGACACGCGCGGCGTCACGGACCGCCTCAATACAAAGGACGCCAGCGGCCACGCGCTTGCCACGTACCTGAAACAGGTCGTGACCGACGATCCGAGTGCGAACAACGGGATCATCGGCGGGCAGATCGCGCAACTGCAAGGCGCGGGCACCGGAATGACCGCCAAGCAGTTCATCGGCACTCCCCTTCAGGACCAATCGGGCCCGCCGTATTATCGGAACGCGGAGAACCTGGGCTACTACTCGGGCGCAGTGCAGGCTGCAATCCGCAGCAGGACTTCCGACGCGAAGACGCAGGGCGACATCGTCAACAACATTTTCAACACTGCAGTTAGTGTTGCCATTGCACCAGAGTTGCTCTCGCCTGTCGGCAAGATCGGCGTGGCCGCATTCGGCGGCGTGACGAGCGAAGTGGTGCGAGAAACGGTCAATTCGATTGCGGCCGGCAACACGAAGCTGCAAAGCGCGTTTTCCGAACTCGCGCTGCCGCGCGATCCGGGATCACCGGATCGCTATCGTGGCGCGGCCGACCCGTTCTATCAGGCCGCCGAGGAGAAGGTCCAAGTCGACAACCTCTGAAACGAACTCGTGCAGCGAATCTATCGTGCAGGTGATGAGGCTGCAATTTCCGGCCGCCGCGCAGCGCTGCGCTCGCTGGGGGTTGTGGCCTTTGTTTGGCTATGCAGCGCGTGCAGCCGCAGCGCTTCCGACGCGACGAAGCTGCTCGATCTGGTACCGACGGGTGGCCGACTTCTCCAGGACCGCGGAGCTTTCGAAGTACCGCTGATCCATTGCGAAGTGGATGTGGCACTCCTGCTTGGCGCAGGCGCTGGCAAACATCCGCAGGTGCGGCGCTACCGCGTGCCGGAGAAGACGACATGGTCCGAGGTGACCGGGTTCTATGCGGCCCATCTCGACAAGTCCTGGCGTCCCGGCGATTTTCCGGAGAGATCAGGCGACTACGTTTTGCGAGTGTGGCTGCGCGATGGGCTGGGGGGATCGCAGCGTTTTGCCGTGGCGCTGCTGGACCAGACCGGCGTCGGAACCGATGACCATCAGCCGTTTCGCATTCTTGTCGTGGCAGGCGAGGAGGAGTGACGGAGCAGCTCCAGCACCTGGTCGTGCACCCCGCCGGCCGTTGCGATCAATGACGAATCCCGCAACGGACTGCCTCCAGCCCAGCTCGTGACACGCCCGCCGGCGCCTTCGATCACCGGCACCACGGCGGCAACGTCCCAGTGCTTCAGCTGCGGATCCAGCATCACGTCGGCTCCGCCAGTTGCGAGCGAGAAGTAGCCGAAACAATCTCCCCACGTCCGATACATCCGCGCCGCACGAGCGACGCCCTCGATATCGGCCAGGTCCTTTTGCTCGTTGCCCACCCATGTGGAGGTCGATAGCACGGTTGCATCCTGCAGCCGCTCGCAGCCGCGCATTCGCACCTTCCGTCGGGTGCCGTCCGACAGGAACAACGTGGTGCCGCCACGATGCCCGATCAAGGCGGCGCCAGTCGCGCAATGGGCGACGCAGCCGAGCACTGGCACGAACCCCGCGGCCCCGCTTCCATCGTCCGCCGTTCCATCGTTTACTTGGCGCTCCAGGGCGATCAGCGTCCCGAACAGGAAACAGTTGCTGACGAACGCGCGCGTGCCGTCGATCGGATCGAGTACCCAGCGGAACGGCCCGCCCGCCCGCGCTCCGAATTCCTCGCCCAGCACCGCATGCCGCGGATAGCGTTCGCTGATCAGCGTGCGCAGAGCCAGCTCGGTCTGCCGATCCGCCTGCGTGACCGGAGAAAGATCGGCCTTGGACTCGACCGCCAGCGGTTGCAGGAAATACGGCCGGATCGTCGCGAATGCGACTCCGATCAGCCGGTGAAAAAAGCGGATGAATTCGCGCTCCTCGTGCTCCGACAGCGTGCCGGAGTAGCGGAGCCAAGGTGGATCGGGAGGATGCCGCGCGATGTCGATCGGGTCCATGTCGATTCTCGGCATGCTCGTGCGACGACGTTCCGGCACACGACACATGTCGGATCCTCGTACGATCGGCGAGCGATTGTCGCACGCGCCCGCAACGAGCGCGGCCGCCGGGCGCGCCGTAAACTAGGGCGACGGCGCGGTTCAGAGGGCCTCCGGACAGGGCGCCGGCCGCCCGACGGTGCCGACGCAGAACATCGAGGGGGAGAAATGGCGGAGTACACGACCGACAGGCTCAGGACCGTTGCGCTGGTGGGTCACGGAGCGGCGGGCAAGACGAGCCTGGTCGAACAGTTGCTGTTCAAGTCGAAGATGATCGGCGCGGCGGGCGCGGTCGACAGGGGCTCGACGGTGTGCGACTTCGACCCGCTCGAGAAGACGGCGCAGCACTCGCTGCGCTCGGCAGTCGTGCACCTGGATTGGCGCGACGTGCGCATCCACCTGATCGACACGCCCGGGTACCCGGACTTTGTCGGGCAGGCCATCGGTGCCTTGGACGCGGTCGAGACGGTGGCCATCGTGATCAATGCCTCGTCTGGAATCGAGTTGACGACGCGCCGGATGATGGATTGGGCCAAGAGCCGCAACCTGTGCCGGATGATCGTCGTAAACAAAATCGATATGGAGCACTTGAACCTGCCGGCGCTGGTCGAACAGATACAGGAGGTGTTCGGGCCCGAATGCCTGCCGATCAATCTGCCTGCCGAAGGTGGTGCGCGCGTGATCGACTGTTTCGCCGAGGACCACGGCCCGGCCGATTTTCTTTCGGTCGCCGACGTGCATCGGCGCGTGATGGAGCAGGTGGTCGAAGTCGACGAGGAAGCGATGATGCGCTACCTCGACCAGGGCAGTGTGGACCCGTCCACGCTGCACGCGCCGCTGGAAAAAGCGCTGCGTGAGGGGCACCTGGTTCCGGTGTGTTTCGCCTCGGCGCGGACCGGCGCTGGCGTGCAGGACCTGCTCGAAGTGTTCGCGCGCCACCTGCCGCACCCGGGCGAAGGCAACCCGCCGCTCTTCGTGGCGCAAACGGGGTCCGACGCGCGCGAGTTCCGCTCGGAGCCGGAGCCGGCGCGCCACGTACTGGCGCACGTGTTCAAGGTTGTCAACGACCCGTACGTCGGCCGTATCGGCACATTCCGGGTCCACCAAGGCACGATCACGCGCGACACGCAGCTGTACGTCGGCGAGGGCAAGAAGCCGTTCAAGGTCGCCCACCCGCTGCTGCTGATGGGCAAGGACACTGTCGAGGTGCCGCGCCTGATTCCGGGCGACATCGGCGCGGTGGCCAAGGTCGAGGAAATCGTGTTCGACTGCGTGCTGCACGATTCGCACGACGAAGACACGATCCGGATGAGGCCGCTGGAGTTTCCGCGGCCGATGTTCGGGCTGGCGGTCGAACCGAGCCGGCGCGGCGACGAAGGCCGCATATCAGAAGTGCTGAACAAGCTCGCCGCCGAGGACCCGACGCTGCTGATCGAGCACGACGCGGTGCTGAACGAGACGGTGTTGCGCGGGCTGTCCGAGCTGCACCTGCGCTCGGTGCTCGAACGGATGTCCGCGCAGTACAAACTCGAGGTTACGACGCGGCCACCGCGCATTCCCTACCGCGAGACGATTACGTCCAACGCCGAGGGGCACGCCCGGCACAAGAAGCAGACCGGCGGGGCCGGCCAGTTCGGCGAAGTGTTCCTGCGGGTCGAGCCGCTCGCCCGCGGGACCGGCTTCGAGTTCGTCGACCAGGTCAAGGGCGGCGTGATCCCATACCAATTCATACCTGCGGTCGAAAAAGGCGTGCGCGAGGTGCTGGTGCACGGCAACGTGGCGGGCTATCCGATGCAGGACGTGCGCGTGATCGTCTACGACGGCAAGCACCACCCGGTCGACTCCAAGGAGGTCGCATTCGTCGCGGCCGGGCGCAAGGCGTTCCTGGACGCCCTTGCGAAGGCGCGACCCATCGTGCTCGAGCCGATCGTCAACGTCCAGATCGTCTGCCCGGATTCGAACATGGGCGACATTACCGGCGACCTTTCTTCGCGCCGTGGGCAGGTCACCGGAACCGGCAACCTGGCGGGCGGATTCATGATGGTTTCCGGCTCCGTTCCGCTATCGGAGCTCGACGGCTACGCGGGGCGACTGAAGGCGATCACGCAGGGCAATGGCAGCTACTCGATGGAGCTTTCCCACTACGAGCCGGTCCCGCCGAACGTCCAGCAGCACCTTGCGGCGGAGCACAAGACGCACCGCAAAGAAGAGGAAGACTGACCCGCCATCGCCCTTCGGGCTGCGGCGGGCGGGCCCCGCCTACGCCGCATCGGCTTCGGCGGACAAGCCGCCTACGCGACGCACTTGAATCGGCCCGAACCGCCCCCATTCTTTGGTCGTCAGGGGTAGACAGGTCGTCCCTATAATCGGGGAAGCGATTGATCAGTCGAGGCTTTGGGATGCCGATCTACGCATACAAATGTTCATCGTGCGGCTTCGCCCAGGATGTGCTGCAGAAGGTTTCCGATGCGCCGCTCACGAGTTGCCCGCAGTGCAATGCGGAGACCCTTGCGAAGCAGGTGACGGCGGCCGGATTCCAGCTGCGCGGCAGCGGGTGGTACGCAACGGACTTCAAGAACGGGTCCGGCAAAGCCACCAGCACCAGCAAGGGCGACGGCGCGGGCGAATCAAGGAATTCGGACAAGGCCGACAAGGGTTCGGACAAGGCAGATAAGGGTTCGGACAAGGCAGATAAGGGTCAATCCGCTGGCGCGGAGAAGACCACGACTGCCGCATCCGGCAGTTGCGGGCACGGCGGCTGTTCCGCCTGTAGTTGACGGGTTGAGGGGGATTTTCGCCGGTCGCGTCTCGCGGCCGCGTCCACGCATTCGCTTCCCGCGAATGTGAGCCGACCAGATGCTGAAGAAGTACCTGATCACAGGCCTGCTGATCTGGGTCCCGCTGGCATTCACGATCTGGGTGCTGGATCTGATCGTCTCCAGCATGGATCGCACCCTGCTGTTGCTGCCTCCTCCGTGGCGCCCGGAGCACTGGCTCGGATTCCCGCTGCCGGGTGCCGGTCTGGTGCTGTCGGCCGTTGTGCTGCTGCTCACCGGCATGTTGGCCGCGAACATCATGGGCCAGCGGATCGTTCGCTGGTGGGAGGGGCTTTTATCGCGCATCCCGATCGTTCGATCGATCTACTCGAGCGTGAAGCAGGTGTCCGACACCTTGCTGGCGCCCGATGGCCACTCGTTTCGCCGAGCGGTAATGGTGGAGTTTCCGCAGCGCGGACAATGGGCCGTCGCGTTCGTGGTTGGCTCGCCCAGCGAGCGTGTTGCCAGCGAGCTGGGAGAAGGGTTGCTGGTCGTGTACGTGCCGACCGCCCCCAACCCGACCTCGGGCTACACGTTGGTGGTCAAGCCCGACGAGGTGCGTGACCTGGACATGAGCGTGGACGACGCGCTGAAGTTCGTGATCTCGCTTGGTGTCGTCGGCGCGAATACGCCGAAGGCAATCGAGTCCGGGGTTGCAGACTCGGGACAGAAATTGGGACGGCAACAATGAGAACGGAATACTGCGGGCTGGTCGACGAGCGGTTCATCGGCAAGCCGGTCGACCTGTACGGTTGGGTGCACCGCCGGCGCGATCACGGCGGGGTGATCTTTATCGACTTGCGCGACCGCGAGGGGCTGGTGCAGGTCGTGTGCGATCCCGATCGCCCCCCCGTCTTTGCCACTGCCGAGGGTATCCGCAACGAGTACTGCATTCGCGTCGAAGGAGTGGTGCGGCGCCGCCCGGAGGGCACCGCCAATGCTGCACTGGCGAGCGGACAGGTCGAGGTGCTGTGTGAGCGACTGACCGTGCTGAATCCCTCGGTATCGCCGCCGTTCCAGTTGGACGAGGAAGATCTGTCGGAGGCCACGCGCCTGACGCACCGGGTGATCGATCTGCGCCGCCCCGTCATGCAGCGCAATCTGCGCTTGCGTTTTCGCGTGGCCAGCGCTGCGCGCCGATACCTGGATGAGCACGGCTTCATCGACATCGAGACGCCAATGCTGACCAAGAGCACTCCGGAGGGCGCGCGCGACTACCTGGTTCCATCGCGGGTCCACCCGGGGATGTTCTTCGCGTTGCCACAATCGCCGCAACTGTTCAAGCAGATGCTGATGGTGGCCGGGTTCGACCGCTACTACCAGATCACCAAGTGCTTCCGCGACGAGGACTTGCGCGCCGACCGCCAGCCCGAATTCACACAGATCGACGTCGAAACGTCGTTCCTGCCCGAGACCGAGATTCGGGCATTGATGGAGGACATGATCCGCACGGTGTTTGCGCAGACGCTCGACGTTCAGCTGCCGAATCCGTTTCCGGTGATCACCTACAAGGATGCGATGAGCCGCTTTGGATCCGACAAGCCCGATCTGCGCGTGCGCCTCGAGCTCACCGAGCTCACCGAGGTGATGCGCGACGTCGATTTCAAAGTGTTCCGCTCGGCGGCCGAGCTGGCAGACGGCCGGGTGGCGGCGCTGCGGGTGCCCGGCGGCGGCCAGATGCCGCGCTCGGAAATCGATTCGTACACCCAATTCGTTGCGATCTACGGAGCCAAGGGCTTGGCATACATCAAGGTGAACGAACGCGCACGCGGCCGCGACGGTTTGCAATCGCCGATCGTCAAGAATCTGCACGATCGGGCGCTCGGCGAGATTGTCTCGCACACGCAAGCACAGGACGGTGACCTGATTTTCTTCGGCGCCGACCGCGCGCGCATTGTGGCCGACAGCCTGGGGGCGCTGCGCACGCGAATCGGACACTCCGACTTCGGCCGCGAAAATGGGCTGTTCGAACAGGGCTGGCGACCGCTCTGGGTAGTGGATTTCCCGATGTTCGAGTTCGACGAGCAAGAGCAGCGCTGGGTCGCTGCGCATCACCCGTTCACATCGCCGAAGGACGGACACGAGGACTACCTCGAGTCCGATCCGGGACGTTGCCTGGCCAAGGCATACGACATGGCATTGAACGGTTGGGAGATCGGCGGCGGGTCGGTGCGGATTCACCGTGCCGACGTGCAAAGCAAGGTGTTCGAGGCACTTCGAATCGGGGCGGAGGAGGCGCGCGCGAAGTTCGGGTTCTTGCTCGATGCGCTGCAGTACGGCGCGCCGCCGCATGGCGGTATCGCGTTCGGACTCGACCGCATCGTCACGATGATGGCAGGCGCAGAGTCGATTCGCGACGTGATCGCGTTCCCGAAAACCCAGCGAGCCCAGTGTCTGCTGACGCAGGCGCCTTCGCCGGTGGACGAGCGTCAGTTGCGCGAGCTGCACATCCGCGTCCGCGGCGAGGCTAACGTGGCCGCGCCGGAGCGTTAGCCCTCGATGCGCAGGGTGCACGACGCGTAGCCCGGTTCATCGGCATGTCTCCTAATTTCGCTGGAATGCGGTGGTGCACGTGCTATTCAAGGTGCCTGAGTCCGTCCTCGTCGTGATCCACACGCCGGACCTGCAGACGCTGTTGCTGGAGCGTGCGGACCACCCGGGCTTCTGGCAGTCGGTCACCGGCAGTCTGGCCCGACTGGACGAACCGCTGCGCGCCACGTGCGCGCGCGAGGTCGAAGAAGAAACCGGGCTGCATGCGGCGATGGAGGATTTCGACGATTGGCAGACCGAGCGCGAATACCCGATCTTTCCCCAGTGGCGCAGCCGCTACGCGCCTGGCGTGACGCACAATCGCGAGCACGTGTTCGGCTTGCGGGTTGGCGAGCCGTTCTTGGCGCGACTGTCTCCGCGCGAGCACACACGATCGCGCTGGCTGCCCTGGAGCGAGGCGGCCGACGCCTGCTTCTCGTGGACCAACGCAAAGGCGATCCGCTCGCTTGGATCCAGATGAAATTCCGCGCAGCCACCTACAACATCGCCAAAGGCGCTACCGGAATCGCCGGGCGCTCACGCGTGCACGATGTGAGAATGGCGCTGCACCTGATCGACGCCGACGTCGTGTTTCTGCAGGAAGTGCAAGACCGCAACGATCGCCGCCGACTGCAGCGCCCGGCGGCCGCGCAGCTGGATTTTCTCGCGACCAGCGGCTATCCGCACCACGCCTACGGCATCAACGCCATTTACTCCCACGGACACCACGGAAACGCAATCCTGTCGCGCTATCCGATCACCAGTTACACGAACCACGACATCTCCGACCATGCGCTCGAGCGGCGCGGCATGCTGCACGCGGTGATCGAGCCGGTGGACGTGCCGCCGATCCACCTGATCTGCCTGCACTTGGGCCTCGTCAAGATGAGCCGCCTGCGCCAGGCGCGCTTCGTCGTCGATTTTGTCGAGCAGGAAATCCCGGCGCGTGCACCGCTGATCGTCGCTGGCGACTTCAACGACTGGCAGCAGCGGGTCGATCTGGAACTGCGCGGGCGGCTGGGCGTTGCCGAAGTCAGCGACACTCGCGAGCTGGGGATGCTGGAACGCATGATCCCGTGGCGGCGCCGCGCACGGCCGGCTCGCACGTTCCCAAGCGTCGCGCCTTGGCTGCGGCTGGATCGGATTTACGTGCGCGGGCTGGGCGTGCGCCATACGAGGGTGCCGCGCGGGCGCACCTGGGCGAGCAGGTCGGATCACGTGCCGCTGATCGCCGACCTGGAGCTGCGATCCGGGACCTGCGCTTGAGCCAGGATCCCGACACGCGCCTGCCACAGCGCCTCGCCCGGCTCGCCCGTGCGCGCCTGGAGCTGCCCAGAGGCGGACAGCTCACCGACGGCAACCGGATCCGACTTCTGTCAACGGGACTCGAATACTTCCCTGAGCTTCTGCGCTCGATCGAGTCCGCGCGGCGCTCGATCCACCTGGAGACCTACCTGTACGAAGACGATCCAATCGGTCGCGAGGTCACCCAGGCCTTGTTGCGGGCCGCCGACCGCGGCGCGCAGGTGCGGCTGATCGTCGACGGCTTCGGCGGCGGAGAGCATGCCCGCAAGATGGCGCGCGAACTGCCGCCGCAGGGGGTACAGATCCGGATCTACCGCACCGAACGATGGTGGCGTCTGCAGCGGCGTCTGTTCCGCAGGCTGCACCGCAAGATCGCCGTGATCGACGAGATCAGGGCGTTTGTCGGTGGAATTAACATCATTGCCGAACCGGCGAACGAACCGGGTCCGCGCCTCGACTTCGCAGTCGAATGCGAGGGCCCGATCGTTTCGCCGATCGCGCTGAGCGCAGACCGGCTTTGGTGGACCCTTTCGCTGCCTAGCCTGACCGAAGCGGTTGCTCCGTTCCCACGCCGGCTCGGCTTGCGCACCCAGCAACCGGTACGGGGGGACGTGCGCGCCGCGCTGCTGCTGCGGGACAACCTGCTGCATCGGCGCACGATCGAGCGAGCCTACCTCGAAGCGTTGGCTTCGGCGCGGCGCGACGTGTTGATCGCATCCGCATACTTCATTCCGGGGCGGCGCTTGCGTGCGGCGCTGCTCGACGCGGCCCGGCGCGGCGTGCGCGTGCGGCTGCTGCTGCAGGGCCGCCTCGAGCACGTGTTGCAGTTCTACGCACAGCATGCGTTGTATGGCCAGTTGGTATCGGCGGGTGTCGAGGTCTACCTGTACACGCGCAGTTTTCTGCATGCGAAGGCGGCCGTGATCGACGATGACTGGGCCACGGTGGGGTCCAGCAACCTCGACCCGTACAGTCTGCTGCTGGCGCGCGAGGCCAACGTGCTGGTGCTCGACACTGCATTGACCAGCGCGCTGCGTGCCCGGCTGGAACAAGGTATCGCAGAGTCGATCCAATTCGGTCCCGAGGATCTGCTACGCCGCTCGCGCCTGACCCGCGTCTTCGATTGGATTGCCTACGGCATCATGCGCGTCGCCACGCAAATCGTCGCTCAGGACCGCAACTACTAGGAGGGCGCAAACCCTCTAGTGGGGCGCCGCAGGCTCCTGCCGAATCGCCGGCGCCTGCGCAGACACCACCATCACGCCGCCTTCGTCGAACAACACCTGTACATTCGCGTCCTTCGGCAGGCGGTCGGCGCGTGTGATCGCGAGCTCGCCGGGGCGAGGCGGGCGCGATTCGGTGATGCTGCGCCGGTACACGCTGAAACTCGGCACGTTCAGATTCCACTGCACGACGTTCTCGGGGCGCGCGCGAACGAACTGCGCGGCCCGCTTGACCGGCCCACTCAACACTTCACCGAGCCATGGCGCAACCGCCGTCTGCAGCGCCAGCGTGAGAAGGCCCGCCGCGGCTGCCAGGCGGCGCCAGCCTGGCCCGGGCAGCGCGGTAAGAGCGACGATGCCGAGCGCGCACGCACATCCGGTAACTGCGTAGTACGAAGCGGGCGCCGCCTCCAAGGAGCGCTGCGCCAATGCGGCGTAGTACGCGGTGCGCCCTGCGCCGGCGGCTTCGCCCCATCGCTGCACCAGCCAAGGCAGAGACGGCAGGGCGGCGAGGCCGATCGCGGCGATCACCCGGGCCAGTCGCGCCGTGCCCAGCTCATTGCGGTGCAGCGCCATCAGGATGAAAAGCGGTGTCAGCCCGTACAGAACGTAGTGGGGCAGCTTGGTGCCAGAGGCCGAGAAGAAACCGAACACGAAGACGAACCATAGCCACAGATACCGGGTCCATCCCGTGCTCCAGTCCAACCGCACGGCGCGAAGTGCCGGTGCCAGCAAGCCGGTCCACGGCAGCAGCAGCAGCGGCACTGCCACGACGTAGTACACGAGACTGCCGGAATGCCCTTCCAAGGTGCCGCCAAAGCGCTGCAGGTTGTGCTTGACGAAGAAGCCCTCGATAAAGGCGCTGCCGTGCCGGTGCAGCGCGTAGCCGTACCACGGTACGATGATCGCCGCCAGCAGCAGCCAGCCGGCCGGGTCGAAAGCCGCCCGGCGCCAGTCGCGCATCCGCCGCGCCAGGAGCGCGTACAGCAGCGTCACGGCGACCGGGATCAACGCGGCGATCGGCCCCTTCGTCAGTACTCCCAGCCCGATCCAGACGTACATCCGTAGCAACGGCCGGCGCTCACCGCCGTCGATGTGGCGCCAGGCGTCCAGCATGGCTGCCGCCAGCAGGGCGTTGAGCAGTGCATCGGCGGTTGCTGCGTGCGCGATCAGTGTCACCCCGATGCACGTTGCCGCAATCCACGCCGCCAGCTCCCCGGTCCCGGCGTCCAGCCGAGGCGAGACGAAACGGCCGACTGTGCCGATCCATGCCAGCGCGGCCAGAGCCGACGGCAAGCGCAGCGCGAATTCGTTCAAGCCAAGCGTTGCGACGCAGGCGGCCTGCAGCCAGTAGATCAGGATCGGCTTGTCGAAGCGAGGCGCTCCGTTCAGGGTGGTAGACAGCCAGTCGCCGCTGGCGAGCATTTCGCGCGTGGCCTCGCCGAACGCGCCTTCGTCGATGTCGAATAGTGGCGGCAGCCCGAGCGCAGGTACCAGCAACAGCGCCGCAGCGATCAGCACTGCCATTTGCAGGCGACGCCGCTGCAGGATTGCGCCGCTCACCGCGTCACCTCCGCTCCGTGCAAACCGCTGCTGAGCGGCTGTCGCGTGGTGTCCAACCGGGTCGCCTCATCCGCCCGCGCGGGTCTGTGCCCGGTGCTCGGTAAAGTGGCGCCAGAGGGCAATTGCCGCCATCAGCGCGCCGAACACCGCCAGCGCCAGCTGAAACGGCCGCGCCAGCGGATAGCCCAGGTCGAGGCGTGCCAATTCGATCGCGCACCCAAAAACGAGTACGGCGAGGGCCGGTCGCATCGATGGACGGCTGGCCCCCGACAGCCAGCGCTGTTGCACTTGCACACCGGCAGCTGCCGCGAGGAGTCCCAGCCCTGCCCCGGCCAGCGTGTCCGAGGGCCAGTGCGCACCCACCGCAATACGCGACAGCGCCACTGCGCAGGCAGCCAGCAGAATCGCGATCAGTGTGAACGGCCGGTTGCGATCGCGCCCTCCTGCCGCGATCACCACCCCGGCGACGAGAAAAGCGGTGATCGAGTGCCCGGAGGGAAAGGAATTGTGCCCGGCCAACCGCATTCCGGTGATGTGGACTGAAGCTGCGTCCAGCACGGCTGCGGGGCGGGGCGAGTCGATCAGCGCTTTCGGTAGGCGCGACAGCAACAGCGCGACCGGGGCCGCGCACACACCTGCGAGCAGCACGCCCGCCTTGCGAATCAGCATCGGCGAAAGCACCATTACGGCGCTCAATCCGTGGCCCAGGATCGTCAGGCAGGAAGGCAGCGCCGCGGGCAGCCACTGCCAGGCGGCGCCGTTGATGGCCAGGAACAGGGTCCGATCGGGATCGCTGCCGCGCAGCGCCAGTGCCACGACCAGGCACCCGGCCGCCGCGACGATCAGGAGGCGCGCGGGAGCCATGCGGGGCATCCGTTCATTCTATCGCCAGCGGCGTTCCGTCAGGGCCCGCGCGTCGCGGAAACCTCGCCAGGTGTTCCCATGGATACAAGATATTGAGCTCCTCTGGCCGATCTTCCAAGATCTAGTAGCCTCTTGTGCGTTGCATCCGTTGGCGCCACGGCCCGGCGGCCCCGTTTTCCCTCGGGGAAACGCCGCAAATGCGCAATACGGGCATAAATTTCCCTCGGAAAACACTTGATTCCCGTCGCGGTTGGCATAGTATTCGCCTCACGCAACGAGAGCGCTCTTCACGTTTCCGACGTACCACAAGAACGCTGTCGCTGTGCGTTCACACCAGCACACAGGAGATTTCGGATGGCAATGAAGAAACGCAGCGCGAAGAAGTCGGGTAAGAAGTCGGCCAAGAAGTCGCCCGCCAAGAAGGCCAGGAAGGTCATGAGGAAGGCGGCGCCGAAAAAAGCGGCCAAGAAGAAAAGCGCACGTAAGCCGAATGCGGCGTTCATGAAGCCGCTGATGCCTACTGGCCCGCTCGCCGCGATTATCGGCTCCTCCCCAATGCCGCGCACGGAAGTGACCAGCAAGATCTGGGCGTACATCAAGAAGAACAAGCTGCAGGACGCGGTCAACCGCCGCAACATCAACGCCGACGAGAAGCTGCGCCCGCTGTTCGGCAAGGCGCAGGCCACGATGTTCGAGCTGACCAAGTACGTCAGCCGGCACTTGAAGTAAACCCGCCCAACGCGGCTCTGGTTGAAGGGCCGGTAGGGCAACCCGCCGGCCCTTTTCCTTCTACGCTTCTGTATTCTCGCTGCAGGAGCGTATGAGCTGGGCGGCCCTCGAGACGGAACCGCTGGACGTCGATGCCGGCGTGGCCGCGCAGCGGGCGCGCAGCATCGGCAGCACCCTGCAGCGCGTCGCCGTCCCCGTTCTGAGGCTGCGCAACGGTCGCGCCGAGCCCCTGGCGAGCGGGGCGCTGTATGTGTTCGGAAGCTCGCTGCTGCTTCTGACCTGCCGCCATGTGTTCGATGACGGCGCCAACGCCGGCGACCTGGGCCTGCCGCTCGGCGAAAGCGGAAGGATCCTTTGGCTGCGGGAGGCCAAGCCTCGCGTGCTCGTCGACCCGGGCGCCGATCTGGCTGCGGTTCGGCTCGGTTGCCGGCGCAGCGCCGGCCTGCTGCGGCGCCACTGGCGCGCCGCCCCCTTCGATTCACTCGGCTCCGAGGCGCGTGCGCAGATCTACGTGTTGGCCGGCTTTCCGTACGCGCAGATGCGCCGGGTTGGCACCGTGTTGCACGCCCGTCCGGTCGTTGTGTTCGCGCGCGGCGAAATGGAGGGCGGCCACCTGAAATTGAGCTATCGGCGCGTGGCGCGGCGCGCCGACGGCCTCGATATCCACGCGCCTGCGCTGGACGGTGTCTCTGGTGCGACCCTGTGGGCAGTGGTCGAAGGCGACGCGGCCGCTGTCGACTGCGTGCTGCAGCCGGCGGCTGTGCAGTCTTCGTTCAAGCACGACGGCTACGTGCGTGCAGAACCGGTCGGCGCTTTTTTTCGCCTACTGCAGTCCCGACTGTCGTGAGAGATTCGGGGGGCAGGCAGGCCCGCTTGACCGAGAGGTGGGGCTACGCGTGCGCCCAGCGCGAATGCTTGGGCAGCGTCGCCTGTAAAAAGGCCATCTGGTCGGCCAGGATCCTGCGATTGCTGAGGATGAAGCCCTCATTGCGGCACACCGCGTACGGCACGAACAGCAGCGGCATGCGCGCTTCTTCCGGCCTGCGGTTGCCCTTGCGCGTGTTGCAGGAGCGGCAGGCGGTGACCACGTTGGTCCATTCGTGGCGCCCGCCCCGCGACACCGGAACGATGTGCTCCACGGTGAGGTCGGCCTCGACAAACTGCCCACCGCAATATGCGCACATGTTGCGGTCGCGCGCGAACAGCCGGTGCTTGGTCAGGCCGACGTGCGCGTGGGTCATCGGCACCCGGTGCCGCCCGCGGATCATCACGATCGAGCTGGTGACGAACTCCGAGCGCAGCCCGGAGCGCTCCTGGTAGCCACCGCTCATCGCGAAAAGGTTCTCGCCCAAGTCGGTAACGACCTTGCCGGAAGCGTAATAACGTGCTGCCCGGGGCAGGGCTGCCCAGCGCACCGGCTGCCCGTGGGAATCGACGATCAGAATGCGTAGCGGGGTTTGCAGGCCGCTCATGACCGCAAGTTTGCCACGTTGGCGCGTCGAATGCAGGAACGGCGGCGCCCCAGCGGGTCCGCGCGGCGCTTACTGCGGCAGCCTGCGCGGATAATCCTGCGTTCATGCAAAACGTGAGCGAAACGCCGAGCCCAACGGTTACGTTGGCCGCTACCACGGCGGTGCAAGTGATGGTGGCGCTCGCGGCGCTGAGCGTTCCCGCAATCGCTCCAGCAGTGGCAGCCGCCACCGGCAAGCCGGCTTCGCTGGTCGGCGCATACGTTTCGCTCGTGTACACGGGTTCGGCCTTTGCAGCGCTCGCCAGCGGCTCGCTGCTGGCGCAATTCGGTGCGCTGCGGCTGTCCCAGCTCGGGCTGATGCTGTGCGCAACCGCCCTTGCGCTCGGAACAAGCGCGAGCGTGGCTGCGCTGGCGCTGTCCGCGGTGATGCTGGGCTTGGGGTACGGTCCGATCACACCCGCGTCCAGTCATCTGCTGGCGCGTTCGACGCCGCTGCACCGGCTCGCTTTCACGTTTTCGGTCAAGCAAACCGGGGTGCCTGCTGGGGTGGCGCTGGCAGGAGTGCTGGTGCCGGCCATCACCGTTTGGCTGGGCTGGAAAGCGGCTTTGGGAACGGTCGCGGCGATGTGCCTCGCGTGTGCCGCTGCCGTTCAGCCGCTGCGCGGCGCGCTCGATCGCGACCACGACCCGGCTGCGAAGGCACGCGCTGCCGGGCTGCTGTCCGGAGTACGGCTGGTTCTGGCGTCGCCGCCTTTGCGTTCGATGGCTGCGCTGTCGTTTGTGTACGCGGGACTGCAGAATTGCACGTCCGGTTTCATCGTCGCGTATCTGGTCGAGGCGCTCGGCTATGGCTGGGTCGGCGCCGGCGTCGGGCTGATGGCTGCCAACCTGGGCGGGGTCGCGGGCCGGGTCGCGTGGGGCGTCGTGTCGGACCGGTGGTTCGGCGCACGACGCACGCTGCTGGGCCTTGGCGCTCTGATGGCGATCGCCTGCACCATGGCGGCGGTTTTTTCGCGCCAATGGCCAGCATGGACCGTATACGCTACGTGTGCGCTGCTAGGCGCCACCGCAATCGGCTGGAACGGCGTATTTCTGGCGGAGGTGGCGCGCAGGGCGCCGGCTGGAAAAGCTGGCGCCGCGACCGGGGGGAGCTTGTTTGTGGCATTCGTCGGTTCGGTGACGTGGCCGCCCGCGTTCGGCCTTCTGCTGAGCACGACGCTAGACTATGGCGTCTGCCTCGCTGTCTGCGCTGCGCTGTGCGCCGGCGCCGTGACACTGGCGGGGTTTGGATGGCGCGCCGGCGCGGCGCGCTGATACCGAAGCGCGGACGCCGATGGAAGAGATCGAGCTCAAGCTCCTGGTTCCGGAGCCCGCGCGCAAACAGGTCCGGCGTCAATTGGATTCCTGGGGCTCGCAGCCAGCGGTACACATCGACAGCGTCTACTTCGATACTGCTGACGGGAAGCTCGCGTCGCGCAACTGTTCGCTGCGAGTGCGCCGGCGCGAGGACGGCTCGGGGGCGCACTGGGTGCAGACCCTGAAAAGCGGCGACGCGCTAGCCGCATTGAGCCATCGCCAGGAGTGGGAAGTGGCCGTATCCGGCCCACGCCCGCGCCTGGTGGGGTTGCCAGACTGGCCGCTGCAGGCGCTTCTGGGCGAGGGGCCCGCGCATCTGGTGCGGCTGTTTCGCACGCGCTTTGAACGCACCGAGCGTACGGTTCAGTTCGGAGGTGCGCGCATCGAGGTCGCCTTCGATGAAGGGTCCATCAGTGCCGGCCGCGCAAGCGAACCGATTTGCGAGCTCGAACTGGAATTGCGCGATGGGCCGGTGATCGCGGTATTCGACCTGGCGCTGACACTGGTAGGCCGGGGCAGCCTTGCGCTCGCGTTGCTGCCGGCGCCGGAGTCGAAGGCGTGGCGCGGGCGCCGACTGGCGCATCGGAATCGGGTGACTCGGCAGCCCGTTCCAGCGGACGGCGAAGAGTTCTCGGCGCTGCTGCAAGGGCAGGCGAACCGCCTCGATATCGATCCGGCACGCCGCATCGTTGCTCACGGCGTGCAGACCGTCCTGGCCAATGTACAAGGAGCGGCGCTCGGCGAGGACGTCGAATACGTGCATCAGGCCCGCGTGGCGTTGCGACGTGCACGCGCAGCACTGCGTGCACTCGGTGCCGCCCGCGGGCCCGACGACGCGGTCGGGCGCGATCTGCGCTGGATGGCCGACTGCTTCGGAGCGGTGCGGGACTGGGATGTGCTGCTATCGCACACGCTGCCGAAAGTGTTCGAATCCGGCGGGCTGCAACATAACGAGCTACAGCAGCTGCTGCGGCGGGCGCAGGCGCGGCGCGCACGCGAACAGTTGCGGCTACGGTCGACCTTGGGCGGCGTGCGCTTCGCCCGCACTGCGTTGCGCCTGCTGCGATGGGCAGAGGAACCTTCGGCCCCGGGGGCCTTGTCGCTGCAGCGGTCTTTGCACAAGCTCCAGCGTGGCTACGCAAAGCTGGTAGCGGCCGCGGCGGATTTGACGCGGCTGCCGCCGCCCAAGCTGCACCGCCTGCGGATCCTGGCCAAGCGGCAACGCTACGCGCTCGAGCTGCTCGCCTCTTCGTGGCCGGTCGCGGCACCCGCGCGCACCCTGAAGGCTCTGTCGCGCCTGCAGCAGTTGCTCGGCCGCATCAACGATGCGCAGGTTGCGCTGTCGCTGCTGCCGTCGGTCACGCGCTCGAACCAGGTTCTGCGCGCTGCCGAGCGCTGGTGTGACGGCGTGGTGCGCACGACCCTGCCAAAAGTGCGGCAACGGCTCAAACGGCTTGCCCGTCGGCTCCCGCTGACGGCAAATGCCTAAGCCGCAGCCGCCACGCTCGCCGCAGCAGGACCATTCAACCTGCGCGAGACGGTTTTCAGCATTCCGAGATGCGCCGGCAGGCAGATGGTCGTCAGATCGAACTGATCCAAGATGGTCTGCCGGGCGTTGCGGCGGATCGAATCGTGCACGTGTGGGTCCTCGAGCGCTTCCACGACCCGGTCCGCCACTTCGCCGGGGGAGAAGAAGTCGACCAGCACCCCGTTTGCGCCATGCCGGATCACTTCCTGCACGGGTGCGGTTCGAGATGCAACAACCAGGCAGCCCGCGGACATCGCTTCGAGCATCGACCACGACAAGACGAATGGAACCGTCAGGTACACGTGCGCGCGCGATATCTGCAGGATCCGCACGAAATTTGAGTACGGCACCTTTCCGAGGAAGTGGACGCGCGCCGGATCGAACGATCCATCCAACTCCTTGAGCATCTGCTGGCGAAAGGTCTGGCCATCGGGTAAGCGAGCGCCGTAGCTGACCTCGTCTCCGCCTACGATCAGGACGCGGGCCTGGGGTCGACGGCGCAGGATTTCGGGCACGCTGCGCATGAAGGTCGGAAAGCCTCGGTACGGCTCCAGGTTCCTGGCGACGTATGTGACGATTTCTTCGCCGACTGCGAGCTCGATTCCGTCTCGCACAAGCTGGACGCGCGCGGCAGGATCCGGCCTGGCCACTCGCGTGTCGACACCCTCGTGAATCACGTGCAGCATCGTGTGATACCGCTTCGGGTAACCCGACCTTTGCCACTGCGTCGGGCACTGGCCCAGATCAACGGTGTCCAGCGCCAGCAGGTTCCCAAGGTTTTTCGTGCGCAGCCGCGGCGCCGTGTCCGGAGTGATCGGATCGGCTGGATCGAATCCGACATCTGCCCCGTGAATGCGGTAAAAGAACTCAAAATATCCGATCAGTGGAATCTCTGGGTAAATGTCTTTCAGATACCAGATTTCACCCCAACCATTGTGTCCCAGCATGACGTCCGGAACAAAACCCACCCGCCGAAGGTCGATCGCGGTTCGCATGACTTCCTGGGCGTTCAAAATGGCTGCCTCCGATTCCCTCAAGTAGTGATGTACCTGCGGGGTGATCGTGCGCCTGGGCTGGTAGACAATCTTCCGAACGCCCGGCAGCTGCCCGTCCTGGCGTTGCGTGATGAACACGGTTTCGTTGCCGCCCTGCCCTCCGAGCCAACGCGCCAGGTGCAGATACTGTCCCGGGAAGTTTTGGTGAACGAACAAGACTTTCATGTCGCGGCGCTTGCCTCAAACCCTGATCGTCCGTGGGGGATTCCTCACGGCCCGTTTGTACCCCCTGCCTCGCGTCGGCATGGCAACTCAACTCCGAGCTCTCAACCGCCCAGCTCAATATAGAACCAAACTTCTCGCGTCGCGACCTTTGGCCGTGATTTGCCGCAACGACGCGGTGTTCGATGGCCCGTTTGTACCCTCCCAACACACGCTGGCGATGCACGCTCAATATAGAAGCAAATGCGGGATGTACGAATGCAGCACGATCGGCCCCTCACGGGAAGTCGGTGTGCAATCGAAGCCTCGTACCGCACTCAGGTTGTAGAACCCGATCCGATCAAAACCAAGCTCGTCGCACGTTTGCGATGACACGAAGGAGAAACGCGTGGATCAAAAGATCCGCGCCCCTCAAACGAGTGATCCTCCTGCTTGACACTCCTATCGCACACAACCAAAAATTCTGCCCGGATCGGAATTCACCGGCGTGTCTTGTCTGAGTTGCGTGCAGTCGGTTGACTGTTGAACCGTTTGTTTCGAAGGGTTTTCGAGCAGTGCTTCACCTGCCGTCGCGCGCTCCGCCGAGGGCCGCAAAATGAGTCGCAGCCGCCTGCTGCGCCGCTGGCCGCGCCGATCCTCTGTTACCGATTCCCACCGGTTCGATTTGCCGCTCGGCGACATCGTCTGGGCTTTGGGGAGCGTGTGCGCTGTCAACCGGCAACCTTTCGACGCAGACTTGCTGGTATCCCACCTGCCGGCGCCGCCTCTGACGACCGATGACCTGGTGCGCGCCGCACGCACGATCGGGCTGCGCATCAAGCGCCTGCGCGCGATGCCACAAGCGCTGGGCGCGGTAGCGACTGGCTCGTGCCTGGTCGTACTACGGGAGCAAGCTTCGGGGCCTGCGGAGGCGGAGCCGAGCGGGGCTCCGCGTGACGTTGCCACGGACCCGCCATTGCTGGACGACACTCGAGCGCGCGCACGGCTGGGTCTGGTTGCGCAGGCCGACGATACGCGCATCGTCTTTTTCCGGGCCGGCACCAACGTACCGGATTCGCTGCGCCCCGGCGATTTCGAGCAGGAGTATGCCGGCGAGGTGTTTCTGGTTGCTCCGCGAGCGGCTGCGATCAAGGACCCGGATGCACTCGCGGGAAAGGTGAGCCGCGCTTTCGGCTTTCGCTGGTTCGTGCCCGAGCTGCTGAAGCACCGGCGCGTCTGGCGCGATGTGCTGATCGCCTCGCTCGTGATCCAGGTACTGGCGCTGGCGGCGCCGGTGTTTACGCAGATCGTGATCGACAAGGTGGTGGTGCACCGAACGCAGAGCACGCTGGTCGTCATTGCGGTCGGAATGGGCGTATTTACGCTGTTTTCGGCACTGTTGACGTGGGTGCGGCAATACCTCGTACTGCACACGGGAAATCGCGTCGACGCCGTACTGGGTGCGGTTGTGTTCGACCACGTACTGAAGCTGCCGATGCGCTACTTCGAGGCGCGGCCCACGGGCGTGATTACGGCACGCCTGCGGGGGGTCGAAACGATCCGCGAGTTCATCGCCAGTGCAGCGGTCACGCTCATACTCGATTTGCCGTTTTTGCTGATCTTCGTCGCAATCATGCTCGCCTACAGCGTCCCGCTGACACTGATCACGCTTGCAGTGATCGGAACCATCATCGTACTCAGCCTGGTGGTAGCGCCGATTTTTCGCGAACGGCTGAACGAACAATTCCTGATTGGCGCCCGCAACCAGGCATTCACGACCGAGTACGTGGCGGGATTGGAGACCGTGAAGAGCTTGCAAATGGAGCCTCAGGTCGGGTCCCGTTACAACGATTACCTGGCCGAGTATCTGCGGGCCGGATTCGGCGTCCGCCAGATCGCCAACACCTACAACGTGCTAGCAAACGCGCTGGAGCAGGCGCTGATGCTTCTGATTCTGGTGGTCGGTGCGCTATATGTGATGAAGGGGTCGGACTTCACGATTGGCATGCTGGTGGCGTTCCAGATGTTCGCCAGCCGTGTCTCGCAACCGATGCTGCGGATGGTGGGCCTGTGGCAACAGTTCCAGCAGGCCAACCTGTCCGTGGCGCGCCTCGGCGACATCATGAATGCACCTGCCGAGCCGTACTCGGTTGTGCCCAACAGAGCCGGACAGGCCCATGGACGGATCGAAGTTGAAAACTTGAGTTTCCGCTATGGCGAGCGGCTGCCGTACCTGTTCCAGGGCCTCTCATTAAGTATCGAGCCAGGCCGCGTGATCGCGATAATGGGGCCATCGGGTTGCGGCAAGAGCACGCTCGCCAAAATTCTGCAGGGAATGTATCTGCCGACGGCGGGACGCATACGAATCGACGGCACCGACATCCTGCATCTGGCCGCGAACGAGCTGCGACGCAACTTCGGCGTGGTGCCGCAGGAGACGGTGCTCTTTTCCGGAACAGTCTATGACAACCTGCTGATGGCGAGCCCGCACGCGACGTTCGAGCAGATTGTCGAGGCATGCCGCCTCGCCGAGATCCACGAGTTCATCGAGAAGCTTCCGCAGGGCTACCAGACAGAGATCGGCGAGCGCGGTGTCGGCCTGTCCGGCGGACAGAAACAAAGGCTCGCGATCGCGCGCGCGCTACTGAAGCAGCCGAAGGTGCTCATTTTCGACGAGGCGACCAGCAGCCTCGATCAGCCCACCGCGGAACACTTCTGCGCGACGATCAATCGGCTCAAAGGGCGGGTGACGATGCTGTTCATCACGCACGCGCTGCCGCGGAATCTTGCGCTTGATCACGTGGTGCACCTCGAAAGCACCCCGACGAGCTCGGAGCCTGCGAGGAACGCGGGTGCTGCGCAGCTCGTAATCCGGAGCGCAGCATGAACCGAACCGGAAGGTTTCGAGACATCGGATCGGCCGCGGTCGCCACGATGCTGGTGGGGGCCACGCTCGCGCTGGCAGGCTGCGATCGCAGTAGCGCGCAACTGGCTCAGGCGCTTCGCGAGACCCAACCGCCGTATCCGATCGTCAGCTCCGGCCTGGTGTTCGGCTTTCGGATGGTGGGACCCGATCCGGTCTATTGGCTGGACGACGACCACGTGCTGTTTCCCGGATACGAGGTGATTCCCCCGAAAGGTCCCTTTGGACACGGTCGCGGCGAGCTTTCCGAGCCGGGACTGTACGTGTGGGACATCAAGACCAACATGCACGTCCGGCACGCTTCGCTCGAGTCGCCGATGTGGAAGCTGTGCTACAGCGACGGATACATCTTCTACTCGACCAGGCACGGCGATAACAACGTCAGCCTGGACCGGTACGCGGGGCCGTTCGGTCAGGAGGAGCTACTCGTCAATGATCCGACCGGAGCGCCCGCACCGGAGGGGCGAAAATGTTTCGACTCGAAGTGGCCGCGGGAGAGCTATCAGCGCACCGCGAGCGGAGCCGTCGGAACGATCCTGCTTCGTCCCGGCGATGGAGAAATCGAGTTTGGCGGAGGCACGAAGCTGCCTCGGCTGGTTGACCGCCAAAATCAGATGCTGCCGATCCGCCTGATCCGAACCGAATCGTCTACCCCGATCGAACTGCCGATCGTAAGCAAGGAAGTCACAAGTTTCGCTGGCGGCGAAGTTTCGTTTGCGCCGTTCCTGAACCGGTACGTGCTAGTCGCGGCCACACCACGCAGCCGAGATGTGTTCGATCCGGAGGTTCCGTGGCCGGCTAACCAGCCCGTGCCGGTCTACCTGATCGCACCGGACGGCAAGGTCGCGGTGGAGGAGCTTCCGGCCGGCATCCGCAAACCCTCGCGAGTATTTCCGACGCGCGCCGGCTTGTTCTGGGTTTCGAACGACGCGCCGAGCGGAAATTCGCTTCAGGCGGGCGGATGGCTTCTGAAGGACGGAAAACCGCAGAAGCTGTTTGATCACATCGTAACCGCAGCGGGCGTATCGCCTGACGGTTGCCGCATTGTGTATGCGGTGAACGACTTCAGCGCCAGCCATTTCCGGTTCCTAACGGCGATCAATGTTTGCCAGCCTTGAATCTGGGGAGTGAGCCATCATGCAATTGACAAACTCGCTGCTTCACGCACTGCTGGTCGCATCCGACGAGTCCTATCACCCGGGACCGATTGGCGACCCGCTCGGAGCGCCGGACATGACGAACAGTCCGCCTAATCCGCCTACACCCACAACCAGCCCCGGCATGCCCGGGTCCTGGAGCGGTGATCTGACTGGTTGGACCGTCGCGAAGACGTACACCGACTCGGGCACGGGTTTCAGCGCAACCATTTACGAAAAAGACGACGGTCTTGGCGACGGCAAGTCCAACTACATCGTTGCCTGCAGGGGCACCCGCGGCGTCAACGCGCAAGACTGGTACCAGAACCTGAACTACGGCTGGGGAGACTTCTCCTCGTCCACGGCGCAGCAAATGATGAGTCTGTTAACGTCGCAGTCGTTCGTCGATACGACGAATCAAATCTGCTTCACCGGGCATTCCCTCGGCGGCGGGCTCGCCCAGTACGCCGCCTACCAGTACGTCGATGTTCTGGAGGCTGCCCAGGTTCCTCCCTCGGTGCTGCAGAACGACGTCTCGGTCGTAGCCTTCAACACGATGGGGGCGGTCGCGGGGTTGACGGCGAACTACGCAAGCTTGGCGACGGGCACAGGCCGCGCGTACAACGCCAACCTGATGAGCGGAATCACTTGCCAGTATTACAACACGACCAACGACATCATCCACCTGCTAGGCGGTGGCAACCTGAACGATGTCGGCGGCCGCAACGACTACCTGCTGCCCGTCTACAACACGAGCAACCCTCCCTACGCTCTGGGCTTTCTCTCTGCGCACAGGATCTCCACCGGCCTCTACGCCGCCTTCGATCAGAACAGCACCCTCGATTTCAGCAATGCGCCCAAAGCGCCTGTCGCCCCGCTGAATATCCCCAGCGCCCAAGCGATTGCGGCGATCGTATCCGGCATCGCCGATGTCGATCCCACCTACGACGCGGAAGCGGGCGCGCGTTTGCTCGCCGGCGTCATTGCGGCGTTCGGCCTGGCTTCGACCATCGACACCTACAAAGTGGCTAACATGTTCGTTCAGTCGTGGGTCGCCGACGGCACGGTTCCACCGGCAGCGGCCATCCCGCTTTCGCTGACCGGAACCCTTGCCGCCCAGACCCTCGCTGAAGCTCCTCCCGTGGTGGCGGTGGCGGTGGAAGCGTTTGCGCTCGCGCAGGTCTTGAACATCCTCGACACTGGGCCAACCTCCAGCATGTTTTCGAGCGCGAATTTCACGACGGCGATGAGCTACGTCTCGCAGATCGAAAACACATTTGGCACGTTGCTGAATCCGAGTTTCTCGCAGATCGCGACGGGCGCCTCGAACATTCTGAGTGCCTATGCCGGCCAGCAACGCCAGCTGATCGATTTCAGCGCATCCGTGGTTCAGCGCCTGGTGCAGATGGAGGAGAACGCCTCGATTGTGCTGGTTCCACCGATCGAGGATCCGGGCGGGGACATCCCGATGATGGAGGGAACGATCACGTTGCACCTGAGCGATCTGCTCAACTTGATCACGAGCGACCCGAACTGGATTTCGCATTCGATCGGCGACGTAGCCCAGTGGGCCTCGGCTGCCAACGAAGATGTCGCCAAGGCGCTGGTCGGATATACCTCGTGGCTGTTCTCCGAGGCAAAGTCGGCGGAGGCTTCGACCGACGCGTTCGTCGTGAGTGTCGCACAGCAAATCGCCTCGGCCGTTCAGGACGTCCTCCAGTCGGCCGGCAATGCTTTCGTGGATTTCGTGAAGAAGTTCGGCACCGCAACGCAGACCTGGATCGAGAGCCTCTCGGATTCGGTGCGCCGGCAGATCATCGAGGAATTCAACAACCTGATTTCGTCGACGGGATCGACGCCGACCGCAAACCCCGCTACATCGAGCTGGACGGACTTCATGAACGGCCTGCTGTACGCCGGCGAGGAAGGTGGCCTGGCGGCGCAGGATCTGGTCGTGTTGCCCGGTACCGGCACCAACCCGTTCTCCAATCCAAGCTACAGCAACAGCGGCTTGACGCCGCAGACGATCTCGCTGACAACCGACCAGACCGACACGCTGTCCGTGTTCCTCGCCGAGCCGGCAGCGGGCAGCCAGCAAGTGCACATCGCTCTGGGCGGAACGGGCGCGAGCGGGGTGGAAGTTCTCGATGCGTCGGGCAACCCGGTCGTACAGAACGCGGACGGGTCCTACACGATCACGGTCGGAAGCGGCCAGAGCGGGGCGACGTTCCAGCTCTACGCACCCGGCACGGTTGCATCGGGAACGCTGACACTCACCGCAACGCTGGTCGACAGCACAGGCGCTCCGACCAGTGCTGCGCAGAACGACGTCAACGTCAACCTGGTGCCGGCTGTGCCGATCACCACGGCGAGCGTGATCGCTGGAACCGCCCAGATGGACACGGTCACAGGGCTTGCGTACACGCTGTACGCGGGCGACGGCGCGGCAGACCTGATCTCGGTCGGGGGTGGTATCAATTCCGTGCTCGGCGGCGCGGGCGACGACATCATCATCGGCAGCGATGCGCAGAACGTCATCGTGGCGGGCAGCGGCAACAGCGAGATCTACGCGGGGCAGCCGGTCGATCTGCCAACCGCGATCACCAATGGCGCCAATGCGAGCGCGGCGACCGGGTTGCAGGGCGATTTCATCGGCGTCGGCGACGGAAACAATACGATCGTCGGCAGCAACGGCAACGACGCGATCTTTGTCGGGCAGGGCAGCAATCTGATCGTGCTGGGGCCCGGAACCAACACCGTGATCGGGGGAACGGAAACGTCGTCGGCGCAGCTGAACTGGTCGGTGGGGCCGCTGGCAAATGGCGTTCTTCCGATCGCCAACATCTTCAACTCCAACCCAGGGTTTGCCACGACCGTTCCGTATGAAGGCAACTCCGACACCAGCGGCGTTGCGGTCGGCGTGGGCAACGACACGATTTACGCTGGCGCAGGCAGCGACCTGATCGAGCTGTCCAACGGCAACAACTACGTGCAGCTCGGGAGCGGAAGTAGCTCGGTCTATGGCGGCATGGGGCAAAACACGATCTTCGCCGGCTCCGGTAATTCCCTTGTCCTTGGCGGAGGCGGGAGCGACTACATCGACGGCCAGTCCGGCAGCCATCTGCTGATCGGGCGCGGCGGCAACAACACGATCATCGGCGGCAGCGGCAACGACACGATCTGGGCGGGCGGAGACGACACGAACTGGGCCACCAGCGAGACGGGCAGCAATTCCGTCTACGGGGGCTCCGGCAACGACCAGATCGCAGGCGCCGGTGGTAGCGACACGCTGATCGCGGGCACGGGCAACAGCTCGATCTACGGCGGGGACGGCACCGAATCGATCGTCGGCGGCTCGGGCAACGACCTGCTGGTCGGTGGAACCGGCAACGACACGATCATCGCGGACGGAGCGGGTACCGACACCCTCGAAGGCGGTGCAAGCGCCGGCAGTACCACATACATCTACGGCGGCGCCGGCGTTGACAGCATCACTGGAGACGCAGGAACGGACGTCATGTACGCCGGCGATGGCGGTACCAGCTCGACCTTGGCAACGTCCGTGTTCGCGGGTAGCGGCAGCGCGACGATCTACGGCGGCACCGGTGTCGACGCGCTGGTCGGCGGCAGCGGCTCGGACGTTATCTACGCGGGCGACGGCGGCTCGGCGGCCGCGGGCGCAACTTCGGTCGAGGCCGGCGCCGGACCGACGACGATCTATGGCGGCGCGGGACTGGACATCATCCAGGGCGGATCGGGGAGCGACGTGCTGTACGCGGGCGACGGCGGCACCGACGCCAGTCCCACCACGGTGCTCGGCGGCGATGGGGTTGCCACCCTGTACGGCGGGGCCGGCTCCTGTTTGCTGAGCGCGATCAGTCAAAACCCTTCGGGCGGAACCACCGGAAATCCCGACGATGTTTTGATCGCGGGTAGCGGAAACTCCACCCTCATCGGGTATGGCTCCGACACGTTGCAGACGGGCTCGGGCAACGAGCTGCTGCAGAACGACGGAGGCAATCTCAGTATTGTCGTCAATGCGAACTACGCGGGCGATACGATCGCCTTCGGCGCCGGTGATTCGGGGACCAACAGTCTGCAGTTCGCCTCCGGAATTGCACCGACGGACTTCAGCGTCAGCGCGACCGTCGATAGTACGAACACACCCTATCTGGTTCTGAGCAGCGCGACCGGAACGCTCTATGTTGCGGATGGTTTGACCGGTGGAATCGGCTCGATCAGTTTCGCCGATGCACCGGCGATCGGTCTGCAGCAGCTGATCCAGCAGACCAATTCCGGCCCTCAAGTGATCACCGAGATTGGCGGAAATCTGAATTTCAGCGGCGACAACGGCGCCGCTGTGAGTGCCGGAATATTCGGCAACGACACGATCTCCGCTTGGGGCAACAACGACACGTTGACCAGCACGATCTATGGAACCGTGATCTATGCCGGTGGGAATTCGGCTTCGGTGGTCGGTGGCGCCGGCAGCGACACGATCACAGCCGCAGGTGCGAACGACACCGTTCTCGCCGGCAGCGGGAGCGTTTCGATCACGGCTGCAGCGGCCAACGACTCGATCCAGGCGGGCGCGGGCAGCGACACGATCATCGTCAACGGCTCCGGCGACACGGTCGTCGCTGGAACCGGCAACGATTCGATTGTGGTGAACGGATCGGCTGATTCGATCGTCGCGGGCTCGGGCTCCGACACCATCGTCGTGAACGGGAGCAACGACACAATCGCAGGTGGGAGCGGAACAGGGACCTTCGTCGTCAACGATGCATCCGCGGTCATCACGGTGCAGCCAGGGCTGGGATCGGACACGGTGCTTTCGTCGGTCAGCTACACGCTGTCGAACTACGTCAAGGCGCTGACTTTGACCGGGTCCGCCAACCTGACCGCGACCAGCAATGCGACCGGCGCCGTTCTGACCGGCAATGCCGGCAACGACACGCTGATTGGCGGCAGCAACCGGGATACGTTGATCGCCGGATCGGGGGTCGATACGCTGATCGGCGGCAGCGGGCCGTATGGCGCGGTGCCGGACACGTTCGTGATCAATAACGTGAACGACGTGATCCAGCTTCCCGCCAATGCCGGCGCAGATACGGTCGAGTCGTCGGTCAGCTACACGATGATCGCCGGCGTCGACACGCTGACGCTCACCGGTTCTGCGGACGTTGCCGGAACCGGCAATTCGGACGCCTCAAACATCATCACCGGCAACGCAGGCAACGACACTTTGACCGCCGGATCCGGACGCGACACACTCGCGGCCGGCAGCGGACTTGCCACGCTGATCGGTGGCACCGGCGCTGACGAGTTCGACATCAACAACGTTGGCGACGTGATCCAGCTCGCTGCGACGGCGACCAACGATACCGTCGTCTCGTCGGTCAGCTACTCGATGGCAAACGGCGTCGATACGCTGACGCTGACCGGCACCGGCAACCTTACGGCAACCGGCAACTCGGATGCCTCGAACGTGATCACGGCCAATCTCGGGGCCGATTCGCTGGTCGCCGGCTCCGGTAGCGATGTTCTGTATGCCGATACCGTATTCGGCGCAGGTGCCGACACATTGGTCGCCGGAAGCGGCAACGACACCTTCTTTGGGACCAGCGGCGCGACCTATGTTTTCAACTCGGGCTTCGGCACGTCGGAGATCCGGCAGCCGAGTTCGCAGGGGAGCATCGAGTTCGGCGCCGGCATCAGTGCGTCGAATTTGACGCTCTCTGCGGTCGCCGGCTACGACGGTTTGCCGGCGCTGTTGATTCAGGACGGAACCGGCGCGATCAAGGTCGACGATGCATTCGCAGGCTCGAACATGAGCTATTCCTTTTCCGACGGAAGCTCGCTGACGCTCGACCAGTTGCTGACCCAGGGAACCGTCACCAGCAGCACCGTGACCGGCTCGTCGGGCAATCTGATCCTGCTGGGCGGTAACGCCGTCTCGATCCAGGGCGGGTCGGGCAGCGATACGATCTACGGGGTAGGGAGCAACGACACGCTCGTCGCCGGCACCGGGAGCCAGCAGCTCTACGCGCTCGGTGCGAATGAAGTGCTGGTGGCAACTTTGGGCAACGATACCCTGTGGGGTGGTTCCGGGGACGACACTCTGGTTGGCGGCACCGGCGCATCCACTTTGAATGGTGGCCAGGGCAACGACGCCTATGAGCTGACGCCGGGCGGCACAGTGACGATCAACCCGGGATCCGGAGCGACTTCAGCGATCATTTTGCCGGCGGGGATGGCCTTCACCGACTTCACGTCGTTCGCAAGCGGTCAAGATCTGATCATTCAATCGATCACCGGCGGCACGGCGGCCATCATCAAAGGGTACTTCAACCTCGCAAATCCGGATGGTTGGTTCCTCGAAAGTACCGTGAGCGGTCTGCTGACGATCCCCACCTGGTCGGCCACGCAGGCAACTTCCGCCGCCAGTTACGCCGCCGAGGAGGCGGCACTGCTGTCTTCGGCACAAGCTCAGCTGACCGCTGAGCTGAATGCGCTCGGCAGTCGAGGCGGCACTCTGGGAAGCCTGATCGACGAAGCCTACAACCTGGCGCACCCCCAACCCACGTACACCTACACATTCGGCGGGGTGGTACAGCAGGCGCTCGCGGTGAGCGGCGGCACCCTTGCTGCACCGTCGTCGGAAGCCGAGACGTACCAGTACCAGACGTTTACGCAGAACCAGACCGTCACAACCCAAACGCCTGCGTTTTCTGTTGGTTCCGGCTACGGAGGCTACGGCGGCGGTACGCAGTATTTCGTTCCGCTGTCGCAGCTGTTTCCGCCGGGGGTCAGTGGCGTGCAGACGCCCCCCGGCGTGACCGTCTCGGCGCCCACCACGGTCAATGGGGTTGCCGGCGTCTACGCGGGCCTGCCGTCGGTTCAAGGACTGACGTCGACGAGCTATACGACCACGACAACGACGGTGACCTTCACGTACACGCAAACTCAAGCGACCCGGACCTTCACCGAGTACGCGATCACGGGAGACAGCGGAAACGACGTGATCACGACGACGAGTCCTTTTGTCGGCACAGTCGTGCTCGGCGACGGCAACAACTACGTCAACCTGGGGACGAAGTCGCAAACCGAAACGGACTGGTTCACAGGCGGCTCCTATCAGTCCAGCAATGTCTTTTACTTCTATCCGATCCAGCCCGGAGCGTATATCCAGGCTGGCAATGGCAACGACACGATCATCGGCACCGACGGCGACGACACGATCGTCGCCGGTCTCGGATACGACAGTCTGGATGGCGGCCGCGGCGGCGATACGTACTACGTTCCGATGCAGGGGTACTCGACCGATGTGATCACGGACAGCGGTCGAACGGACCTTTTCTACGACGCCTATGTCACGCAGCCCGCTGCGATGTCCGTAGTCGAGCCGCAGGGATATTACGACATCACGCCGTCCCCGATCGTCTATCCGGTCGACAAGCTGATCCTGCCGTCGGGAACGACGCTGGCGAACCTGAAATACCGGGTGTTCCAGGATCCGTACGATTCGACGCAGCAGATGCTGCAAATTATCAGCGGCACCTCGACTGTGTTGATTTCGTTCGCAGCCCCGGAGTCCATTGCGACGGGTACCTTGTCCAATCCTGGCTCCAGCAACGAACTCGAGCCACCGCCGCTGTGGATCGGGCCTGGGATGACGGCGAACGCCCAATTGGGCGTTGATCAAGTGCAGTTCGGCGACGGGACGACGATGTCCTTGAGTCAGTTGATCTCGCAGGCAAGCCTGCTGCCAAACGATTTCAATCCGATCGTCACGTTGCTCAACCCGGTGATCGCGGCCGGCACGTCGATTGCGGCGAGCAGTCTTTTCACGGCCTCCGACACTGTCGACAACACGATCACCTGGTACAAGTTCTCCAACAGCGGAACGGGGGGCGGTACCTTCGTTCTCAATGGGCAGGCGCAAGCCGTGGGGCAGAGCTTCATGGTGAACGCCTCCCAGCTTGCGAACGTCAGCTATGTGGCGGGCAGCACCACGGGCGTGGCCGACACGATCCAGATCAGCGCTTTCGATCAGGCAGTCTGGAGTCCGACCGTCAGCGCCACGGTTTCCCCCGGGGCCGCAGTCGCAGCCGCACCGGTGAACAGCGCCGGGTCCCCAAGCGCTCCGGTGGTCGCCTTGAATTCGACGGCAGCGGGCGCGGCCTCGGTGGCGGCGTCTGTCGCGGGCACGGCCGCCGCAACGAGCTTCGCCGGCATGGCCGCTGTCGGAATGCCAACAGGCACAGGTTCCATTGCGGCGGCGACTCCGAGCCCTGGCTTGCCGACCCTGTTTGCAGGTGCGGCTGCTGGCGCCTTGAGTCAACCGGTGGTTACGCTGCAGGATCTGCAGAATGCCAGTTCTGCTCTCCGACCGGCCTCGACGGTGCCTGCGGTGGGCCGCCCGGTTATATCGGGTGGCCACCCGCAGCACAGGGCGATTCTTGGCGTTGCCGACAGGATCGCCAACGGTTGGCTGCAGGCGCATCGCGCGCCCGAGGCGGCTTTGCGCGGCATCGTCGGAGAGTCTGCGGGCGGGCTCCACGGCGAAGACTTTGATACCGACGGCGCTCTGCCCAGCGCGAGTTTCGCCGCAATGGAGCGCAAATTCTCGCCTCTCGGAATGGGCCAAGAAAACGTTGGCTGGCAGGGCAGCGGCACTTTGAGGAAAGCCTCGCTCTAGGGGCGGGTTACTTCGCGCACCATGGCGATGATCGGTCTCTGACTTGTCGGGCTCGGGCGATGTCTACGACGCCAGCACCATCGTCCGCCGGCCAAGTGCCGGCGGACCGCGTGCTGTCCGCGCGGGCGATGGATTTCGCGCCCGGCCTGCTCGCGATTCAGGAGTCTCCCCCGGGAAAGCTGCCGCGCGCGGTGTTGTTCACGATCGTATTGCTCGTGGCAACGCTCCTCGTTTGGGCAACAGTCGGGCGCCTCGACATCATCGCTTCGGCCGACGGACGGCTGGTGCCCAAGACCTATCTGAAGATCGTTCAGCCATCGGACGCCGGCATCGTGAAGGAAATCCTGGTGCGAGAGGGCGAAACTGTGGCAGCAGGCCAGGTTTTGATGCGCATGGACCCGCAAGAGTCCGAAGCGGAGTCGCGCCGCATTTCGACCGAGCTCGCGCTGCGCTCGCTTCAAATGCGCCGCATCGACGCGGAACTGGCGGGTGCACCGCTGCAGCACCGTGCCGGCGATCCGGACGATCTGCTGCGCAAAGTTCAGGACCAGTACCGCGACCGACGGCAAAGCTATCTGGATTCGCTGGCGCAGGCGAACGAACAGTTGCGCAAGGCCCGCCACGACCTGGACTCGGCCAGAGCGGTTCTGGCGAAGCTCGACGAGACCAATCCCATTTTGAAAGGACAGGCGCAGTCGTACCACGACTTGAGCAAGGACGGTTATGTGCCGGCTGTGACCGCGCAGGACAAGGAGCGCGCGTACCTGGAGAACGTGAACGATCGGAACGCGCAGAGATCCACTGTCGAGGGCCTTGGGGCGGCGGTGGCGCAGGCCGCCAGTCAGATCGACCAGATCACCTCGAAATACCGCAGCGACCTGCAGAACGAGCGGATCGATGCAGAGGGCGAGTACCGCAAGCTGCAACAGGAATTGGCCAAGCACGAACACCGGGCGGAATTGCTGGAGTTGCGGGCTCCGCAGTCTGGAGTGGTAAAGGACCTGGCGACGCACACGATTGGAAGCGTGGTTGGCGCCGGCACCGTGCTGCTCTCGATCGTTCCGGAGCGTGAACCGCTCTTTGCGGAGGTCGTACTCAAGAACGAGGACGTCGGCTTCGTTCGCCCGCACCAGAAGGCGAAAGTGAAGATCGTCGCCTACCCCTTCCAGAAATACGGAATGCTGGACGGTGACGTACGACAGGTCTGGCCCGATGCGGCCGATGAGCAGCAAGCGGCGTCCCCCGGCGTTGGCAACAAGGCAGCCGCGCCAGCGGACGCGAACCCGCAGCTACCCGGTTTCAAAGCGCTGATCGAGTTGGATCGCCAGACCTTGCAGGCACAGGATCGTTCGTTCGCTCTCGTTCCTGGTATGCGGGTCGTTGCCGAAATCAACGAGGGCAGGCGCACGGTATTGGAGTATTTGTTGTCGCCGATCCAGAAGACGCTGTACGACAGCGGCCGCGAGCGGTGAGCGCGGGCACCTTCCGGATGGGCGCCGCCGCTTTGGCCCTCGTCGCGATGGCGGCCAGCGGACCCACGGCGCGCGGCGCGAATCTATTGGAGACCTACCAGCAGGCACAGTCCAACGACGCCGTGTTCGAATCGGCAGGTTTTGCCCTGCAGGCAGCCCAGCAAAAGGTTCCCCAGGCCCACTCGGCACTGCTGCCGTCTCTGGGAGTCAATGGTGCTGCCGGTGGCACCTCCGGCGGAACTTCCTACACCGGTACGCCGGAAGTCTCGCGCAGCTTCAAGAGCTACACCTGGACGCTGCAGCTGAGCCAGCCGGTGCTGCACGTGGAAAACACCCTCGCGTACGACGCCTCCAAGGCGCTCGCGCAGCAGGCCGTGGCCCAGTATGCGCAGGCCAGACAGGAGCTTATCGTGCGGGTGGCGCAAGCGTATTTCGACGTGGTCGTGGCAGAAGAGGCAGTGACCGCAGCGACCGCGCAAGCAAGAGCTCTGGCCGAACAGCAGCAGGCGGCCAGCCGCAGTTTCTCCGCCGGTGTCGCAAGCGTCACGGACGTGGACGACAGCCGTTCCCGTGCCGCACTGGCCGAATCGCAGCGGGTCGCGGCGCTGGATGATCTGGATGGCAAGCGCGCGGCTTTGCAGGCCGTCACGGGTTCGGAGCCCTCCGAGCTCGCCGTGCTGAGCCCCGAGCAGATGCCGCCAGACCCGCGGCCGCGTGAAGCCGGCACCTGGGCCGACCGCGCGCGGCAGAGTAATCCTGCCGTGGTGGCTGCGCGCGCGGCTGTCGATGCAGCCGATTTCGAGCTGCAGCGCACGCGCTCGCTGCGCCTGCCGAGCGTTGACTTGATCGCCGAATACGGCGGCAACTATTCCTCCGGCAACATCATCAACCCGGCCAACTACGGAACCCGCGTACACGACGCACAGGTAAGCCTGCAGTTCTCGATGCCGCTGCTGGACGGAGGAGGCCTGCAGGCCCAGGTGGGCGAAGCGCGCGCCAAGCAGCGCAAGGCGCAGGCGGACCTGAATGTCGCCGAGCGGCAGGCCGCGCTGGATGCGCGCCAAGCCTACGGGGGCGTGGTAAACGGCATCGCGCAGATCAGCGCGCTGCAGGCAGCGGTCGACGCGGGACGGAACGCTGTCAAAGGAAACCGCATCGGTTATGGGCTCGGAATCCGCATCAACAGCGATGTGCTCAACGCGGAGCAGCAGCTGTATTCGGCGCGGCGCGACCTGGCGAAGGCGCGCTACGACACGCTGTTGCAGGGTCTAAAGCTCAAAGCGGCCGCGGGCGAGCTGGACGATGCACAGGTACAGGCTGTCAACGCAATGCTGACCCGGCCGCAACCGGCGGACAGCGATCCGCCGCTCTCGCTGCGCTGAAACCTGCTACCCCACTGTCGGCGGGGCGAGGAACGAGAGCGCGCTGCCGCTGGCGACACGGCCACGCGCATCGGAGTCGGGAAGGCGGAACGCAGGGCGAACGGCCGTGCCCTGCCCGAATCCGGCTCCGGCAGCTCGCGCCAGCTCTACCTGGCGCTCGGTCCCCAGTCCGGCGACGATCAGCGATTCGGGTGTGATGCCGGCGATGCGCGCTTCCGACACGAAGTCGGCCCAGAATTCCTCACGGTTCGACGCGGGCGCGAGCACCTTGGCGAAGTCGGGTTGCACGAGATCCAGAGCGCGCATCTCCATTGCTGCGCGCGGCTCGGTGATGCGGAAACCGACGGCGCTGCGTCCGGTGTGCAGATAGTCGACCAGCGCCCGGATCCGATATTTCGACCTCATGCGCTCCTGCGAGCCTCGCAACAGGACCGCCAGCCGGTGTACGACGAGCGGGTACTGCTGCAAGTGCTGCACGATCGAATCCATGTGGCGCTCGACCGTGCCGAACGAGAGCGTCACTGCCACCGAGTCGGCCCCCTCGTTCTCGAGCAAACGCAATGCGTGATCGAGCGCTGCGACCTGAATGCGGGCGCGCTGCGTGGTCGAGGCTTCGAATCCTTCGGTCCACACGTACAGTTCGTCGAACCAGCGCTTGCGCCCGGCCAAAGAACGCGTGGGCCACATCGTGGCGCATACGCTGCCTTCCAGTGGATGATTGCGGTCGCGCGCGAGCGGCGCCGCCGGCCAGCGCGTGGTGGCCGCGTCGATTTGGCGCGCCACCTGGCGCGAAGGCCTCGTATTGCGGTCCATGGCGGTTTGACCCGCTTCGTCGTAAGGTAATTCTATCGCTGCCCGTACGAGGTACGGAAGCTTTCGATGACCGCTCGCATCTGCTCGTCGTTTAGCCGCAGCGGATCCCCGAGCTGGCGGGCCAGCAGGTAAATGTGCGCGAGGTGCTCAACCTCCTGTGCGATCGAAAGCGCCTGCGCCAGGTCGTCGCCGCAACCGACGGATCCGTGGTTGCACAGCAGACAGGCCTTGCGGTCGACCAGCGCTGCGAGCGCGTGGTCCGACAGCTCCTGTGTGCCGAACGTCGCGTATCGCGCGCATCGAACGTCGGGCCCACCGCACACCGCGATCATGTAATGAAACGGCGGCAGATCCAAGCCGTGACACGAAAGCGCCGTGGCAGCGGGCGAATGCGTATGCACGATCGCGCCAAACTCGCGCCGCGCCCGCAGGATGTCCAGGTGAATGCGCCACTCGCTCGAGGGCGCTTTCTTGCCCGAGCAGCGCCCGTCCTTCAAGCCTATGAACACGAGATCCTGCTCGGTCAGGTCGCGGTAGTCGATTGCTGTGGGCGTGATCAGGAAACCTTCGATTCCGCCGCGTGCACAGCGGACCGACACGTTGCCCGACTTGTTGACGTTCAGGCCGCGCGCCACCGTGGTGCGCGCGATGTGGATCAGCTCCGTGCGCAGCGCCGGTCCATCTTCGACGACCTCGGCCTGCTGCAGCGGCTCTCGCCCCGCACCACCGTCGTGTGGGTCGATCACGAGCGCGCCTGACCCTCGGGAAACATCGCTTCCAACTGCGCCGGCGCGACGACGCCACGCTCGGTGATCAGGCCGGTGACCAGACGGGCCGGCGTCACGTCGAAGGCCGGGTTCGCAACCGGTGCCTGCGGCGGCGCAACCTCGACGCTGGATTGGCGGCCGCCGGCATCCCGCCCGTGCACCGTGCGCACCTCCGAAGCAGCGCGCTCCTCGATCGGCGCATCGCGGATCGCGTCGTTGAGCTGCCAATCGATGGTCGGCGACGGCACTGCCGCGTAGAACGGTACCGAGTTCTCGCGCGCAGCCAGCGCCTTTAAGTAGGTGCCGATCTTGTTGCACACGTCACCGCTGCGGCTGACGCGGTCGGCGCCCACCATCACAACATCCACCTTGCCACGTTGCATCAGGTGCCCGCCCGCATTGTCTGCAATCAGCGTATACGCAACGCCATGCGCGGCCAGCTCCCAGGCGGTCAGCAGCCCCTGGTTGCGCGGGCGCGTCTCGTCGACCCATACGTGCAGCGGCACTCCGGCGTCGTGCGCCATGTACACCGACGAAAGCGCTGTGCCGAAATCGACCGTTGCGATCCAGCCGGCATTGCAGTGGGTCAGAACATTGACGGGCCGGCCACTGAGCCCGTGCAGCTCGCGCAGCAGTGCCGATCCATGCGACCCGATCGCCCGGTTCATCTGCACATCTTCCTGGGCGATCGCATCGGCTTCGCGCCACGCAGCTGCGCGGCGATGCGCGGGTGCCACCTGCCGCAGGCACGCTCGCATTCTGTCTACCGCCCAGCGCAGGTTCACCGCGGTCGGCCTGCTGGCGAGCAGCTCCCGAGCAGCCTGCTCGATCGCAGCGTCGCCGGCGTCGCCGTTCGTCGCAAGCGCAATTCCGTAGGCCGCCGCCACACCGATCAGAGGCGCGCCGCGCACCTGCATCGATGCGATCGCCGCCGCTACGGCACGCGAGCTTTCCAGCTCCAGTGTGCGGAATTCGTACGGCAGGCCGGTCTGATCGATGATTCCTACCGCGCGCTGGGCAATCGGCCAGATCGACCGGTACGGAACGCCGTCGACGTTCATGTTGGCATTGTATGGGGGCAGTGGCTGAGGCCACGAGATGCACCGCTGAAGGGCATTCGGCATTCGAGTCACGCCCGCGCGAAATTGCCGGTGTAGGGTGCTCGCAGTGAAGGAAATACCCCGATTTTTCTCGTGTATTTCTCGCTTGCGTATAACAGGGGACACAACAAACTGTAGTAATGTTGCGGCGCATCAAAGAGCCTCGTTTTTGGATCTCTGTACTAGCACGACGCTCGAATCGCAAGCCAGCAAAATCGATCAGCGGATCGTTCGCTGATCACGCGAGGTGATCGCCACATGCAGGACGCCCACTATCTGCGAGCGGCCCTGGCGCCCCGTTCGGTGGCCGTGATCGGCGCAACCGAAAAACAGGGGAAGCTGGGCTACGACGTCTTCGCCAACCTGCTGGCCGGAGGTTTCAAGGGCCGGATCGATGCCGTGAATCCGAAATACGACTCGGTTCAAGGGCATCCGTGCGTTGCGTCCGTGCGGGTCCTGCCGCAACCCGCAGACCTGGCGCTGATCGTGACACCGGCCCCGACCGTGCCGGCGCTCGTGGCCGACGCGGGTGCGCGTGGCATTCGCAACGTCGTCGTGTTGTCGGCTGGCTTTGCCGAGGTGGGCTCGAGCGGACAGAAGCTGCAGGACGAGCTTCTGGCTGCGGCGCGCCGCTCCAACGTGCGGGTGATCGGACCCAACTGTCTCGGGATCCTGCGACCGTCGATTGGCTTGAACGCGACGTTCGCTCGCGCTTGCGCCCGCGCCGGCAGCGTGGGGCTGATCTCGCAGTCGGGAGCCGTGGTCACTGCGCTACTCGATTACGCTTGGCAAGCCGGCTTCGGTTTCTCGTCGGTGGTCACCACCGGCGACGGCTCGGACGTCGAATTCGCCGAGCTGCTCGACTTTCTCGCGATGGATCCGGAGACGCGAAGCATCGCGCTGTATGTTGAAGGCGTGCACAACCCGCGCCTGTTCCTGTCGGCGGTGCGTGCGGCCGCCAGCGTCAAGCCGGTGATCGTATTGAAGGCGGGGCGACACACGGTCGGCTCCAGAGCGGCGCTGAGCCATACCGGCGCGCTGGCCGGCAACGATCGCGTGTGGGACTGCGTTTTGCGCCGCTGCGGCGCGATCCGGATCCAGGAGTACGACGAGCTGTTTGTTGCGGCGGAGACTTTGGCGCGCAGCCGAATGCCGACGGGATCGCGCCTGGCGATCCTGACCAACGGGGGTGGCCCGGGCGTGCTGGCGGCCGACGCAGTGGCGGACAAGGGGGTGGTGTTGGCGCGCGTGTCCGATTCCGCTAGCGCGGCTCTCGATGAGGTGCTTCCGTCATCGTGGTCGCGCGGAGATCCGGTCGACGTGATCGGCGATGCGGATCCGCAGCGCCTCGCGCGCGCATTCGAAATCGTTGCCGCAGATTCCGAGAACGACGCAGTTCTGGTGCTGTTCTGTCCGACGGCGCGCGCCGGATCGGAGCAAGCAGCGCGCGCGCTGTTGGGCCCGATCGCCGCAACACGCAAGCCGGTGGTGCTCGCATGGCTCGGCGGAGACGATGCCGCGAAGGGGCGGGAGGTGTTCAAGCAAGCGGGCTTGGCTTCGCTCAGCAGCCCCGAGCACGGAGTCGAGGCCTTCGCTTTCCTGGCGCAGCACGTGCGCAATCGCGAATTGCGGCTGCAGCTGCCGCCACCGTCGGACCCGGATCCGTCCGGCAGCAAACCCCTGGACATCGCGGCAGCGCGCCGGATCGTCGACGCCGCGCGCGCCCAGGGCCGCAGTGTGCTCGGCGAGGACGAGGCCAAAGCGATGTTGGCCGCATGCGGAATCGAGGTTGCGCAGGGTCAGCTGGCCACCACCGCTTCGCAGGCGCGTGACCTGGCCGAGTCGATCGGCTTCCCGGTGGTGCTGAAGGTGCGCGCCGAAGGCGTTACGCACAAGAGCGAAGTCGGTGGAGTGCTGCTATCGCTGAAGACGGCCGACGAGGTTGCGCTCGGCTTCGAGCTGATCCGCGAGCGAGTCGAGAAGCGTGCGCCGCAGGCGCAGTTCAAGGGCGTGCTGGTGCAAAAGATGGTCACGCGGCCGAACGGGCGTGAACTGATCGTCGGCATCGCGCGCGACGCGTCGTTTGGCCCTGTATTGACATTCGGCATGGGCGGGATCGCGGTCGAGGTCGTGTCGGACTCGGCGCTCGCGTTGCCGCCGCTGAATCGCTTGCTGGCGGAGGACCTGATCGGCCGTACGCGCGTGGCTCGGATGCTGGGCGCGTTCCGCGGTATGCCGGCAGTCGATCGGGACCGTCTGGTCGACGCCCTGATCCGGGTGTCGGAGCTTGCGTGCGAGCTGCCGTGCCTGCGTGAGCTCGACATCAATCCGCTGGTGGCGGACGAGCAAGGGGTGATCGCACTGGACGCGCGGGTCGCAGTCGATGCGCTCCCGATCGCCCCCGATGCGGCGTATTCGCACCTGGTGATCCACCCTTACCCGAAGTCGCTCGAGCGCCCGCTGCGCCTGGCAGATGGCACGCACTTGCTGCTGCGTCCGATCCGGCCGGAAGACGCGGAGGCCGAGCGGCGCTTCGTCGGCCGCCTTTCGCCGCAAACTCTGTATATGCGATTGCATGCGCCGGTGCGCGAGTTGTCGGTGGAGCAGCTGATCCGCTTCACGCAGATCGACTACGACCGCGAGATGGCGTTCGTCGCGGTCGAGGTCGATGCGGCCGACGGGGCGAGCGAGATCCGTGCGGTGGTGCGCTATGCGCGAATGGCGGACGGCGAGCGCGCCGAGTTCGCTGTGACCGTGGAGGATTCCTGGCAGAGGCGCGGCCTGGGGCGGGTGATGATGGATGCGCTGGAGAAATGCGCGCGCGCCCGCGGCGTGGGACAGATGGTCGGCTACGTGCTGAGCGAGAACGACTCGATGCGGCGCTTCATGATGACGCGCAGCTACGTCCCGCACGCCGAAGAGGAAGACCTGAGCGTCGTGCGTTTCACGCTGCCGCTTCGACAGGCGCCGGTCGTTGGCGAGCCTGCTGTCGCGGCAGGAAGATGAACGCGTCCATCGCTACGGCGCCGCCGTCCACTCCCAGGTCGATTCGCTCCACGGCCGGCTCATCGCCGGCGGCCGCGTAGGCGACGAACAGCCTCGGCCTCAGTTGACCAACCCCTCCGCCTTTAGCGCTTCGCGCACGGCCGGACGCTGTTCGACGCGGCGTTTGTAGGCTTGCAGCGTGGGCCATTTTGCAAGATCGATGCCGACGCCGCCGCACCACGTCAATATCGTGAAAAGGTACGCGTCGGCGACCGTGAACGCGCTGCCCATCAGGTAATCGCGATTGCCCAGTTGCTTGGTAACCCAGTCGAAACGGCCGTCGATCTTCTCCAGCTGGCGCGCCCGCAGCGTGCTCTCGCATGCAGAACCGAACAGCGGCGTGAACTGCTTGTGCAGCTCGGTAGAGATGAAATTGAGCCATTCTTGCAACCGATAGCGCTCGATCGTTCCGCCGGCTGGCGCCAGTCCGCGCGCCGGCGCCTGGTCCGCCAGGTACTGCACGATCGCCGAGCCCTCCGTCAGCCGCTGTCCGTCGGGCAGTTCGATCGTCGGCACGTATCCCTTGCTGTTGATCGGCTTGAAATCCGCTCCGTCCTCGGTCTTCTTCGCTTGCAAGTCGACCTTGACTAGTTGCACCGGAATGCCGGCTTCGCGCATCACGATGTGCGGTGAAAGGGAGCACGCACCGGGCGAGTAGTACAGCTTCATCTACGGGTCCTCCTTGGGTTCGAAGAAACAACGTCGAGGGCGGCACTCGAATTGCTATTCGCCGAGCAATTGAGACGTGGGAGCAAGCATTGTCCGCAATACCTGCGCAATTCGAGGTTCTTCTTCATGCGGTCTTGCCCCTTCTGCCGCGTTTAATGGTTCGCGGGACTACAGCCTATCAGCGGCACGCCCTGATCGACGATCGCCCGCCAGCGGGTTTCGCCGTAAACAGCAGCGCGGCCCACCTGAAACTTCTCGCCGCTTCGGAACACGGCGTCTTCCGCGACGAATCCGGAGAAGGCCTTCAAGTCCCGGTCCGCCATGGTCAGCGCAAAGGCCCGCTCGACCTCGATCACCTCGCGAACGGCGGCCTGCAAGGGGTCGCTCGGCGCTGTTTGCGCAATACACGGGGCAACCGCTGTCGCGGCCAGCAGCGCGATCAGCGGTCGCACCAGCCGGACAGCCTGGCGAGCTTGCGTGTCGAGCATCGAGGTCGCTCCATGGTCTGGGTGAGACTTTCACTCGGAGGCACGCATTATCCGCGAAACGGCCCCAAACCGACGCGGATGCGGGCTTGACAAGTCATTAAAAAAGTACGAACGTTCGCTTTTTTCTTCGGCCCCGCTTCCCACCCGTGGATTCCGCATTACAGCCGGCCCCGGCGCGCGCGCGCCGCGCGGCGCCCGCGTCGAGCCCGCGTAAGGGCCAAGTCACGCGCGCCGCGATCCTCTCGCAGGCGCTCGCGATCGCGCGCCGCGAGGGGTTGGAAGGCCTGACGATTGGAACGCTGGCCGAGCGGCTCGGGATGAGCAAGAGCGGCGTGTTCGCGCATTTCGGTTCGCGCGAAGAGCTGCAGCTCGCGGTGTTGAACCAGTACGCGACGCAGTTCGTCGCCGCGGTGCTGCGTCCTGCGTTGGCTCGCCCGCGCGGCTTGCCGCGACTGCGCGCGCTGCTGGAGAACTGGCTGGCGCAGTTGGCAGAGGAGATCGAGGCCGGCTGCATCCTGATCGGTGGCGCTTCCGAGTACGACGATCGGCCTGGTCCACTGCACGATGCGATGGTGGCCATCATCGAGGGGTGGAAGGAAGAGCTGCTGCGCGCGATCCGCCTGGCGCAGGACGAGGGTCATTTGGATCGACGCGCCGATGCCCGCCAGATGGTGTTCGAGATCTATGGGCTGATGCTGATGCTGCACCAAGACGCCCGCCTGCTGCACTCGAGCGACAGCGTGCAGCGGACGCGGCTGGGCTTGGCGCGCCTGATCGAGGCCGCGCGGCGGCGCGCGGACAAGGCGGGCAAGCCGGCCGGGCGCAGCGACTCGGCGAACCGACGCAACCAACGCAACCAACGTGTTCGCAACTAAAACTCATTGAAACCGGCGTACTCCAGGAGACCACAATGCCGATCTACAAGGCCCCACTCCGCGATCACCAGTTCGTTCTGCACGAAGTTCTGGGAGCGGTCGAACACGCGCGCGGCATGCCCGCGTTCGCGGACGTGGACGCCGATACCGTCAACCAGGTGCTCGAGGAGGGTGCCCGTTTCTGCAGCGACGTGCTGCTGCCGCTGAACCTGCGCGGTGACGAGCAGGGTTGCCGGTTCGATCCGGCCAGCCACGAGGTCAAGACCCCGGAGGGATTTCGCGCCGCCTTCGACCAATTCCGCGACGGCGGCTGGCAGGGACTGACGGCGGACGCCGATTACGGTGGCCAGGCGCTGCCGCACGTGCTGCAGATCGCGTTCGACGAGATGCGCTGCGCGGCCAACCAGGCCTGGACGATGTATTCGGGGCTGACGCAGGGTGCGTACGAGTGTCTGCATGTGCACGGCACACCGCAGCAGAAGCAGACATACCTGCCCAAGCTTGCCTCGGCGGAGTGGACCGGCACGATGTGTCTGACGGAAGCGCACTGCGGCACCGACCTGGGCTTGCTGCGCACTCGCGCCGAGCCGCAGACCGACGGTAGCTACAGGATCACCGGTCAGAAGATCTTCATTTCGGCCGGCGAACACGACCTCGCCGACAACATCGTGCACCTCGTGCTGGCGCGTCTTCCGGGGGCACCGACTGGCGTCAAGGGCATTTCGCTGTTCGTTGTGCCCAAGTTCCTGCCGCAAGGCGACGGCGACTCCGCACGGGTCGGCGCGCGCAATTCGCTCTACTGCGGCGGCATCGAACACAAGATGGGAATCCATGCCAACTCGACTTGCCAGATCGTGTTCGAAGCAGCGACGGGCTGGCTGGTGGGCGAGCCCAACAAGGGTCTGAACGCGATGTTCGTGATGATGAACGGCGCGCGCCTGGCTGTGGGAGTCCAAGGGCTGGGGCTGACCGAAGCGGCCTACCAGAATGCTTCCGCGTACGCGAAGGAGCGCCTGCAGGGACGCAGCCTGGCCGCCGCCAAGTCCGGCTCCGATTCGTCCCAGCCGGCCGACCCGATCATCGTGCACCCGGACATCCGGCGCGCGCTGCTGACGGCGCGCGCGTGGTCTGAGGGAGGGCGGGCGTTCTCCTGCTGGCTCGCGATGATGGTCGACCAGCATCGCCACCACCCGGATGCAGCCGAGCGCGAAACGGCGGGCGACATGCTGGCGCTGATGACGCCGGTGGCGAAGGCCTTTCTCACCGACAACGCCTTTGACGGCGTCTCGCAGTGCCTGCAGGTGTTCGGCGGACACGGCTACATCCACGAGTCGGGGATGGAACAGATGCTGCGCGACGCGCGCATCAACATGATCTACGAGGGTACCAACGCGGTGCAGGCGCTCGACCTGATCGGGCGCAAGGTGCTGATGGATGGCGGTGCCAAGCTGCGCAAGTTTGGCAAGCTGGTGCAGGAGTTTCTCGCCGAAAACGCCACCTCGGTCGAAATGAACGAGTTCGTCACGCCGCTGGCGGACCTTGGCGACAAGGTGCAGAAGCTGACGATGGAAATCGGCATGCGGGCCGCTTCCAACCCCGACGAAGCAGGAGCTGCGGCGGTGAGCTATCTGCGCGTGATCGGCCACCTCGTGTTCGCGTATTTCTGGGCGAAAATGGCACGCGTCGCGCTCGACCACACCAGCGATGCGGGAACGGATCCGTTCTACCGCGCCAAGCTCGCGACCGCGCGTTTCTATTTCCAGCGCCTGTTGCCGGAGACGGCTTACCATATCCGAGCCGCACGCTCGGGTGCAAAGAACCTGATGGAGCTCGAGGCCGAGCTGTTCTGAGGCGGAGCAGTAGGCGGAACACGCCCCGCACGCGTTTGCGACAACAAGATCAACAGGCCGGTGGACAAGTCGGTCCGGCGGACGGAGAACAAGATGAAACAGCTTGCAATCAAGAAAGTAGCGGTGCTCGGCGCGGGCGTGATGGGAGCGCAGATCGCGGCCCACTGCATCAACGCGCGCGTGCCGGTGTTGCTATACGACTTAGCCGACGAAAAGTCGCCCGATCGCAACGGCATAGTGCTGCGAGCGATCGAGAACCTGACGCGGCTGAACCCCGCGCCGCTGGCGCTGAAGGAAGATGCTCAATACATTGAGCCGGCCAATTACGAGCAGCACCTCGCGCGGCTTGCCGAGTGCGATCTGATCATCGAGGCGATCGCCGAGCGGATGGACTGGAAGCGGGAGCTGTATCGCAACATCGGGCCGCATGTCGCACCCGGTGCGATCCTGGCGTCCAACACCTCTGGCCTTTCGATCAACGCTCTGTCGGAGCCGCTCGAGGCGGCGCTGCGGCCGCGCTTCTGTGGTGTGCATTTCTTCAACCCGCCCCGCTATATGCACCTGGTCGAACTGATCCCCACTGCCAGCACTGCGCCGGAGGTGGTCGATCAGCTCGAGACCTTCCTCGCCAGCACACTCGGCAAGGGCGTGGTGCGGGCCAAGGACACTCCCAATTTCATCGCCAACCGCGTCGGCGTATTCGGGATGCTGGCAACCATTCACGAGGCAGCGAAGTTCGGCCTTCCATATGACGTGGTCGACGATCTGACCGGCACGCGCCTGGGCCGTGCCAAGAGCGCGACATTCCGTACCGCCGACGTGGTGGGTCTGGACACGATGGCGCATGTGATACGCACGATGCAGGAGGCGCTGCCGCCGTCGCGCGATCCGTTCGCGCAGCTGTACGCAGTTGCTCCGGTGCTGCAGACGCTGATCAGCAAGGGCGCGCTCGGGCAGAAGAGCGGCGCGGGCTTCTACCGCAAGGACGGGCCGGTGATCAAGGTGCTCGATCCGCGCACCGCCGACTACGTGGAAAGCCGCGGCAAGGCCGATGAGCTGATCGTTCGGATCCTGAAGAACGATGATCCGGCGCAGCGCCTGAAAATGCTGCGCGAAACCGATCATCCTCAGGCTCGCTTCCTGTGGTCCATTTTCCGCGACATGTTCCACTACGCGGCCGTCCATTTGGGCGGCATCGCGCAGACTGCGCGCGACGTCGACTTCGCGCTGCGCTGGGGATTCGGCTGGGAGACCGGTCCGTTCGAAAACTGGCAGGCCGCCGGCTGGCAGCGGGTGGCCGAATGGGTCGCGCAGGACATCGAGCGCGGCGAAGCGTTGTGCAAGGCCCCGCTTCCCGATTGGGTGCTCAAAGGCACAGTGGCCAAAGCCGGTGGGGTGCACACGGCGCAGGGGTCGTGGAACCCGGCGCGCTCGAGTTTCGAGCCGCGAATCGATCTTCCGGTCTACGCCCGGCAGCTGTTCCGCGCGCCTCTGCGCGGCGAGAGCACAGACGCCGACAGCGGTGGCGCAACGGTGTTCGCCGACGATTCGTGCCGCGTCTGGCGCCTGCAGCAGCCGTACGCCGGAGAGGTGCTGATCTTCTCGATTCGCACCAAGATGCACGTGCTGGGGCCCGGCGTGCTCGCGGGGTTGATGCGCGCGCTCGACCTTGCCGAGGGCGAAGGGCGGCCCCTCGTGATCTGGTCGCCGGCCGAGCCGTTCTCGGCCGGGGCAGACCTGAAGTCGATGCTGCCGGTGTTCATGAGCGGTGGGCCGAAGGCGATCGGAGCCGAAGAAGCGAAGATGCAGCAGGTTTTCATGCGAGTGAAGTACGCGCAGGTGCCGGTCGTTGCCGCGGTACATGGGATGGCGCTGGGGGGCGGCTGCGAACTGCTGTTGCACTGCGCCCGGCGGGTGGCGGCACTGGAGAGCTACATCGGGCTGGTCGAGGTCGGAGTGGGACTGATCCCGGGAGCCGGAGGCCTGAAGGAGGGCGCACTGCGGGCGGGGAACGCAGCGCGCGCGGCGGGGGCGACCGATCTGCTGCCGTTTTTGCGCAGCTGGTTCCAGAACGCGGCGACCGCGACCGTATCGCGATCCGCACTAGAGGCGCGCACGATGGGGTATCTCGCGGACAGCGACACCATCGTGTTCAATCCATACGAGTTGCTGTGGACCGCAGTCGGCGAGGCTTTCGCGATGCACGCGGTGGGCTACCGCCCACCGCTGCGCGTCCGGGGTTTCCCGGTGGCGGGCCGCAGCGGCGCGGCGACGATTCGTTCGCAGCTGGTGAACATGAAAGAGGGCGGATTCATCAGCGAGCACGATTTCCTGATCGCGGGCTCGATCGCCGACGTGATGACCGGTGGTGAAGTCGACGCTGGAACGCTGGTCGACGAGCAATGGCTGCTCGATTTGGAGCGCAAGCACTTCGTCAAACTGGTCGCGCATCCTAAATCGCAGGAGCGCATGATGGGCATGATGCAGACCGGCAAACCGGTCCGCAATTGAGCAAAGGGGAAAAAAGTGGCGAACCAGGTGCAGGACGCGTACGTGGTGGCGGCGACGCGAATCCCAGTGGGTAAGGCGCCGCGGGGGGCATTGCGCACCGTGCGGCCCGACGATCTTCTGGTGGCGGTGATCCGTTCCGCGGTCGCGCAGGTCCCCTCGCTCGATCCGGCCGCAATCGAGGATGCGGTGGTCGGATGCGCGTTCCCGGAGGCCGAACAGGGGATGAACGTCGCGCGCAGCGCCGCGCTGCTGGCGAAGCTGCCGGACAGCGTGGGAGGAGTCACCGTAAACCGCTATTGCGCCTCGGGCCTGAACGCAGTGGCGATCGCTGCCGATCGCATCCGCGTCGGCGAGGCGGACATCATGTTGGCCGGCGGGGTCGAATCGATGAGCATGGTGCCGATGGCGGGCAACAAGCCTTCGTTCAATCCGCGCATCTTCGAGGCCGACGGCAACGTCGGAATCGCCTTCGGCATGGGGATCACGGCGGAGAAGGTTGCACAGCGCTGGAAAGTGTCGCGCGAGGCGCAGGACGAATTCGCGCTCGGCTCGCACCAGCGCGCGATCGCCGCGCAGAAGGCGGGCGAGTTCACGGACGAGATCACCCCGATCGAGATCGTCGACAAGGTGCCGGAACTGGCCTTGCACGAACTCCTGTCGAAAAAGCGCACGATGTCGCTGGACGAGGGGCCGCGCGAGGACACCAATGCGCAGGCCCTGGCGAAGCTCAAACCCGTTTTTGCCGCGCGCGGCAGCGTGACGGCTGGCAACAGCTCGCAGACCTCGGACGGTGCGGCCGCGCTGATCCTCGCCAGCGAGGCAGCGGTGAAGCACTTCAACTTGACGCCGCTGGCGCGTTTCGTCTCGTTTGCGGTGCGCGGAGTGCCGCCCGAGATCATGGGCATCGGACCGAAGGAGGCGATTCCGGCCGCGCTGAAGGCGGCAGGTCTGAAACTGGACGACATTGACTGGATCGAGCTGAACGAGGCATTTGCGGCGCAGGCTCTGGCGGTGATCGGCGATCTTGGACTGGATCGCGCCAAGGTCAATCCGCTGGGCGGCGCGATCGCTTTGGGGCATCCGCTCGGCGCCACCGGTGCGATCCGTTCGGCCACCGTGGTGCACGCGCTGCAGCGACGCGCCCTGAAGTACGGGATGGTCACGATGTGCGTCGGCACCGGAATGGGTGCTGCCGGCATCTTCGAGCGCGTTTGAGCGCGGGTGCGCATGTGGCGATCCTGACCGAGACCGCGGGGGCGATCGCGCGCATCCAGATCGCGCGGCCCGAGCGCAAGAACGCGATCACCGCGGCGATGTACGCGGCGCTGGCCGATGCACTCATCGCTGCGGATGCCGACCCCGGCGTGCAGGCGGTGCTGCTGCACGGCCTGCCCGAGATCTTCACTGCGGGCAACGATTTGGAGGACTTCCTGCGCGAGCCGCCGCAGAACGACGAGGCCCCGGTATTCCGCTTCATGACGGCGCTGTCCGGCGTGGCCAAGCCGGTCGTGGCGGCTGTCAACGGCGCCGCGGTTGGCGTCGGCACGACGATGCTGCTGCACTGCGACCTGGTGTACTGCGCCGACGATTCGCGCTTCTCGCTGCCGTTCGTGAATCTGGGGCTGTGCCCGGAGTTCGGCTCCAGTTTGCTGTTGCCGCTGACGGCCGGTTACCGCCGCGCCGCGGAGAAGCTGCTGCTGGGCGAGCCGGCTTCGGCCGAGGAGGCGCTCGAGATGGGGATCGTCAACCGGATCCTGCCCCCGGCAGAAGTCCTCGGCCACGCACGCAATCAGTGCGAACGGCTCGCACGTGTGTCGCCGAGCGCGGTGCTCGAGACGAAGCGGTTGATGAAAGCGGGTTGGCGTGAAGACGTACAGCGCGCGATTCGCGAAGAAAGCTCGGCCTTCGTGCGCCTGCTGGGCAGTCCCGAGGCGCGCGCTGCGTTCCGCGCGTTCCTGGAGCGGCGCGCCCCCGATTCGGCAAAGCGGTGAATCGATGCCGTTGCGCAAAGATATTCCGATCGAGGCCTTTGCGGCGAAGGCGCACATCGGGCTGCCGGAGCTGTTGGGACTGGAAGTCGTTCGCGTCGCCGAAAATGCGCTGGACATGCGCGTGGCGATCCAGCAGCGGCTGCTCGCTCCGAACGGCTATTTGCACGCCGCCAGCGTGATCGCGCTGGCCGACACCGCGTGCGGTTTTGGATGCATCGCGCACCTGCCCGATGGCGCCGAGAACTTCACGACGATCGAATTGAAGACCAACTTCCTGGGTACGGCCACTTCCGGAACGATGCTTGCGCAGGCCCGGCCGCTGCATCTCGGCCGGACGACCCAGGTGTGGGATGCGACGATCTCGCACGAGGAATCCGGACGAACGATCGCCGAGTTCCGTTGCACCCAGCTCGTGTTGTGGCCGAAACGCTAAGGCTTGGAGAGGAGTCCCGGTGAACCTGAAGGGCAAGACGATGTTCGTCAGCGGCGGCTCGCGCGGAATTGGCCTTGCGATCGCGCTGCGCGCGGCCGCCGACGGCGCCAACGTGGTGATCGCCGCCAAGACTACCGAGCCCAATCCGAAACTTCCGGGAACGATCCACACCGCTGCGCACCAGATCGAGCAGGCCGGAGGTGCGTGCCTGCCGGTGCAGACCGACATCCGCGACGAGGAACAGGTGTTCGCAGCAGTGCGTCTCGGCGTCGAGCGCTTCGGCGGTATCGATATCCTGGTGAACAATGCGAGCGCGATCAATCTGACCGCGACCGAGGCCACGCCGATGAAGCGTTTCGATCTGATGCTCGGCGTGAACGTGCGCGGCACGTTCCTGTGCAGCCAGGCCTGTGTGCCGCACCTGAGGCGCTCGGCACAGCAGGGACGCAATCCGCACATCCTGACGCTCTCGCCCCCGCTGAACCTGAAGCCGCATTGGTTCGCGCCGCACGTGGCCTACTCGATCGCCAAGTACGGTATGAGCCTGTGCGTGCTGGGTCATGCGGAGGAACTGCGCGCCGACGGAATTGGCGTCAACGCGCTTTGGCCCCGGACCGTGATCCTGACCGCTGCGCTGCAGATGATTCCGGGGGTGCGGCCCGAGCAGTGTCGCAACCCGCAGATCGTCGCTGACGCTGCGCACGCAATCTTCGTTTCGGACGCCCGCACGACCACCGGAAACTTCTTCCTCGACGAGGAGGTGTTGCGCTCCGCCGGCGTGACCGACTTCGGCAGTTACGCGGTTGTTCCCGGCGCGCGCGAGCTGCTTCCGGACCTGTTTGTTTGAGATGAACCCTCGGCTTTCGTGCCGGATGCTCCGGCGAAGCCCGAGAGTTGGAGGGAGCGATCGATGGCTGCGTATCGTCTGTTCGGCCGCCCAGGCTGGGGCTCGGTGATCGTCGAAGCGCAGCTGGCTGCGCTCGGCCTGCAGTTCGACTTTGAGGAGGTGCCGGACCTTTTTACTTCCGAAGAAGGCCGCCGCAACCTGGGCCAGGTCAACCCGCTCGCACAAGTGCCGACGTTGCGACTGCCGGACGGATCCGTTCTGACGGAAAGCGCGGCGATCACTCTGTACCTGGCCGACGCGACCGGGCGCGACGACTTCGTTCCGCCGCCCGGACACGCCGGACGCCCTCAGTTCCTTCGCTGGCTCGTCTTCCTGGTCACCAACGTGTATCCGACCTTCACGTATGCCGATGATCCGCGCCGCTTCGTGCACGACGAGACCGCCGCCAAAGCGTTCGAGGCGGCGGTAGACGAATACCGCAGCCGCCTCTGGCGCATGGTGGAGCCGGCGGCAGGCGCTCCGTTCTTCCTCGGCGACCGCTTTTCCGCGCTGGACATCTACGTGGCGACGATGGCGCACTGGAAACCGGGCCGAAAATGGTTCGAGCAGAACGCGCCGAAGCTGACCGCGATCGCCCGCCGCGCAGGCGAGGATCCGCGCTTCCGCGCGGTGTGGCAGCGAAACTTTCCAAAAGACTTCGCGTAGTAGTTCGCGTTGTTCAGTAGGCCAAAAACCGAGGACGGCGAAGCGGCACTGCCGTGAGCGGTATTGCGTTCACAGGGGCTGCTGGATATACTATAGATACGATGTATATCCAACTATAGAGCCATGCAAGTCGCCAAGTGGGGCAACAGCCTTGCGGTCCGCCTTCCTGCCGCCGTGGTCGATGCCCTGAAACTCAAGGAGGGCGAACAGATCGAGATCCATGTTGCCGGGGCACGCATTCTTGAGGTTGCCCGCAAGCCGACGCCGCGCGAGCTGCTGATGCGATTGCGCAAGTATCGAGGGCAATTGCCCAGCGACTTCCGCTTCGACAGGCTGGAGGCCAATGCCCGCGAGTGACGTCTTTTTCGACACGAACGTTCTGCTCTACCTGGTGTCGTCGGACGCTGTGAAAGCTGACAGAGCGGAGACTTTGTTAGCGGACGGCGGACATATCTCGGTTCAGGTCTTGAACGAATTTGCGAGCGTCGGCACGCGCAAGGCAGCGATGACATGGGAGGCTGTCGCAGACGTTCTGGGAGTAGTGCGAGCCGCCTGCCGCGTCCATCCGCTCACGGTTGAGACGCATGACCGTGCCTGCGCCATCGCACAACGCTATACGCTTTCTTTCTATGACTCGTTGATTCTTGCCTCGGCGCTGCTGGCCAACTGCAGTGCGGTCTACTCCGAGAACCTTCAGGCGGATCAGAGGATTGATCGTCGGCTGACGGTACATAACCCGTTCGCCGGACGCGTGCCCAAGCGTTGATTCGTCGGGACCTGCCTTGTCGAGGCGCGCTTAGCGCGGCACCGCAGCTTCGGCGATCGTCGCAGCGCTGGGCGACCGCTCGATGTTCCAGCACGCATCGAGCAGCCGGCGGGCCTGTTGCGACGTCAGGATGCCCTCGGCAAGGCCGAGGAACTTCACTTCCAATGCTTCGTCGGTCAGCGGTGAAGCCGCGCTGCCGGTCGCGTCCTCGATGCGCTGATGCACGGTACGGCCGTCGCGCAGCACGATCCGGCAGTCGACCTGCTCCGGCTCGATCGAGGGATCGGCAGTCGGGGCCACCTTCGCGCGCAATGCGATCACGCTGGGTTCGCGCACCGCGCTGTCGCTGAATTGCTTCGGCCCCGCCGCTCCGTCGATGATGGCTGCCGCGACCGCATGGTAGACGCTGAACTTGCCGTCCAAGCCGGTCGCCGGTGCGGTCTTGCCGGTCAGTTCGAGCACGAGCGGGTGCACGCGAAGCTCGATCCGTTCGATGTCCTCTGCCCGCAAACCATGCCGGTTGCGCAGCTGGATCGCGGCGTCGATGGCAGGATGCAGCACGACGCCGCAGGCAAACGGCTTGTACGTATTGAGCAAAGCTTCGTAGTGCGCACCCAAGCCGCCGGTGATTTTCCGCCAATCCTGCTTGTCGCTGATCGTGTGGGCCCAGCCCCGGCTTGCTTCGATCATCCGGTCCGAGCTGGTGAATCCGGCGTGGGCCAGCACCGCGGCCGTCATCCCGTTGTGAGCCGCGCGCCCGGGATTGAAGCTCTTGTTCATCGATCCGAACGACTCGCGAAATCCCACCGGCTGGGAAGCGGCCAAGCCCAGCGCCCAGCGCATCTGTTGCTCGCTCAGGTCGAGAAGCTTCCCCATTGCCGCTGCCGCACCGAACGCGCCACAGGTGCCGGTGATGTGCCACCCGCGGTCATAGTGGTCCGGATAGACCGCGTTGCCGATGCGGCACTCCGTTTCCACTCCCAGGATCAGAGCGTTGAGGAACTCGCGCCCCGCAACATTGCGGTACTCGGAAAACGCCAGGATCGCCGGCGCGACCGACGCCGCCGGATGGATGATCGTCTTCAAATGCGTGTCATCGAAGTCCAGAATGTGGGAGCTGACGCCATTGACGAAAGCGGCATTCATGATGTCGAGCCGCTCGCTGCGACCCAGAATCGCAGCGTGTGAGGCGGCCGAGAACGGAGCCAGGGCCGCGACCGCCCGGTCGATCCCGTCATGATGCGAGCCACCTACCGCCGCGCCCACCCAGTTCACCAGCGTGCGCAGCCCCTCGCGACGGACGGCCGCAGGCATGTCCTCGTAACGGGCCCGCACGATGTACTTGGCCAATTCGCGCGTGACTTCGGACGGTAATGTCGTCGCGGAATCGGCACTGCGCTGCCCATCACTCGCCATGCCGGTTACCGCCATTTGAGGATCTCTGCCGCCGGTCGACGCAAGCGAATTCGAAGCGCATCATGATCGCAGAAATGCGAAATGTCGGTATTGCACGAGCAAGCGCGTCTATACGATTGAACTCACCAGGCGGGTACGCGTATGGATTGTTCCAAATCGCTTTTCGAAGCGCAAACGGTACTACGGCTCCTCGCAGCTTTGGGGCTGAGTTGCGCCTGTGCGGCGCACAGCGCGGAGCCGCTCATCGTGATCAAGTTCAGCCACGTGGTGTCGCCCGATACGCCCAAGGGCAAGGGTGCCCTGTACTTCAAGAAATTGGCCGAGGAGCGCACCGGTGGTCGCGTCAAGGTCGAGGTTTACCCGAACAGCCAACTGTACAAGGACAAGGAGGAGCTGGAGGCGCTGCAGCTCGGGTCGGTGCAGATGCTGGCTCCGTCCGTTTCCAAGTTCGGACCGATCGGCGTGAAGGCATTCGAGGCGTTCGATCTGCCGTATTTGTTCAACGGCTATGAAGCGGCGCACCGCGTGACGCACGGGCCGATCGGCGCATCGATGCTCGGGCTGCTGCGAGCGCACGGGATGACCGGTCTGGCTTTCTGGGACAACGGCTTCAAGGAGTTCACCGCCAACAAGCCTCTGCGCCGCCTCGAGGATTTCAAGGGACTGAAGTTCCGGGTCAAGTCCTCCAAGGTGCTGGAGGCCCAAATCACCGCCCTCGGCGCAATCCCGCAGGTGATGGCGTTCTCCGAGGTCTACCAGGCCCTGCAGACCGGTGTCGTTGACGGCGCGGAGACTTCCCCCGAGAACATCTACACGCAACGGTGGTACGAGGTGCAGAAGGACATGTCGCTCACCCATCACGGGTACGACGCCTACGCGGTGGTGGTGAACACGAAGTTCTGGGATTCTCTTCCGGCGGACATCCGGACCGTCCTGCGGCAGGCACTCGATGACACGACCCGATACGTGGAAAGCATGTCGGCGCGCGAGGAGGCCGAGGCGATCGAAGCCATCCGCCACAGCGGCAAGTGCCAGGTCGTCGAGCTGACGGACGAGCAACGATCGTCGCTGCGGCGAGCCCTCGAACCGGTCCAGCGGCAAATGGAGCAGCGAATCGGCCGCGATGTGCTGCAATCGATCCGGGAGCCTTAGGAAACGAGAAGCGATCCGAAACGGCGCCGACTGCGTCTGTTGCGCTGCGATAGCGGGTATCGTTCCTGATCCTTTCGAGGGGGATGCATATGAACGGGTCGCCTCACGCGCGCGCTCTGGCCGCGTTCGGATTGCTGTGCGCTCTGGCTGCGATCGTGCTTCCGCAGGCGCGAGCGCAAGAGCCGATCGTCATCAAGTTCAGTCACGTCGTCGCCGGCGACACCCCGAAGGGGCGCGGCGCCGAGCGCTTCAAGGAATTGGCCGAGCGCCTGACCACGGGGCGCGTGAAAGTCGAGGTGTATCCGAACAGCACGCTGTACAAGGACAAGGAGGAGCTGGAGGCGTTGCAGCTTGGATCGGTGCAGATGCTGGCGCCCTCCCTCGCCAAGTTCGGTCCGCTCGGGGTGAAGGAATTCGAGGTGTTCGACATCCCGTACATGTTTCCCACCGAAGCGTTCCTCGAGCGCGTCGAGAGCGGTCCAATCGGCCGCAAGCTGATGGCAAAGCTGGAGACGAAAGGGATCACCGGCCTCGCCTTCTGGGACAACGGCTTCAAGATCTTCAGCGCCAACCGGCCGCTGGTCGCCCCCGGTGATCTAAAGGGCCTGAAGCTGCGCATCCAGAGCTCGAAGGTGATCGAGGCAGAGGTGCGCGCGCTCGATGCCGTCCCGCAAGTGATGGCGTTCGGCGACACCTACCAGGCATTGCAGACGGGCGTGGTCGACGGCACCGAGAATCCGTGGTCGAACATGTACACGCAGAAGATGCACGAGGTGCAGAAGTACGCGGCCGACACCTACCATGGCTATCTCGGCTACGCGGTGATCGTGAACAGCAAATTCTGGTCCGGCCTGCCGCCCGACATCCGCTCGCAGTTGGAGGAGGCGATGAAGGAGGCGACCGCGTTCGAACACGAGATCGCTCGCAAGGACAACGAAGATGCGATGGCTGAAATCGAAAAATCGGGCCGCACCAAGATTGTCCATCTGACCGCCGAGCAGCGCGCCGCGTGGGTGAAAGCGCTGCTGCCCGTTCGCGACGAAGTCGCCGGCAGGGTCGGCAAGGAGACGATCGACGAGGTGGTCAAGGAACAGGCCGCCGCAGGACTGAAGTAGCAGCTCGCAAGCCCTGCTCCGCCCCGCGTGATGGTGAAAAGCGAACCGCGAGCGGCTGTGCGGCCCGGACACTCTCTTCGGTCCATGGTTCTTCAGTCGCGAGGGATCCGATGCTCGCACTGAAGCTGCTCGACCGTCTCGAAGAGGTGCTGATCGGCACCTTGATGGCAGTTGCAACCGCGGTGATCTTTGCCTCCGTGGTGCTGCGCTTCCTCGCATCGGTGCCGTACGTTCAGGACGTGGCGATCCGCCTGAGCATGACCTGGGCGCAGGAGTTGTGCATCTTCCTGTTCGTGTGGATGGCCAAGTTCGGTGCGGCCTACGGAGTGCGGGCCGGCGTGCATGTGGGAGTCGATGTGCTGATCAATCGGCTGGCGCCACGCCCGCGGAGGATCGTCGTGACGATCGGGCTGCTGGGTGGAGTGCTTTTCACCAGCGTGGTCGGAACCCTCGGCGCGATCCTGGTGTGGGAGATCGGCCACACCGATCAGACCTCCGAGGACATGGAAGTGCCGATGTGGATCGTCTACCTGTGCGTTCCGCTCGGCTCGTACCTGATGTGCTTCCGCTTCGTGCAGGTGCTCCTTTCCTACATCCGCACCGGCCAGGTTCCTCATCGGCATTACGGACCGGCACGGCACGAAGCCAAGCCAGGTGCCGAGGGCTTGCCCTCCGAAGCGCCGTCAGGCGCGAAGGAGGGACGGTCATGAACGCAGTACTGATTTTCGGGCTGCTGATCGCGCTGATGCTCACCGGCATGCCGGTTTCGATCTCGCTCGGCCTGACGGTACTGACGTATCTGTTCACGATGACGCAGGTGCCGATCGAGTCGGTGGCTCTGAAGCTTTTCACAGGCATCGAGAACTTCGGAATCATGGCGATCCCGTTTTTCATCCTGGCCGGCACGCTGCTGACGCAGGGCGGCGTGGCACGGCGAATGATTCACTTCGCCACCACGATGGTCGGCCACCTGTACGGTGGCCTGGCGCTCGCGGGCATCATCGCCTGTGCGCTGTTTGCCGCCATCTCCGGATCGTCGGTCGCGACCGTTGCAGCCATCGGCTCGATCATCCTGCCCGAGATGGTCCAACGCGGCTTTCCGAAGCGCTTTGCCGCCGGCGTCATCACCACCAGCGGCGCGCTCGGCATTCTCGTGCCGCCGTCGATCGTGATGGTGCTGTTCGCCGTCTCGACCAACACGTCGGTGGGCAAATTGTTCGCCGCGGGCATTGCGCCGGGTGTCGTGCTCGCCCTGGCGCTGGCGTGCACGACCTGGCTGATCGCGCGCCGGCGCAACCTTCCCCGGATGCCGCGCGCCACCTGGCGCGAACGCTGGCAGGCGTTGCGCGAGGCATCGTGGGGCCTGGCGCTGATCGTGGTCGTAATTGGCGGGATCTATTCGGGAGTGTTCACGCCGACCGAAGCGGCCGCGTGTGCCGCCGTGTATTCGTTCATCGTGGTCGTCTTTGTGTACGGCGACCTGAAGCTGGCCCAGGTTCCGCGCGCGCTGCTCGATGCCGCGGCGATGAGCGCGATGCTCCTGTACATCATCACGAACGCGGTGCTGTTCAGCTTCCTGATGACGAGCGAGAACATCCCGCAGGGAATGGCCGATTGGCTCACTTCGCAAGGCTTGGGGCCGGTCGCGTTCCTGCTGGTGGTGAACGTGCTGCTGCTGGTTGCCGGAAACGTGATGGAACCGAGCTCGATCGTGCTGATCATGGCGCCCATTTTGCTGCCGGTGGCGACCCGCCTGGGAATCGATCCGGTTCATTTCGGGGTCCTGATGATGGTCAACATGGAGGTCGGCTTGTGCCACCCTCCGGTGGGACTCAACCTGTACGTTGCGTCCGGGATCACCCAGATGGGCATCACCGAGTTGACGATCGCAGTGTTGCCCTGGCTGCTGACAATGCTGGCCTTTTTGCTGCTGGTCACGTACTGGCCGTCGCTGTCGCTTTTCGTTCCCCAGATGCTGCGGCTGTAAGATTTCGGAAGGGCTGCATCGCCTCCGGGAAAGGCCCCGATCGTTTCCCGGTGGCCCACCAGAAAGGGGACCGTTACTGTATCGTTAGGGTGGCTGAAGCGCGCCAGGAAGGGGCGCACGGCGGGGTACGGATGGCGCAAGAAGATGACCGTGATCTAGCCGCAAAGCTGAAAGCGAGAGTCGCGCTTGCGGCCTTGCGCGGCGACAAGACGGTCGCGCAACTGGCGGCGGAGTTCGATCTCGATCCGAGGCAGATCGAAGCGTGGAAGCGTGAGCTCGAGCGCAACGCCGAGGCCGCTTTTTCCCCGTCCCAGATCCCGGTGAGCGAGGCGCCGACCCTGCCTCCGCCGACCGCCAAAGCGCCGGCGATCCAGCCAAGAGCGCCAACCGCGAAAGCGCCGACGGTCCAGCCGAGACCGCCTACTGTCCCGCCGCCGCGGGCCCACGACGTGGGGACCGCGACGTCGCAGCAGCGAGCGGGTGCACGGCCGGTCTCCACGCTGCCGACCGTCGAACGACAGGCTGCCGCGATGCTGCGTCCGATCCCGGCAAAGGCGCCGAGTTTTCCGACGCTGCCAACGCCGTCTAACGTTCCGACGCCGCGGGCGTTGCCGATCGCGGCAGAGGACGAAAAGCTTCCAACGTATCCGAGCTTGTCGGAGTTGCCGACCCGTCTACGGAACATACCCGGTGTACCGGGCTCGCTGCCCACGCAAAAACCCCCTGGGACGACGACCGGCGGCACCACGACGGAGGACGACGACTACTGGAAGGAACACGGTACGCAGATCGGTGGAACGACCAGCGTGACGGTGACGACGAGCATCAACTTGCCTGCTCCGCGCCCGCAGCCGCAAGCCCCGGGCTGGCCACGGAAGCTGCTTGGGCCGCTGTTTGTCGGCTGGCAGGAAAAGTACTCTGCGGCCAAGACGAGCCGGGAGCTGCTGAAAATCTACAACTCGATCCGGGCGGCCCGTCCAGAGTTGCGCAAACGCGAGCTATACCGGCTGGTTGTAGTGGAGCGCCTGGGCGGAACGCTGGCCGCTGCCGACGCTGTCTTGGCGCGCGCCGCCGAGAGTTTCGCCAGCTGGCCGGTCGAGCGCGAGCTGAACTTCCGCGACGTCGTGCACTATCTGGCAGTCTCGGACTACCTGGCTTCGAACAACGTCGACGCCGAGTGGACACGCGAGAACCTCGGCCGCGTGGTCGCGTCGCTGATCTCCGAGAACTTGTAAGCAGGCGGCGGCACCCGATCAAGGCTTGTCGGGCGCGGTCTTCTTGAACGGGTACGGCTGCGCCTGCACCGGCGCGCCAGTCGATGGGGTTGTGACGCCGCGCGACGGGGTTGTGCGCGGTGGCATCGACGGTCCCTCCGGCGACAGCACTTTTGACCAGCGCCGCAACTCCTCATCCAGCTCTTGCTCCGCCTCCTGCGACGGAAGAGCGATCATCGGGCCATTGGACTGCAGGTTGCGAGCGGCGTGCAGCAGGCGCTGCTCGGAATCGAGCACGAACACGACCTGACGCCGTGATGGGCTGGCGCTGAACAGAAAAAAGCCCGAGCCGTCCTTCAGCGGCGCGAATCCGTGCCGGTTTCCCTTATCGTCCTCGTAGGCGGCTTCCTTGATGTCAGGCGTGTGCTGCGCTGGCGTCAGTTGCAGCACCAATGCCACGTCGGCGGGGATCGTCGTGTAGGAGCCGTGCTTGTCGACAACCTTCAGCAGCCGCGACATCTCATCCTGCGTGAGGTGTACTGCGGGCCAAGCGGACTGACAGTACAGCACGCCAGCGAGTGCGAGAAAGGAAAGTGCGGCGCTCGCGCGCACCCGCCCGACGAAACTGCTCCTTGCCGTCATGATGCGTCCCTCACCTCCCGCGGCACGCATCACCGCGGCTGCTCGCACCTGCCGTACCTGTCCGGCCATCTCTATCGCCAAGCTTCGCACCCACGCGGGCGGCAGTATATGATGGTTCCGTAGGAGAGACAGAACCCGGATCCGACCAAAACGAACGGGAGGCGCGCGCGGCAGCGCGCGCACCCGGAACGCTCGCGCAAGAGTCGGGAGAGTGGGCACAGTCGGGAGAGTTGGTCATGACCCGCAGCAACCGGTATGAGATCGGCCTCGACCGCAACCCGGCCAATTTCGTTCCCCTCTCGCCGCTGAGCTTCCTCGAGCGCACCGCCAGCGTATATCCGGATCGGACCGCTCTGATCCATGGAGCACAGCGGCAAACGTGGTCGCAGACCTACGAACGCTGCCGCCGTCTGGCGAGCTCGCTGGCGGCGCGCGGCATCGGACGCGGCGACACGGTGGCGGCGATGCTGCCCAACGTTCCGGCGATGTTCGAGGCGCATTTCGGAGTCCCGATGTGCGGTGCCGTCTTGAACACGCTGAACACTCGCCTCGATGCAGAAGCGATCAGCTTCATGCTGCAGCATGGCGAAGCGCGCGTGCTGTTGACCGATCGCGAGTTTTCGACGGTCATCGAGCAAGCGCTGCAGCTCGTTCCGGGACCGCGCCCGCTCGTGATCGATGTGCGGGACGAGCAAGCGCCGCCCGGAAAGGAGTTTGGGCAGGCCGACTACGAGTCTTTCCTCGAAGCGGGGAACCCGGCGTATGCGTGGCAGCTGCCCGCGGACGAGTGGGACGCGATCACGCTGAACTACACCTCGGGCACCACGGGCAACCCGAAGGGAGTCGTCTATCACCACCGCGGCGCTTACCTGAACGCCGCCAGCAACGTGATCTCATGGGCCATGCCGCCGCATTGCGTATACCTGTGGACGCTGCCGATGTTCCACTGCAACGGCTGGTGCTTCCCGTGGACACTGGCGCTGAACGCCGGCACCAGCGTCTGCCTGCGGCGGGTCGACCCGGTCCAGGTTTTTGCGCTGGTTCGAGAGCACAGGGTCACCCATCTGTGCGGTGCGCCGATCGTCTACAGCATGTTGATCAACGCCCCGGAGGGCGCGCGCTCTGGCATCGACCACAGAATCATGGGTCTGATCGCGGGCGCGGCGCCGCCCGTCGCGGTGATCGAAGGTTGCGTGAAGGCCGGCATCGACATCACGCACGTGTACGGACTGACCGAGACGTACGGCCCCGCTGCGGTGTGCGCCAAACAGGATGCGTGGCAGGATCTCCCATTGGAGGAGCGCGCCCGCTTGAACGGTCGTCAAGGTGTCGCGTACCACTTGCAGCAGGCCATCCGCGTGCTCGATCCGGACACGCTGAAACCCGTTCCCCCCGACGGCGAGACGATGGGCGAGATCTTCTTCCGCGGAAACATCGTGATGAAGGGCTACTTGAAGAACGCGAATGCGACGGAAGAGGCATTCGCCGGCGGCTGGTTCCACACGGGGGACCTCGCGGTGGTCCAACCCGATGGCTACGTCAAGATCAAGGATCGCAGCAAAGACATCATCATCTCGGGAGGTGAGAACATCTCCTCCCTCGAGGTGGAGGATGCGCTGCACCGGCATCCGGCCGTGCTGGCCGCTGCAGTGGTGGCGCAGCCCGATCCAAAGTGGGGCGAGGTTCCCTGCGCGTTCGTCGAACTCAAGCCCGGCGCCAGCACCGACGCAGACGCGCTGATCGAACACTGCCGTGCGCTGCTGGCCCGCTACAAGGTGCCCAAGCGAGTCGTTTTCGGCACGCTGCCGAAGACCTCGACCGGCAAGATCCAGAAGTTCGTCCTGCGCCAGCAGGTTCAGTCGTCGAGCGCGATCGAGTAGGCGCGCGCCGTGTCCACCAATAACGTGATCCTGGAAGCCGAAGGGCTGTCCAAGGATTTTTCGGGGTTCCGCGCCGTGCAGGCAGTGGATCTGGCCGTGCGGCGTGGCAGTGTGCATGCGCTGATCGGCCCGAACGGCGCTGGCAAGACGACGGTATTCAACCTGCTGACCGGGTTCCTGCGGCCAAGCGCCGGCCGCATCCGCTTCGACGGAATCGACATCACAGGAGAGCCGCCCATGCAGGTGGCTCGCCGCGGCATGGTGCGGTCCTTTCAGATCTCGGCTACCTTTCCCCATCTGACCGTGCTGGAGAACGTGCGCGTAGCGCTGCAGCGCAAGCTCGGCAACTCCTTGCATTTCTGGGAGCGCGAGTCGACTCTGGACGTCCTGAACGGGCGGGCGATGGAGCTGCTCGAGGCGGTCGATCTCGGCGAGTTCGCCCAGCGCGTGACCGTCGAGCTGCCGTACGGGCGCAAGCGCGCACTCGAAATCGCCACGACTCTGGCGCTCGATCCGCAACTGATGCTGCTCGACGAGCCGACGCAGGGCATGGGGCACGAAGACGTTGGCCGAGTGGTCGAACTCATCCGCAAGGTTGCGCGTGACCGCACGATTTTGATGGTCGAACACAATCTGTCTGTGGTGGAGACCCTGAGCGACGTGATCACGGTCCTGCAGCGCGGCAGCGTGCTCGCGCAGGGGCCGTACGCCGAAGTCTCCAAGGACCCGCGTGTCCTGGAGGCCTATGTGGGAGTGGAGTCCGCATGAGCGAAGCGAATGCGCCCCCCGCGCGTCAGCGCGAATTGTTCGGGTTCTTTGGACCTAACTTATGAGTGCGTTCGCGCCCGATGGCGAAATGCTGAGGCTGGTGGGCGTTCACGCGTTCTACGGGGAATCGCACATCCTGCACGGGATCGACTTGCAGGTGAATCGGGGCGAATTGGTGACGCTGCTGGGGCGCAACGGAGCGGGACGCACCACGACGTTGAAGGCCGTGCTGGGGCTGGTGGGACGCCGCACAGGCACCGTCACGTTCAACGGCGAGCCGATCGCGACGATGGCGCCGCACCGGATCGCGCGCTTGGGAATCGGCTACTGCCCGGAGGAGCGCGGCATCTTCGCCGGCTTGACCACTGAGGAGAACCTGCTGTTGCCACCCAAGCTGGCCAGCGGGGGGCTGTCCACCGAGGAGATCTACGCGATGTTCCCGAATCTGCTGGAGCGGCGCAACAGCCCGGGGACACGGCTGTCCGGCGGCGAACAGCAGATGCTGGCGATGGCGCGCATCCTGCGCACCGGCGCGAGGCTGCTGTTGCTGGACGAGATCACGGAGGGGTTGGCGCCGGTGATCGTGAAGAAGCTCGCCGAGGTGCTGCGGACACTGAAAGCGCGCGGGTTCACGATCGTGCTGGTGGAGCAGAATTTCCGCTTTGCCGCCCCGCTGGCCGACCGCCACTACGTGCTCGAGCACGGGCGCATCGTGCAAACCGTGACGCGCGAGGAGCTGCCATCGCAGACCGAACGCCTGCACGCGCTGCTCGGCGTATGAAGCCCTCAAGAATGCGAGGGTTCCGGATTCCGCTCCACCCATCACCTGCGAGGAGAGTCTTGATGAAATCGAAGCTGTTGATCGGCGCCGCCGGCTTGGCCATGGTCCCCATGCTCCTTGTCGGCGCCGCGCATGCGCAGGTCGCCGACGGGGTCGTGAAGATCGGCGTGCTGACCGATCTGTCGGGTGCGTACTCGGACCTGTCCGGCCAGGGGTCGGTCGTCGCGGTGCAGATGGCGATAGACGATTTCGTCGCGCGCGAGAAGCCGTCCTTCAAGGTAGAGATGGTGTACGCCGACCACCAGAACAAGCCCGACATCGCCGCCAACAAAGCGCGCGAATGGTTCGAGCGCGACGGCGTCGACATGGTGACCGACCTCGTCACGAGCTCTACTGCGGTGGCGGTCGCGAAGATCGGCAAGGAAAAGGACAAGATCGTGCTGGTCAATGGTGCCGCCTCCACGCGCCTTACCAACGAAGACTGCAACGATGTCACCGTGCACTGGGCGTACGACACGTATTCTCTGGCCAATGGAACCGCTAAGACCCTGGTTCAGCGCGGAGGCAAGACCTGGTTCTTTGTGACCGCCGACTACGTGTTCGGCCACTCGCTCGAGAAGGACGCGACCGATGTGATCGTGGCGAGCGGCGGCAAGGTGCTGGGCTCTGCGGCTCACCCGTTTCCCGGTACCGATTTTTCGTCGTTTCTGCTGAAGGCGCAGGCTTCGGGCGCGCAGGTGATCGGCCTGGCCAACGCCGGCACCGATACGACCAATTCGATCAAGCAGGCAGCCGAGTTCGGCATCACTCCCAAGCAAACGCTGGCGGGTCTGCTGGTGTTTATCACCGACGTCAATTCGCTTGGATTGAAGGCCACGCAGGGGATGTACCTGACCGAGGGCTTTTATTGGGACATGAACGAGGAAACGCGCACCTGGTCCAAGCGCTTCTTCGATCAGCATAAGAAGGAGCCCACGATGGTGCAGGCCGGCGACTACTCGGCAGTGATGCACTACCTGCAGGCGGTCAAGGCGGTCAACAGCGACGACACGCAGAAAGTGATGGCGCAGATGAAGAAGACGCCGGTGAACGACTTCTTCGCGAAAAACGGGCGCATCCGCGAAGACGGCCGCATGGTGCACGACATGTATTTGTTCGAGGTGAAGAAGCCGTCCGAGTCGAAGGGTCCATGGGATTACTACAAGCTGGTCGCAACGATCCCGGGCGACGAGGCATTCCAGTCGCTCTCGGCGTCGCGCTGCCCGCTGATCAAGAAGTGACGCTGGTGCACGACAACGGACGGGTGCCCGGAAAAGGGGGAGGCTAGCCTTGCAACTGCTGTTCAGCCAGCTCCTGCTGGGGTTGATCAACGGCTCCTTTTATGCTGTTCTCAGCCTCGGACTGGCCGTGATCTTTGGGATGCTCAACGTGATCAACTTCGCGCACGGCGCGCAGTTCATGATCGGAGCATTCGTCGCATGGATCGCACTCACCCAGTTCGGCGTCAACTACTGGGAAGCGCTGGTACTGGCCCCGCTGGTGGTAGGAGCGCTGAGCGCTCTGATCGAGGTGTCGATGCTGCGGCGTTTGTACAAGCTCGACCACCTCTACGGGTTGTTGCTGACCTTCGGGCTGGCCTTGATTGCAGAGGGCGTGTTCCGCAATTTCTATGGTGTATCGGGCGAGTCCTACGACGTGCCGGACCAGCTCGCCGGCGGCGTGAATCTCGGCTTCATGTTCCTGCCTTTGTACCGCGGCTGGGTCGTGGTGGCGGCGCTCGGAATGTGTTTGGCGGTCTGGTTCGCGATCGAGCGCACGCGGCTGGGCGCAACGCTGCGGGCGGCCACACAGCGGCCGGACCTGGTGCAGTCTCTCGGCATCAATGTGCCCCTGCTGATGACGGCGACGTACGCGGCCGGTGCCGCGCTGGCAGCTTTCGCCGGCGTGCTGGCGGCCCCGGTGATGCAAGTCAATCCGCTGATGGGCTCACACTTGATCATCGTCGTGTTCGCGGTTGTCGTGATCGGCGGCATGGGATCGATCCTCGGTTCGATTGTCACCGGTGTCGGGCTCGGTCTGGTGGAGGCGCTCACCAAGGTCTACTACCCGCAGGCCTCGGGCGTGGTGATTTTCCTGATCATGGTGATCGTGCTGCTGGTGCGTCCGGCGGGCCTGTTCGGCCGCCAGGCGTGAACGCCGCCCAGCGATTGAGGTGCCAATGAGCGACGCCTCCGCTTCACCCTTGTTAGCACGCAAAGGAACCGCGACCGGCGCGGCCACAAGGGCTGCACGGGCTCTTGGCGACCGGATGATGTTCGTCGTTCTGATTGCAGTCGGATTGGTCGCTCCGCACCTCGCGTACCCGACGTTTCTGATGAAGGTGCTTTGTTTCGCGCTGTTTGCTTCTGCGTTCAATCTGCTGCTGGGATTTGTCGGCCTGCTGTCGTTCGGGCACGCAGCGTTCTTCGCTGCCGGCGCGTACGTGTGCGGATATCTGTGCCGCGAGTTCGGCGTCACGCCCGAACTGGGGATCCTGGCTGGCACCGTGTTCGCGGGTGTTCTCGGCGTAGGTTTCGGCCTGCTGGCGATCCGTCGCTCCGGAATTTACTTCGCGATGATCACGTTGGCGCTGGCACAGCTGGTGTATTTCGTCGAGCTGGAGCTTCCGTTCACCGGCGGCGAGGACGGTCTGCAGGGTATCCCGAGAGGCCGCCTGTTGGGCGTGCTGGACCTGTCGGGAAACTTGGCGATGTACTACTTCGTGTTCGCGATCTTCCTGGGCGGCTTCTGGCTGATCTACCGCACGATCCACTCGCCGTTCGGGCAGATCCTGAAGGCGATCCGCGAGAACGAGACGCGCGCCATTTCGCTCGGCTACGCTGTTGAGCGCTACAAGCTGTTGGCGTTCGTACTTTCTGCTGCACTCGCGGGCCTCGCGGGCGCAACCAAGTCGATCGTGTTCCAGCTCGCATCCCTGAGCGACGCCCACTGGCACATGTCGGGCGAAGTGGTGTTGATGACTTTGCTGGGCGGTCTTGGCACCGTGCTCGGCCCCTCGGTCGGAGCGTTGACGATCGTCGGCATGGAGAACCTGCTGGCGGACAAGGTCGGGCCCTGGGTGACGGTGATCATGGGCGGCATCTTCGTCGTATGCGTGCTCGTATTCCGACGCGGAATCGTAGGCGAGCTGCGGGCGCTGATTCTCAACCGCAAGGACGAGGCCTGACGAAGTGCGGCGGGTCGCCGGCTGCTGGCGCCTGCTGCTCGCTGCGCTGCTTGCCGCGCTGATTGGCTGGGCGGGCGCAGCCGACGGCGTCCTGCGCGTCGGCTCCAAACGCTTCACCGAGTCGACGATCCTGGGAGAGATCCTCACGCAGGCGGCGCAGGGCGCGGCGCCTGCCGAACATATCCCCGACATGGGCAACACGGCGATCGTGTTCGAGGCGCTGCGCAGTGGATCGGTCGACCTGTATCCGGAGTACCTGGGAACGATCGAACTGGAGATCCTGCACCACCCGCAGGCAGGCGCCGCGCTGGAGCAGGTCGACGCCGAGCTGGCGCCGCTTGACCTTGGGGTCGCCATTCCGCTCGGCTTTCAGAACTCCTATGCGCTCGGCGTCCGGCGTGACACGGCGCAGGCGCTGCACGTGGCTCGCATCAGCGACCTGGCGGCGCATCCAGAGCTTCGGATCGGACTTTCGCACGAATTCCTCGGCCGCTCCGACGGTTGGCCCGGTCTCGCGCGCGCCTACGGGCTGGTTTCGACGCCGATCGGCCTGGACCATGGGCTCGCCTACGAGGCGCTTGCTTCGCACCAGGTCGACGTGATCGATGTTTACACCACCGACGCGAAGATCGCCCGCTACGACATCCGTGTGCTGGTCGACGACCGCCACTATTTTCCGCGCTATGACGCGGTCGTTCTATTTCGCCGGTCGGTGCCGCAACGCTTCCCGGTGGCCTGGGCCGCGCTGCAGTCGTTGACAGGAACGATCGACGAGAGCCGGATGATCGAGATGAACGCGGCAGCCGAACTCGATCACCGCGCTGCGCGCGAGATCGCACGCTCGTTCCTGCAAAAAACTGCATCGACCGGGCCGCGCCCCGACTTTCTCGATCGCCTGTTCGGTCCCGATTTCGGTAGGCTCGCGCGCCAGCACGTGCTGCTGGTCTTCGTCTCGCTGGTCGCAGCGATCGCGATCGGCGTGCCGCTCGGCGTGGCCGCGGCGCGCTGGCCCAGGGTAGGAGCGGCAATTCTGGCGGTGGTGGGCGCTTTGCAAACGATTCCGGCGCTCGCGTTGCTTGCCGCGCTGATCCCGGTGCTGGGTGCGATCGGCACGCGACCCGCGTTGCTTGCGCTTTTCGTATTCGCACTGCTGCCGATCGTGCGCAATACGGCGGTCGGTCTTTCTCAGGTGCCGGAAGTGCTGCGCCAGGCCGCGACCGCGCTCGGTGCACGCAGCTTTGCGCGCTTATGGCTGGTGGAGCTCCCGCTCGCGTTGCCGGTGATCGTGGCGGGAGTGCGCACCGCCGCGGTGATCAGCGTCGGCACGGCGACGATCGGCGCATTCGTCGGCGCAGGCGGTTTCGGCGAGCGGATCTCGATCGGACTGGCGTTGAATGACGGCCAGATGCTGCTGGCGGGAGCCGTGCCGGCGGCTGCGCTAGCGCTTCTGTGCGAGGCGCTGTTTGGCGCGCTCGAATGGCTTGCGCGCCAACGCGCGTGAGCGCGGAGATCAATTGAGTTCCAAGCGTTGCCAATCCCGCGCTGCTGCGGTGCGCAAATGCGATCGCGAATAGAAGTTGACTCTCTGCAGGGACTGACGGATAGTTCATGCCCCTTTTACTCAAAAGGGGTTCGTTGTCCGCATCTGCGTGTCCGCTGTCCGCTCACAATACCGATAAACGGGGAGGGGCTTGGCCATGAAGCAGCTGTCAGCGCTGTCACTTGCGATCGGCATTCTCGGTGCGGTCGCCACTTTTATTTGCCTGAAGTTCGGCGGGCTGTTGATCTGGGCCGTCTTTATTGCATGGGGGTGCTTCTTTCAATGCGGCGGCGACGACTCTGCGCTGCGTAACACGATCGTCAGCAACATCTTCGGCTCCCTGGTCGCCAGCATTGCCGCACTGATCATCCTGAACGTTCCGCTCGCCAATTCACTGTCGTTGCCACTCTGGGCCGCGATCGTTGTCGGAGTGACGGTTTGGCTCATCTGCATCGCAGCGAACGTGAAGGCGCTAGCCACGATCCCTGCCAACGTGTACGGATACGCCGCCACCTTCGCCTTCCTGCTGCAGACGCCGGACAAACTCAGCACGTCGGCGCTGACCTCGGTGAGTATGAGCAATGCTTTCATCGCGGTCAGTATCTCGATGGTGGTCGGCGCGCTGTTCGGATACGCGTCCGGCAAACTCGGCGCCACGCTGACGAGCAAGACCGCTTAGGCCTGAGTTGTCTGGCTCAAGCGGGATCGTTCGATCGGGATCGGCGCTCGGGAAGCATGCGCTGAAATACGCCGTCCCGGTCGAACACCAGGTGCTTGAGCGCGGCGAGGATGTGCAAAACGATCAACACCGCGAAGATCCAAGCGACTAGCCGGTGCCAGTCGGCGAACCGGCCGCGCAGCGCGGGATCGTCCCATCCCCAGTGCGGCAACGGAATTCCGAACAGCTTCGGGCCGTACGCGCTGAAGGACGATGTCAGGTAGCCGAAAGCGGTCACGAAGACCATCAGCAGGTAGAACAGGGTGTGGTTCCATCCGGCGGCCGTGCGCTCCCACCGCGGCATCGTCGCCGGCAGCTCGGGCGCGCGGTGGCGGCTGCGCCAGATGATCAACAAGATGATGAAGCCGCCGGTCAAAATGCCGACCGATTTGTGCAGGTTGAAATACAAACCGCGTGCCGCCGTGTTCTTCGGAACGCCGACCATGTACGCGCCGGTTGCGAGCAAAACGAGCACGCCGATCGCAATGATCCAGTGCAGCATCACGGCGAAACGCGGATAGGTCCTGCTGGCGATCGCTTCGGAGGTCATTTTTCCCGCGTTATCGAGTCATCGCGCGCCGCACGAGATAGCTCGCACCGTCGACTGCCAGCACCAATGCCAGCGTCGCAAGCAAGACTGTGGCGGTGCGCGCCATCTGAAACAGCTCGAGATGGTAGCTGAGCAGCTGGCCCAGCCCGCCTGCTCCGACCACCCCCAGGATCGTCGCCGCCCGGATGTTGTTCTCCCACCGGTACAGCGTGTACGAGAGAAGTTGCGGCGCGATCTGGGGCAGCGTCGCATATAAAAGCACCTGCGCCGGGCGCGCGCCCTGCGCCCGCAGCGCGAATGACGGGCCGGGAGGCGCATTCTCGATCGCTTCAGCAAACAGACGACCCAGAACTCCGGTCGTGTGCAATGTCAGCGCGAGCGTGCCCGCCATGGGACCAAGTCCTGCGGCGATCAGCATCAGCGACGCCCACACCAGTTCCGGAATCGCGCGCAGCGCATTGAGCAGCAGCCGCGTCAGGATTCGCGCCAGCGGGCGCGCGTGCGTTCGCGCTGCCGGCAGTGCAAGCAACAGGCCGAACAGCGCCGGCAGGATGGTGCCAAGCGCCGACATCGCCAGCGTTTCCGCGGTGGCAAGAGCGACCTTGCGTGCGAACGGCGGCGAAAGGTCGGGTGGGAAGAACTCGGCGGCGAACTTGCTCATCGCTTTCGCCGCCTCAGCCGACCACAGCTGGCTCCACTGCAGGTCCAAGCTCCAAAAGCTGGCCGCGGCGAGCGCGAGCGCGCCCAGTGCGATCAGGGCCGCGCGCCCTCGCAGCTCGATCAGGTGCCTCGGTAGCTCGACGGCGCTTGGGGTGGTTGGACCCAATCTCATGTGCCGTGTCCGTTCATCGCAGCATCCGCCGCAGCCACGCGCTGAGCGCATCCGCCAGCGCGACCAGCGCGATGAACACCAGCAGCATCGTCGCCACCTCGTTGCCGGCGAGCATCTTCAGAGAGCTGTCCATCTGTTGCCCCAGTCCCCCGGCTCCGACGAAACCCAGCACGACCGAGGAGCGGATCGCGCACTCCCAGCGGTAGATCGTGTACGAAGTCAGTTCCGTGGCGGCCTGCGGCAGCAGCCCGTACAGGAACGCCTGCACGCGGCCGCTACCGTTGGCGAGCAGCGTGCGGGTCGGATGGGCATCGCAGCTCTCCAGGATTTCGGCGAATACCTTGCCCAGCATGCCGCCGTACGTCAATCCGATCGCCAACACCCCTGCTGTCGGGCCGAGTCCGACGACCCGAACGAACAGCAGCGCCCACACCAGCTCGGGTACCGTACGCAGCGCCACCATCAACACTCTCGCGCACTGTCGGACGGTGGCCGGCCAGGCCGCCATCCTCCCCGCCAGGCTGGAAACCGACAGCGCTGCTGTCGCGACGAACGCGAGCGGCACAGCCAGTACGAATGCGACGCTGATCCCGGCCGTCGCAATCGCCACTGTGCGCCAGGTCTCGCGTGCGACCAGCCGCAGGAAATCCGCATCGACCGCCGGGGGGACGAAGCTTGCGAGGAAATGCGCGGTCGCGCTCAGGCTGCGCGCTTCGAGCATTCGCCAGGGGCGGAACTCGGTCAGTTGTACCAGCGGCCAAAGCAGCAGTAGGCTGGCGAGCAACCAAGCGGTGCGGCGTCGCGCTGATGGATCGCGTTCGGACAGAGGATGAGCGACAGGATCGAGCGAGCTCACTAGCGCCAGACCATCGGCAGTTCGCTGGGGCCCGCTTCTTCGAGGGGTTGATCGTCGGCCTCCGCGACGGGCTGCGAATGCGCGTACAGAGCGCTCAACTGGCCGGACGTGACTTGCGATGCCGGTACATCGAAGTGAACGCTACCGTCGCGCAACCCGATCACCCGCGGAAAACTCGCCAGGGCCATTTCGACCTGATGCATCGAGACGATCAGCGTGACGCCGCGCCGCGTGGCCTCCTGGCGCACGGCCTGCAGTGCCCGCGCCGCGCGCACCGGGTCGAGTGCAGACAGCGGCTCATCCAACAGCCACACGCGCGCCGGCGCGAGCAGCGCGCGCGCAAGGTTGACACGCTGGCGCTCTCCGCCCGACAGTCGATCGACCCGATCGAAAATCCGCTCTGCCAGATCGAACTGGGCGAGTGCTCGGCTCGCCGCGCCGATGCCGAGCGGGTACAGCAGCGAACGGGCGCTGCTCACCAGGCTCATCGCCGGCAAGCGTCCAGCGAGCACCGCCGTCACCACGCGCTGGCGCGGCGGCAACGGCGGCACTTGCGGCGCGAGGAAGAGGCGACCGCGCAGCTGCCGGCGCCGGCGCGCGTCCAACCCCCATGGTTCCTGCCCGTCGATGAGAACCCGTCCCAAATCGGCGCGGAGGCACGCTGCCGCCACGTGCAGCAACGTCGTCTTGCCCGCTCCCGAAGGGCCGACCACTGCCACGTGTTCGCCGGCACCGACGCGCAGCTCGACCTGGTCGAGCGCGGGCCGCGGCCGTGTACCGGCGTACCGTACGGTCACCCGCTCCACGTGCACGCTCGAACCGTCTTGCAGCGCCACCTCCGCCGCTGCGCCCGCCAGCGCGCGCGCGCGGTGCGGCGGCGCGCCGAGGGCGCCGTCGGGTGCCTGCCCCGCGGGCAGCGTGCCGCTCACAACAGTCCTGCGCTGCGTGCCGCCTTCTCGATTCCCTGGTAGTTCTCGGGCCGGGTCGGAATGAAACGCGAGGCGCGCTGCAGGTCGAGGATCTGCTTGCCCTCAGCGGTGTCGGCACTGAGGTCGAGAAACGCCTGGCGCAGCCGCTCGCGCAGCTGGGCCGGCATCCTGCTGCTTACCGACCAGTTGTAGTCGTAGTACGGCGGTGTCGTGTAGAACACCTTGACCTCGTTCGGGTCGACCTTGTGATCCGCTACGAGTTTCTCCCATACCGAGATGTTGACAGCTCCCGCGTCGACCTTGCCGCCGGCCACTGCCGCGACGGTGGCATCGTGCGCACCGGAGAAGCTGATGCGGCCCATGTCGCGGTCCGGATCGATGCCGGCCTGCAGTAGGAAGCTGCGCGGCATCAGATGCCCGGATGTGCTGGACTGTGACCCGAAACTGAAGGTGCGCCCTTTCAGATCCGACAATGATCGGATTCCGCTCGATGCCGAGGTAATGAAGACCGACCGGAACTGCTGATCTTCGGCGCGCTGCACGAGCGGAGTCACCTGTCCGCCAGAACGCGCGTTGGCCTGCACGAACGTGAAACCGCCGAACCACGCCAGGTCCACTTTGCCGTTGATGAGCGCCTCGACCGCCGCTGCGTAGTCGGTCACGGGCGTCCACTGCACGGGCATCCCCAGCTTCGCTTGCAGGTACTTCCCGAGCGGCTCGAACTTGCGCGCGAGTTCCGTTGGCGCCTCGTCCGGGATCGCGGTCACGCGCAGAACCTGCTGCGCATCGTCCGCTGCAGCCGCAAAGCTGGCCGGCGCGAATGCGCCCGCCAGCACGAAGGCCGCCCAGAGCACACGAGCGAAGTAACGGGCGGCACGGTTCGAATGCGAGCGGCTGGGGCGGTTCTTCATGGTGTTCTCTCAGAGGTCTATTCGGCGCAGGTGCGAAAGCCCGCGAAGATATCATTTCGCTCCGGCAGGAAGAAATTGCGATAGCGCGGATGACGCAGGCGCGGATGCGCCGCGAACGATCCACCCTTAAGCACGCGGCGCGAGCCGAACCAGGGCGATGAGTAGTCGCGATACGGGTGCGGTGCAAACCCTGGATATGGCTCGAAAGCAGAGGCGGTCCATTCCCACACCTGGCCGAACCGCATTTGCGCCCGAGCGGAAGAATGCCGCTCAGAAAGCGCCGCCATTTCCCACTCGGCCTCGGTCGGCAGCCGCCGCCCCGCCCACCGACACCACGCCTGCGCCTCGTGCCATGTCACGTTGACGGCCGGCGCATGCTCGTCGATCGCATCCCAACGACCGAAGCGCTTCTGCTGCCATCCGCTGCCCGCCCGGCGCCAGTAGCGCGGGCAACGCGCGCCGGCGCGCTCGCGCCAGGCCCAACCTTCGGAGCTCCAATGTTCCGGGTGCTGGTAAGCACCGGCTGCGACGAAGGCGGCGAATGCCCCGTTGTCGACCGGCACAGCGTCGATCTGGAAACGCTGCACATCGACTCGATGCGGCATCAGTTCGTTGTCGAACGCGAAGCTACCCTCCTCGGCCCCCAGCTGGAAGCTCGCAGTTTCGAATATGAGCTGGGCCGGCGAATCGCCGCGGGCCGCCTCGGGTGCCGCGGGCGGGTCGAGCTCCAACGGTATCCCCAGCGAATTGGCCATGTACACGGCGGCCTCGTGATGCATGTCCTCGTGCATCAGCGTCAGCCAAGCGAAGTACAGCGTACCGTCCTCCCTCGACTCGCCGTGCGCCACGATCTTCAGCGTTTGCTCCAGCGAGCGGGCCAGGTACGAGCGCGTCGGATTTGCATCCGGCAGCGGCAGATGCCAGCGCGTCGTATGCTCGATCCGGCTCGAGTCATAGAGCGAGTCCGAATCAGGCAGCCGCGATGCGGTGCGCCGCACCAGCGGATCAGCCCCAACCCCGCGCTGGCGCTGCGGATTGCGACCGATCCAGTATTCCTGGAACCAGCCTACATGCCCGAGTTCCCACAGCGGGGGGTTCACCTCCGGCGAATAGGGGATGCGAAAGCCCGTCGCCGCGAGCGCTCGTTCGTAGGCCGCGAACGTCTGCAGCGTGCGGGCGCGGCTGTCGACAAGCGCCGCCCCGAGCCGCTCCGGGTCGGGTCTGCGGATCAAGACCGGATCGTCGACGATCGCCATGCGCTATAAGACTAACGATGCCACACCCCAGTGCAATCATCGTCTGTCCGGCCGTGCCGCAAAGCAACAACGGCAATTGGCGCACTGCCGAGCGCTGGCGCAGGATGCTTGCGCCGATGGTGCGCGCCACGATCGCGCAGCAATGGAATGGAGAGACGCACGCGTTGATGCTGGCGCTGCATGCGCGCCGTTCAGCCGCCTCGATTGCCGCCTGGGACCGCTCGCGCGCGCGTAGAGTGAAAGAAGGCAAAGGGCAGCCGCGGCCCCTGATCGTCGTGCTGACCGGGACGGACCTGTATCGCGACATTCGCTCGGATGCCGGGGCGCACCGATCGATGCGGGTCGCCGATGCGCTGGTCGTGCTGCAGGAGCGCGGGTTACGGTCTTTGCCGGCTGCGGTGCGCGGCAAGGGCGCCGTCATCTATCAGTCCTGCTCGCGCCGCAGGTCCGTGCGCAAGACAGGGCGGCATCTGCGCGCGGTGATGGTGGGCCACCTTCGCGACGAAAAATGCCCGCAGACTCTGTTCGCGGCTGCGCGGCTGCTGCGACATCGCAATGACATCAAGATTGACCATGTGGGGGCCGCGCTCACTCCCGGACTCGCCCGCAGCGCGGCAGCGACCGCGCGCGCGTGTCCAAACTACCGCTGGCTGGGCGCGCGGCCACACGCAGACACTCTGCGCAGAATCCAACGCGCACACTTGCTGATCAACGCAAGTTCGATGGAAGGCGGCGCGCACGCGATCCTCGAAGCGGTTCGCACCGGAACGGCAGTGCTGGCGTCGCGCATCGATGGCAACGTCGGTATGCTGGGGGAGGACTACCGCGGCTACTTCCCGCTGATGGATGCAGCCGGTCTCGCGCGGCTGCTGCAAAGGTGCCGCGACGAACCGCAGCTGCTGGCGCTGTTGGATCGGCAGTGTCGCGCGCGCGCACCCCTGTTTCACCCGCGGCGCGAGCAGCAGGCCCTGAGGCGGCTGGTTTCGCGTCTGCTCTTTCGGAGAAATGGATGATGGATGCAGCAGCTGGCTCGACAGGAACCGGCTTGAAGCAAGGCGACTCCGCGCCGCCCAGGCTGACCTCGTTATCGCACGGCGGCGGTTGCGGTTGCAAGATCGCGCCGGGCTTGTTGTCGGAGATCCTGCGCACCACCGCGCGAATGCCGGTTCCCCCTGAGCTTCTGGTCGGCATCGAGACCGCCGACGACGCAGCGGTGTACCAACTGAACGACGAGCAGGCGCTGGTGGCAACCACCGACTTTTTCATGCCGATCGTCGACGATCCGTACGATTTCGGCCGCATTGCTGCGACCAATGCCATTTCGGATGTTTACGCGATGGGCGGGAGGCCGATCTTTGCGCTGGCACTGGTTGGCATGCCGGTGAACGTGCTTCCGGTGCAGGTGATACGCCGCATCCTGGAAGGGGGGGAAGCGGTATGCGAAAGCGCCGGCATTCCGATCGCCGGGGGCCATAGCATCGATTCGGTCGAACCGATCTACGGCTTGGTGGTGCTCGGCCTGGTGCACCCGGCGCGTATCAAGCGAAACCGCGACGCGAAAGTGGGCGACCGCGTGTTGCTGGGCAAGCCGATCGGCGTCGGCATCTATTCGGCCGCGCTGAAGAAGGAGCGGCTGGATGCGGCCGGCTACGCGAACATGGTTGCAAACACGACTCGTCTGAACACGCCTGGTCCGGACCTGGCAACGATCGACGGTGTGCATGCCTTATCCGATGTCACGGGCTTCGGGCTTGCCGGCCACTTGCTGGAGATCGCGCGTGGCTCTGGCTGTCGCATTCGCATCGACTGGAAGCGCGTCCCGGTTTTGCCCGGTGTGCGGGAACTGGCCGCAGCCGGGTTCGTCACCGGGGCTTCTGGCCGAAACTGGGCAGGCTACGGCGCGCAGGTGCGGCTGCCGGGAGGATTTTCGCAGACGGAACAGGGCCTTTTGACCGATCCACAGACCAGTGGAGGCCTTCTTGTGACCTGCGCTCCTGCTGCGGTAGAGCGGGTGCTCGCGGTCTTCCGTCGGCACGGCTTTGACACGGCGTCCGAAATCGGAGAAGTGCTAGCGCCGGAGGGGCAGATCCAACTGGAAGTCGCTCTGTCCTAGACTGCTTTTCCAGACCCGCTTTTGCACGCAGCACGAATATGCCCATATGTCCCGCGCGACATATTTTGGGTCCCCAAAAACTTCTATCATCTGATATCAGATATACCAGGCAAATCCCATGGGTGCCCCGCCATCGCTGCCGCTGCTGACGCAGGCTGCCCGTCCTTCGACGTTCGAGATCACCGCAATCAATGAGAAGGGCGAGGCATTGCCCGTTTCGATCGCGGGCGAATATCCGCTGACGCTGTTCCTGGACGGGCGTGAAATCGCGACGCTGATGACGCTGGGAACCTGTCCCGAGGCCCTTGCGCTCGGCTATCTGCGCAACCAGCAGCTGGTCTCGGATATTGGGCAAGTCGCATCGGTCCACGTCGACTGGGATCAACACGCCGTCACGATCGCGACCCGCGATGGTCGGAGCGGAAACCGCGTTCGCCTGAGCCAGCGCAACGGCACGGTCGCCAGCGGTATCGGCACGCTGATGGACACACTGATGCAGGGACTGGAAAGCATCCGTTTGCCCAGCGATGCCCACCTGGACTCGGCGCGGCTGCTTGCGCTGGCGCGTCAGGTTCGCCAGTTGCAGACGATCCATGAGAAGGCCGGAGCAGTGCACGGATGCGCACTGGCGCAGATCGGAACGCAACGGGTCGATGTGCTGATGTTCCTCGAAGATGTGGGCCGCCATAACGCGACCGATGCGGTCGCCGGCCGCATGTGGCTCGACGGCCTGGACGGAGCCGACAAAGTGCTGTTCACGACCGGCCGGATGACGTCAGGGATGGTGCTGAAGGCTGCGATTATGGGGATCCCGTTTCTGATCTCGCGCAATGGAATCACACATGCGGGCTGGCAGATCGCCCGCCAGGCAGGTGTCACCGCGATCGGGCGTGTCCAGGGGCAGCACTACCTGGTCTACACCGGTGCGGAGCGCTTCTCCCGATGATCGAAGGTTTGCGCGTCACAGGCGTGGTGCTCGCCGGTGGCCTCGGGCGGCGCATGGGCGGCGTCGACAAAGGCCTGCGCCCACTGCGAGGACGGCCAATGGTGCAGTGGGTGCTGGAGCGCTTTTCGCCGCAGGTTGACGAAGTGATGATCAACGCGAACCAACACCTCGACGAGTACGCCGCGTTCGGCTGGCCAGTCGTGCAGGACCGCGTTGCAGGCTTTGCCGGCCCGCTTGCGGGCTTGCACGCTGCGCTCTCGGCGACGTCTTCGCCGCTTGTGGCGACGGTGCCGTGCGACTCGCCGTTCCTGCCGCTCGACCTGGTCGAGCGCCTGACAGGCGCGTTGGAGCAGCACGGTGTCGATCTGGCCGCGGCTCGCGCCGGCGAGCGGAGCCACCCGGTGTTTTGCGTCTGCCGGCATTCCCTGCTCGCACGCCTGGACGCTTTCCTGGCGGGCGGCGGTCGCAAGGTAGAGCAGTGGCATGGAACCCTAGCTGCGGTCGAGGTGGATTTCGACGACCAGGCCGAAGCCTTCAGCAATATCAACACTCCTGAAGAACTCGCGCAGTTCGAATGAACAAGCCAGCCGCACCGGCCAACGTGATACCGATCGTCGATGCGGGCCGCATGAGCCGCAAGCCTCGTTCCACACCGAAAGGCCGCAGCGTCGATCCGAAAGCTCTGGCCGAGGTGCGGTCACTGCTGAGCGCCGATCCGCGCCGGGCCGATTTGCTGATCGAGTACCTGCATCGGATCCAGGACCGCTACGGATGCATTTCGTCGGCGCACATCGTTGCGCTGGCCGCCGAGATGAAGCTGGCGATGACCGAGGTGTACGAAGTTGCGACGTTCTACCATCACTTCGACGTCGTCCGGGACGACGAGGCACGACCGCCGGCGCTGACGGTGCGAGTGTGCGAGTCGCTTTCGTGCGAGCTCGCCGGCGCGCAACCGTTGCTCGCGGATCTTGCGCGCAAGTCCGGTGCCAACGTTCGGGTCGTCGGCGCGCCGTGCTTGGGGCGATGCGAATCGGCGCCCGTGGCGGTGGTAGGTCGCAACCCGCTGGAGCGGGCGTCGGTGCAGCAGGTTGCTTCGACCATCGCCCGCGGCGAGACGGCGGCGCCGGTAAACCGCTACGTCACGTATCCGCAATATCGCCGCGACGGCGGTTACCGGCTCCTGCGCGAATGCCTGAGCGGCGCACGCGACGTCGAGTCCGTGGTGAAGACGATGGAAGGCTCAGGACTCCGCGGCCTGGGCGGCGCCGGGTTCCCGGCCGGCCGCAAATGGCGCATCGTGCGTGCCGAAAAGGCCCCGAGGCTGATGGCCCTGAACATCGACGAAGGCGAGCCGGGAACCTTCAAGGACCGCTACTACCTCGAGCGCGATCCGCACCGCTTTCTCGAAGGCATGCTGATCGCTGCGTGGGCGGCGGAAGTGGGCGAGATCTACGTCTATCTGCGCGACGAATACGCCGGCTGTCGCGAGATCCTGTCGCGCGAATTGGCAGCGCTGCAAGCCGATCCCCCATGCGCGCTTCCGCCGATGCACCTGCGGCGCGGCGCCGGCGCGTACATCTGTGGCGAAGAGTCCGCGATGATCGAGTCGATCGAGGGCAAGCGCGGTATGCCGCGGCTGCGCCCACCCTATGTCGCGCAGGTCGGACTGTTCGGCTACCCGACGCTCGAGCACAACTTGGAGACGGTCTACTGGGTGCGGGACATTCTCGAGAAAGGCGCGGACTGGTTCACGTCGCACGGCCGACACGGGCGCAAGGGCCTGCGATCGTTCTCGGTTTCGGGCCGTGTCAGCAAGCCGGGCGTCCACCTGGCTCCGGCCGGCATCACCGTGCGCGAGCTGATAGAGGAGTACTGCGGCGGCATGCTGCCTGGCCATCGCTTCTACGCATATCTGCCAGGCGGCGCCTCCGGCGGGATTCTGCCGGAGAAAATGGGCGACATCCCGCTCGACTTCGACACGCTGAACGAGTACGGCTGCTTCATCGGGTCCGCGGCGGTCGTCGTGTTGTCGCAGCACGACTCGGCGCGTGCCGCCGCGCTGAACATCATGCGCTTTTTTGCCGACGAGTCATGCGGCCAGTGCACACCGTGTCGCGTCGGCACCGAGAAGGCGGTGCAGCTGCTTGCGTCTCCGCGCTGGGATCGGGGGCTGCTGGAAGAGCTGTCGCAGGCGATGGCAGACGCCTCGATCTGCGGACTGGGGCAGGCTGCGCCCAACCCGATTCGGTGTGTGATCCAGTACTTCCCTCACGAAATCGCTTGAGGAACCGAGGATGAGCGCGTTGCTCAAAACACAGGAGGCACCGGCGCTGGTGCCCTTCAAACTCAATGGGCGCAGTGTCACGGCGTCGCCGGACGAGACGATCCTGCAGGCCGCCAAGCGCGAAGGCGTCGAGATTCCGCATCTTTGCTACAAGGACGGACTGAGGCCGGACGGAAACTGCCGCGCTTGCATGGTCGAGATCAAGGGCGAGAGGGTGTTGGCGCCGTCCTGCTGCCGCCGCCCGACGGCCGGCATGGAAGTCACGAGCGACAACCAGCGCGCACGGCACTCGCAGCGGATGATCCTGGAGCTGCTCAAGTCGGACATGCCGCAGCAGCAGTATCGGCCCGACTCCGAGCTGGATACCTGGGCAAATAAGCTTGGCGTCGTGCGAGCGCGTTTCGAGCCGCGCATGTCGCCGGGGCCGGATCTGTCGCACCCGGCGATGGCGGTGAACCTCGATGCCTGTATCCAGTGCACGCGCTGCGTACGAGCCTGCCGCGAGGAGCAGGTCAACGACGTGATCGGCTACGCGTTCCGCGGACACCACTCCAAGATCGTATTCGACCTCGATGACCCGATGGGCCAATCCACCTGCGTGGCGTGCGGCGAGTGCGTGCAGGCGTGCCCGACCGGAGCGCTCATGCCTGCCAACGGCGTCGGACTCGTGGCTGCGGACAAGACGGTCGATTCGCTGTGCCCGTATTGCGGCGTCGGCTGCCAGCTGACCTACCACATCAAGGACAACCGGATTTTGCACGTCGAAGGCCGCGACGGCCCGTCGAACCGCAAGCGCCTGTGCGTGAAGGGCCGTTACGGGTTTGATTACGTGCATCACCGGCAGCGTCTGACCACGCCGCTGATCCGCCGGCCCGGCTTTCCCAAGTCTGCCGATTTCACGGCCGATCCCGACAATCCGCTCGAGGTGTTCCGCGAGGCGACGTGGGAAGAGGCGCTCGACTACGCCGCCGGCGGGCTGCGGCGCATCCGCGATTCGCTCGGTTCACAAGCGCTCGCCGGTTTCGGCTCGGCCAAGGGCTCGAACGAGGAGGCGTATTTATTCCAGAAGCTCGTACGAACGGGCTTCGGCACCAACAACGTCGATCACTGCACGCGCCTGTGCCACGCCTCCAGCGTCGCTGCACTGCTGGAAGGAATCGGCTCGGGCGCTGTTTCCAACCCGGTGATGGACGCGACCAGCGCTGAGGTCATCTTCCTGATCGGCGCCAACCCCACCGCCAATCACCCGGTCGCCGCGACCTGGCTCAAGAATGCTGCCAAGAGCGGCACCAAGCTGATCGTGGCAGACCCGCGCGGGTCGGACCTGGCCCGGCACGCGACGTACTTCCTGCAGCACAACCCGGACAGCGATGTCGCGATGCTCAACGCGATGATGCACATCATCGTTCACGAAGGCCTGGTCGACGAGTCGTTCGTTCGCAGCCGCACCGAGGGCTACGAGGAACTGAAGCGCAACGTCGAGGCTTTCAGCCCGGAGGCGATGGCGCCGATTTGCGGAATCCCGGCGCAGACACTCCGTGAGGTGGCTCGCCTGTACGCGACTTCGAAAGCGTCGATCATCTTCTGGGGTATGGGCATCTCCCAGCATATCCACGGAACGGACAACGCGCGCTGCTTGATTTCACTAGCGATGATCACGGGCCAGATCGGGCGCCCGGGAACCGGGCTGCATCCGCTGCGCGGTCAGAACAACGTGCAAGGCGCATCCGACGCCGGACTGATCCCGATGGTGTACCCGGACTATCAGTCCGTGGCCAGTGAGGTGGCGCGTGCGCGCTTCGAAAAGCTCTGGGGAGCCAAGCTTGATCCGAAGCCGGGCCTCACCGTGGTCGAAATCATGAATGCGACGCACGCGGGAATCATCCGCGGCATGTACATCATGGGCGAGAACCCGGCGATGTCGGATCCGGACGTGCAGCACGCGCGCCGGGCGCTGGCAGAGCTGGAACACCTGGTGGTGCAGGACATCTTCCTGACGGAGACGTGCTACCTGGCCGACGTCGTGCTGCCCGCCACCGCATTTCCCGAAAAGACGGGCACGTTCACCAACACCGACCGGATGGTGCAATTGGGTCGCAAGGCGCTGGACGCGCCGGGCGATGCCCGGGCGGACCTGTGGATCATCGAGCAGATGGCACAGCGGCTCGGGCTGCAGTGGAACTATCCCGACGTTTCCGACGTTTTTGATGAGATGCGCAAGGCGATGGACTCGATCGCCGGGATCACGTGGGATCGGCTGGAGCGCGAGAGCAGTGTCACCTATCCGTGCGAAAAGGTCGGCGACCCGGGCGAGCCGGTGGTGTTCATCGACAGCTTTCCGACCGCCAGCGGACGTGCACGCCTGGTGCCGACGCAGCTGATCAGCGCCGACGAATTGCCGGACGCCGAGTACCCGATGGTGCTGATCACCGGGCGCCAGCTCGAGCACTGGCATACGGGCGCGATGACGCGGCGTGCGAGCGTGCTCGATGCGATCGAGCCCGAACCGGTCGCTTCGATGAACCCCGCCGACCTTGCGGCGCTACGTGTCGATCCAGGCGAGGTGGTTACGGTGCAATCGCGGCGCGGCAGCATCTCGTTGTACGCGCGCGTCGACGAAGACATTCCGACGGGAACGGTCTTCATTCCGTTCTGTTACTACGAGGCCGCGGCCAATATGCTGACCAATCCGGCACTCGATCCGTTTGGCAAGATCCCCGAGTTCAAGTTCTGCGCAGTCAAGGTTCACCCCGGCGGCGAAGTGATCGGCCGCGCCTCTGCTGCAGAAGAGGGTGCTTTGGCAGCGCAGGTCGCTTGAGCGCGAATCGAGCCTCTGAACGGCAGTGAACCTGCGTCCCGTACGGGAGCGCCAGTCCCCGACGCTGCGATAGCTGTACAGGATGTAGCGCGAGGGCTATAAACCTGCCGCCCGACGACGAGTATTCGCCGCTCGATCGGAGACCGTGGATGGGCGCGCATGCCATCTTCGCTTTCGCGGGCGGCCCGCGCGTTCCAATCAGCGCGGCGGCGGTGGCGGCGGAGCAGCGGCAGGCGGAGGTGGCGGCGCCGCCTGGTAGTAGGCGGCGGACTGGCCCGGCAGCAGGTTGCCGCGCGAGTACATGCACTGCGAGTACGCGATGTCGTAGCGGCGCTGTACGGTGCGCCCGGAGGCGTCAGCTGCCCCCAGGCCCACCACGGTCCCGCCGACCGCGCCTACCGCTGCGCCGGTTCCGACCGAGTTGTGCCCACCGATGAGCGCACCGGCGGCAGCGCCGAGGGCGGTGCCGACCGCCGCTGACGTTACCGCGCTAGCAGCGGCAGACTGCGAAGCGCTGGTACCGCCGATTGCCTGCGTCGCATATCCGCGGCAAAGTTGATCGTCGGCAACAAAAAGATCGAACGGTTTGCCGGGTGGAGGCATCACGGCCACGCTGGGGCCGTTCGGAATCTGTGCGCAGGCCGCCAGCAACGAAGCCACCAGCGAAGCTACCGCTACGGATCCGAGGATTCTCATTCTCATTTCGACTCTCCTGAAACTGGGGTGGCAGCTACTGTGCCGGCGGTGGCGGTGCCGGCTGCGCGCTTAGCGGCGCTGCGGGCGGCGTGCCGGGCGTAGCGGGAACCGCGCGCCAGCCTTCCGCGCATGCCGGCACGTACGGGTAGTAACCCCTGGCCGACTCGCAGTAGTACCAGCTCTGCGGAGGCGGCGGCGTCACGGGCCGGGCAGGCGCGGGCTGCACCACCACGGCCGGCGGCGCGGGCTGAACGACCACGGTCGGCGGCACGTACGGATCCGGATACGGATAAACGGGCGACGGATAGAAGTACCACGTCGGGCCGACGATCCACCACCAGCCCCAGCGCCCATCATGGTACTCGTGGGCCCAGCGTCCCCCGCGCCAAACGCCCCAGTCGTGATCGTGAAACCGCTCGATACGGCCATGCATCCGCCAGTCGTCGCGATCCGCCCACGACGGCTGGACGAGCGCCATCGTGCCCGCTAACACGGACGCTGCTGCGATCAGTCCGCTTTTCCAGTTCTTCATCCTTGCTCCACGCGCGCCGGAAGCGCGCCCACGATTGTCAACGAAGCCATTGCAGCTTCTTCGAGTCAACCGCATGACGATCGTGCCGCTACAGTGTGCAACCTGCGTAACGCCTTGTAAGGCCTCCGCGAAGACGTGCGCGCCTAGTGGCATGTAACACCCGATTCGGCAGTGCCTTGCGCGCCTGGGCGGCCGACTGCTTTGTCGCTCGCCTCGCGAATACTCGCCTGATATTCGTCTCGGCTCGCTTCGCGCATTCGGCTCGCCCAGGCGCGCCTTTCCCTCCCGAATCGGGTGTTACATGCCACTAGGACACTCAAAATTGGCGGCCAACGGCAGCCGGTTCGATCGGCCGCAACGCAGTCGCCCGGATCGATACTGTATCGGATTTCGCAGTGCCGCCCGACCTGGCGACGGCATATGCGGACGGATGCGGACAATCGCCTTCGCGGCGACGGGCGTGGCTCTCTGCGGAAGGTGATGGTGCTACAACATCGGTCCGGCGGCCGTCAGGCGGCCCGAGTCCGCCGCATTACGGGCAGCCCAAACACGCCGCAGCTTGCCACTGACGGGGTCCACTTGCGGCGGAGACGGATCGGTGCGCACGAGCACGCCGCCCGCGCCGAGTTCCGCGCAATAGCATCGGATGCACTCCTCGGCGCGCTTTGCTACCTCGCTTGGCTCGCCTTCGGACGGGTCGATCCGCAGCACCAGCTGATCGGGCGCTTCCTGTAGCACCTGGAACCGATATACGCCGGCTCGCTCCTCCAGTGCTGTGCACAGGGCGAGCGGAATGACCCGCTCGAGCGCGCCGTCGCTGCGTCGCAGGCAGATCGTATCGTCACGCCGCCCTTCCACGCGCAACGCCGGCAGCGGACTGCCACATGGACACGGCTCGGAAAGGAAGGTGACACTATCTCCCAGGTCGTAGCGGATGATCGGTTGCACGAAGTTGGCCAGATTCGTCAGCAGCACCGAGAACGAGGCGGCTCCATCCACGACCGGACGGCACTCGCGGTCGACCGCCTCCAGGATCACCCAGTCGCAGTTCAGGTGCAGCGCACCGCAACCGCAGTCGTACGCGACATTCAGGAACTCCGAAGCTCCATAGTCGTCGATCACCGGGCAGCCGAACGCGCCGGCGATATCGGCGCGGTCGCGCCTCGACAAGGTCTCGCCTCCGCTCCAGATACCCTTGAGGTTCAGCGCGAGCCGCCCTTCGCGTTGTTCCTGCGCGAGCGCCACCAGCTGCGTGGCGTAGCTGGTCAGGATGCGTGGATCGAAGCGTTGCAGCTGCTCGCACACGGCGCGCAGCGGCTGCAGCACCGAGATCGCGCGTGTGTTCTGCGCCATCCATGGATTCATCTGCACCATGCGCCGCCACATCGAGACTCCGGAAAAGTGGCCCTCCACGGCGGCGGCGAACGCGAAGCGCTCGCCCGCAGCAATCGAATGCAGCATCGCGCGCGCGTCCATGTTGTTGCGCACCGCGAACAGCGCCTCGTACACGGCGAGCGCCTGCGGATCCTGCACGAACACACCCGGTGTTCCGGTCGTTCCCGAGCTCGTCCAGACCGTGTACTGACCCAGGTACAGCCGCCCGATGCGTGTCGGGTCCTGCGTAAACTGCAGCAACGCATCCAACTTGAGTTCCGGCCGAGTGACCCAGTCTTCGAAATTGGACATCAAGCTCGACTTCGTGGTCACCGGGAGCTGCTCGAGCGCCACTTTGCCCGCAGGCAAACCTTGGTACAGATCGCGATAGAACGGCGAGCTGCGCCGCGCATGCGCCACAAGCGTGTTGAGCCGATGCGCTGCGCGCGCGCGAATCAAGTCGGGTCGCGCCAGTCCGGCCAGCCAAAGATCGGTGCTGTGATTCAGGAACCCCCATGCTTCGGCGGCTACGGACGTGAACTGACGCATGTCCGAAGCATGGCCAGCGTGCATGTTGCTACTCGAACTTTGCATCGGGGGATTCTCCATTTTCAGGATACGCACATTCGAACGTGCGCGCAGCGCAAAATTGCGTGATCGATCGCGCGCCGGGCCACGGGTCGGAATGACGCATAGCAACTCGGATCGAGCGAAACTGGCATGTGGGATTCCAGGGGTGTGGTGATGATGCGTCCGATTCGTAACGTTTGCGTAATGATCAGTATTTCCTTTGCACTGACTTGCGGTGCGCGCGCCTCGAACGAAGTGACGAGCTTCGCGGTGCCGGCCGGATCCCATCCGCATGACGTCGCGCCAGTGCCGGGGAAAGGGCCCGTCTACTTCACGGCACAGCGTTCCGGCCAACTCGGAATCCTGGATCCTGCGAGCGGTCGCGTCGACGCGGTATCTCTCGGTCCCGGATCAGCACCCCACGGCGTGATCGTGGGCCCCGACGGCGCAGCGTGGATCACAGATGGAGGACGCAACGCGATCGTGCGGGTCGATCCTGCGAGCCACGAGGTGCGACGCTGGCCGCTTCCAGCGGATGCTGCGGATGCGAATCTGAACACGGCCACGTTCGATCGGCATGGCCGCCTTTGGTTCACTGGCCAGGCGGGCTACTACGGGCGGCTCGATCCCGCGAACGGTCGGATGAACGTGTGGAAGGCGCCCCGCGGTCCGGGCCCCTACGGCATCTGCACGACGCCGGGTGGCGATGTGTACTTCGCGTCGCTGGCGGGCAGTTACATCGCGAAGGTCGATCTGGATTCCGGAACGGCCACTGTGCTCGAGCCGCCGGTGGCACAGCAAGGAGCGCGGCGCGTCTGGTCCGATTCCCGCGGGCGCGTGTGGGTCAGTTTCTGGAACACAGGGCAAGTCGCGGTCTACGATCCAAGCTCGTCCGTTTGGCGCAAGTGGCCTCTTCCTGGTACTGCGCACGCTTACGCGGTATGGGTCGATCCCGCTGATCGGATCTGGTTGAGCGACTGGTCCACTGGATCGATCGTGCGTTTCGATCCTGCTACCGAAACGTTCACGACGACCGCGGCGCCGGCTCCCGGCGTGCGTCAGATGATGGGACGGCGCGGTGAGGTGTGGGCTCCGGAGTCGGCCAGCGATCGGCTGCTGCGGATCGCAAACCCATGAGCCGTCGCCAGCTCAGGCTTCTTCGACTCGCGCGCCGCCCTGCCAGCGCGGCGCGATCGAATTCTCGATCCCGAACAGATCCAGTACGCGCGCGAGTGTGCCATCGACCAGCGCTTCGATCGAGCCTGGCCGCAAGTACAGCGCCGGCACGGGCGGAAACACGACGCCACCCATCAGCGTGACCGCTTCCATGGCGCGGATATGCGCGAGGTTGAGTGGAGCCTCGCGCACCAGAAGCACCAGACGGCGGCGCTCCTTCAGACAGACGTCGGCCGCGCGGCCGATCAAATTGTCGCCGAAGCCGTGCGCCACTGCCGCCAGCGTCTTGACCGAACACGGCGCCACGACCATGCCATCGCAGGCGAACGAGCCCGAGGATATGCTCGCGCCAAGGTCGGTCACCGGGTGTACGACGTCAGCCAGCCGCTCGATATCGGCACGCCGCATCCCAAGCTCGTTGTGAGCGTTCCACACACCGGCCTGCGACAGCACCAGATGGGTTTCGATCCCCGAGCTGCGCAAATGGGCGAGCAGGCGCGTGCCGTAAATGGCTCCCGAGGCGCCCGTGATTGCGACGATCAGGCGGCGCGCGGTCACTTGGGGTTCACCATCGGAGACGGCCGTGCCCGCGCCGATGGTGACTTCAGACCGCTTCGGCCTTCTTCAGCAATTCCAGCAGCTCTCCGCTCTGGTACATCTCGGTCATGATGTCGGAGCCCCCGACGAACTGCCCGTTGACGTACAGCTGAGGAATGGTCGGCCAGTTGGCGTAGTCCTTCACGCCCTGGCGTACGCCGTCGTCGTCCAGGACGTTCACCGTCACCAGCTTTTTCACGCCGCACGACTTCAGGATCTGGATCGCACGACCCGAAAAGCCGCACTGCGGGAACTGTGAAGTGCCCTTCATGAAAAGAACGACCTGATTGTCCGAAAGGGTCTGCTCGATGAATTGCTTGGCGTCCATTTGAAATCCGTTCTTGTAACGCGGGAAACGCGCCGAAATTCTGCTTCCGTTAGTCTAGGAATCAGGGCCATGTGCGTCAAACCGGGAAAACACCTCACTCGGCAGCGCTCCCGAAAACTTGAGTCCTCCGATTGACAAAGAAGGGTATTTCAACGCGCGATGCTCCGGTCCCCTACTAAGGCGCGCTGCCGCAAGAATGCCTGCCAAGGAGATGGGCTAGGAGTGGGCATGTCGAAAACGGATGTACGCAAACTGGCCTGGGTGCTTCGTCTGATCGGCTATGGGATGCTGATCGGGTCCGCAGCCATGTTGTTCCTGGGCGTGCAGCACGCGTCGGCCGCGTCGAGCGGGTCGGCGCCGCTCGCCGTCGTGAAATAGCCACCCCCTTTCGTTTCTCGCCTCTGCGCGCGGGCGTTGCGAAGAAGTGCGGGAGGGGGAGGAGAGCACCCCGAACCCTCCCGCGCGCGCTTTTCTGCAGCTTTGGCTGCGCCATTCCGTCCTAGTTGATCCGACCCACGCAGACCCTTTCGATCCCCGCCAGATCTTGCAGCGTGTGAGTCGAGTCAAACCCGCTGCTCGCCATCAGTTTGCGCACGGCCCTGCCTTGGTTGTACCCGTGCTCGAGCAGCAGCGCGCCTCCGGTCGCAAGATGTTTCGGCGCGTCGCGCGCGATCTGCACCAGATTCGACATTCCGTCCGCGCCGTCGGTCAGCGCCTCGCGCGGCTCGTACGATAGTTCTTCCAGGTGCGGGTCGCCAGAGGCCACGTACGGCGGATTGGCGACGATCAGCTCGAAGCGTCCGCGTAGCGGCGCGAACCAACACCCGCACAGGAAAGCGACGCTCGCGGACAATGCGGCGGCGTTGCGCCGCGCCACTTCCAGCGCCGAGCGCGAGACGTCGATTGCCCAGACCTGCGCATCGGGGCGCTCCAGCGCGAGCGTGATCGCGATGCAACCGCTTCCGGTACCCAGATCCAATACCCTGGGCGCGAAGATGCCCTGCATCTGGCGCAGCGCGGCCTCGACCAGGCACTCGGTCTCCGGCCTGGGGATCAGCACGGAGCGATCGACCCGGAACAAACGTCCGAAGAATTCGCGTTGCCCCAGAAGATAGGCGACCGGCTCCCCGCGCGCGCGCCGGGCGCACAAATCGCGGAAACGAGCTACGCCATCGGGTGTGACCGGTTGTTGCGGGCGCGCGATTAATGCTTCGCGTTTGGCATCGAGCACGAACGCCAGCAGCGATCGCGCTTCCGAGGCGTCGATCCCCGACGACTCGATCAAGTCACGTGCGGAAGCGATGGAGCCGGAACTCCCCTCTCCCGCTTGCGGGAGAGGGGCCTGGGGTGAGGGGGCAAAGGCGGCGGTCACGACGCCAGAGCGGCGAGCTGGTCGGCCTGGAACTGCGCGGTCAACGCGTCGACCAGCTGGTCCAGCTCGCCGTCCAGGATCTGTTCGATTTTGTACAACGTCAGGTTGATCCGGTGGTCGGTCACCCGGCCTTGCGGGAAGTTGTAGGTGCGGATCCGCTCGGAACGGTCGCCGCTTCCAATCAGCGAACGGCGTTCGTTTGCCTCCTTTTCCTGCTGTTCTCGCAGCTGCCGGTCCTTCAGCCGCGCCGCCAGCACCTTGAGCGCGCGCTCCCGGTTTTTATGCTGCGAGCGGTCGTCCTGGCACTCGACCACGATCCCGGTCGCCAAGTGCGTGATTCGCACGGCCGACTCGGTCTTGTTCACATGTTGTCCGCCGGCGCCGGAGGCGCGGAACACGTCCACGCGGATTTCGGATGGGTCGATCGCCACGTCATTGATCTCGTCCGCCTCCGGCATCACTGCGACGGTGCACGCCGACGTGTGGATGCGGCCTTGCGCTTCGGTCTGGGGCACTCTTTGCACCCGATGCCCGCCCGATTCGAATTTGAGCCGGCTGTAGGCGCCCTTGCCAACGATCCGCACGATCACCTCTTTGAACCCGCCCAAATCCGACGCACTGTGCGAAATCATTTCGGCCTGCCAGCGCCGGCGCTCCGCGTAGTGCATGTACATTCGCAGCAGGTCCGCCGCGAACAGCGCAGACTCCTGCCCGCCGGTGCCGGCGCGAATCTCCAGGAAGATGTTGCGCTCGTCGTTGGGGTCGGCGGGCAGCAGCAGCCGCTGCAAGTCGGACGCGAGCGTTTCCATTCGCCGCCGCGCGCTTCCCGACTCCTCCTCGGCCAGCGCTCGCATCTCCGGATCGCCGATCAGCTCCTGCGCGGCGAGCAAGTCGGCCTGCGCGCGCGCGTACTCCTGGTAGCGCGCGACTACCGGCTCGATCTCCGCCCGTTCGCGTGACAGGCGGCGCAGTTGATCGAGGTCGCGCGCAGCGTCGGGTTGCGCCAACGCGACGTCGATCTGCTGCAAACGCTGCGCCAGCTGCGCGAGCTTGCCCCGGATCGACTCGTTGAAAGTGGCCATACGTGGATTACCGGTCCGTGCGCAGGGCTCTGCGCATTTTGCCGCTGCGCGCTACCCGGTCGCTCGTTACTCGTTGCGCTGATAGAAGCGCGCCAGCAGCTCGATGTGCCGGTTGCGCTCCTCGTCGGGCGCGCTGGCGGCGTCGTTCAGCAGCGAGATCGGCGCGTGCAGGAACTTGTTGGTCAGCGCGTGCGAGAACTGGTCCAGGACCGCATCGGGCGGCGTTCCGCGCGCGAGCAGCCGGCGCGCGCGCTCGATCTCGCGGCTGCGCATCTCCTCGGCGCGGTCGCGCAGTTCGCGGATCAGCGGCACTGTGGCGCGGCTGCTCAGCCAGGCCTCGAAATCGCGCACGCGCGATTCGATGATCGCTTCGGCCTGTGCCACGGCTGCCTGACGCGATTCGGACGCCGTCTGCACGATGCGCCCGAGGTCGTCGACCGTGTACAGGTACACGTCCTGCAGGCGCGCGACTTCCGGCTCGACGTCGCGCGGAACCGCGAGGTCGAACACGACGATCGGTCGGCGGCGGCGTGCCCGTACCGCGCGCTCGACCATGCCCAGTCCGATGATCGGAAGCGTGCTCGCGGTGCAGGAAACTACGACATCGAAGCGAACCAGCGCCTCGGGCAGTTCGCTCAGACGCATCGCCTGTCCGTGCAGGCGCGAAGACAGCGCGTGTGCGCGCTCCAGGGAACGGTTGGCCACCGTGATCGAGCGGGGATGCCGCGCGGCGAAGTGCGTGGCGGCCAGTTCGATCATCTCGCCGGCGCCGACGAACAGCATATGGCTGCGATCGAGCTGTCCGAAAATACGCTCGCATACTCGTACGGCCGCCGCCGCCATCGACACCGAATGGGCGCCGATCTCAGTGCTCGAGCGCACTTCCTTGGCGACCGCGAACGTTCGCTGGAACAGGTGATTCAGCAGAAGGCCCAGCCCGCCGGCCTGGCGCGCCAGGCGCTCGGCTTCCTTCATCTGGCCGAGGATCTGCGGCTCGCCCAGCACCATCGAATCCAGACCGCTTGCAACCCGGAATGCGTGCCGCACCGCCTCGGTGTGCGGGAGCACGTACGAGGCCTTGCGCAAATCTTGCGGATCGATCCCCTTTTCGTGCGCGACGAATTCAGCGAGCGCCACACCCGCTTCCAGCGGCTCGTCGACCGCGCAATACAGCTCGGTCCGGTTGCAGGTGGAAACGATCGCGGCCTCGCTCGGTGCGATCGAACGGGGCGAGGCAAGGCGCTCGCGCAGGCGCGCGATGGCACCGCCGACCTCTTCAGGGACGAATGCGACTCGCTCCCGCAGGGGCAGCGGCGCGCTCTGATGGTTCAATCCGAGCGCGACCAGCTGCATCTCGATCAGACCGATCGGTTTTCTCCGCCAAGTGCTTGATTCGGAAGTATAGAGAACGGTGATCTGCACCGGATCTGACCAGGCGCAAGTTCGTTTGGTCTACCCGCTGGTACAAATGCATCCAAATCTAAGGAATACATACGAAATACATGCGGTGCTTCGGTTGTAAAGCGGAATGAGAAGCGTTATCATTTCCTCGAACTACTGATCGGAACCGGCAGAAGCCATGACGGCGCAAGTGCTAATCAGGAAGCTCCTTCCCGTGCTGCTCGTTGCAGCGTGCGCGCCGGCGCTCGCGGATGACCCGGAGTTCACGCTGCAGTTGCGCGAGCACCGCTTTACGCCTTCCGAAGTCAAGGTGCCGGCCGGCGCCAAGGTCAGGCTGGTGATCGACAACCAGGACGGAACCGTCGAAGAGTTCGACAGCTTCGCGTTGAATCGCGAAAAGCTCGTGTTCCCCAATTCGAAGGGCACTGTGTTCATCGGCCCGCTGAAGCCCGGCCGTTACGAATTCATGGGTGAGTTCAATCAGAGCACGGCCAAAGGCGTGGTCGTGGCCGAATAAACGACTGGATACGGGGTTGGACTCGATGTTGGCAGCAGCGGTGATCGTTTTTCGCGAATCCCTCGAGGCGGCGCTCGTAATTGGAATCGTCGCTGCTGCCACACGGCCGATTTCCGGGCGAATCTGGTGGATCGCGCTCGGAGCGTTTGCCGGCATCGTCGGCTCGATTGGCGTGGCAGAGGTTGCGCAATCGATCGCGCAACTGGCAGGCGGCTACGGCCAGGAGCTGTTTAGCGCAGTCGTTCTCGCGCTCGCTGTGGCGATGCTCGCCTGGCACAACGTCTGGATGGCCAGCCACGGGCGGCAGATGGCCGCGCAGGCGCGCGAGCTGGGCTGCTCGGTCGTGCGCGGCGAGGCCGCGCTGACGGCGATCGCAACGGCGGTGGCGCTGACAGTGTTGCGTGAAGGATCCGAAACGGTGTTGTTCCTGGGCGGCATCGCATCCTCGGCCGGCTCCACGCGCTTCGCGCTGGCAGCCGGCGGCGCGCTCGGGCTGGTAGCCGGCGCAGCGGCCGGCGTGTTGATCTACGCAGGCCTGCTGCGCGTACCGGTGCGCCAGCTGTTCGGCGTGACGGGCTGGCTGATCTTGCTACTGGCGGCTGGTATGGCGGGCCAGTGTGCTCGCGTTCTGATCCAGGCCGACCTGCTGCCGGCGCTCGTCTCGCCGCTGTGGGATACCTCGAAGTGGATGCCGGACAACTCGGCGGTCGGAACGCTGCTGCACGCGCTGATGGGATATCAGGCCCAGCCGAGCGGCACGCAGGTCCTGTTTTACCTCGCGGCGCTGGTGCTGATTTTCGTGGCGATGCGCCGCGCTCAGTCGCGCTCCGCCCAATCACCCTCTGCGGCCTGAGCCGTCTGGATCGTGCGGCTCCAACTGGGCCTGGCGGTCGCGGCTGCGCTGGTTTTCGCGCCCCGCGCGGATGCGGCCGAACCATCCGACTACGTTCTGGTGCCTGGGGTCGTTTACGGGGAGCGCGCGATCGACCTCAAAATGGGAAGCTTCTCCGGGCCGGGACCACGCGACAGCGCCGGCAGCGTCGCGTTCGAGTACTCCCCGACCGCGTGGTGGGTGACCGAGCTGTACGCTGCATACGCGCGCCCGGGCGGACAGGGCACTCGGTTCGATGCGATCGAGTGGGAAAATCGCTTCCAGTTGACCGAACCGGGCCAGTATGCGACCGACTGGGGCGGCGTGATCGAGATTGAAAAACCGCACGAGGCGGGTTCCGGCTGGAACGTGACCGTTGGCCCGCTGATCCAAGGCGCTCTGATGGGCGAACGCGTCCAGTGGAACCTCAATCCGCTGCTTTCGCGCAACCTGGCTGGGCCCGAGGGGGCTTCGACGCAGCTCGGATACCAGGCCCAGTTGAAGTATCGCTACCGGCGCTGGCTGGAGTTCGGAGCGCAAGGCCTCGGCGACCTTGGCCCGTGGGCCCACTGGTCGGCGCTGCAGCAGCAAACCCATCGCGCCGGTCCCGCACTGTTTGGCCGCGTGGGCCTCGGCGGGCGCCGCTCGTTGAGCTACAACGCCGGGTGGCTGTTCGGGCTGGTGAACGGCGCGCCTTCCGACACCGTGCGCGCCCAGCTCGAATACGAATTCTGATATGGACCGGCGCGACTGGGCCGCGGCGGTGCGGCTGTTCGCGTCGATGTCCCTGGTCGGTGCCTACGTAGCGCTCGTCAAGCCGCTTACGGCGCTGATTCCCCTGTTTGTGCTGGCGTTCCTGCGCTTCGCGATCGCGGCAGTGCCATTGATTCCGTGGACGGTTCGCGCCGCGGGCGAGCCGCCGCTCACGCGCGCCGAATCGTGGCAGCTGTTCCTGCAGTCCTTCTTCGGCAACTTCCTGTTCTCGATTTGCATGTTGTGGGGGTTGGCGCTGACATCGGCCACTGCAGCGGGACTGGTACTGGGGGCGCTGCCGGTGGTGGTCGCGCTGCTGTCGGCGCTGCTGCTGCGCGAGCGCCTGAGCGCGCGCCTGCTGCTGGCAGTGCTGTGCGCCGGCACCGGAATCGCACTGGCGCAGATCGGAAAAGCCGATGCGGGCGTGCATTCGGCGAGCTGGCTCGGCAGTGCGCTGGTGTTTGCGGCAGTGTGCTGTGAGGCGCTGTACGTAGTGATCGGCAAGCGGCTTGCTGCCACGCGCACGCCGATGCGGGTTTCGGCCTGGATCAATCTGTGGGGCCTGGTGCTGACGACGCCGCTGGGTCTTTGGCAGATCGCGCGGCTCGACGTGGCCGCGATCGCACCGCGCTACTGGGCGTATCTGGTGTTTTATTCGGTGTCAGCGAGTGTCGTAGCTGTGGCCTTGTGGATGTCCGGACTTCGCCGGATCCCGGCGGCGTTTGCCGGCGTTTTCACCGTAGCACTGCCGCTGTCGACCACGGCGGTCGCGGTCGTTGTGCTGGGCGAGCACCTGGCCTGGGAGCACGCGTTCGCGCTCGGCTTCGCGCTGGCGGCGATCCTGCTGGCCGCGTGGCCCGCGTCACCACGCGCCGCGGCTCAGGCCTGATTTTTCACCTTCCTTACGTTTTTGTACGTTTTTGCGCCTTCTTTACACGGCGCGCGCGAACATTTGCGCCGTTTCGATTCGGGGCAGCCTATCGTGCTTGCGCTCGGCACCAGGAGATTGGGATGGCGGACGCTTTGATGGCGGCGCTGATCGCCGTGCTTTTTGTCGGCGCGGTAGCTCTTGCACGGTTCTGCGAACACCTGGCAGCGCGGGGGAAAGCCTAGCGGCGCGCAAAGCGGCCAGGCGCGCGCTTCCGTAGCGAAATCGACTGGGAGAGGTCACGAAATGCTGTGGGTAGGAATGATCGTTTCGATCGGTTTGCTGGTGTACCTGTGCGTCGCGATGTTCGACGCTGAGAACTTCTGAGAGTGGCGCCTATGCAGGTCCAATTCTGGCTCACGCTGCTGCTGTTCGCGCTGATCCTGTTGGCGCTCGGCTGGCCGCTGAGTGCATGGCTGCTGCGCGTGGCCTCGCACGATTTCGGCCGCAGCTCGCGTTTCGTACGAGCGGTGGAGCGGCCGCTGTGGCGCTTGGCGGGAATCGATCCGCAGCGCGGACAGCGCTGGCCCCGCTACACCCTTGCGCTGCTCGCGTTCAACACGCTCGGCGTCGCCGCCGTGTATCTGCTCCAGCGGATCCAGGCTGGCTTGCCGCTGAATCCGGCCGCATTTTCGGCGGTCGAGCAAGGCAGCGCCTTCAACACGGCGGTGAGCTTCGTCACCAACACGAACTGGCAGGGCTATTCGGGCGAGCAGACGATGGCCCACCTTACCCAGATGCTGGCGCTGACGGTGCAGAACTTCTTGTCGGCGGCGACCGGGTTGGCCGTTGCGTTCGCGCTGACGCGCGGGTTGGGCCGGCGTGGCCAGGACACACCGGCGGCCAGTGAGGAGGCCGGAACCATCGGCAATTTCTGGGTCGATGTTGTCCGAATCACCCTTTGGGTGCTGATTCCGATCTGCGTCGTGTACGCGACGGTGTTGGTGGCGCAGGGTTCGATCCAGAACCTGAAAGGCTTCACCGAGGTCACGACGCTGGATGCCACAGCCTACGACGCACCGAAGCTCGATTCTGCCGGGCAGCCGGTGCTCGATTCGCAGGGCAAACCGGTAACGGAGCACTTGACCACGCACACCCAGCAGATCCCGGGCGGCCCGGTCGCTTCGCAGGAAGCGATCAAGAATCTCGGCACCAACGGCGGGGGGTTCTTCAACGCCAATTCGGCGCACCCGTTCGAAAACCCGACTGCGCTGACCAACTTCATCCAGATGCTTTCGATCTTGCTGCTGCCGACCGCGATCGTGCTCGCATTCGGGCGCATGGTGGGAGACGCGCGCCAGGGCTGGACCATTTTGGCTGCGATGGCGGTCGTGATGATCGCATTCATGTCAGCCGCGTTCTACGCCGAGTCGACCACCAACCCGCGTCTGACCGCCGCCAGTGTCGCTGCGGACGCCGGCAATTTCGAAGGCAAAGAGACCCGCTTCGGCGTGGTTGCCTCGACGATGTTTGCAGCGATTACCACCGGCACCTCGTGCGGCGCGGTCAACTCGATGCACGACTCTTTCATGCCGCTCGGAGGCGCCGTCCCGCTCACCCTGATCCTGCTGGGCGAGGTGATCTTCGGTGGAGTCGGCACCGGCCTGTACACGATGCTGGTGTATGTGCTGACCGCGGTGTTCATCGCCGGCTTGATGATCGGGCGCACGCCCGAATACCTGGGAAAGCGGATCGAGAGCTACGACATGAAAATGGTGTCGATCGCGATCCTGCTGACGCCGATCGTGGTGCTGTCCGGCGCCGCACTCAGCCTGGCGCTCGAGGCGGGCCGCGCCGCGATCAGCAACCCGGGCCCGCACGGCCTTTCGCAGATCCTGTACGCGTGGGGATCGAGCACCAACAACAACGGCAGCGCCTTTGCCGGGGTGAACGTCAACACGCGCTTCTACAACCTGGGACTGGCGGTTGCGATGTGGCTCGGCCGCTTCGGCACGATCGTTCCGGTGATGGCGCTGGCCGGCAACATGGCGCTGAAGAAGCGCTCGGAAGCCGTCGCCGGAAAGATGCCGACGCACGGTCCGCTGTTCGTCGCGCTGCTGATCGGCACGATCTTCCTGGTCGGCGCGCTGACGTATGTGCCGGCACTCGCTCTCGGCCCGGCCGCCGAGCACCTGCAACTATTTTCGGGAGTTAGCAAATGAGCTTGGATAAGGCGGGTCGTTCGGGTCTTTTCTCCCTAACTATATGACGCACGCCCGGCTCCCATTGTTTGATCCGAAGCTGGTGCGCCCGGCGCTGCTCGAGTCGCTGCTCAAGCTCGACCCGCGCGTGCAGTGGCGCAACCCGGTGATGTTCGTCTGCTATGTCGGCAGCATTTTGACGCTGCTGTTGTGGGTGCAGGCGCTGGTCGGCAAGGGCGAGGCCCCCGCCGCCTTCATTTTGGCGATCAGCCTCTGGTTGTGGTTCACCGTCGTGTTTGCCAACTTCGCCGAGGCCTTGGCCGAAGGCCGCAGCAAGGCGCAAGCCGCCTCGCTGCGAGGCCTGAAGACGGCAACGCCTGCGCGCCGTCTGCGTGGCTCGAATCAGGATGGGCCTTTTGACGAGGTGCCTGCCACCGCGCTGCGCAAGGGCGACTTGTACCGGGTCGAAGCGGGCCAGATCGTCGCTGCCGACGGCGAGGTCGTCTCGGGCATTGCATCGGTGGACGAAAGCGCGATCACGGGCGAATCCGCGCCGGTGATCCGTGCCGCGGGTTCCGATTTCTGCGCAGTGACCGGCGGCACGCGCGTGCTGTCGGACTGGCTGGTGGTGCGCGTGACGGCCGATCCCGGTGATACGTTCCTGGATCGGATGATCGCGATGGTCGAAAGCGCGAAGCGGCGCAAGACGCCCAATGAGATTGCGCTGACGATTCTGCTGATCGCGCTGACGCTGGTGTTCCTGCTCGTGTGCGTCACGCTGTATCCGATGTCGGCGTTCAGCGTACAGACCGCCGGTGCCGGATCGACGATCACGATCACGGTGCTGATCGCGCTGCTCGTCTGCCTGATCCCCACGACGATCGGCGGCCTGCTTTCGGCCATCGGAGTCGCCGGGATGGGGCGAATGCTGCAGGCCAACGTGGTCGCTACCTCTGGCCGCGCGGTCGAGGCGGCGGGCGACGTCGATGTGCTCCTGCTCGACAAGACCGGCACGATCACGCTCGGCAATCGCCAGGCCACGTCGTTCCACCCGGTGCCGGGCGTGACGGAATCCGAGCTCGGAGGCGCGGCGCAGCTTGCTTCTCTGGCGGACGAAACGCCTGAAGGCCGCAGTATCGTCGTGCTCGCCAAGCAGCGCCTGAACCTGCGCGAGCGCGACCTGAGAGCGATGCACGCCGAGTTCGTTCCGTTTTCGGCGCAAACGCGGATGAGCGGCGTCGATCTGCCCAATCGGCAATTGCGCAAGGGCGCAGTCGAAGCCGTGCGCGCCTACGTCGAAAGCAACGGCGGGCGCTTCCCGGACGCGCTGAACCGTCTGGCCGAGGACATCGGCCGGCGTGGCGCAACTCCGCTTGCGGTCGCCGAGAAGGTCGGCACAGCCCGCGCGCTGGGTGTCATCGAGCTGAAGGACATCGTCAAGGGAGGCATCAAGGAGCGTTTCGCCGAACTGCGGCGAATGGGAATCCGCACCGTGATGATCACCGGCGACAACCGCCTGACCGCTGCCGCGATCGCTGCCGAGGCGGGGGTGGACGATTTCCTGGCCGAGGCGACTCCCGAGGCGAAGCTGAAGCTGATCCGCGAGCACCAGGCGCAGGCCAAGATGGTGGCGATGACCGGCGACGGCACCAACGATGCGCCCGCCCTGGCGCAGGCTGACGTTGCGGTGGCGATGAATTCCGGAACCCAGGCGGCCAAGGAAGCCGGCAACTTGGTCGATTTGGACAGCAATCCGACCAAGCTGATCGAGATCGTCGAAATCGGCAAGCAGATGCTGATGACGCGCGGAGCCTTGACGACGTTTTCGGTTGCGAACGACGTGGCCAAGTATTTCGCGATCATCCCGGCCGCGTTTGCTACGACCTACCCGCAACTGAACGTGCTGAACATCATGCACCTGGCTACGCCGAACTCGGCAGTGCTGTCAGCGGTGATCTTCAACGCGTTGATCATCGTCGCACTGATCCCGCTCGCGCTGCGCGGCGTTCGCTACCGCGCGCTCGGCCCAAGCGTGCTGCTTCGTCGCAATCTGCTGATCTATGGGGTCGGCGGGATCATCGTGCCGTTCATTGGAATCAAGGCCATCGACGTGCTGCTGGCCGCGACCGGCCTTGCGTAAGGAGGAGCCGTGCGCGAAATCGTCAAACCCGCGGTCGTTCTGTTTGTATTGCTGTCCGTGTTGACCGGGCTTGTCTATCCGTTGCTGATGACCGCAGTGGAGCAGATATTGTTCCCGTGGCAGGCCGGCGGCAGCCTCGTAAGCCGAGACGGCAAGCTCGTAGGCTCGCATCAGATCGGCCAGAACTTCTCCGATCCGAAATACTTCTGGGGGCGCCTGTCGGCTACATCTCCGATGCCGTACAACGGCGCCGGCTCGACGGGCTCGAACCTGGCTGCCACCAACCCCGCGCTGGTGGATCAGGCCAAGGGTCGCATCGACGCGCTGCGCTCGGCCGATCCGCCGTTTCGCGCGGCGATCCCGGCCGACCTCGCAACCGCCTCTGCCAGTGGCCTCGATCCCGACATCGGCCCGCGGTCGGCGTTGGCTCAGGTTGCGCGGGTCGCACATGCGCGCGGCCTGGACGAGGCTCGCGTGGGTAAACTGGTTGCGGATCACACCGAGGAGCCCTGGCTGGGACTGATCGGGGAGCCTCGGGTCAACGTGCTGGAATTGAACCTGGCATTGGACGCGATCAAGCCTTGACAGGCACCGAGGACCAGCGGCCCGACCCGGACGCGCTGCTGGCCGCGATACAGGCGGATGAGGCCGGCCAGGCCGCGGGCCAGGCGCGGCGTGGGCGTTTGCGCGTCTATTTCGGCGCTTCGGCGGGTGTCGGCAAGACCTACGCGATGCTGTCGGCGGCGCGTCGACTGGCAGAAGACGGCGTCGACGTGGTCATTGGCTTGGTCGAAACGCATGGCCGCACCGAAACCGAGGCTCTGCTGGTCGGCCTGACCATTTTGCCGCGGCGGCGCGTGCAGATGCGAAGCGTCGCCGTGCAGGAGTTCGATCTGGACGCCGCGATCGCGCGCAAGCCCGCTTTGCTTCTCGTCGATGAGCTGGCGCATACCAACGCGCCGGGTTCGCGCCACCCGAAGCGGTGGCAGGACGTCGAGGAGCTGCTCGACGCCGGCATCGATGTGTTCTCCACGCTGAATGTTCAGCACCTCGAGTCGCTGAACGATGTGGTCACCGGCATCACCGGCATTCCGGTGGCCGAGACGATTCCGGACCGCTTCTTCGACCGGGCCGATGAGGTCGTACTGGTGGACCTTTCCGCCGAGGAGCTGCTCGCGCGCTTGCGAGCTGGCAAGGTCTATCTGCCGGAACAGGCCGAACGGGCGCGCAAGAACTTCTTCCGTAAGGGCAACCTGATCGCACTGCGCGAATTGGCGCTTCGCCGAACGGCCGAGCGCGTCGAGGAGGACGTCCAGGCGTATCGCGAAGCCAAGGCGATCGCGCCGGTGTGGAAGACGGCCGCCTCCCTGATGGTCACCGTTGGACCGCACGAGGGCGGCGACCAGGTCGTACGCAGCGGTGCTCGGCTGGCGCAGGAGCTAAATGCTGAATGGTTCGCTGTGTACGCGGAAACACCGGCGCTGCAGCGCCTGCCGGAGGTTCAGAGGCAGCGCATCCTCGATCGATTGCGCTTGGCTGAATCGCTCGGCGGCCGCTCGGCGGTGGTCGTCTGCACCGACGCTGCCGATGGACTCGCGCAGTTCGCACGCCGCAACAACGTGTCGCGCATCGTGATCGGCCGCCGGGATTTTCACGCTCTGCCGAACCTGGCCGCCCTGAGCATCCGACTGGCGCGCAAACTGCCCGACGCGGACATCTTCTTCGTCGCTCGCACCGACGCGCCGCCTCGGCCGCAGTTTTCATCTGTGCCGGACGAGACCGGCGCACGCCAGGTCGACTGGAGCTCCTACGGGTGGGCCGCTGCCCTGTGCGCGCTGCTGACACTGGTGCTGGTGCCGCTTCGCACGCGAGTGGATCTGGCCAACGTTGTGATGCTGTACTTGCTTGCGACCGTTACGGCCGCGCTGCGTCTGGGGCGCGGGCCCGCCCTTCTGGCGGCGGTGCTGGGCGTGGGTCTGTTCGACTTCTTCTTTGTACCGCCCTACAACTCGTTCGCGGTGACCGACCTCAAATATTCCGTCACGTTCGGCGTGATGCTGGCTGCAGGACTTCTGGTCGGGCAGTTGACGGCCGGCCTGCGCTATTCGGCGCGCGTTTCGCAGCATCGAGAGGAGCGTGCCCGCGTGCTGTTCGAGTTCGCTCGTGAACTGTCGTCCCAGCTGGAACTGGAGCCGATCGTCGAGCGGGCGCAAGCGGCGGTGGCAGCGACATTCCAGTCCCAGGTGGCGGTGCTGCTGCCGGACGAGGGCGGCCGGCTGCGTGCGCCGCCCCAGATGCCGGAGGAGGTCGATCTGGGCGCCGCGCAGTGGAGTTTCGATCGAGCGGCGCCGGCCGGTCTCGACACTGACACGCTGGCCGGCTCGAAGTGCCTGTATCTGCCCCTGCGGGCGCCGATGCGAGTTCGCGGCGTCATCGTGCTGAAACCAACGTCGCGCCGGCTACTGCGGATTCCCGAGATGCGCCAGCAGCTCGACACGTTTACCTCGCTCATCGGCATTTCGCTGGAACGCGTTCATTACGTCGAGGTGGCACGCGGGGCGGCGACCGCGATCGAGACCGAGCGGCTGCGCAACACGGTGCTGTCGTCGCTGTCGCACGATCTGCGCACGCCGGTGGCGGCGCTGATCGGATTGGCCGACTCGCTCTTGCTGCAAACTCCCGCGCTTACGCCGTCGCAGACAGAGACCGCGCGCGGGCTGGCCGAGCAGGCGCGCCGCATCGGGCGCATGCTCGAGAATCTTCTCGAGATGGCGCGCCTGAATGCCGGCGCGACGCGACTGAACCTGCGCTGGAATGCGCTGGAGGAGACGATCGGCACTGCACTGGCCTCGCTGCAGGACGCGCTGGCGCGCCACAGCGTCCAGGTCGAGCTGCCGGAGGATCTGCCGCTGGTCGAATACGACGCGCTGTTGATGGAACGAGTGTTCGCCAACCTGTTGGAGAACGCCGCCAAATACACGCCCGCTGGTAGCCGCATCCGGATCGAGGCCGACGCCCAGCCCGAGCAACTGATTGTGCGCGTATGCGACAACGGGCCGGGCTTGCCAGCGGGCCGCGAACAGCTTGTTTTCGAACCATTCGAGCGCGGCAACCGCGAGGACGCCCGCCCCGGAGTGGGACTGGGGCTGGCGCTGGCGCGCGCAATTGTGCAGGCCCATCATGGTTTGCTGGTTGCAGAGCCCGCGGCAGGAGGCGGCGCCTGCTTCCGTATCACCTTGCCGCGGCGCGAGCCGCCGCAGATGCCGCAGGAGGCCTCGCCGGCGGACGTGGCTGCGGCAGGCCATGCAGCGGAGCGCCAATGAGCGCAGCTGCGGCAGCGATCGTGGTGGAAGATGAGCCGCAGATTCGCCGCTTTGTGCGCGCTGCGCTCGAATCCGAGGGCTGGAGGGTGACCGAGGCGGCAACATTGAAGCAGGGCCTGACGGAGGCCGCGACCCGGCGTCCGGACCTCGTCGTCCTCGATCTGGCGCTTCCGGACGGCGACGGAATCGAGTTGGTGCGGTCGATGCGCGCCTGGTCCGGTTCGCCGATCCTGGTGCTGTCGGCGCGCGGGGCCGAGCAGGACAAGATCGAGGCGCTCGATTCGGGCGCGGACGATTATCTGACCAAGCCATTCGGAATCGGTGAGCTGCTGGCGCGGGTGCGCGCGCTGGCGCGGCGAAGGCCGCGCGCCGGCGCTGATTCGGGCGAACCGGTATTCCGGGCGGGCGATATCGAGATCGATTTCTCGAGTCGGCGCGTGCGCCGTGCCGGCCAGGTGGTGCATCTGACGCCGATCGAATACCGGCTGCTCGCGCTGCTTGCCGCCAGCGCCGATCGCGTGCTGACACACCGGCAGATCCTGCGCGAAGTGTGGGGGCCGGCCTACGTCGAGCACGAGCACTACGCGCGGATCTACATGGGGCACTTGCGGCGCAAGCTGGAGGCCGACCCTGCGCGGCCGCGTCACCTGCTGACGGAGACGGCGGTCGGCTACCGCCTGGTCACCGGCTGAGCTCAAAACGACGAAGTATTGTCGCCCGAGCTCCCGGCCAGCACGAATCCGTGCTGGTTCGTCGTCATTGAAACGGGATCGCCGATTCCGGTGGCCACAGGCGGCGACCAGGTGACAGCGATCTGGCTGGTGAACGCATTGCCGGAATTGTCGACGGCGACGAACTGCGTCGTGTACGAAACCGCGATCAGATTGCCCGCACCCGAGATGGGAACCGGGTTCCAGATCGCCGAGGCGCTCGAGACGATCGTGTTGCCCGCATACGCTGTGCCGCCGTCGCCCACGACCACCCACGTGTTAATGGCCGTAGTGCCGTCGACTCCTACCACGTTGGTGCCCGTTTCGTTGTTGTCGAAATTGCCGTAGGCAACGGCTCGCAGCGCCACACCGCTGGTTCCCAGCGACTGCTCGCCCCAGGTGTTGCCGGAATCGAACGAAATCTCTACGACTGCCGAGTCTCCCGCCGCCACGCAGATCGTACCCGTGCAGTTGATCGCGTGCAGGTTCACCGTCGTGTTCGACGGGCGAACCGTCCAGCTCACCCCGTCGATGCTGGTCTGGATGCGCCCGTTGTCGCCGACTGCGACGAATACGCCAGTCGCAACGGCAATAGCGCGCAGCGTCGGCAACGACGCGTTCGTCGCGACCGTCGCTGTCCACGTGACGCCATCCGTGCTCCGGACCACGGCACCGCCCGAGCCGACCGCCACAAACAGCAGGCTGGGAGGGTTCGGGGGGATTCCGAATATCGTGTTCGTCGCGACGGCGAACAGATCCGTGGAATAGCCAACAGGCGTTCGGGAGCTCCAGGTCTTGCCGTCGGGGCTGGTGAAAATGGCGCCAACGGGGCCGACCGCAGCGTAGACGCCGGTCGGAAGTGAGTTGGGCTCACAGGGCGTGATCGTCGCATAGCCCACGCCGTTGAGGTTCGTCCCCATCGGTGTCCCTACTCTCCACGTGCCGTTGCCGCCGGCCGAACGGGCCAATGCCATGACGGTCGGGCTGCCGGCGCCGCCGGGTGATGTGCCGGTGTGGGCGTCGACCGTAAAGTAGTACGGCAGACCATTGACGGCTTGGCCAGGGAACGAACTGCACAGCAGCGCCGGCGGCACGGAACTGGTTCCGCCGTTCAGGACCGCGAAACCGCCAATGCCCGGATCGGTCCAGTTGTCCGTGGTCAGCGTTGGATTGGTCGAGGTGAACGCCATGTAGTTGACGCCGAAAATCGGCATCCACGTGATCCCCACGATGCCGTCGCCCATGACCGGCATGACACCGGTGGGCGGGGGCTCGGAGCTACCGCTATTTCCCAGACAACCTGCTAGGACAACGGGGGCGAGAAGAGCCAAGAAGCGAAATCGCACGATCGGACCGCGGCAAAAAAGCCGCACTGTATCACCGTGCCCGAATCGCGCCGGGCAGCGCACGGCTGCACGCCTGGCGCGATCCGGACACGGAATGCAACTCGATCGCGGGCATGTTTGTTTTCGATCAAAGGCGGCGGCCAGAGCGCATCTAAGCTGGCTCCGTGTCAGCACGGAGAGCTTCCATGACGCCCGCCGTCGTTCCTGGCTTCCGCCACGACAGCCTTCTGATCGGTTTCAAGCCGATCGACGATCTGCACCGCGAATTCCAGGACATCCTCGATGCCCTGCTGGATCCGGCCGAGGCCGACCTCGGAACGCATCTGCTCGCGCTGCACAAGCATCTATTGCGGCACTGTGCGATCGAGGAGGAGTTCATGCGGCAGGAGGCTTACCCACACCTGGACCGGCACCGGCGCGCGCACGAGCGACTGCTCGAGTGGGTGGCGGATGTGCGCCGCCGATTCGATGCGGGCGACGTCGATGGCACCCGCCGTTTCTGCGACGATCTGCTGGGTTGGTTCGTCGTGCACGCGCAAACGGAAGACGCTGAATTGGCCGCATTCCTGAAAGGCAGCCCCGTTTGACGGGTTTCCCCGCCGTCAACGGACTTCGCCTTTGCCGAGGATCGCCGTCAGCATCAAAGGCACCGGCTCGGCAACGGTTCGCCTCAGCAGCAACGCGACCAGTGCACCGACGCCGATGGCAGGCAGCAGCCACGGAGCGGCGAGGCGCAAAGCGGCAAGCGTGTTATTGCGCGAACAGCGACGCGCAGTGGCCCGGCTCTGGAGGCGGATCCAGGATCTGCCCTCCGCGTGGAATGCACTGGTCGGGCGGCAGCGGACTGCCGCCTTCGACGTGCTGCACCAGCAGATCGAACGCGTGCTGCGCGTGCGGCTCGATCAGCTCCAGCTGCGGGAAGGTGGCCCGGTACGACTCGATGTGGTTGCCGTTTTGCACTTCGTACAGTCGGTAGGGCGGCGCCTCGCCGGAATCCTGTCCCTCGCCTCTTGCTGCATGGACCTTGCGCGCATAAGCGCGCGCATGGTGATCGATCGGCAGCAGCGAATCCATCGTTCCGGCCACGGTGATCAACGGCTGCTGGATGCGCCCGGTTGTTGCAAAGTCCGCCAGCTGCTGCCCGACGTCCGACACCGACAGGCGTGCGATGTAGTTGTATGTTCCGGTTCCGGCGCCATAGGTGTCGTAGGTCGGGTCGAGCCGCTTCTGCCACTGACAGAACGTGACTTCCCAGAAACCGGCGTCGGTCGTCGTGCCGTAATGGTTGTTCCAAAGCGAGGCAGCGCCGATCACGATGTCCGGTGGATAACCCGCGGCACGGATGTTCTGCGCCGCGGTGCTGCTCGCGCTGAAACCGGAACTCACGTAGTCGGGAAAGTTCAGAACAGCCGGCGGCAGGTCGGTCAATAAATTGGGCGCGCCAGAGTCGACGAACGTGCCTTCCCAGTCGACCCCGCCGTCGAACAACTCCGGCGCCGTCTCGATCGCTCGCCGCACCTGGTAGCCGCCGTTGGAGGTGCCGACCGCGTACGTGTAGCGCGGCTTGTGTCCGTAATGTGCCTGCAGCCCCACGCGGGCCAGCTTTGCGGCGGCGATCATGTATTCGCGCCAACGCGCGAAGGGTTGTCCCGGGTCGTCGTCATAGAAATTCACAAACACCGGCCGTACGGGATTGAGCCGGCAGCCCGGGGGATCGCTCGCGCCATGCAGCCGCAGATTCAACACGCCTTTGTTCTGCGACGCATAAGCGTAACCCTGCTGAACGACATAGTCGCTCCAGGCGAAGTCGCCGTTGAATTCGCTGCGCGTTCCCGATGCTCCGGCAACCACGAGGCGGCCGTTCCAGTTGTCCGGCATCCGCAGCAGGAAACGGGCCTGTCCGGTCGGATCGCTCGCGATCCGCGCATCGAGCTGGACTCCGGGCACCGCCTTCGTAATCGGCGTGCGCTGCCCGGCGACCGGCGCGATCACGCTACGGTCCATCTGCGGCGTGAAGGCGAAGAAGGGTAGCGGCGGCGTCAGCGCGTTATCGGCGGGAGTCGTCGCCGCGTTGTTCGTGGTGAGATCTGCGCTCTCGAAACACTGCACGTCGGCAAGCTGGCTGCCGAATGCCTGGATCAGGTCCGAGCAGCGGCTCGCATGCGCTGTGCTCGCGCAAGCCAGCGCAGCTGCGATCAATGCACTGCGGGCCATCAGTAGGACGGCCGCCCTGTCCCGTTTGTTCACTTGTCCACCCCCGCGCTCTTTTCGGTGAACCGCGCCCGTAGGTTGGCCGCGGCGCGCTCGAGCTTCTGCGCTTGAGCGCCGGCGAAGGATGTCGACGCGCCGTCGCCATTGTCAATAGTCAATACGGGAATCGGCCGGCAATCCGGTACGTCGCGGTACGTCGCGGTACGTCGCGGCATGTCGGCGCGAGCGAAGGTCACGGAAATGAAACGCATATCGGGATCACTCCGCGCGCGTCGTACGCAGACGCCGCAGCAGGAACCTCGCCGGATCGACCGAGCGGACCAGGCACCGCTCGATCGGCAGCGGTTCGCCTTCGATCAGGCACGCGAGCGTTTCGCCCAGCAGCGGCGCCAGCGTCAGTCCACGCGAGCCGAGCGCGAAGCTGCAGTACAAGCCCTGCCTCCTCGGCAGATCGGCAAGGTGCCCTCCTTGCAGCTCGGCGGATGCGGCGAGCGACGCGTGCTCGTCGGCCACCGCGCCTGCCAACGGCGTGCGGTCGTGCGCGACGCAGCGCGTTGCGGTAAAAGCGTCGTCGATTCGGTCGATCTGCACCGAAGCCGGTTGCGCGAGAAGATGCGCGAGGCGCTGCAAGTTGCCCTCGTGACCCGTCCGTTCAGCAAGGCCGGCCTCCTCACCGGGTGCGACCTCCTCGTATGTTGCACCTGCAACCACGCGCCCATCGAGGGTGGGAGCGACGGTTCCTTGTCCCGAGATCGCAGCTCGCAAGGCGGCGAGGTCCCCGGCTGCGAGGCGCGTCAGGCGCCCGCGCACTGGCCGCACCCGAGCGAACTGCGATTGCAACAGGCGAGGCGCATCCATTGCACAGGCAACGATGACCACGGGCGCCTGAGCGATCGTTCCGTGACCATCCTCGATCCGCCACACGCCGGACGAGTGCCGCTCGATCCGCAGCGCGCGCCGCCCGCCTTGCCATCGAACTGCTGCTGAGCCGGCGAGCATCGCGCGGCACCACGCGGCCGCGGACACGACCGCGCCAGCCTCGAACCACAGTCCGCCGCTGCGGGGACGCAGTCCGACCGCGCGCTCGGCTTCCTGCGGCGAAAACCATCGAACAAATTCGGGCGGCCATCGCTGCAGCCTTAGCAGATCGGGCCATCGCGGCTGCGCGTTGTCGGCGAGCTGCAAAACTCCGCACGTTTTGATCAGCGACTCTGGCGAGCGCAGCTCGGCAAGGTGCTGCCGCGCCAGCAGGAAGCCTGCGCGCGCCAAGCGAGACGCGTGGCTGTCATCGGCGGTGAGCCAGGGGTGCAGCAGGCCGCAAGGCAGCGCAGAGGCGCCGCCGGCGGGCTCTGCAGCGGCGTCGAGCAGTTGAACCTGCCAGCCGCGGCGCGCAAGCGTGGCGGCACTCGCGCAACCCGCCAGCCCGGCGCCGACCACGACCGCCTCGCGCGCTCCGCGGTATGGCGAGGCGGGTTCGTGCCGTCGCGTGCGAAAGCGTGGCGCGTATCGGGCGGTGAGCATGTGGCGCTTTGCTTCGAATCCGGGGCGTAGCTCCACTTCGAATCCGGCGGCTGCCAGCGCCTCCCGCACGGAGCGCGCGGCGGTCCACGTGGCCAAAGTAGCGCCGGGGCGCGCCAATCGAGCCAGCGCTTTCAATAGCGGCGCCTCCCACATTTCCGGGTTGCGGTCCGGCGCGAAACCGTCGAGGTAGAAGGCATCGGCCCCGAGCGCCAATTCGGGAATCCACTCGCGCGCATCGCCCAACGCGAGCGTCAGCACAACCGCACCATTCTCGAACACGAGGCGGTGAAGCCCGGTGATCGGCAGCGGCCAGCGATTCGCCAATTGCGCTGCGAGCGCGGCCAGCACAGGCGGCGCGCAGCCGGCCAAGCCCGCTGGCAGCAGCGGGTGGCGTTCGACCGATACGAAGTGCAGCCTGCGCGGGCGGCCGGGATCCTCGCGCCAGGTCTGCCAGGTCGCCAGGAAGTTGACCCCCAGTCCGAAGCCGGTTTCGACGATCACGAACTGTTCCCGCCCAGCCCATCGCGACGGAAGATCGTTGCCGTCGAGAAATATGTGGCGAGCTTGCCCGAGAGCGCCGCCGCGGCTGGCGTACACGTCGCCGTAGCGCGTCGAAAATGGCGCCCCCTTCGGATCGAACTGCAGCGCCTCGAGCTCGATTCCGGGCATCGCTCGCGCCCGATCCGAGCGCTAGCCTCGCATTCGAGGCTCGATATTCTGCAGCTGCTCGTGAGCCTCGTCCGCGCTTTCGAAGATGTGGGGAGCGACGCCGCGCTCGTTCAGCGCCTCGCCAAGCTTCAATCGCAGGAAAGCGCTGGTCGTATAGCGCGTCACGTCGATGTAGTAGTGCTGCATCAGGTCGCGCACCATGTCCGAATAGGTGTCCACCACCTCCGGCTGGAGAGAGAAGTTCTCGTAGTTGACGATCGCGAAAACCTTGCGTCCCAGCCCCCCGATGCGTTGCTCGACGGCTTGCCGGATCGTGTCGACATCTTCGCGAGTACGCACCGAGTAACCCTCGAAATTGATGAACAGAATGTTCTGCTTCTCGTCATAGAAAAGCCGGCGCGGCAGCGGCACGCTCAGCATCTCATCGCGCAAGCCCATCGCGGTCGGCCGGAATATGCGTGCATCCATCGGGCGCGGCGTGCCGCGGATGATTGGCTCGAAGTCCATCCGCGCCAGGATGTCTCGCGCCAGATCGATGCCCGGTGCCACCTCGATCAGCTCCAACCCCTCCTCGGTCAGCGCGAACACGCAGCGCTCGGTCACGTACAGCACCGGCTGGCTGCGTCCTGCCGCGAGGCGGCCGCTGAAGGTCCGGTGCTCGACCTCGCGCACGAACTTGGCCAATCCCTCCTGGTCGAGGATCGCCAGCCGCCCACTGTCAATCGCCGTCTGCAGTCGGCCGGCGCAAAAGGTGCCGACGAAAACGACTTTCTTCGCGTTCTGGCTGATGTTGATGAAGCCGCCTGCACCGGCCAGCTTGTTGCCGAACCGGCTGACGTTGACGTTTCCTTCGCGGTCGGCCTGCGCCAGTCCCAGGAATGCGAGATCCAGACCGCCGCCGTCGTACAGGTCGAACTGGTACGGCTGGTCGATCACCGCCTGCGTGTTGATCGCCGCCCCGAAATTCAGTCCCCCCGCAGGGATCCCGCCGATCACCCCCGGTTCGGCCGTCAGGGTGATCAGGTCTGCGATGCGCTCCTCGGCTGCGACCTCGGCGATTCCTTCGGGCATGCCGATCCCGAGATTCACGACGCTGTTGGGCCGCAGCTCCAGGGCGGCGCGGCGCGCGACGATCTTGCGCTCGCTCATCGGCATCGCATCCGCCGAAGCGGCGGGGACGCGGATCTCTCCCGCAAAGGCCGGGTCGTAGGGCACCGCGAACGTCTGCCAGTGGTGTTCGGGCGCTGCCTGCACGACGCAGTCGACCAGTACTCCGGGGATCTTCACCTGGCGCGGGCTGAGCGTGCCGCGCTCGGCCACCCGTTCGACCTGCACGATCACGACGCCGCCGCTGTTCCGCACCGCCGTCGCTATTGACAGGGCCTCCAGGGTCAACGCCTCCTTTTCCATCGTCACGTTGCCGTCCGCATCGGCGGTCGTGCCTCGGATGATTCCGACGTGGATCGGGAACGTCCGGTACATGAGGCACTCCTCCCCGTGTATCGTGATCAGCTCGACCAGGTCTTCGGTCGTTCGCGAATTGAGTTTGCCGCCGCCGAAACGCGGGTCGACGAAGGTGCCCAGGCCAACGCGGGATAGATGCCCTGGCCTGCGTGCCGCGATGTCGCGATACAGATGCGTGATCACGCCTTGCGGCAGGTTGTACGCCTCGATCCGGTCGGCAATCGCCAGCCGCTGCAATGCGGGGACCAGGCCCCAATGTCCGCCAATCACGCGGCGCACCAGGCCCTCGTGCCCGAGGTGATTGAGGCCACGCTGTTTGCCGTCGCCCTGGCCGGCCGCATACACCAGCGTGAGGTTGCACGGCCTGCCGGTAGCTTGCGGAAAGCCGTCCTCGGCCGCCAGGTACAGTTCTTCGAGCGCGATGGCGATCGACTCGGCAAAGCCGATTCCGACGAAGCCGCCGGTGGCAACGGTATCGCCATCGCGGATCAGGCGTACCGCGTCTTTCGCGCCGACGATTTTGCCGCTGTACATGGCGCGTAACTCGGCCAGCAGGAGGCGAGCGCTCACGACGTCCGATCCCCCTTCGGGTCTAGTTGTTCCACAAGATCGATCCGCGCGTGAAGCGCCTTTGCTCGTCCGCGATCGGCTCGACCTTCAAGCGGCTGTAGCGTGCCAGGATCCCGTCAAGCGTGCCGTCGTCCTGGATCGCCTTCAGCGCCCCGCCCCAGCGCGCCACCTCGGCCTCGGGCGTGCCCTTGGAAAAGGCCAGATAGATCTCGCTTGGCCGCACGATCTGTCCGAAGTTCAGCGTCGAAGCGTTTGCGCCGATCTCCTTGTAGGCGTGGATCACCATCAGCCGCGGAGCGAGCCAAGCGTCGATGCGCCGATCCTCCATCTTGGTGGCGTTCAGCCATTCTTCGGGTGACGTGTGGATCCGCGAAAACCCGAGCGAGCGCACGAGCGCCTCGGCACCGCTATGGAACAGCACCCCGATTGGCCGATCCTTGACTTTCTCCAGGCTTGAGACGTCCACGCCCTGGCCGCCGACCAGGATCAGGTCGTCGGTCACGATCCGGCAGCACCACTGGTAGTGCTCCTCGCGCTCCGGCGTTCGCGTGATCGACAGGATGCCGACGTTGGGCTGGCTCATGGCGAGCTTCTGCGCGGCATCCCAGTCCATGTACTCGATCGCGATGCTGATGTTCAGCCGTTTGGCCATCTCGAGCACTGCCTCGTGCACCAGGCCTTGTCCGGGGCCCGGTATCTCCGCCACAGTGGCGGGCGGCACCCGGAACGTGTAGGGAGGCAGTTCCGCGGTCACGAAGCGCAGTTCCGTCCCGTGCACCATCGGCGTGGCGGCGCCCAACGCAGAGAACGCCGCGGCGAGCAGGCTCGATAGTTTCATCGTTGCACTCCCGCGCTCAGAACGTTCCGAACAGCGAATTCAGGATGATCACGCAGATTCCGGCGACCACCGTGATGCACGATGCGACGACGAAGATGTCAAGGAACGACTCACGGTGCTTCAGGCCGCAGATTCCGAGCAGCGTGATCACCGCGCCGTTGTGCGGCATGCAATCGAACCCGCCGGCCGACATGCTGGCGATCCGGTGCATGACCTCCGGGCTGACGTGCGCCGCCTGCGCCATGCTCAGGAACTGCTCGCCCAGCGAGGCCATCGCGATGCTCAATCCGCCCGATGCCGACCCGGTGATCGCGGCCAGCACATTGACGGTGATCGCCACAGAGACCACCGGATTGGAGCTCAGACCGATCATCGCATCGCGCACGACCCCGAAGGCGGCAAGCGAAGCGATCACGCCGCCGTAGCCGACCTCCGAAGCGGTGTTCAGCATCGGCAGCATCGCGCCAAGAGTGCCTTTGTTGACCGTGTCGACCCCATTTGCAAGCCGGCTGCGGTTGGCGAGGAACGCGAACACGGTTGCGCACGCCACCGCGAGGGTGATCGACCAGATTCCGGCCACTGCCCCGACCTTCACTCCGCCATATTTGGGCTGCGACAGGAATGCGGTGTCCATCGCCGGGATCACCCACTGGGTGAACACGAAATTCAATCCGATGACCAGCACGATCGGAATCAGCGCGATCGTGAAGCTCGGATTCCCGGCGCCCGACGCCTCTTCGACTTCCTCCGTCTGATCCTTGTGATCGCCGTAACCCTCGCCGGCCGCGCGCGCACGGGCCGCTCTGAAATTCAGCCACAGCACGCCGCCGACGAACATGATCAAGCCGCCGATGATGCCTAGCCCTGGCGCAGCGAACGGTGTCGTGTGGAAATAGGCGGTCGGGATCGCGTTCTGGATCGCCGGCGTGCCGGGGAAAGCCGTCATCGTGAACGTGAACGAGCCTAGAGCGATTGCACCCGGAATCAGCCGCTTGGGGATGCTCTCCTGGCGGAACAGCGACTTGGCGATCGGATACACGGCGAACGCGACGACGAACAGTGACACGCCCCCATACGTCAGCACGCCGCAGGCGAGCACGATCGCCAGGATCGCTTGCTTCTTGCCGGCCCAGCGCGCGATCTGGTGTGCGATCACCTTGGCCGAGCCGGAGTCGTCCATCACCTTGCCGAACAGGGCGCCGAGCATGAACAGGGGAAAGAACTTTGCCAGGTACTTTCCAAGTTCGACCATGAACAGCTGCGTGTACGTGCCCAGCAGCAGCGGCGTCGTGGCTCCGCTGAACAGGACTGCGAGCATCGCCATGATCGGGGCCAACAGCAGCACGTTGATGCCGCGGTAGGCAAGGAACATCAGCAGGCCGAGCGACAGGCATATGCCGAAAATGGCAATCGCGGTCATGACGATCTCCTCCCTTGGCGCGGAATTCTTAAGTCCGCCGGGTCGAATTCAAGCACGGCAGCCGGTCGCCGCCAAGCGCCGCCGCAAGCGTTCTGGGTTTAACCCCGTCCCCGGCGCCGCGGCGTTTAAAGACGGCATACCCCCAGACGAGGACGCCATGATTCAGACCCTGCTTGCCGGCATCACGATACTGCTCACCGCGTGCGCTGCAACTTCATCCCTAGCCAGTTGCGATGGCGAGGATCCTTCGCCATGCGCCGCTGGAATGGCCGACGTGGCGATCTTGGATCGAGCCACCGGAGAGCAATTGACGATCTATACCCATCAGGGTGAGCGGTGGGTGGTCGGCACTCCCGGCCACCGCTACGCCGTTTCGATTCGCAGCCGATGGCCGGGACGCATTTTAGGGGTCGTCTCGGTCGACGGCGTCAATGCCGTCACCGGCGAGACTGCCTCCTGGGGGCAGCGCGGCTATGTCCTGCCGGCGTGGTCATCCTTTGACGTTCTTGGGTGGAGAAAGTCGCAGGAGCGTGTCGCGGACTTCGTTTTCACGCGCCTCGAGGATTCGTATGCGGCCAGGACCGGCCGTCCCGACGACGTCGGCGTCATCGGCATCGCGGTGTTCCGTGAGGCCGACGACGGCGCTGCGACGAGCGGCGCCGAACGCAGCGAATCGAAGCGGGAGACGGATCGAGAAGCGGGCCGTCCGGCACCGTACGCCCCAGCACCGTATGCCCGAACACCGTCTGCCCCAGCCGATTCATCGGCACTGGGAAGTGCCAGAGCGGAAGCTGCGCCACAGGAACGGCAACGGCTCGGAACCGGGCATGGCCAGAGCGAAGTTTCGCACGTCGCGTCGACCCGCTTCGAACGCGCGCGCGAGCAACCCGACCAGGTGATCGTGATCCGGTACGACCGCCGCGACCGCCTGGTCGCGATGGGCGTGATTCCCGGCGACGAGCACGCGCCGCACGCATTCCCACGATCGGCCAGCGCCGACTTCGTACCCGATCCTCCGGCGCGCTGGTGATCGGCGCGGCGTCGGGCGATGGCTTTGTCGCCGATTCGGCATACTGCGGCAATGGCCGAGGGCGATCTGGCTGAGGCGGACGAGTCCCTGATGCTGCGCTTTGCGGCCGGCGACATGGCCGCCTTCGAGCGCCTCTACGATCGGCACGAGCGTCCGGTGTACCGGTTCCTGCTGCGTTCGGTTCGGATCCAGGCCGTCGCGGACGAACTTTTGCAGGAGGTGTGGATCAGCGTCATTCGAGCGGCAAAGTCCTATCGGCCGCAAGCGGCATTCACGACCTGGCTGTACAGGGTTGCGCGCTCGCGCCTGATCGACCATTGGCGTGCACGCGATCCCGAAGTGCTCGAGAGTCTCGATCAACCGGCCGGAACCGACTGTGACGCCACCCTACTGGACCTTGTCGCCGCCGACGTTTCGCAGCAGCCCGAGGTCGAGGCGGTGAACCGCGCTCAGGCACGCGCGTTTGTCGCCGCTGTCGAGCAGCTGCCGGCTGCGCAGCGCGAGGCCTTCTTGTTGCACGTCGACGCCGGACTGACGCACGAGCAGATCGCGAACGTGACCGGAGCGGGCGCCGAGACGGTAAAGAGCCGGATCCGCTATGCAACCGCGAAGCTCAGGACGAACATGCAGCCGTGGCGGGCGAACCGGTGAGCGAAGCGAATCGACTACCGCGCGTCAGCGCGAATCGTTCGGGTCTTTTCAAGGCTAACCTGTGACCGATCGACCGGAAACCTTGCCGCCCGAGGCGATGCGCCTGCGCGCCGCGCATCGACAGCTCGACGAGCGGCCCGCGCCGGCGGTGCGGGCCGCGATCCTGCGGGCGGCGGCTGCCCATGCGCACGGCGAACCCGTTGCGCAGCCAGCAAGCGTGCGGGCCGGGTCGCTGCGATGGTTGTTCCGTTGGAGGCCGGGGGCGGCTGCAGGGGCAACCGTCGCGGTAGCGCTGCTGGCGGTCGGACTGGTCGTTCACGTCGAACGCCAGCTGCCGGGCGAGATCCCGGTGGAGAAACGCTCTGGGATGTCTGCGGACCTGCAGAAAGCGGCGCCGGTCGCCTCGCCACCCGTTGCCTCGCCGCCGGCTGCGTCCCCGCCGGCTTCATTGGCACTGCCTGCAAAGAAACAGCTTGCACCGGCAGCGGCCGTCAAAGCGGAGAGTACGAGGTCCGAAGGCAAGCCTGTCTCGCCCGATCGAGCCAGCGACGAGCGCGAGCGCTTCGCCTCGCCCGCTGCTGCTGGACAAGATGTTGCCGGTGCCGCGGAAGCGGCGAAGGCTCCTGCGACCGCACCGGCCGCTCCCGCGCTGTCGCGTGCCCGGATGGCTCCTGCACAAGCGCCGCCCGCTCCTGCGGCGTCATCCGCTGCTCCGACTCCGCTCGGACGCGCGTCCGCAGCGCGCGAGAGCGCGGCCGAGGAACCCGCGTCGTCGCCGCAGAATTGGCTGCGCCGAATCGTCGAGCTGCGCCGAACGGGACTCGACCAGCAGGCCGATGCCGAGCTCGCGAAGTTCCGTGCCGCCTATCCCGATGTGCCAGTGCCGGAGGCTGCGCTGAGAAAGTGAATCGCGTCCGCCAGGACGAAGCTACTGTGCGGCTGCCTCGACCGCGATGGAGATCGCCACCTCGTCGCTCACGCCCGGAGCGTACAGATCGAGGCCGAAGTCGCTGCGCTTGACCGTAGCCGTCGCGTTGGCCCCGATCTCATCCTTCTTCGACAGCGGATTGGGCCCGAGCTTGTAGCCGGTTACCTTTAACGTAACCGGCTTGGTCACACCCTTCAGTGTGAGGTTGCCGTTAATCGATACCGGTGTGTCCCCATCGAATGCGACCGAGGTCGACTGGAACGTCGCGGTCGGAAACTGGGCGGAGTCGAAGAAATCCGGTTTTTGCAGGTGCTCGTTCAGCTTCGGCGAAATCGTGTCGATCGACGTCGTGTCGATCACGACGTTGACGGAACCGGTCTTCGCGGTGCGATCCAGGACGATCTTGCCGCTGGTCTTGTTGAAGCGCGCAGTCTGGACCGAGAAGCCGAAATGGCTGTAGGAGAAGCTCGGGTTGGTATGGTTGTTGTCGATGACGAAGGTTTCGGGCGCGGCCAGGGCCGGAGCAGACAGGCAGATCGCCATTGCTGCGGGCAACAGACGTTTCATCAGGGAATCCTTCCAGGATGGCACAAGACCGAAAGCACCAATCGTAGCAACGGATGGACTAGCCCGGGTTAGCCAAAGATGAGAGCGTTTCGCTGACAGCCGACCCAGCCAGACTGCGGTCGCCCCGGGGAAACTCCCCCGCTCGGGCAGAGAAGCCGGGGCGAGGGCGTCAGAGGTTAGCTAGCCACCTGCCGGAGCTCGCTATACTGCGGCTCGGAGAAGA
>JAFAIM010000051.1 GCA_019236735.1 Burkholderiaceae bacterium
GCCGAGTGGGAGCGCCTCGATCCGCCCGAGCGCCGCCTTCGCACGGGTAGAGATTCCGGCGCTGTCGAACGCCTCCGCGCTGCGGTTCAGGGAAACCAGCAACCGGTTCAGGTTGGCGACCGTCTCCTCCAGGTCCAGCCGCTCCACTTTGGCAAGCGTCTGCTCGGCCGCATCGACGATCTGGGTCACCGTACTGCGCGCCGAAGGAATGTAGAAGTGCTCCGGCTTCCAGTCGATCGCCAACGGAGGATTGGCCACCGGATCGACATAGTCGATCTCCAGGTACGAAGTGCCCGTGAGGCCCTGCGATGCCAGGCGCACCCGCAGTCCCTTGGCGATCTCGCGCTGACGAGACTCCTCGTCCCAGTCCTTGCGTATCCCGACGCGGTCGGGGCGGACTGCGGCTTCTACGAGCACATAGCGTTTCGGATTGCCGGCAGGGTTCTCGCCCTCGTATCTCTCGTACGTGAATCCGATGTGGGTGACCTGGCCGAGAACGACTCCCCGATAGCGCACCTTGGAGCCAACGTCGAGCCCCTGCACGCTCTCGTCGAAATACGTCTCGAGGATCGCATGCCGGCGGAACCAGCGGGAGCCGCCCAGCGCCAGGATCACTCCCAGGCACAGCACCAGCGCGATCAACGCGAAGCTGCCCACGCGGACGACACGTGGATCGGGACGCCGGAAGCGCTGCGGTCGATCGGGCGGTGCATTCATGGCATAGCCTCCTCTGGCTCGCGGTGGAAGAACCGGTGGACGCGCGGATCGCCGCTGTCGCGCAGCTGCGCCGGCGTGCCGGCGGCAGCGATACCGCGCACGCGCGGATCAAGCAGGATTGCGCGGTCGGCGATCGCGAAGATGCTCGGAAGCTCGTGGGTCACCATCACGAACGTGATCCCGAGCGTGCGCGCCAAGCTTACGATCAGGCGGTCGAGGTCGGCAGAGTTGATCGGATCCAGACCCGCCGAGGGTTCGTCGAGGAAAACGATCGCCGGATCGAGCGCCAGTGCACGCGCAATCGCAACGCGCTTCTGCATACCGCCGCTCAACTCGGACGGCATTCGGTGGGCCGCTGCAGACAGGCCGACCTGATACAGCTTGGTGCGCGCGATCCAATCGATCGCTTCGTCGTCGAATTCGGTGAATTCCTCCAACGGCAACCGAACGTTCTCGAGCGTCGTCATCGAGCCGAACAACGCCCCCATCTGGTACATCACTCCGAATCTGCGCATGATCGAGCGGCGTTCCGCGCCTCTGGCCGCGACGATGTCGTCGCCGTCGATCACGATGCGCCCGGAAATCGGCCGCAACAGACCGATCATGTGCTTCAGCAGCGTGGTTTTGCCCGACCCGGAGCCTCCGAGGATCGCGAACACCTCGCCGCGCAACACCTGGAACGACACATGCTGCAGCACCACCGTCTGTTCGTCGTCCTGCGCATAACCAACCGTCAAATCTTCGACCTGGATGATCGGCTCGGTCGTCACGCCTCAGAACCCGAAGATATGGAACACGACGGCGAAGACGCCGTCGAAGACGACGATCAGCACGATCGTGGAGACGACCGCGCGCGTGGCCGCAAGGCCGACCGCGCGCGGTCCGCCCTGGGCTTCCAGCCCGCGCCCGCAGCCGACCGTGGCCACCAGGAACGCGAACACTGCCGACTTGAACAAACCCCCGGTGAAGTCTCCGATCGATACGACGCCGACGATCTGCTTGAAATAGGTAATCAACGGAATTTGGAACGTCAGCATCACGAGGCCACCGCCGAGCAGGCCGACGAGTGCGGCATAGATCGTCAGCAGCGGGGTCATCGACACGGTGGCGATCACGCGCGGGACCACGAGGAAGCGCAGCGGATCCAGCGCCATTGTCGTGAGCGCATCGATCTCCTCGTCGACTTTCATCGTGCCCAGCTCGGCCGCAAAGGCCGCGCCCGTGCGCCCGGCCAGGACGATCGTCGTCATCAACGGCGCCAGCTCGCGCATCATCGACAGACCGATCAGGTTGGCGACGAACAGCTCCGCTCCGTATTGTCGCATCGGCACTGCCGACTGGTACGCAAGCACGACACCCATCAGAAAGGCGATCAGCGTTACGACGGGCAGCCCATTGACCCCCATTTCCTCCGCGACCGACAGCACCTCCTTCCAGCGCACCACGGACGGGTGGCGCAGTTCGTACACCAGGCATACCGTCACGCGGCGTACGTAGCGCCACTGACGCCTCAGATCCGCACCGAGCTGCAGTACAGCGCGCCCGACCTGCTCGGTGAGCCGCAGTTGGCGCGCCGGCGCAGGCTGGGCTCCGTCTTCGAGTCTGGCGCGATCGAATTGACCCAACAGTTCGGCGAAGCGCGGAGCGAGGTTCGTCACCGTTACGCGGCTGCCATGGCGCAAGCCCTCGCGCTGCAAGTCGAGCAGGAAAGCGATTCCCGAGCCGTCACAGTAGGTGACCCCAGCAGCATCCAGCCGCAGCGGCGCTCCACCGCCTTGACGGACCGCCGCAAGCGCTCTCGCCCATATCAAAGGCAGCGACTCCGCATCGAGCGCCCCAGTCAGAGCAACGACCCATTCTTGCGTGCCACGGTGGAGCTGGACGGCAGTTGAGCTGCTCATCAAAGGACTCTCCTCTGTTATGGCCGCTGCTGATTCACCCACAGTTGCACGGACGGCCTGCGCCACTGGTGGGTCGCGTACGCCGCCAGGCGCGCCGGCACGGAATCGCCGTTCAGCAACAATCGGTTCAGCATCAATGCCAGGTCGGTGTCGGCGATCGACCAGCGGCCGAACAGGTGCTCACGCCCATCGCCGAGCAGCTCGATGCCTGCCGAAAACAACCTCGCCGCCGCAGCTTTGGCCTCGTCCGACAGCGGGCGCTCGACCGGCCGCAGGAACACAACCTCGGTCGACCGCTCCTGGCGGATCGGCATCAGGTCGCTGCGCAACCACGCTTGCAGCTGGCGCGCGCGCGCTCGCGCCTTCGGTTCCGCCGGATACAACGGCGTTCCCGGATAAGTATCGTCGAGGTATTCGTCGATCGCGGACGACTCGGACAGCGCGAAGTCACCGTCGACCAGAACCGGCACCCGCTGTGTGAGCGAAGTGCGCGCGAAAGCCGCCTCGCGGTGCGCACCGGCCTCCAGGTCAACTGGCGCGATCTCGAACGGGATCGCTTTTTCGTGCAGTGCGACGAAAACGGACATCGCGTAGGGAGACAAATAGTTGGAGTCGACGTACAGGCGCATGGGATCGGCTTCGTGACGTGGTCCAGGGGCGCCAGCATAAACTGGGCGCCGTTTGTCTTCGACACAGCACCGCGCGGCCAACGGATCGATGTCGATCCTTTGCAAATCGGTGTAACCGGCAGTAAGCATCGCGGGGGTGCCGTCAACGGCTGCCGCGGCTGCCTCGTTGATGGCTGCGGGCCGTCGGCCCGCGCGCGTGCGGAGGATCGCGCGTGCGAGTTTCCAACTTCTGGAGGAACCATTCATGAAGAAGCTTCTGGTCGCCGCGTCCGCGTTGACGCTGTTGACGGGAATTGCGCTCGCCGAAGTGCGCGACTGGCACGATCTGGAGCGCGTGCACAAGAACATCGTTCAATCGATCCACGAAATGGAGCGGGCGCGCGCCGCCAATCACTACGACATGGAGGGCCACGGCGCCAAGGCGGAGCAACTTCTTCGGGACGCCGAAAAGGAGCTGCACGAAGCCGTCGAAGCGGCCAAGTCGCACAAGTAGGCGGTTTCCGCCAGGCCCGGGACCGGAATCCCTTCGAGGCCAAGCCCTAGGCCACCCGGCCGGCGCGCAGCGACGCATCGCTCCGTGCCGGCCGCATTGTTTTGCCCGTCGCTGACGCGTCTTCACGCAATAGCGGGACCTCGCAGGGGTGCATCGGGCGGCGTTGCGATAATTCCGCTTCCAATCGTCCGGGGAGCGATGAATGACTCGACGTTACCGCGCAGCAGCGATCGCTGCGCTCGCGGCCTTGCTCTGCCAGGCCAGTCAGGCGGAAGACAGCGCTGAGCGGCGTTTCGCGACGCTGGCCGCCGAGCACTGGGAATGGTTCGCACGCGACGACCCGATCCAGGCGACTCAGCGGGGGGACTACCGCTACAACGACGTTTTGAGCGACGAGTCGGCCGAGGCGGTGGCGGGGCGCAAAGCGCACTGGCGCGAGCTGCTCAAGCAGCTGAAGTCGTTCGATCCGACGCAGTTGACGGCTGCGAACCGCATCTCGCTGCAGGTGCTGACGAGAATGGCGGTCGACCGCACGCGCATCGACGGGTTCTTCTCGGACCTGCCTTTCGCAGCGAGCAATTTTTCGCTCATAATGAGCTGGTCCCCGATCACGCAGATGTATGGCCCGCAGTTCCGGTTGCCGCTGCTGGCCAAATCGACGCCCTTCCGAGGCGTCGCGGATTATGACGCGTATTTGAAGCGGCTGGCTGGCGTTCCGCAGCTGCTCGCGCAATATCAGGCGAGGATGCAGGTCGCGATCGCGGCTGGGTGGCTTCCTCCGGCCGTCGCGCTGCGACGCGTGCCCGAACAGCTCGACTCGGAGATCACTGACGATCCCGCCCAGTCTCCGCTCTATCTGCCGTTTTCGAAGTTCCCGGAGGATCTCGCGCAAGCCGATCGCGAGCGGCTGATGGCGAGCGCCCGCCAGGTCCTCTCGGAGCAGGTGATCCCGGCGTTCCGCGATCTGAAGCAGTTCGTTGTTTCCACGTATCTGCCGGCTGCAGCGCGGCGCAAAGGCTTGGGCGTGTCGCAACTTCCCGGCGGAAGGGATTTTTACGAGGCGCTGATCGCCAATAGCACGACCACTTCGCTCAGTGCGCGCGAAATCCACGATATCGGCCTGCGCGAGGTCGCTCGCATCCGCAAGGAGATGGAAGCGACGATTGCGCGTACCGGTTTCAAGGGAACTCGTTCCGAGTTCATCCGCTTCCTACACGAGTCGCCGCAGTTTTATTACGACAAGCCGGAAGACATGCTGGCCGGCTATCGCGATATCGCAAAGCGAGCGGACGCGGAGCTGCCAAAGCTGTTCGCAGAGCTGCCGCGACTTCCATACGGGGTGCGCGCGATGCCGGCATATGAAGGTGACAACGCCGAGCACTACGTACCGGGGGCCGCAGACGGTTCGCGCGCCGGGTTCTTCGAAGCGAACGTCAACCACCTGCGCACTCGTCCCAAATACAACATGGAGGACCTCTTTCTGCACGAGGGGGTTCCAGGACACCACCTGCAGATCGCGCGAGCGCAGGAGCTGAAGGATCTGCCGGATTTCCGCAGGTTCGCTTTTTTCACAGCGTTTGCGGAAGGCTGGGCACTGTACTCCGAGAGCCTGGGCGACGAGATGGGTTTTTACACAGACCCGTACTCAAAGTTCGGTCAACTCTCGGCGGAGATGTGGCGCGCCTGCCGCCTCGTAGTCGACACCGGGCTGCACGCGTTCGGCTGGAGCCGCGAGCGAGCGATCCTGTACATGATCGACAATGCCGCGATCAACGAGGATGTGGCCACGGCAGAAGTGGATCGCTACCTCGTGTCACCCGCCCAGGCGCTCGGATACAAGATCGGCGAGCTTAAGATCAAGGAATTGCGGGCCAAAGCGAAAGCCGCTTTGGCAGACCACTTCGACTTGCGGCGCTTCCACAACGCCGTGATCGACGGCGGCGATCTGCCGCTGGACGTGCTCGAGGGCCGCATCGACGAATGGATTGCAACGCAAAAGGCACAACGGTGAAGGTCGCGCTGCGGGCAGCTATTTCCGCACCCTTCGGCATCGCCCCTTTCGTGTCTGCGGCGCTCTGCGCTGTGTTGGGCCTGGCTATTCCTGCGCAGGCGCAGGCGCCGTTTTCGTTCGGCTCGACCTTCGGGCGTCTGCCGAAGAACGTTGTGCCGCTGCACTATGCGATCGCGATCACACCCGATGTCGCGACCAGCGCGATCCACGGCCGCGCGTCGATCGTGCTCGACGTCCGACAGGCTACCGATACGATCGTCTTCAATTCGCTCAACGAGAAGCTCGAGCAGGTCCTGCTCGACCAGCGGTCGGTTCGCAATGTCGTCTCCGACGACACGTCGCAGCTGACGACCGTCACACTCGCGCGCCCAGCGCCGGCGGGGCGCCACACGCTGACGTTCTCGTACACTGGCAGGGTCGAGACGAGGCCGCAAGGACTTTTCTCGCAACCGTACACGAAGTCCGGCGGCGGCGAGGCGCAGTTGATTTCGACCCAGTTCGAGGCGACCGACGCGCGCCGGATGTTCCCCTGCTGGGACGAACCGGCCTTCCGGGCGACGTTCGAGTTGACCGCGACAGTGCCTGCGGACTGGAGCGCGGTCTCCAACATGCCGGTCGCACGCCGCGTGGTCGACGGCAAGCTCGCGACGATCACGTTCCAGCGCACCCCGAAGATGCCGACGTACCTGCTCGAATTCAGCGCGGGCGACCTGGTGGCGATCACGGCGCAACAGGGCGCGACGCGCCTTTCCGTCTGGACCGTGCGCGGCGAGGAGAAAAACGGCGCAACTGCGCTCGCCAATGCGCGGGCGATCCTGGGCGATTACAACGAGTATTTCGGAACCGCGTATCCCCTGCCCAAGCTCGACTCGATCGCTCTGCCGGGTGGTTTCTCCGGAGCGATGGAGAACTGGGGTGCCATTACCTACAACGATCAGAATTTGCTGGTTTGGCCTTCCAGCACGGTCGCCGACCGCCAGAACGTCTTCAGCATCCAGGCGCACGAGATGGCGCACCAGTGGTATGGCGACCTGGTCACGATGGGCTGGTGGGACGATATCTGGTTGAACGAGAGTTTCGCTTCGTGGATGTCAGCGAAGGAGACCGATCTGCGCAATCCCGACTGGAATTGGTGGGAAGCGGAGGATGCGGACAAGGAAGCGGCGATGCAGGCCGATGCACGCGCCAGCTCGCATCCGATCCAGATTCACGTGACCGACGAGTTGCAGGCGGAGAGCTCGTTCGACGAGGAGATCACTTACAACAAGGGGCAGGCGGTGCTGCGGATGCTGGAAGGCTACCTGGGACCGGACGTCTTCCGGGACGGCATCCGCCGCCACATGAAGGCGCACGCATATTCGAATGCGACCACGGTGGACCTGTGGAACGCTCTGAGCGCAGCGAGCGGCCGCGACGTCGGACATATCGCCGCCAGCTGGACTTCCGCCGCCGGTTTTCCTCTCGTGTCGGTCGAATCGCATTGCGATGGCGAAGGCAGGCGCACGATCGCACTGTCACAAAAGCGATTCCTGCTGCGCGGCGCAGATGCGGTCCCATCGCATTGGAATGTGCCGTTGCGGATCCGCAGCGGCGTCGATGGCGTGCCGCAACCGGTGCTGCTGACGCAGGATGGCCAGAGCCTCGAGATTGGAAAGTGCGGCGACACGCTGACCGTTAACGCGGGATCGATCGGCTTCTACCGCGTCCGGTACGACGAGGCGACGTTGCAGACCGACACGCGCCAGTTTTCCGCGCTGCCGCGCGCCGACCGGATCTCGCTGCTTGACGATCAATGGGCGCTGGTGGAGGCAGGCTCTGAGCCCCTGGCGAGCTATCTCGCGCTCGCGTCTGCGCTGGGCCCGCGCCTGGAGGAGCGCGCGTGGGCGCAGATCACCTCGGCGCTGGGAACGATCGAGTACGCGGAGCGCGCTCGTCCGGAACACGATGCGTTCGCACAGTACGCTCGCTCGGTCCTGGCTCCGCTTGCCGCAAAACTCGGCTGGACATCGAAGCTCGACGAAACGCCGGGAATCCGCAAGCTGCGGCGCACAGTTCTCAAAGACTTGGGAAGCTGGGGCGATGAGCAGGTCCTGGCGGAGGCACGCCGGCGGTTCGCGACGTTCGAAAAGGATCGCAGCACGATCGCCCCTGACGACCAGGAAGCAGTGCTTTCTGTCGTCGCAGAGCATGCCGATGACGCAACGTTCGAACGGCTGCATGCGCTTGCCCGATCGGCCGCCGACCAGACCGAGCTGCGGCGCTATTACACGGTGTTGATGCACGTGCGCGATCCGCAACTGGCCGCGAAAGCCGCGCACATCGTCATGTCGGCCGAAATCCCGCTGCAGGCCACGAGCGAGCGCTTATGGCTGGTAATGGAATTGGCGCACGAGCACCCGCTGCTGGCATGGACGACCTTCACGAACAACGTCGACGCGCTGATTGCGCCCTTTCCAGGTTTCGCCAATTTGATCCTGTCCCAGTCCTGCCCGAAAGCGCTTTGGGATGCCGTGCCACCGGAAGAGCTCGAGGCGTGGATCCGGGCGCATGTGCCTGCCGAGATGTCCGACAACGTGGCGCGCGGGATGGAAACCGCGCGCTTCAAGCTCGAGGAAAAAAAGGCGCTGGCGCAGGCGGCCGACAAATATTTCGCGGCACAACCGCCCCGCGTCCCTCGCAGCACCTCCGATCAAATCGTGGCGCAGCGCGTGCATACAGCTTTTTGACTGAGAGGCCATGGAATCGTCGCTGCAGTCTTCGATCCAGCCGCCAACACCGCTGCGCCGGATTGCCGACATCCCGGGTCCGCGCGGCTGGCCCCTGCTCGGCAACATGCCGCAGCTCGACGTTCCGCGCATGCACACACAGTTCGAAGCGTGGGCCGCTCGCTACGGTCCGATCTATCGCGTCAGGTTCCTGCTTCAGGATGCATTGGTCGTGTCGCGGCCCGATATGGTCGCGGCCATCTTTCGCGACCGGCCCGACGGCTGGCGCCGACACCGCAATATACAGTCGGTGTTGAACGAAACCGGCGTCAGTGGCGTGTTTTCCGCCGAAGGCGACGATTGGAGACGCCAGCGCCGCCTGGTAATGGCCGCGTTCGACCCCGGGCACATGAAAAGCTACTTTCCGTCGCTGCTGCGCGTTACCGAGCGGCTGAAGCGGCAACTGGATGCCGCTGCGCAAAGCGGCGAGGTGATCGACCTGCAGCGGGTACTGATGCGGTATACGGTCGATGTCACCACCGGCCTGGCGTTCGGCATCGACATGAACACCCAGGAGGATCCGGACAACTCGCTGCAACGCCATCTCGACAAGTTGTTTCCGATGTTCGCGCGGCGCATCAGCGCCTTTCCATGGTGGCGCTATTTCAAGCTTCCGTCGGACCGCGAATTCGATCGGCACCGAGCCGAGGTGCTCTCCGCGGTCCGGGGCTTTGTTCGCGCCGGGCGCGAGCGTATCGAGCGAAACCCGGTCCTGCGGGAACACCCGGCCAACCTGCTGGAGGCGCTGCTCGCCGCGCACGACCACGAAAGCGGCATGCTCACCGATGAGGAGGTGGCGGGCAACGTGTTGACGGTGCTGCTCGCGGGCGAAGACACGACTGCCAATACGCTCTGCTGGATGCTCTACCTGCTGCACACGAATCGACGTGCCTGGCGCGAGCTGGTGAACGATGTCGACCGCTCGCTGGGTACGGACCTGATGCCCGGCAGCTTCGACACCGCACGCGGCCTGGAGTCGATCGAACATTGCGCCAACGAAGCGATGCGGCTGCGGCCGGTAGCACCGCTGTTCT
>JAFAIM010000083.1 GCA_019236735.1 Burkholderiaceae bacterium
CGCGTGACCGGCTTGAAGACGAAGCGCGAGGCGGTAGAGATGGGCTTGCGCGCGCTTCTGCGGCTGCGGCAGCAGGCCGAAATCAGGAAGTACCGCGGCAAGCTGAAGTGGGAAGGCGACCTTGCGGCAATGAGGAAGGATCGGTGATCCTGGTCGATTCCAGCGTCTGGATCGACTACTTCCGCGGCGCGGCGACGCAGCAGACGAGCAAGCTGGATGCGCTGCTGGGAGTCGAGCTGCTTGCGATCGGGGATCTGATCCTGATCGAGGTTCTGCAGGGTTTCTCGAGCGACCGAGACTTCGAGCGAGCCCGGCGCTTGCTGGAAACGCTCGTTCCCATCGAAATCGGGGGGCAAGACATCGCGCTGCGAGCCGCCCGCAATCACCGGGCTCTCAGGAAAATCGGCCTTGCGCCCGGCGGGACGATCGACACCCTGATCGCGACGCGGTGCATTGCAAGCGGCCATACGCTGCTGCACAGCGACCGCGACTTCGAGCCGTTCGAGAAACATCTCGGGCTGCGCTCGGTCCTGTGACCCCTCTCATTTCGAGAGGGTCTCCTCCAAGTTCTTACGCTGACGGCACGGCAGCCCGGCTTCGCCACTCGGCCGAGGTCGTCTCGTAGGTGGCCAGCTCCCAGTCGTGCCAGTGTTCGATTCCGCGGTAGCGCATGCCAAGGCGCTTCATCACCGATGCGGAGGCCGCGTTTTCCGCCTGACAAACGGCGAGCAGCAGATCCGCTCGCAGCCGGTCGAAGGCGAAGTCGGCCATTGCGACAGCCGCCTCGATTGCGAAGCCCCGGTGCCAGCGATCGCGCCGCAATCGCCAGCCGATCTCCAGCGGACACGTAGGATCGGGCTCTTTGCCGGTCCTGCGCAGATGCTGGATGCAACCGGCTCCGATGAGCTCGCCGGTTTCCCGCTCGATGAAGCTCCACCAGGAAAAGCCGAACTCGGCCCAGCGGGCTTTCACGCGCTCGATCACGTCGAGCGTTTCCTCGCGCGTCTCGGGGCGGCCCGTAATGTATTTCATCACCTCCGGATCGGAGTTCATCGCATTCAATCCGTCCAGGTGCGCCTTCTCGAAGGGCTCCAGTCGCAGCCTCTCGGTCGTCAGGATCACGGTCACCGTTACCTGCTCTCCAATTCGCTCTCAAGACAGAAACCGCAGCGTCGCCGGTACCTGCCGCCGCACGAGCGCGGCACGTGCGGACCATTGCGCTTCGGGGTCGAGCGGCTCCAGGAAGCGTGCCTCGCCCGCCACCAGCAGCGCAATCGGCACGCCGTCGCGGTACAAAACCCGATTGCCCGTGAGCGCGGGCAACCGAGGGCCAGGCGTGATGACGCCGACCAGGTTGAGTGGATCGGCCCCGCTGACGCCGATCAGCGCGCCGGAGCGCTCGCGCCGGCGCGCATCGCGCAGCAGTCCGATCGCCTCGGGCAGCGCGAACTGCTCGCCCGTGACGCCTGCCACAAAACGTCCGCCGCGGATTTCGCCGCGCGCCTCAAGCCGACGCAGACACTTGAGCAGGCTGCGCCATGGCGGCAACCAGTCCGCCTCGCGAGCGACGATGCGCCAGAACACCACTCCGTAGCGCCGCAGCAGCGTTCGAGCCACGTGTTCGACGACATTGGGATCGTCCACGGTGCCGCCCTGGCGGTCGGCTGCCGAAGCGACAGCCTGCGCGTTTCCGCCCGTGACCGCCGCTGCTTGGCGGCGCGCCAGCGCCCAACGCCCCGCATCTTCGATACCGAACAGAGCTGTGCGGCGCATCCGTCGGCCACGTTCCGCGCCGCCGTCGAGGTTGCGCCGCCGCTCCGAGGGCACCAGCAGTGCACGCAGGCCGCCGAAACCGTCCGAGTTCACCAGACCCTGCGCCACCAGCTCGCCGAGCGCCTCCTCCACTTGGGTGCGCAAAAGCCCGGTCCCCTCGACGATCTCGTCGAAGAACGAGGCGCCGTGCGTGGACAGGAACTCGATCACGCGCTGCGCGCGCGAACCCGGCTGCGCGGTGCGTTCACTCAGCTCGTCGCGCGCCAGCGCGCTCCACACCGGCAGATTGCGGCGCGATGCCAGCGCGATCGGCGTCGTGCGAACCGGGCTGGGAGCTCGCTCGCCGCTCGCATGCAGCGGAGAAATTCGCGTCCACACCACGCGACCGGCTCGGCTCAGCTCGTCGAGCCAAGCCGGGTCGTATTCGTTCACGCGTGCCGGCAGGATCTCGGTCTCCCAGGCGGCCGCGGGCGCCTCGAAACCCTCCAGCTGCGCGACGATCGCAGCGACCGCGTCGGGACCTTCCACCCGCGACTCGGGAGCCGCGCGCTGCCATTCAAACAGGAAGCGCAGCATGTCGCGTGCTTCCACCGGTTCGATCTCTGCGCGCAGGCGGCTGACCGTGTAGCGGTGGATCCGTGCCAGCAGCCTGCGCTCGCACCACTCTACGGAGGTAGCGGCACCGGCCGGGGCCTCGCCAACGCCGACGCCCGATCCGGCGGGAGTGAAGCTGCCGCGCATCACGGATCCCTCGGTTTCCAACGCGATCAGCGCAGCGTCGATGCTCGCTTCGGGCAACCCCAGGCTCGCGGCCAGCTGGCTCGAATGCACCGGCCCGAGCCCCTGCAGCCGGTCGCGAACGATCTCGACCAGCGCATCCCCGCGATCCCACGCTTTGCGGACCTCCTCCGGGGCTTCGATTCGTGGCGCAGCAGCGGCGCCCGCATCCGGATACACGGCTTCGAACTCCGGCAGCCGCTCGGCACATACGACGATGCCGGTCGGGCCGACGTTCAACGCAGTGGCACGCAGCGCCCGCGCCAGCTCGTCGAAGAGCGCCTTCCATTCCGCTTGCGCTTCGATTTCCGAGCCGGTGAGAAAGGCAAGTCCCAGCAAGGCGTCGTGCAACTCGTCGGCGTTGCGCGCGAGCGGCCAAACCTCTTCGCGAACGCGCCA
>JAFAIM010000055.1 GCA_019236735.1 Burkholderiaceae bacterium
GTAGATCTGCACGAGCGTGCGCTGGTAACCAGACGGGAACACCCGGATGAAATAGCCGCCGTCGCGCAATATCCACTCGCCGCTGCGAATCGGCCGACTGCGCTCTCCGATCGCATCGCCCTCGGGCGCCGCGATCGCTTCCAGCTCGGAATATTGGGCTCCGCCACTGTGCAGGCGGTCCCGCAACGACGAATAGGCCTGTACCGTGCGCCGATAGGCGTCCGGGACATTGGCATTGGCCTTGTTCAGCACCGATTGCACGGCGTCATCCGGCAGCAGCCCCAGCAGGCCACCGTTGAGCTGCGCGAGTTCCTGTGGGCTAAGCAGTCGCTGTGAAGCCGCCTGCTGAGCGGAGGGCAAACGGCTCAACCTGGTTCCGCTCAGGATCGCCCAGATCAGCGTCTGGATATCGCCTTGTTGGATGTCCGGTGCGGTGACACTGTTGCGCAGGACGCTGGTGATCAACGCTGCTTGCGGCCCTCGCAAGGGCGCCAATAGGTACCCGTCCCCGCGCGGCTTGGGCCGATAGCTGCCGGCGTGCAAGCAATAGCTCTGCAGCGGCAGCTCGTACAGACCGGTGCCGATCGTCACGCCAGTGGCTGCCACCTGTGCGCGCCGAGCTTCGGCCGGATCGGGAACAAAGCGCCCCATCAGCGAAAAGGACGCAAAAGCATCGTCGAGCGAAGTCGAGATGCCGTCCAGGTCCTTGGGCAGTGAGACGGAAGAGGGCAACTGCGGCAGCTGCACCTGTTTCGGCAGCTGGATCGGAACGCTTTTGAGCGCATCCAGCAAGCCCGCAGCCCGCGCCGCGGATCCCGGGAGTGTGAGTGCCAGTGCGATCGCTGCAGCCAATGCGGCGATCAGAGCGGTCGAACGCTTGGCTCCGGTACGCAATTTGCACTACCCCCGTCGTGAGGTGGTCTCCAAGGTACCGGCCGGGGTTTCCGACCGGTCGGCCGAAATGAGGGCGGAAAACGGTATCGTTGTCATATGGACGGCGGCGATCGCTGCGTGCTCGACCTGTTCCACCCCGCTACTCGGGCGTGGTTCGAGTCGGCTTTCGCGGCTCCGACCCCAGCACAGGCGCGCGCGTGGCCCGCGATCCGGGCGCAACAGCACGCGCTGATCGCCGCGCCGACCGGCTCGGGCAAAACGCTTGCTGCGTTCCTGGCGGCGATCGACTCGCTGGTGCGCGACGGTATGCAAGGAAGCCTGCCGGACGAAACGCGTGTGGTGTACGTCTCGCCGCTCAAAGCGCTGTCGAACGACGTACAACGCAACCTGGAGGTACCGCTCGCAGGGATCGCCGCCGAGCTCGAGCGACTCGGGCTGCCCGCGGTCGAAATCCGCACGCTGGTGCGCACCGGCGACACGCCACAAGGCGAGCGCGAGCGGATGCGCCGCCGACCGCCCCATATCGTCGTGACCACACCCGAGTCGCTGTACATCCTGCTGACGAGCCGCTCCGGGCGCCGCGTGCTCGCGACCACCCGCGCAGTGATCGTCGACGAGATCCATGCGCTCGCAGCAAGCAAGCGCGGAGCGCACCTCGCGCTGTCGCTGGAGCGCCTCGAAGCCCTCGCGGACCGCGAAGTGGTGCGGATCGGGTTGTCTGCAACGCAGAAGCCGATCGAGGAAGTCGCGCGCTTCCTGGTCGGCGACCGCACGGGTGCGAACGGTGGCGCGGCTTGCACGATCGTCGACACCGGCCACGTACGGGAGCGAGATCTCGCGATCGAGCTTCCCTCGGCGCCGCTGGAAGCGGTGATGTCGGGCGACATCTGGCAGCAGGTGTACGACCGTCTCGCAGAACTGGTGCACGCGCACCGGACCACGCTGATCTTCGTCAACACGAGGCGTCTCGCGGAGCGGGCGGCGCGCCACTTGTCCGAACGAATCGGTGAGCAGCTGGTCACGGCGCACCATGGGAGCCTGGCGCGTGAACAGCGCCTGGACGCCGAAGCCCGCCTGAAGCGCGGCGAGCTGCGCGCGCTGGTTGCCACCGCTTCGCTCGAACTGGGAATCGACATTGGCGACGTCGACCTGGTGTGTCAGATCGGCTCGACCCGGTCGATCGCCACGCTGCTGCAGCGGGTCGGCCGCTCGGGACACGCGCTCGGCCGCGTGCCCAAGGGGCGATTGTTTCCGCTGTCGCGCGACGAGCTGTGCGAATGCGCCGCGCTGCTCGCTGCGGTCCGGTCGGGGGAGCTCGACCGGCTTGCAATCGCATCCAAACCGCTCGACGTGCTGGCGCAACAGATTGTCGCCGAGGTCGCCTTGCAGGAATGGGGCGAAACCGCCCTGTTTGAGCGACTGCGGCATTCCGCTCCGTACCGGGATCTGTCGCGCGAAGAGTTCACCGAAGTGGTGCGGATGCTGGCCGACGGTTTCGACACCCGGCGAGGCCGGCGCAGCGCATATGTTCACCGCGACGCTGTCAACGGCGTGCTGCGCGGCCGTCGTGGAGCCGCGCTGACGGCGGTGACTTCGGGTGGGACGATCCCCGACACCGCCGACTATTCGGTGTTGCTGGAGCCGCAGGCGCAGCTGATCGGCACGATCAACGAGGATTTTGCTATCGAAAGCTTGGCAGGCGACGTGTTCCAGCTTGGCAATCACTCGTATCGGATCCTGCGCGTCGACCGCGGAACGGTGCGGGTGGAGGACGCCGCCGGCCAGCCGCCGACGATGCCGTTCTGGCTGGGTGAGGCGCCGGGTCGAACCTTCGAACTGTCGCAGGCGGTGTCGGACCTGCGCTCCGGCTTCGCCGCGCAACTGGTCGCCGGCGGGCGCACGCAGGCGCTCGCGTGGCTGTCGACAACGACGGGCTTGGAAGGGACAGCAGCCGAGCAGATCGTCGACTATCTGACAGCGGCGCATGCGGCACTGGGGACGCTGCCGACGCTCGACAGCATCGTGCTCGAGCGCTTCTTTGACGAATCGGGCGGTATGCAGCTGGTCGTGCACTCTCCGTTCGGCAGTCGCATCAATCGCGCGTGGGGACTGGCGCTGCGCAAGCGCTTCTGCCGCAAGTTCGACTTCGAGCTGCAGGCGGCGGCCAGCGAGGACGCGATTGTGCTGTCGCTCGCCACCGCCCACAGTTTCGAATTGATCGACGTGACGCGCTACCTGTCAGCTGCGACGGTGCGTCCGCTGCTGGTGCAGGCGTTGCTGGCGGCGCCGATGTTCGGGACGCGCTGGCGTTGGAACGCATCTGTGGCGCTGGCGCTGCCGCGCTTCCAAGGCGGGCGCAAGGTTGCGCCACAGCTGCAGCGGATGCTGGCAGAGGACCTGCTGGCGACGATTTTCCCGGAGCAGGTCGCGTGCGGCGAGAACATCGTCGGCGATCGCGAAGTGCCCGACCATCCGCTGGTACGGCAGACGATCGACGACTGCCTGCACGAAGCGATGGACATCGAAGGGCTCGAGCGTCTGCTGCGAGGGATCGAAAGCGGAACCATCCACGCGGTCGCGCGCGATCTGACCGAGGCCTCGCCGCTGGCGCTGGAGATTCTTTCGGCGCGGCCGTACTCGTTCCTGGACGATGCTCCGTTGGAGGAGCGGCGCACCCAGGCCGTGCTGGCACGCCGCTGGATCGATGCCGAGACCGCTGCCGACCTCGGCCGGCTCGACCGCGATGCGATCCGGCGCGTTCGCGAGGAAATTTGGCCGCTCGCGCGCAACGCCGACGAGTTGCACGACGCCTTGCTGGGACTTGCCTTTCTCACCGGCTCGGAAATCGAAGCGCAAGCGGAATGGAAAGCGCTCTTCGACGAGCTGGCGCGGGCGCGGCGTGCCACTGCGTTGAACGTCGGCCCGACCGGCATCGTCGTATGTGCCGAGCGGCTGCCGGAGTTCGAAGCCGCGTTCCCGGGTGCCGCTGCCGCGCCACGAATCGAAGCCCCGGAAGAGGTCCGCAAAGCGTGGGATCGCGGGGATGCGCTGGTGGAAATTGTGCGCGACCGGTTGCAGGGGCTCGGGCCGGTGCATTCGAGCCAGCTGGCCGCGAGCCTGGGGTTGCCCGAAGCGAGCATCGACGCTGCGCTGATCGCGTTGGAAACCGAGGGATCCGTGATGCGCGGCAGCTTCACTCCCGCCGGATCG
>JAFAIM010000061.1 GCA_019236735.1 Burkholderiaceae bacterium
GTGATGCGGCGGCCGAGCTGCATCCTCGCCATGTCGTCCGGCGTATTCACGGCGAAGAACAGCACGAACGTCACCGCGTTGACGCCGAACAGCACCAGCACGGAATACAGCACACGGCGCAGCGTGAACGCGATCATCTAGTGTCCTGAGTCGGAGGTTCGTCGAACAATGCCTACACTACCTATCCCGGCGCGGTCCAGATCAGCGCGGTGCGCCCGTCACGGCGTTCGCGCCGCTGCCAGATCCTCCACGCTGGAACGGCCACCAACACGAGGCATCCGACCAGCCAGAGCAACGGCAGCAGGTGTGGCTGGTTCCATTCGCGGACCTTCGCCAGTCGCAGCGCCGGATCGACCCGCAAATACTGGACCTTGTCCGGCAGAATTCCAGTGGGAATCGAGTTGTGCAGCCACGGGGGGGAGGCGCCGGTGTTGCCCGGAAAGACCCCGAACATCCAGACCGCGTCCTGCTGCACGATCTGCACCATCTTGTCGATCACGGCCTGACGCTGCGGGCCGTCCGGAAGGTCTCTCATTCGCCGGTACAACGAGTCGTACTCGGAATTCTCGTAGTTGCTGTCGTTGTCGCCCTGAGACCTGGCGCGTGCCTGTGGGCCATACAGCAGGAACAGGAAATTCTCCGGATCCGGGTAGTCAGCGAACCAGCCCCAGTAAAAAAGCTGCTCCTGACCCTTGAACATCCGCTCCTGGAAGCGGTTGTAGTCGGCGTTGCGAACTTCGAGCTGCACCCCGATCCTGGCGAACTGCTTGACGTACCAGTCCAGCGACGCCTGGTAGTTCGGCCCGACGCCGTTGATATCCAGGTACAGGATCAGTGGCTTGCCGGTGGCCGAGTCGCGCCCGTTCGGGTAACCCGCTTCGGCCAATAGGCGTTTCGCCTCCTCGAGCGGGCGGCGCTGGACGCGTCCGTCGACCCACGTGTGCGTGACCGGGTTGATTCCTTCGCGACCCTCACGGTAGCCGAATACGCTCGGGGGGATCGGACCCATCGCGGTGCGCGCCGGGCCGAATTTATCGAAGAACACCGACGCGTACTCCTCCCAATCGGTAGCGATCGAAAGCGCCTGGCGCAGCTTGCGGTGGCGCACCGCCTGCTCCGGCGCATCGCCCTTGCCCACCACCGGGTCGAGCCAGTTAAATCCGATGTACCAGCTGGTCGGATCGACCGATGTGCGGAACCGGAACGACCTCTGCGTCAGCAGCGTCGCGCGGCCAGTGCCCTCGTTCAGCTCCTTTTGCAGGTCGAACACTCGGTCGTAGCGCTCGACATTCAGCACGTCGTAATAGCCCTGCAGGAACTTCACCTTCTCGGGCTCGCTTTCGCGTTCCAGCGTGAAAACGACGCGGTCGGCCAGCGGCAGCGGCTTGCCGGCGTCATCGAGCAGCCCCTGCTCGCGATCGCCCGGCATGCCCTCGCTCGGGTACGGCTCGCCCCGGTAGTTCGGGTTGCGCACCATCACGTAGCGGGTCGCACCCTGCTCGGTCAGCATGAACGGGCCGGTACCGACCGGCCACAGGTTCAGCGTGATCGCTCTGTCACGCATCCCGCGCTGGGAGTAGAAGCGGTCCGCCTCCCACGGGACCGGAGCGAAGAACGGCATCGCCAGCCAAAAGCGAATTTGCGGATACTTCCCCTTGATCCGGATTTGCAGCGTGTAGGGATCCAGCGCTTGCGCGCCAGACAGCGGCTCCTTGCGCAGATCGCGCCACGGCAGATACTGGTCACGCGGGCTGCGGCCCGCCAGCTCGTGCTCGCGTTCGGCCGCAAGGCGATCGCCCAGTTCTTTGAGGCCTTCGATGTACCCGCTCATCAACCCGTACAGCCGGGAAGGTGTGGTCAGGTCCGGACTTGCCATCCGCTTGATCTGGTACACGTAGTCGTCGGCGGTGAGCTCGCGCGTCGAAGTCGCCGCGCCCCGCAGCGGAAAATCGGCGAGCGTCGAGCAGCGCGCGATCTGCTCCGGGCTCAGATCCTGGTACAGGTACCGTCCCGAGGCGTCGCGCGCGAAGGCTGGATGCGGCTGGTACAGGATCCCGTGCTTCAGGTGGATCGTGTACAGGCTGACCGCGATCCGGTCCGAGTCGGCATCTTCCGGAAGGCGCTTGCCATCGCGGTCGAAATACTCGATGTCCGGCAGGCCGATCGCTGTCTTCCCTTCCAGCTCATAGGGACGCTTCAGGTACTTGTAGTGCAGCGGGGGCTCGTAGATCGCGCCGGTCCAGGGTGTCTCGTCCAGGTTGTACGAACTGACCGGATCGAGAAACTTGGGGCGCTCTTGAAAGGAAGTAAAGAGCGTGTTGGTTCCGATCCACTCGACCGGATAGGGCGCATTGGCCACTGGACCGCATGCAGCCAGCAGCACGCCGAGCACCGCAATCGCCCCCCTAGCATCCGGCATCGGCCTGCCTCCGAACCCGCTCCGTCCTCACCAGCCCCCAACAGAGGGTCGGTTTTGCGAGCGATTGTACGAGACGCGAGCGCTACTGGTCGGCCGCGTCGAATTTGGCAGGCAGGGTCGGCTTTACTAACGGTCGTGCCAGACGCCGGAAGCGATCGGGCTCCCGGTGGGAGTACAACCCTTCTTGTATCTGTCGACCATCTGCGCTTTGTAGAAGTAATGCTTCATCGACTGTCCGGACCCCGCGAACGTCGTCACGCAGTATCCCGCATAGTCCTCGGGACAGCTGTTGCCATACGTCGTCTTCATTTGGATCTGGGGGATCGGATTCTTCTGCCAGGCCGTGCAGAGGGCGTCGAACGCCTCTTTCGCCAGGCTGACGTTCGTCAAGCACTCTTTGCTTGGTTTGCCGAACACGGTTCCCTGCATCAAACAGCTTTGCGCATGCGAAGCCATCGAAACTGCCAGCGCGGCGATCAGCACGACAAGCGCTCTGTTCATTCAAAACCTCCGTTGTGCATGGGATACGTCGGATTACGGTTGGTAGGGGCGCAGCGACAGTCCCAGGCGCTGCTGCGCCGTGTTGCCGGATACGGCCGAATATTCCGGTAAATCGACGGTCACAGTCGATCCAGCGTCGTTATTGCCGCAGCTGCCCGCAAGCATGCAGGTGATGTAGGCGGCTGCACGGCCGAGTCGGGCGACGAAGTCGCTCAGCCATTCGCTCTTGCCCTTGAAGTCCGTCACGTGAAAGGCGCGATCCAGGCCGTCGCGGTAGAACTGCTCATCCATCAAGCGCTGCAGATCTTCCTCGCTCGCCGGCCCCTTGTGCTCCTGGCTTTCGAGGTAGCGAAAGGTCTCGTCCCAAGTCTCGTTGCCCAAGTCGATCGCTTCCTTGTATTCCTTGATGTCCTCGATCAGCCGGTCAAGGGCTTCCGGATCTGCCTCGGCCGCAGCGGCGTCTTCGATCAGCGGCCAATGCCAGAGCGACTGCACCGTCTGCGGATGCATGAAGCCTTGCGCGCGGAAGACCGGAAAGCGCACGGCAATCGTCTCGGGCCCTGCGGTGCCGGGTCGGTTCAGCGTGATGCTGCGAGCGATCGCGTACGGATAGCGGCGGCCGGTTCGCCGATCGACATAGACTCCGGCGCGGTCTTCGTAGCTCGTTCGCACCGAGTGGCCGTCGTTGAAATCGATGCCATCGGGGCGCCCCGCCTCATCGTGATGGAAGCTGACCTTCAATGGGCGGTAGATCTGCACGAGCGTGCGCTGGTAACCAGACGGGAACACCCGGATGAAATAGCCGCCGTCGCGCAATATCCACTCGCCGCTGCGAATCGGCCGACTGCGCTCTCCGATCGCATCACCCTCGGGCGCCGCGATCGCTTCCAGCTCGGAATATTGGGCTCCGCCACTCTGTAGGCGGTCCCGCAACGACGAATAGGCCTGTACCGTGCGCCGATAGGCGTCCGGGACATTGGCATTGGCCTTGTTCAGCACCGACTGCACGGCGTCATCCGGCAGCAGCCCCAGCAGGCCACCGTTGAGCTGCGCGAGCTCCTGTGGGCCGAGCAGTCGCCGTGCGGCCGCCTGCTGTGCGGGGGGCAAACGGCTCAGCTTGGTCCCGCTCAGGATCGCCCAGATCAGCGTCTGGATGTCGCCTTGCTGGATGTCCGCTGCTGTCACGCTGTTGCGCAGGATGCTGGTGATCAACGCTGCCTGCGGCCCGCGCAAGGGCGCCAATAGATACCCGTCCCCGCGCGGTTTGGGCCGATAGCTGCCGGCGTGCAAGCAGTAGCTCTGCAGCGGCAGCTGGTACAGACCAGTGCCAATCGTCACGCCCGAGGCTGCCAGCTGTGCGCGCTGGGCTTCTGCCGGGTCGGGTACGAAGCGCCCCATCGGCGAAAAGGACGGAAAGGCATCGTCGAGCGAAGTCGAGATGCCGTCCGGGTCCTTGGGCAGCGAGACCGAAGACGGCAACTGCGGCAGCTGCTTGGGCAGCTGGATCGGAACGCTTTTGATCGCATCCAGCAAGCCGGCCGCGCGCGCCGCGGATCCTGGGAGTGTGAGTGCCAGTGCGATCGCTGCGGCCAGAGCGGCGATCAGAGCGGTCGAGCGCTCCGCTGCGGTACGCAATTTGTACAACCCCCGTCATGAGATGGTCTCCAAGGTACCGGCCGGGGTTTGCGGCCGGTCGGCCGAAATGAGGCTGAAACGGGCCGCTGTGCGACGGAAGTTCGGGGCAGGGGCTAGTCCAGCTCGTCACGCCGGTGCGTGCAGGGCCGCACTGGCGCGCTCGCAATGACTGCCGGTATCGTTGGCATATGGACGGCGGCGAACATCGCGGCGTGCTCGACCTTTTCCACCCGGCCACCCGGGCGTGGTTCGAGTCGGCTTTCGCGGCCCCGACCCCAGCACAGGCGCGAGCGTGGCCCGCGATCCGGGCGGGACAGCACGCGCTGATCGCAGCGCCGACCGGCTCGGGCAAAACGCTTGCTGCGTTCCTGGCGGCGATCGACTCGCTGGTGCGCGACGGCATACAAGGGGGCCTGCCCGACGAAACGCGTGTGGTGTACGTCTCGCCGCTCAAAGCGCTGTCGAATGACGTACAACGCAACCTGGAGGTACCGCTCGCAGGGATCGCCGCCGAGCTCGAGCGCCTCGGGCTGCCGGCGGTCGAAATCCGCACGCTGGTGCGCACCGGCGACACGCCGCAAGGCGAGCGCGAACGGATGCGGCGCCGTCCGCCGCATATCGTCGTGACGACACCGGAATCGCTGTACATCCTGCTGACGAGCCGCTCCGGCCGCCGCGTGCTCGCGACCACCCGCACGGTGATCGTCGACGAGATTCATGCGCTTGCAGCGAGCAAGCGCGGAGCGCATCTCGCGCTGTCGCTCGAGCGCCTAGAAGCCCTGACAGCCCTGGCTGGCCGCGAAATCGTGCGGATCGGATTGTCAGCGACGCAGAAGCCGATCGACGAAGTCGCGCGCTTCCTGGTCGGCGACCGTACGGGTGCGAACGGTGGCGCGGCGTGCACGATTGTCGACACCGGCCACGTACGGGAGCGAGATCTCGCGATCGAGCTTCCCTCGGCGCCGCTGGAAGCCGTGATGTCGGGCGACGTCTGGCAGCAGGTGTACGACCGTCTCGCAGAACTGGTGCACGCGCACCGGACCACGCTGATCTTCGTCAACACGAGGCGTCTCGCGGAGCG
>JAFAIM010000042.1 GCA_019236735.1 Burkholderiaceae bacterium
AACGCCTTCTACGGCATCGACAAGGTTCCTTTTGTGGACGCTCAGAGTTTCCGGCTGAAGGTCGCAGGACGGGTGCGCCAGCCGGGATCCTGGTCGCTGGAGCAGCTCGCCTCGCTGCCGCAGGAGCAGCAAGTGACCCGCCTGATCTGCGTGGAAGGCTGGAGCGCGATCGGGCAATGGGGCGGAGTGCCGTTCGCGCTCTTCCTGAACCGCGTGGGCGCCGACCTGACTGCAAAATACGTCGGGTTCAAATGCGCCGACGACTACTACCAGAGCATCGACATGCCGACCGCGCTGCACCCGCAGACGATCCTGGCGTTGACGTTCGGGGGCCGGACCCTGCCGCCGCCGCTCGGGTTCCCGATGAAATTGCGAATGCCGACCAAGCTCGGCTACAAGAACCCGAAACACGTCGTCGAAATCTTCGTCACCAACGACTACCCGGGCGGCTACTGGGAAGACCAGGGCTACAACTGGTTCGGCGGCTCGTAAAGCAAGGCACGTTGCGCGCCGTCGCGCCCAACGGCCCGTACGTTTATCATGGCGGTCCCGCCGTGGGGCCGTAGCTCAGTTGGTAGAGCAGCGGACTCTTAATCCGTCGGTCGAAGGTTCGAGCCCTTCCGGCCCCACCAGAACGCGCTTAAGCCATTGTTTTGTCAGCGCTTTTCGATACCAGCTTGGGCGACGCAAGTCCGTCGCATCTTTCTGGACCGAGAAGCCGATGGAAGCAACACGAAAAGCGCCCGCCGTGGGGGACGTGCAGGACTTTCCGCCTGCCCGAAATCGCGGCAGTTTCACATTACGGGAGTTGGCCGACGCCTGCATGGCGTCGTATGAGGGCCGCGATGGGTCACGTGTTCAGCGCCTCCAAGCCTGGTGTGCGTTGCTGGGCGACCGGGTCGCGGCCGACTGGGACGGGGATGACGTGGCGGACGCACTGGACGCCATTGCGCGCAGCCCGCAGAGTGACGACCAAGCCAAAGGTGCCCGCGGTGCCCCCTCGTGAGTGCGACGATGCACGTATTGCCGACCAGAGCGATAATCTTCAGATCGAGTGAGCACGACGACGAGGTATAGGCATGGGAAATCGCTTTGAGGATCTTGCCGCCCAAGCGCTTTTGCTGTCGGATGATGAGCGTGCCGAGCTCGTTTCGCGGCTGTTGGAGAGCCTTTCGCCGGCTCCGGATTTCGATGCCGAATGGGCTGCGGAGGTCGATAGGCGCATCGACGAAATCGAGGCCGGTCGAGCGGTTCTCGTCCCCGGCGAGGAGGTAATCGCACGGCTTCGCGACGCGGTTCGGTGAAGGTCTCGTTCCACGATGCCGCGCAGGGCGAGGTCCTGGAGGCAGGAAGGTACTACCGGGAGCACGGCGGCGCTGAGGTTGCTCAGAGGCTAGCGCAGGAGTTCGAGCGCGCGTACGGCCGCTTGCTCGAGTTTCCCGAGATCGGCGCGATTTGGCGCAAAGCGACTCGGCGGCTGCCGATCAATCGCTTCCCCTACAGCCTGGTCTATTACTTGAGACCCGACGAGATTCGGGTCATCGCCTTCGCGCACCAAAGCAGGAGACCGGGTTATTGGCGCGGCCGGCGATGACCTTTGCGAGTTCGCCGAGCGGCGCTTGTCCGGACACCAGCGACCCCCGACGCGTATAGCGGCCGACTGGATGTCCGCATTCCGGCCGCGAGTCTTTGCGACGGAAGTTCTCCTGTGGGTCGCGCGTTCCTAGCACGACCGGTATCGGTGGCGGGGTGCAACTTCGGAAGCGCACGGCATTGCGGATCGTCGATTAGCGAACTTTCGCTATGCACGCAGGACCGGCCCTCCCCGGACGACCGTTGCTCGCTCGGGACGAACCCGCGCGATCGGCCACGAGCGGGCGCTCCGATCATCTTGATCGTCCAAACCGAAAGGCGTCGCTCATTTGAGAGTTCGATGGCGCCATACTGTGGCGGGCCCAAGCTCTTGGGAGAAACGGCATGAACGAAACCCGGAGGACCGCGCGGCAGGCCGGCCTGCTTTACTTCTTGACGCTCGTACTGGGCTTGGTCGGTCTCATATACGTGCCCAGCAAGCTGTTTGTCCCTGGTGATGCTGCTGCGACCGTCGACCACATCCGCGCGTCTCCGTCGCTTCTTCGACTGGGCATCGCCAGCGAATTGGTCAGCCAGATTGCGCTGATCGGTGCGGTGCTGGTCTTGTACCGCTTGTTCAAGCCAGTCGACGAGAGCAAGGCACGGCAGCTTGTGGTTCTCGGGGCATTGGTGTCGGCTCCAATTCTCTTTGTCAACTTACTGAACGAGTTCGCCGCCCTTGCCCTCACAAGTGGGGCCGGCTTCCTGTCCGCATTTGACCGGCGACAACTCGACGCGCTGGCGTACTTGTTCGTGAAGCTGCATGGGCGAGGTTATGACGTCGCCGAGGTCTTCTGGGGCCTCTGGCTGTTTCCGTTCGGGCTCCTGGTGATTCGCTCCGGTTTCATTCCCCGAGTGCTGGGCATCCTGCTCCTTGTCGCAGGGGTCGGCTACGTGGGCGACTGCGCTGTGACGCTGCTGCTGCCTCAGATCGAGGATGTCGCAGGCAAAGCAATGCGGTTCCTCGAACAGGGCGAAGTGCCGATCATTTTCTGGCTCCTGATTTGGGGGGCAAGGACGCCGCCAGTAACAGGAGGGTCTGCTTCCGCAACTGGTCTTCCGTCGGGTTAGGGTCGACAAGGAAAAAGTGCGCCCGGTCTGCGCGACGTGCGCGACGGTCGGCAGTGCCTGTGCGATTTCAACCGGTCGATGCAACGGATAGGCTAAGTCTTTCGGCCGGAGTTTGGAAGTCCAGCGTCTTTCGTGGACGTTCGTTCAGTCGTCTCGCAAACGCATTGAGCCTTGCCTGCGAGTAGACCGACAGATCGATGCCCTTGGGCAGATACTGTCGCAGGAGCCCGTTGGTGTTTTCGTTGGATCCACGCTGCCAAGGATGGTGTGGATCGCAGAAGTACACCTTGATGTCGGTGGCCAGGGTGAACCGCTTGTGGTCGGCCATCTCCTTGCCCCGATCCCAGGTGAGCGACTTGTAGAGTTCCTCGGGCAGCTTGTGGGCGTGCTTGATCAAGGCATTGACGACGGTCTCTGTGTCCCTGCCGCCAACCTTCACGAGCATCACATAGCGGGACTGCCGCTCTACCAGCGTGGCAATCTGACTGTCGGTGCTTCCGCACAACAGGTCGCCTTCCCAGTGCCCCGGTAGCGCCCGATCCTCGACCTTGGCTGGCCGCTGGCTGATGGACACCGCGTCCACGATCCTTCCGTGATTCTCCGTCTTTTCCTTGTGACGTCGTGAGCGACGCATCGTCCGAGTACGCCGCAAATGCTCGACGAGCTCCTTCTTCAACGCCCCACGGGCCTGAATGTAGAGCGTGCGGTAGATGGTCTCGTGAGACACGTGCAGCGTCTCGTCGTCCGGATACGTGCGCTTGAGCCAGCCGGCAATCTGCTCCGGCGACCATTGCCGTTGCAGCTTTTCTGCCACGATTCGCGCCAGAGCTGGATTCTTGACCAATTTGCAAGTCTTGGGGCGCAGCGCCCGGTCCCAAGCCAATTGGTCGGCCAGGCTCGCCCGGTACCATTCGATCCCGCCGTTGCGTTGCACCTCCCGGCTGATGGTCGAAGCAGCCCGCCCCAGGCTCTTGGCAATTGCTCGGATCGAATGCTCGGCCACCACGGCGCGAGAGATCTCCTCCCGCTCGGCAATCGTCAACGCCTTCGGTCCTCGACGACGCTCAGCCGGCTGGATGCCTACCGCCTCCGCAAGGATGCGCCGTACCGACGTGTGATGCCGGTCGAACATCTTGCCGATCTGCGACATCGAATCCCCAGCCCGCCAGCGCTCCCACATCAGCGCACGCTGGCTCTCGGTGTAATAGATCCGGGATCTGTAGGACATCTGCAACACCTCTTCTGCCCGTCGGGCTCATAGTGTGTTGCATCCACCGATTGAATCCGCACTGGCTTTCCGGACCCTCAGTACCTATGGCTAAGGTGAAGGCGCTCAGCGTACGAGCTCCTTGAAGTCGAGGAGCGAACGGAGAAACACCTCATGGACCTCTCGGGGGTAACTCGACAACGTGCCATGCACGCACATGCACCGACGTGCGCTGGACTGCACGAACGCTTCGATAGCGCTCGGGGGAAAGTGCAAGTAGGTGCAGGTGGCGCCGCCGGCGCCGGGGGAAAAACGGGGGTATGGGCGCGAACCGCCCGGAGAACGAGTCCTGGCAAGGACTATTGACTCGTCCGTCTCCGCCCCCGACCAAGTGCACATGCGTTGCGAATCAGTGCAATAAGCGGCTGATTTGCAGATTTGCAAACGGAACTCGACGAAATTAGCGTCGAGTGGGTGCTCCAGAATTGACCCTGAGTGTCCATCAATTCCGCCGACTTTTCGAGGGATAGGCGGGGGATGTAGTTCGATGCACATATAGCGGATTCGAAGCGTGGATCCCGAACGCGGATTCGAAGCGAGACACCAAGAGCTACACCGCCGTCGCCTACACTTTTCAATACGCGTCGTCCTCCGGCGGTTCGTCCTCCAAGGCGCGGCGCAGGTCGCGAGCACCATGAAGTATGCGCACGATCAACACGGCGGCGTCGACCATGGTGAATAGGATCAGGTAATTTCCGTGAGCGCAGGACCGAATGCCTTTGCCAAGCTCCAGCCTCGTCCGGTAAGCGCGCGGGTTCCGTTCGATCCTTTCACAGTGCATGCGGACCTCACTGATGAACGAAACTGCACGGGACGGATTGTCGGCCGCGATGTAGTCGCCGATTCCTTCAAGGTCGGCTTCGGCAAGCGGTGAAAAAAACGTCGGCATTATGTGCCGCGCCGCTTAGCAACCTTCGCCGTGTATTTCGCCTCAAGGCGTTCAAACACTTCCCTGGCCGCACGGCCCTTTCCGCTTGCAATGCCCTTGGCTATCTCCGCTCGAAGTGCCGCTAAGGCCGCGGCACGGCGCCGCTCTTCCTCCTCGAGGAGTCGAAGCGCGTCACGGATCACCTCGCTCGCGCTGGCATACCGGCCACCGTCGACCTGCTCCTTGATGAATCTCTCGAAATGCTCTCCCAATGTGTAACTTGATGGCATTGGCTCCCCTGCATTGCGCGGCTCCACCGAGAGAATGATATCATTTAATGATATGTCATGGCAATTCGTCAGTCTGTCGCACGGCGAATGCCGGTCGGTCGCCGAGCTGACATCCTCACGGTTGACACTGCCCCTGAAAGCCAGGATGTGCAGATCCGCTTACGTTAGAAAACGAGTATGACGAATCTGCCTCGGGCACGGCGTCGGCGCTTACTCCTTCGAGGCGCTGCCGTGCTCGCCGGCCTGTGCGCTAAGGGCGCATGGGGCCGGCTAGGCGATGAGGACGCTTCCGCTGCGCCGGGTCTGGCGAGAATCCATGTGCATCCGCGCGAGAAGATCGGTGATATCAGCCCTCTGGTCTTTGGCGCCGGTGTCGAGTGGATCGATGATGGCAATGGAATCTTCGATGCCACCCAGGGAGCGGTCCGGCCGGAGGTCGTCGAAGCGCTGAAGCCGTTGCGCATACCGGTGATCCGCTTTCCGGGGGGCATTCTCGCCGACCATTACCAATGGCGTGATGGGGTCGGCCCGCGTGAACAGCGGCCGCGCCGGCGCAATCCGATGGATGAGAAGGAGCACGCGAACAATTTCGGCACCGACGAATTCATCGAACTTTGCCGGGCGCTGGGCAGCGACGCGTTGATCACCGCAAACGCCGGAACCGGCGCCCTGCAGGACGCGCTGCAATGGCAAAGCTATTTCACGAGGCGCGGCTTTCCGCTGAAATTCTGGGAGATCGGCAATGAGATCTATCTGGCCGAGCCGAGGCGACCGGCCGCGATCCCGGGAAATGATGAGCGAATTTACAAAGCGCCAGCGCAGTACGCCGACTTGTTCGTGCAATGGTCCGAGGCGTTGCGCGCCTCCAATCCTGCGGTCAGTGTCGGCGCCATTGCCGGAACGTACAACACCAGCGGCGTGAACCGGGATTGGCTGCGTGTTTTGCTGGAGCGGGCCGGAACAGAGGTCGATTTCCTTGCGCTTCACAACAGCTTCGCACCGATGATCTTCGCGCCGTACGATCTGGGAGATCCGGATAAGCGCGATAAAGCCTATCGCGCGATGTTCGCGGCATCTCGCAGGACCGCGCGTGATACCCGAATGGTGAAGGCTCGCCTGCAGAACGTTCGCGGCGCTGCCCGCATTGCGATTACCGAACATTTTCCCTTGTTCGGGGCCTTCAGCCACGAGCAGCTGCTGGCGGGCCTTGACCAGTCGCGCACGCTCGCCTCCGCGCTGTTCACGGCTTCGGTTTTCCATGCGCTGATCCGCGAGAACGTCTGGATGGCCAACTACAACTTGATTACCAGCCGATGGTTCGGTGCACTGCTGACCTCGACGTCGGAAGGCTGGGTAAGGACACCGACTTACTGGCTATGGGATCTGTACCGTAACCGCTTCGGCGCGACGCAGGTTCAGATCGACGCGGATGGGCCGGCGTTTGACAGCGCCGGGGTGGGCACGGTTGAGCCACAGCACAGAGTGCCTTACTTGGATGCGGTTGCCTCGACGGACGGTCGCGGTAGCGTCTTTCTTGCCGTTATCAACCGAAATTTGACGCAGCCGGTCCTGGGAACTGTCGATATCGACGGTGTCGACGCCAACGCGCCGCCCCAGGTAACCGTCCTCGGAGGGCCGGCAGCAAATGCCATCAACGGGCCTGCCTTGACTCGGACGACGCTGCCTGGGCCGCTCGACCAAGTACGGCTGCGAGACGTCGAGCGGCAAATCAGCAACGCGCCACACTCGTTCCAGCCACACTCGGTCACGGTGCTTAGATGGAACTTCCGCTAACGTTGCCCTTCGTCGCTCGAGTGAAGCGCACCTCGTTCCGCGCATCGCCGCGCTCCGGCAAACTGCGCCACGAATCAGCGATGAGGAAACTGCCCGCGCGTCCGGTTCCGAGCTGCCCTGACGGGCTGGTAAGGGTCGACAAGGAAAGAGGGCGCGCGGTCTGCGTGACATGCGCCATGGGTCAGCAATGCCTGCCTGAGCGGACGCCGCCGGCGCCGGGGGAAAAACGGGGGTATGAGCGCGAACCGCCCGGAGAACGAGTCCTGGCAAGGACCATTGACTCGTCCGTCTCCGCCACTTCGCATTTCCTTGCGAGTCGGCGCAATATGCAAGCGTTCGATCGAAAGCGGCGACATCGCGGCTCTGCTAGCTTATCGACGCCAAGCCCCGTTCGCCCGCGGGTAAGTGCTTCGCCCGCCCGGCGTTTCTGATTGGAGATCGTCATGATCAACTTATCGACTGCCCCTTATGCAGCACTGCTCCTTCGCGTCAGCCTGGGCATCATGTTTCTCGCGCACGCGGCGATGAAATTTCTCGTGTTCACCATTCCTGGCTTTGTTGGCTTCTTCGGATCTCTTGGATTGCCGGCTGTTCTGGCGTATGCCGTTATCGCCCTCGAAATCATCGGAGGTGTAGCCCTGATCCTGGGCATCTACGCTCCCTGGGTGGCGTTGCCCCTGGCCGTGGAGATGCTCGGCACGATCTATTTCGTGCATGGCGCCAACGGCTGGATGTTCGCGAACAAAGGCGGAGGCTGGGAATATCCGGCCTTCTGGACGGTCGGATTGATCGTGCTGTACCTCCTTGGCGATGGTGCCATGGCATTGAAACCGATCCGACGTGCCACCCATTCATAAGCGGCGCCGAACAAGCCCGGGAGATGCAAGCGCAAGCCGTGCGGTATGCACCTGTACAATGCCGGCTCCTCGCAGTGTGAGGAGTGCGGCTCGCTGTGGAAAACCTGTGGACAGGACGACGAATTGGCGGACCGCAGATCGAGCGCCTTGAAGAAACAGAAGGGGCGCGAACTTGACAAGAGTCCGTCTCCGTCAGTCTGCCAGCTCCCGTGCAGTTCTCACGAGAGTATTCACTAGTCCGCCAGAAACCTTGCTCCGAATAGGGCGACCCAGCAGGTCGAGCGAAAGGCTACTTGGAGCGAGAGCGCAATATGTCAAAGATTCTCCTGTTTCGCGTTGCGCATGATTTGGGCGCGAGCCTCGTGTCGGAACTTTCTCGCGCGGGGTATGACGTTGCCTCGCCAGAAAGCGCAGATGTACGGACCGTTCTTCAGCATCAACCTGATCTGATCCTGCTGCAGACCGATGTTAAGACGCTCGACTGCTGCGGTCTTCTTACTCAGCTCAAAGGCAATGACGTTACCGCGCCAGTCAAGATCATCCTTCTCGCTGATGGAGGGCCTTTGGAGCGGAGCCGTGCTCTGGATCTGGGCGCGGATGACGTTCTGAGCATCCCGTTTGAACCTGCCGAACTTTTCGCCAGAATCCGTGCGCAGCTCCGAGAGAAGGCCCCGGACGATCGGTTGCGCTCGGAATTGCTTGACGCCAAGAGGAAAGAGCTCGAAGCCGAATCGGCGTTGGCCGCGATCGTAGCGCAGAAGGAGACTGGGAAAAGGCGCTGGATCGCACTTGGTGCGGTAACCGTTCTGGCGGTGATCGGCGTGGGTATTGGCCTTCGAAACGCCCAGGTAAGCAGCAAGTCAAACGCGAATCTCGTTTTGCAGCTGAAGAGTCTCCAGTCAGAGATACTCACACAAAGCCAGCTTCTGGAGCGCGCGCAAAAGAGCCGCGAGGCGCTGACTCTGGAATTGAGTGCGTCGGTGAGCAAGCAATTGGAAGACTTGCGGGCGGAAAGTGCAGATCTACGCAACAAGATCGCTGCTTCAAACGGAGCTTCGCTGTCCGATCTTGACAAGCGTTTGAAGCAGACCGACTCCCGGATCGGAAAACTTGAAGACGAGTCGCGAATTGCACAGGAGATTGTTCGGGACTATTCCAACAGCGTTTGTCTGATCTATGCGATTGTGGGATTTCACGACAGGAAAACCGGCGCTCAGCTCAACTTTGCCGGAAATGACGCGAATGGCAACCCACTCACCGATGACAAGGGAAAGCTCGTTGTTACCACAGAAGGCGGCGGCAGGCCCGTGCAACTACATGTATTTGGCAGTGGCTTTCTGATCGATACCGCGGGTCACATCCTTACGAATCACCACGTCCTCGAACCGTGGTGGCACAACACCGAGGGGATTCCTGTACCCGGCGATACTGTCGAACCGACCATCGTGTCGATGCGAGCCTATTTCCCAGGAAATGAAACTCCAGTGTCTCTGCGTGTACAGAGCGTGAGCGAGGACTTTGATCTTGGGCTGGCATCGGTCGATCTGCCGGAGAGTCATCCGAGGCCGGTCACAATCGAACAGCAGCCTGCGATTTCGGGAAGCCCGATTGTCTTGATTGGATACCCTACGGGAGTCGAAGGGATTCTTGCACGGATCGATGAGCCGACGCTCAAACAGATCGCACAGGAAGCCGGAAACAGCACAGAGAGTCTCGTGCAAGAACTTGCACGGAGAAAACTCATCCGACCTCTGGTTACCCAAGGGCATCTTGGCGTCGTTGGCCCCGATCAACTGGTCTACGACGCGCAAACAACCCATGGCGGTTCCGGTGGCCCGGTATTCAATGCCAGCGGCAAAGTGATCGGAGTCAACTTCGCCATCCTGGCGGGCTTCTCGGGGTCAAATTTTGCGGTCCCCATCTCACGTGCTGCAAAAGTGCTTGCGACCGTAAACTCCGCGCAAGCGGCGCGTTGACGCCGATCGTTGGCTCTAGGGCGATGCGCCGTTTCGTGCGTCGCTACAAGGTCGACAGCCTCTATGCACACAAATAGGTGATTAACGCTGCCGAGCGCGGCGATGTGACGACCTCACGGTGTTCGGAAGTGTCGCCACGATGACTTCAGCGAGTGCCTGAATCGCTTGCACACGCGGAAAGCTCTTTCGCCAAGCAAGCGACACCGTGCGCTTTGCATCGACCAGTTCGAGCGGCCGGGCGACGACGCCGGCGTCGGTCATCCAGGCGCCGCGGGTCGCCAGCGCGGGCACAAGCGTCGCGCCCATGCCGGCGCCGACGAGCTGCAACAGCGTCTCCAGGCTCGAGGCACGAAGGTCGGCCTGCTGACCCGCGTTCCTCTTCTCGGCCAGGCGACACACTTCCATCGCTTGCTCGGCAAGACAATGTCCGTCCGCCAGTAGCAGCAACTCGACCGAGCCAAGGTCGCGTCGCGTGAGACGGTCCTTCAGGAAGAGCGGGTGCCCGCGAGGCAGCGCGAGCCAGAACGGTTCATCGAACAAAGTCTTGGCGTCGAATTCGGGTTCCGTGACAGGTGTTGCGACGATGGCAGCCTCGATCTGGTGGTGACGGAGTCGCTCGAGGAGGCTCGCGGTGATTTCCTCGAACAGCACCAGCTTCAGGCTCGGATAGCGCTCCTTGATCAGGGCAAGCACGAGCGGCACGAGGTATGGCGCAATGGTGGGAATCACTCCCAGGCGCAACGGCCCGGCGAGCGGGTCTCGGTGCGCGCCCGCTAACCGTGCCAGCGCGTCGGTCTGCTCGATGGCTGCGCGCGCGTGGGGAAGAAGCGCGGCGCCCACGGGTGTGAGCTCGACGGACTTCGTGGTGCGCTCGAACAAAGCAACACCCAGCTCGGTCTCGAGCTTGCGCATCTGGCCCGATAGCGTGGGCTGACTGACGAAGCTGAGTTCCGCGGCTCGGCCGAAATGTCGGGTCTCCGCAAGTGCCACGAAGTACTTCAGGTCTCGCAAATTCACGGCCTGTCGAACAAATAGATAACACCGATTAATTATAAAGGAACAAACGATTTCACGCATGAGTGAAGATGGCGTCCAATTCGTCCGCCTCTGACTGGAAATGAATCCGAGCGGACAAGGAGAGCCGACGATGGATAAGTGCCCGTTTCACCACGCTGCCGGTAACGGTCCAACGAACCGGGACTGGTGGCCGAACCAGTTGAAGCTCGACATCCTGCACCAGCAGTCGTTCAAGCCCAATCCGATGGGGGAGGGTTTCCACTACGCGAAGGAGTTCAAGAGCCTTGATCTGCATGCCGTAAAGAAAGACCTTGAAGCGCTGATGACTCGCTCGCAGGACTGGTGGCCCGCAGACTTCGGCCACTACGGCGGCCTGATGATTCGGATGGCTTGGCATAGCGCTGGTACCTATCGCACAGCCGATGGCCGTGGCGGTGCCGGCAATGGAAGCCAGCGGTTTGCTCCGCTGAACAGTTGGCCGGACAACGGCAATCTGGACAAGGCTCGCCGGCTCCTTTGGCCGGTCAAGCAGAAGTACGGTCGCAAGATCTCCTGGGGCGACCTGATGATCCTTGCAGGTAATGTCGCGCTGGAGTCGATGGGCTTCAAGACCTTCGGCTTCGGCGGTGGACGAGTCGACATATGGGAGCCGGAAAAGGACATCTACTGGGGCTCGGAGACCCAGTGGTTGGGGGACAAACGCTACTCTGGTGACCGCGAGCTCGAGAATCCGTTGGGCGCCGTGCAGATGGGGCTGATCTACGTGAACCCCGAGGGCCCGAACGGCAATCCGGATCCGCTCGCAGCCGCGCGAGATATCCGCGAGACCTTCGCTCGCATGGCCATGAATGACGAAGAGACTGTCGCGCTGATCGCTGGCGGCCACACGTTCGGCAAGACCCATGGTGCCGGCCCAGCCTCCAACGTGGGGCCCGAACCTGAAGCCGCCGGCATCGAGGAACAGGGCTTCGGCTGGAGGAGCGGCTTCAAGAGTGGCAAAGGCGCTGACGCCATCACCAGCGGCCTCGAAGTGACCTGGACCAGCACGCCGACGAAATGGAGCAACAACTTCTTCAAGAACCTCTTCGGCTACGAATGGGAGCTGACCAAGAGCCCGGCGGGCGCCAACCAGTGGGTGGCCAAGGGTGCCGCTGCGACGATTCCCGATGCCCACGATCCTTCGAAGAAGCGCGTGCCGACGATGCTGACGACGGATCTTTCGCTGCGGTTCGATCCAGCCTACGAAAAGATCTCGCGGCGCTTCCTCGCGCACCCCGAGCAGTTCGCCGACGCCTTCGCCCGCGCTTGGTTCAAACTGACGCACCGGGACATGGGGCCGCGTTCTCGTTATCTCGGCTCGGAAGTGCCAGCCGAAGAGCTGATCTGGCAAGACCCGATCCCCGCGGTCAGCCACAAGCTGATCGATGCGAAGGACATCGCCGAACTGAAAGCCCGCGTGCTGGCTTCGGGCCTCACAGTGTCGCAACTGGTGTCGACCGCCTGGGCATCGGCGTCCACTTTCCGCGGTTCCGACAAGCGAGGCGGCGCCAACGGTGCCCGCATTCGTCTGGCCCCGCAGAGAGACTGGGAAGTCAATCAGCCCGCCCAGCTGCGCAAGGTTTTGGAGACGCTCGATGGCATCCGGAACGCGTTCAACGCCGGAGCGTCAGGTGGCAAGAAGGTCTCGCTGGCGGACCTGATCGTGTTGGCCGGATGCGCTGCCGTCGAGCAGGCGGCGAAGAACGCCGGGCATACCGTGACGGTGCCGTTCACTGCCGGGCGGATGGATGCGCTGGCGGAACAGACCGACGTGGACTCCTTCGCCGTGCTCGAACCGATCGCCGATGGATTCCGCAACTACCTCAAGGGCAGAATCAGCGTGTCAGCGGAGGAACTGCTGGTCGACAAGGCGCAGCTGCTGACGTTGACGGCGCCGGAGATGACTGTGCTCGTAGGGGGTATGCGCGTCCTGAACACGAATGCGGGTGCGACCCAACACGGGGTCTTCACCGGGCGGGCAGGAGCGTTGACCAACGACTTCTTCGTGAACCTGCTGGACATGTCGACGGTATGGGACGCCCCATCGAAGGACGCGGACGTGTTCCAAGGCCGCGACCGCGCGAGCGGCAAAGTCAAATGGACTGCGACGCGAGTCGATCTGGTATTCGGTTCGAATTCGCAACTGCGCGCACTGGCGGAAGTCTATGGAAGTGCCGATGCCGGAGACAAATTCGTCCACGATTTCGTCGCGGCGTGGAGCAAGGTGATGAACCTGGATCGGTTCGACCTCGGGAGGTAACTTGCGGTGTCCCTTGCCCGAGCCATCCGAACGGATGCCCGTTCGCAGCAAAAGCGCTTACGCTATTCGTGCAGCAGGGAACGCCAATTGCGTGGTACGCGGCCCTCGGGGCCTGGGACCGGCTGCTCGACCGGATGCGAGCGAGGTGGCGCCAATTCCGGACCCGGGATCATGGCGTCTTCTTCGTAGTCGTAAAACCAATCCTCACCCGGTTCGAAGCTGGCGATGACCGGGTGGCCGCTCGCTTTGGCATGCTGAGAAGCATGCTGTGACGGTGAGGTATCACAGCAGCCGATGTGACCGCACTCCGCGCAGCGCCGCAGGTGAAACCACCACCCGGCTGTCGCCAGGCATTCCGCGCAACCATCTCCACTCGGTTTCGACGCCAGGTTGATTCCGCGGTGGTGTGGGGTTTGCTTTTTCATCGGGTTGCTCCGATTGGATACGATTTCGGCGCCGACTGTTTCCCTGCAAGGCAGTACTCCGCAGCAGCATGAAATCGGCTGCGCCGCGCGCTATTTTGCTGAAGCCGAACATACGTCGTGGCCATCTGACGGCGCGCCTTTACCGAACATGATCTCGATCGGCACCCAGATCGCGGAGGTGGCGAACTCCGCCACTGTCTGCAGCACATCAGTGGTTCGGACGCCGATGTGAAAATCGGTGAACTTCCCGCTCACCTCGACCGGCAGCGGAAACGCCAGGAGCTGCGGCGTCTTGGAGCGAGGCTGTGCATACAGCTCGATGTCTTCCGATTTGAAATCCGCGTGCGCTTTGGCGGTGACGCGCATGCGCGTCGTGTCGACCAGAAAGGTCTTCTGCGCGAGCTCGCCGTCTGTCAGCGCGAAGCGGCCGATGGCGCAGTTCACCTTCGAAATGCTCGAAGAATCGATAGCGGGCAGTAATGCGGCCAGAACATTCAGCGCCCAGAAGTCGAGCAAGCCCGCCTTCATGTTTTCCGGCCAGACCTCGAAATCGATGTGTCCGGTGCCGTGCCGCAGTAGCTCCGATATGGAGGGGGCGTGGGCCTTGACGTCCAGATCCAGGTTGAGCAAGCCGCGCATCTGGCTGTTCGGGTCGATGCGGCGCGCAAGGATGCCGTAGTCGAAGTGCTGGATGCCGACACGCAGGCTGGCTCCTACGCTCGCATCGCGCGGTTTGTAGCCGAGACGAAAGGTCGCGGAACCGCCGGATGTGTTGATGGTCGCGGGGCCGATCACGATGTGGCCATCGTTCAGGTTGGCTTCGAGCTGGCCGCTACCGAGCTTGTCGCGACCGGAAACAACCTGCTCGACGTTCACGGTCACCTTCGCGTTCTGTCGCTTCAGCACGGCTGGGCTCAAAAGCTGCTGGGCGCGATCGCTCTCTTTGGCCGCGGCCTCTTCCACAGCGCTCAAAGATGCTTTCTTTCGATCGGGTTCCGGGTTGGGTGTCTCGGCGGACCAATTGCCGAAGCGAAAATCGTCCAGCTGAATGCTCGGTGCCTCTAGCGCCAAGACGATGCCAGGTGGCACTGTCGTGGTATCGATCTGTCCGTTCCCGGTGAGGCGGCTGCCTCCCACCTGAACGAGCAGCGATGGCATTTCATAGCCGCTGCGCGAGACGCGGAATTTCGCCGAAGCTGACCACGGGCCCCAAGGCGGCAGGGATGTGCGCGTCAGCGCATTGAGCGTGTCCAGGCGGCGACCTTGCAAGTCGAGCGTGAAGTCGACTTGCTGGTTCGAAAAAGGGCGATCCACTTCGCCGGAGAGCGTCAGCGAGGACTCGGCCGCTCGCACCTCAAAGACGAACGGGATCTGCCCGTTCGGATCCAGCAGGTCCGCGGCCTTCGCGGTGCGTATGCCGATCGACACCGGAACCTGATCCAAGGACCCTTGCAGGTCGAGCTGTATGGCCGCGCCCGGCGCCGCTTTCAGTGCGCCGTGGGCAATCGTGATCGACATCTTGCCCCCGCTATGGGCGTCTTGGAGTGTCAGATGGCCTCCGTCGAAGTCCGCAAGCAGCTGCGATTGCGCCAGCACCTGCCCTAGGCGGCTCGAATGCATATCCAGTTGCAGACTGAGCGCGCCGACGCCGGCGTCGATATTGGGCGCGATGCCGAGCGCTTTGAGTATTCGGCCGACGTCCAGGCTCGGGGCCGCCAGCCACACCGCGGCGTGTGGCTGCCCGGCGCGCAAGTCGAGCAGGATTGCACCGGTGAAGTCGACATCGGCGACGCTGGCGCTGAACGGTGAGGCATTCATCATGCCGTTGCGAATATTGCCGTCGAAGCGCAGATCGCGCATCGTCAGAAGGGGGGTACTGGCGATGCGCTTGACGCGCACGGCGATGTCGGCATCCGCCAGGCTGATGCCGACGGGCAGGATCGGTATGTCGATCAAGTCGGCCGCGACCGAAGTTGCCGCGGGATGGTTCGCGGCTTTTTCCGCCATCAACCCCTGAAGCTCCTTCGCATCGATCAGATCCGCCGTCAAATTCAGAGTCAGAAGCGGTTTGCCCGCCTCCACCGTGCGCCGCACGTCCGCCGACAAAGCGCTGCGCCCCAGTTGGAGGGTAAATCCGCCCAGATGCCATCGTTGGCTGTCGGTTTGAAGCGAACCTTGCACCTGCAGCGGCGCGTCCGCGCCTGACTTCAAGTCGAGCCAGCCGGCGATTTCCTTCGAATGTGGCGCCGAAAGCTGAAACGTGGCTTCCGATCCTAAATCGCGCGTCGCCGGCCGCACTATCGCGTGCACTTGGGCGCGAGCGCTTCCGGCCTGCAATTCGAAATCGATCGGAGCTTGCGCCGACTGCATCATCTCCGCCAACGAGATGCCGTGCAAACTCGCGTGAAAAGCTGCGTCAATTAGCGAGCCGTGGGCGTCGCACTGCAAAGGTTTTCCAGGCTGCAGCACCAGCCGCAGATCGTCTAAAGAAAACTTGACTGGGCGCGCACCGGCCGCGTTGCCGTAGCTCAACCGCCCTCGCTCCAGATTGAGGCGCAGATCTAGGCTCTTCATCAAATCCGAGCCACGGTCTCCCCGGGCTGTCAGTTGCAGATCGAAGCGTCCGAGGCTTCCCCGAACACCGGGGACGCCGGCGAGCACCTTTGCCAGATCGCCCACATCCGAATTGCGCGTCCCCAACGACAACTCGAAGCGAGCCGGCGCAACGGTCGCATCGATGCTGGTGGATCCGGACAACGACACGCCAGCGACCGTGCCCTGCACCGGCAGGGTCAGGCGGCCGTGGTCGAGATGCACACGCAGCAGCGCATCGTGCACCGCGCCGGGCAAACTGATCCACTGGCCTACATGTAAGGTGAGGTCGGCATCTGCGTCGTTCAGGTCGTTCAGGCGGAACGTTGCCTGATCGAGCTCGCGATATATATCGGCAAAATCCCGCGGGGGTTCATTTTTCAGCGCCGGCTGCGAGGTGATGAAAGGTCGCAGATCCAGCATCGGAATCGTCAGGTCACCTCGCACTTTCGGGCGCTCGCCGCCATAGTCGAATTCCACGCCGCCGTGAAGTGCGGTCTTGCCCATCACGCCATTTAACTCGGTCAGCGCAAGATGGCCCGGTGAATAGCGGATCACGCCGGCGATACCAGTCTGGCCGACAGCAGGCAGTTTGATCTGCAGCAGGCGTTCGAACTCATGCGAATCCTGCGTGCCCAGACCGAAGCGCAACGAGCCGCTGCTTTCGGTGATCGAGCCGTCGATGGACAGGTGTGAACCGAGGAAATCGAGGGTGAGAGCCAAGGGCCAGGGTTGATCGCGGCGCGCCAGATCGGCCGCTGTGCCGCCCTGCACATCGAGTTGATAGGGAAAAGACTGTTCGACGCTGCCGCGCATGGCCAGAGAAAAGGGCTGCCCGGCGGGCAGCTGCGCCAACAGCGATTGGAGCGTGAAAAAGTGCATCTTGCCGTTGGCTGCTGTGAATTCGAGGTTCACCTGCTGCAGCGACAGGCGCTGGATCTCGAAACGCGCGAGCAGTTGCGCCACCAGCTGAGGTAGGCCTGATTGCGCCGCGGGCGCGGGAGCGGCGGCAGATTGGCGCTGCAGCTCAGCAAAGGTCCAGTTGTTCTCTCCCCGGGCGTTTTTCTGCAGACGAAGATGCACGTCGCTACCCGATATCTCCTGGACGCTCAGTCGCGAGCGCAGCAAGGGCCACAGGTTCAACGCGAGCCGCGCCTCTCCCAGGCTCACAAACTGCTCGCCGTCAAAGCCGGCTGCGTTCGCAATCTGCATGCCCCGGATCACCAAGCTCGGATGGGCCGAGACGCGGATGGCCAAGGTTCCGTCGATTCGAACCTCGCGTCCGAGCCGTTCGGTGAGAGCAGTGGTGGCTTTCGTGCGCAGCCGTGCGGCGTCGATCGACACGCCGACCAGGGCGACATACAACAGGACGGTCAGCAGCACCGCCGCGAATACGGCGGCCAGGCGCAGGGCGCGACGCAGCAAGCGAGGCAGGGCGTAGGGCATTTCGGCAAATGATGCCAGCCCTTCAATGCACCATGACCGCCGAACCCGACCGACCCGGCTTGACCAGCAGCAGCAACGGCAGCAGCGCGAGGAAGATCAGGGCCAGGACCTTGAAGTCGTCGAGGTAGGACAGCAGGGTCGCACTTTCGGGCGGAGCGCACCTTCCTTGCGCCAAGGCTCAGCCGATCGGCCGTTGCGGGGCCCCGGCCAGCAGAGCGCCAAGCGGCATCAGCGCCTGCTCGCGAGTCACGCCTGGCTTTGCCGTAACCAGGGCCAGAACTCCGGTGGTGCTGGGCTGACGGGGTGTGTTCATCATCGCTCCTAGGTTGATTTGGTACCAATCGGTACCGACGAGAAGATCCTACGGTACCAAGCGGTACCATGTCAAGACCTCCTCGATCCGGGTGGGCAACTCGAGACCTACGGATTCGACGGAGCCGAGGGATAAAATGCGACCCGCCCGGAGACAAGGATTCCACCGGACTCGCTTAGCGATCCTCTCTGAACCAGCAAAACATATGGACCACCCGTTGCCGCAAACACTGGAAACCAGGCGAGCGCAGATGTTCCCGGCGCTGACGGCCGATGAAGTCGAGCGGACGCGACGCTTCGCCACCGTGCAGCGCTTTGCCGACGGCGCTCGTGTGTACGAGACCGGTAAGCCGAGTCCGGGGCTGCTCGTCGTTCTCTCCGGCGTATTGCGCGTCAGCCGGCGCGACGGGCTTGGGCCCGACCTTCCGATTGTCGACCACAACGTAGGCTCGTTTTCCGGCGAGGTTGGTCAACTCTCGGGCAGGCGCTCGTTCGTCGACGCTGTCGCGGTCGGCGACCTGGAGGCCCTTTTGATCAAGCCGGACCAGTTGCGAGCGCTGCTGATCGCTGAAGCAGATCTCGGCGAACGGATCATGCGAGCGCTGATCCTGCGCCGCGTCGGCTTGCTGGAGGCCGGCTCAGGGGGCCCCGTGCTGATCGGCGAGAGCTCGTCGCCCGATGTCGCACGGCTGCGCACCTTTCTCAGCCGCAACGGCTTCCCGCATCTTCTCCTCGATCCGGTCGATGATGAAGAAGCACGGGCACTGATTGAACGCTACACCCCTGGGCCGGACGAGCTACCACTGGTGGTGTGCCCCGACGGCTCCGTCATGCTCAACCCGACGGAGGCCGCGCTCGCCCGATGCATCGGAATGCTCGACACGGACGCCAGCAAACAGGTTTATGACGTTGCCATCGTCGGTGCCGGGCCGGCTGGTCTGGCCGCAGCGGTCTATGCGGCCTCGGAAGGCTTGTCGGTCCTCGTCCTCGACTCCTCAGCTTTTGGTGGACAAGCGGGAGCCAGCGCCCGGATAGAGAACTATCTGGGATTCCCAACGGGGATATCAGGCCGCGCGCTCGCCGGGCGCGCCTACACGCAGGCGCAAAAATTCGGCGCAACGATGCTGATTCCAGCCGAGGCGGTACACCTGGATTGCGAGCGTTCCGGGAGCGACGAGACAGTCGGCTTGCGAGTTGCCAACGAGCGGACCGTGCGAAGTCGCACAGTGGTGATTGCAACCGGTGCGCACTACCGACGACCACAATGCACGAATTTGAAGACCTTGGAAGGCTGCGGCATCTGGTATTGGGCATCTCCGATCGAAGCGAAAATGTGCGCAGGCCAGGAGGTGGTACTGGTCGGAGGCGGCAATTCGGCAGGACAGGCTGCCGTGTTCCTCGCCGGATATGCCTCCAAGGTCTGGATGCTGGTGCGCGGAGAAGGTCTGGCGGCAAGCATGTCGCAGTACCTGATCGAGCGAATTGCGGCGAACCCCAACATCGCGCTGCGCTCGCGCACCGAGGTCATTGGAGTCACCGGCTCACGGCCTTCCGGCCTCGAGTCCGTGAAATGGCGGCATCGCGACAGCGCTCGGGAGGAGACGCGGGCAATCCGCCACCTGTTTCTGTTCCTGGGCGCAGATCCCTGCACCGAATGGCTGACGGAGTGCGACGTCAAGGTGGACGACAAGGGTTTCGTCAGAACCGGCTTCGACGAGTTGCATTCGGGAGAGTCTCGCCGATCCGCGCTGAACCTGTCCCTGGAGACGAACGTCCGCGGCGTTTTCGCCATTGGCGATGTCCGCGCGGAGTCGGTCAAGCGGGTCGGCGGCGCCATCGGCGAGGGAGCGGCAGTGGTCGCGCAAATCCACGCTTTTCTCGCGACCCAGGCACGGCGGTCCGCGAAGCCTACGGCACAAACGGCTTCGTGACGAAGCCATGGCAGGGGCAGCGCGAGAAGACCACCAGAACGCTCCGCATCGCAGATATGCGGAGGACCCGCTGCCCGAATTCGTTGCCGTGGAACAGAATGGGGGCAAATACAATCGCCAGCCCCATGGCGCTCGTGCGCTGGGTCGATCGTGGAACGCTGCTCATGATGATGGCATCAGGGTAGAGCGGATCTTGACCTCATGCGTAAGCGTCTGGTGAACCGGGCACTTTTCGGCGATTTGCATCAACCGGTCGCGCGCATCTGCCGGCACGTCACCTTCGATCGTGATCTCGCGGGCAATTTCGTCGATCCTTCCCACTTTGGTCTCGCAGTCGGCGCAGTCCTGCGCATGAACCTTGCGGTGGGACAAGCGAACCGCGAAACGCCCGACCGGGATCTGCTTGCGCTCGGCGTACAGCCGCATCGTCATCGACGTGCAGGCGCCAAGGGCGGCCAGCAGGTAGTCGTAAGGACTTGGGCCCGTGTCATCGCCCCCTGCGGAGATCGGCTCATCCGCCGTCAGCAAGTGTCGTCCCACCCGCACGTGCTGGACAAGGTGGCTCGCAGGTGCCTCGCTGACTTCGACCACACCCGGCGGCAGTGCGACCACCGCTTCGGATGCCGGTAGATAACGCGACGCCCAGGCCGCCACCACGTCGGCCAGATAGACCGCATCCTCGCGCCGGGTTACCAGGTGATCGGCCGTGTCGAGCGACAAGAAGCTCTTGGGATGCCGCGCGGCGGCGAAAATCGTCGCGGCGTTTTCAATCCCGACGACCTCATCGTGCGGCGCATGACACACCAGAACGGCCTTTTTCAGATTTGCCAGATCCTCGAGGAAATTCTGTTCCGCGACATCGTCCAGGAACTGCTTGGCGATCGTGAACGTGCGGCCCGCCAGACGGACTTCGGCCTTCCCCTTTTGCGCGATCTCGCCCAAATCGGCCGCGAATTGCTGCGTGATGTGCGCAGCGGACGAAGGCGCGCCGATCGTGACGACTCCGGTAGCTTCCGGCACCCGCGGCGCAGCGGCCAGCACGGCCGTGCCTCCCAGGCTGTGTCCGATCAGCAGAGCCGGTGCCGTGTAATTGCCGCGTAAGTGGTCCGCAGCCGCTATCAGGTCGCCGACGTTCGATGAGAAGTTTGTGTTGGCAAATTCGCCCTCGCTGCTGCCGATCCCTGTGAAGTCGAATCGCATGACGGCGATGTCGCGCGCAGCCAGCGCCCCGGCAACCCGGGACGCCGCCAGAACATCCTTACCGCAGGTGAAGCAGTGCGCGAACAGCGCGAAGGCGCGCGGGCGCGACGGCAGGTCGAGGCGGGCCGCCAGAGTGCTGCCATCGGAACCGGGGAATCCAATCTTCCTGGATTCGAGCATTGCGGTCTCCTAAGAGGGTCGAAACCGAGTTGGCCGAGAGTACGCCTGGGATGGGAACACGCGAAGAATTGGCGCCGCTTCGAGGCCGGGCGATAATGTCGAACCGTTTCGCCCTCGATGCTTGGAAAGCCTATGAAGCCGGCAAAGAAGAAAACGCAGAAATCCCCCAAAAGCACAAAGGCGACCGGAAAGAACACCAAGGGGTACTCGAGCGAGGAACGAGCCGCGATGCGGGAGCGCATCCAAGAGATGAAGGCGGACGCGCGCCGCGGGGTGCGCGCGGAAAAGGCCGACGGCGAAAGCGACCTGCTCGCGAAGATCGTAGCGCTACCGCAGCCGGATCGCGCTCTGGGCGAGCGACTCCACGCGATCATCAAAGCCAATGCTCCAGATCTGTCGCCGAGAACCTGGTACGGAATGCCCGCGTACGCCAGGGATGGCAATGTCGTCTGCTTCTTCCAGAGTTCGCAGAAGTTCAAGACGAGGTACGCGACGCTCGGCTTCAGCGACAAGGCGAACCTCGACGAAGGCAAGATGTGGCCGACCGCCTTCGCCCTCAAGGAGCTGACTGCTGCCGAAGAGGCAAAGATCAGCGCGCTCGTGAAGAGAGCGGTGAGTTGATGCATTCTGCGTCAGCACGGACAAGGTGGTGACAGAGAAGGGTTATTGATTCATGCGGTTTTCCATGTAAGCGAGCACTGCGTCCCCTGAGGCGCGTGCGTTTCGAGCGCACGACTCCAAGAAATCCGAATAAGATTCGCTTTAGAAGCAGGTAAGCAAATGGAGGGACGCGTGAATCCCAGAGAGTTTTTGAGGCACGGCCTGGATTGCGATAAGGCGTGGTCCGAAGGCTACACAGCAGGGTTTCGATCCGCGACGCAAAGCATTGCGTCGATGGGCCCAACCGCGCTGACGCCTTCGAGCACTGCTGACGCCTCTGCCGGGGCCGATCACTGCAAGTACTTCTACGACCTCGGGCGCGGTCAGGGGATGATGGACGCCAAGTCCAGACCCTAGCCCTGGTCTGCTAGAAGGGGTTTATTCGACCCCATAGTGGCGGTGGCAGGCAGAGCAGATTTCGTCGAGCTGGTCGCTCACCTCTGAGACCGCCTTTAAATCGTGACGCTCGGCGCCGCGATAGGCCTTCGCTGCGGCCGTCGCGAGCTCTTGCGCATATTTGATCCAGTCATGGTCCAGCGCGCGCTGGGGGATCATCAGCGCATTGGTCGCTTCCGCGAGCGTCGCAGCGCCACTGACAACTTGTTCCCAGTCTTCGTTGGTCTTCGGCGACAAATCGTGCTCACCCGTAGCGTCGATGATCGAGCCATTCGCGCGCCAGATGATGGTTGCTGCTGGAGTCAGCACATGTTCCATGAATGTCTTCATGTCGACATGGGCCTGAAATGGAACAGCGCGCGCTTCGCCTTGCTGCGGCGAGCCCGCTGCCGCCGCCAGAGCCGTCGCGACGAGGGCCATCAACGCACATAGACGACGCATTCCATCATTATCGCTGCTCCGCGAGGTAGGAGATCACGTCCGCACGATCCTTGGCGTTCGAGAGCGAAAAGAACATCTTCGCGCCGGGCACGAAGCCCTGAGGATTGGTCAACCAGCGGTCCAGGTTGGCGGGAGTCCAAACCAGACCAGACTTCTTCAGTGCTGGTGAGTAGGCGTATCCGGGGACCGTTCCGGCCACACGTCCAACCACCCCGCGATGCTTGGGCCCCACATCGTCTTCGTCGAGGGAATGACACCCCATGCAGGCTTGATACACGGTCTGGCCATGAGCGGGATCGCCCTTGGCCATATCCGATGGGGATTGGGCGTAGGCATCGTAGGCATAAACGCTCGCAGCCGCGAAGGCAAGCACTACTCCGATCGCAACGCCGATCTTCCGTAGAACGAACTCCATCGAGCTCATGGCTGCGTCTCCATGCCGGATGTGAAGAGGGATTCAGGACAGCGACGTGTCGGTCAGCACCAGCGATTGCGGATGCTCGCGCACGGAGACGCTCGTAATCCCGAGCGTGCTTGCCAACTGATCGGTGGGCACTTTCAAAGGCCCGGGGCCAGGACCTTCGCCCGGCGCGGGCTGCGGATACGCGGTCGAGCGGGCCGTGTGGAACGAAATGTTTCCTTCCACCTTCTGGATAATCTGGTGGATATGCCCGTTTAGCACCGTCACCGACCCGAATCGACGCAGTTGCGGCAGAAGTCGGTCCGCGTCGGTAGTTCCCCAGCCCCACGGCGCATAGATCGTCCAGAGCGGCATATGGGCGAAGACGACGATCGGCGTGCTCGATGAGCGCGCTTTCAGGTCCTCTGTGACCCACGCGAGCTGCTCGTCGCCCAGGCTGCCAAAGCCGCCATCGCCAGCCTGCAGGACATTGATCAGCGCAACGAAGTGCACGCCGGCGTGATCGAAGGTGTAGTAGCCCTTGTTGTTCGACGCTTTGCCGAAGCGGTTGAAGTATTCGGTGACGGTCGCATCCGCCGTGTCGTGCTCGCCCGGGGTCGTGTGCATCTCGGCGGTTCGCAGACGCGAGAACATGCTCTGCGCCAGATCGAATTCGGCAGGTTTCGACAGGTGCGTGATGTCACCGGTGTGCAGAATCAGGGCGGGCTGCTCCGGCATCGCGTTGACCAGATCGATCGTCTTACCGAGCGTTCCGCCCACATCAGGATTGGCCTCTTTGTGGAAGCCGATGTGCGTGTCGCTGATCTGGACGAACAGCGGCTGCCCGAGGCGCGCGGTGGCGTTCGGATCAGATGCGGCGAGCGCCAGGTCGACGGGAGCGAAGACGCCGCCGGAGAGGGCGAAAAGCGTCCCCGCCCCGCCGAAGGCCATGCATTGCAGTGCCTTACGCCGGGAAGGCAGGGTAGGGTCATTCGACATGGAAGATTCCTTTCGATGGGTCGAGTACCAGACCCTCCCTGCAGCCGATTTATTCCCGGCCTATCGATAGCTCTTGGCTGTCCCCGTATCGCCGGAGTCACTGGCGTGAGCCATCTGCGCAGAGTCGGGCGGGCAAGAGGCGCTCGCCACGGCAACTGAGACATCGCGCTGCGGCTCGCCCAGATCCGTGGACAGCGTGCCGTCGCCCGACACGATCGTGCCCTCGCGAAGAGCCTGAGCGAGCTCGGTCTTCACTTGCTCGCGGATTCTCGCGTCGGCAACAGCGCCGACAGCCGGGCTCGGCGGCGTGCCATCGCCAGACAAGATCGTGCCGGTGCGGACAGCTTCGGCGAGTTCGGCCTTGACTTGCGCACGCGTCCTCGCCCCGGCAACCGGGTCGGTCGGCGGCCGCGGCGCGCCCAGGTCCGTGTACATCGTTCCGTCACCCGAAATGATGGTTCCGTCGCGAATGGCCTGAGCAAGCTCGGCTTTCACCTGGGTTTGTGTGTTGCTGCACTGCTGTGCCAGCGCGGTGCCAGGACCGATCAGGGTTGCAGCGGCCAGCGACAGCGCACTTAGTACAAGCTTCGTATTCACGATGCATCCTTTCCCGTGGTGGGATGCCACGACGTCTCAGGACAGCGGCTCGTTGCGTGGCGGTCGAGTTCGCTGCAGCGGAAGGGATCGCAGGTTTGCGCCTCACACTTGCCTGCCTGACTCGATTGCAGGCTTGCCTTATTCCGGCGGGAATAACGTCCCACGCGCGCCGGTCAGCGGGCCATCTGCTCACTACGTGTCGGAGGCTCGATGGGTCAGAACACAGCGCGGGCGACAGGAAGCGCTCGCAGTCGAGCGTTTCTTGCCGTTCCTCTAGTGCTTTTCGCGGCGGTCGCGGTCACCGTCGGATCGGTCGCGAGCAGAACCATCCGGCAGCCTTACGAGACGGCCTTCTTCCGGCTCTTCTTCAGTGACCCTCTGCATATGAAGGTATGGCTGCTAACGGCCGGGCTTGTGCTCGCGCTGGGACAGTTGGTCACAGCATCGCGCATCTACCAGGTGCTGCATTTCGCGCCTGGCGGTCGCTTCTACGCAGTGGTGCATCGGTGGTCCGGGCGAGCGGCAATCCTGCTGACACTGCCGGTCGCCTACCACTGCATTTTCTTGCTCGGTTTCGGGACGTACGGAACCCGAGCGATTGTTCACTCAGTGCTGGGATCGATTTTCTACGGCACTCTTCTGTCGAAGGTATTCCTCGTTCGCGCGCACGGGTTCCCGGGTTGGGCCCTGCCAGTTACGGGTGGGCTGCTGTTCTCCATCCTCCTGGGGTTGTGGCTGACCTCTTCCTTCTGGTTCTTCACGACCCTCGGCATCGGAATTTAGATACCAGTAGCCGACAAGGGCATCCGTCTGCGGCAGAACGATCACGTCATGACGTTCATCGCGTCTGGTATGGATGTCAAGCACGCACCAGATCCTCCGGTTTCACCGGCGGCTTGCGCAATCGCTTGCCGGTCGCAGCGAAGACCGCATTCATCACCGCGGGAACGATGCAGGAGGTTCCCGGTTCACCCAGTCCACCGGGGTGTTCGGTGTTTTGAACGATGTGCACCTCGATGACGGGCGCCTCGCTGATCCGCAGCGCCCGGTACGTGTCGAAGTTGGTCTGTTCGACTCGCCCGCCCTTCAATGTGATCTCACCGAACAGCGCGGCCGAGATCCCGTAAATGACAGCGCTCTGCACCTGCGCCTTGATGGTGTCGGGATTTACCGGCATACCGCAATCGACTGCGCAGACGACGCGCCGGACCCGTACCTCGCCGTCTTTCGACACCTCGACCTCGGCCACGTGCGACATGTAGCTGCCGAACACGAACTGCATCGAGACGCCGCGGCCTGAGCCCATCGGTAGCGGCTGCCCCCAGCCCGCCTTTTCCGCAGCAAGCTGAAGCACCGCCTTGGCGCGAGGGGACTTGTCTAGAAGTGCCAGCCGGTATTGAACCGGATCCTTCTTGGCCGCGGCGGCTAGCTCGTCCATGAAAGTCTCGACCACGAACACGTTGTGCGAGGGTCCCACGCTGCGCCAGAACGCGGTCGGAATTCCGGGCGGCTCGATCCGCCGGTATTCGACGTGGAAATTCGGGATTGCGTACGCCAGATTGATCGCGCCCTCCGTCGTGTCGGGGTCAAGGCCGTCTTTGAACGCCGGCGGCAGAAAACGCGCGAGCACCGACGAGCCGGCGTAGCTATGCCTCCACGCCACCGGCATGCCCGATTCGTCGAGGCCCGCGGACATCTGATCGGCGAAATAGGGGCGGTACATGTCATGCTGGACATCTTCCTCCCGGGTCCAGATGACTTTCACGGGGCCGTCTACTTGCATCCCGATCTGTACGGCCCGGGTGACATAGTCGACCTCGAGACGGCGGCCAAATCCCCCGCCAAGCAGATGATTGTGGGCGATGACCTTCTCCAGTGGCAACCCGGTGGTCTTTGCGGCGGCAGCCTGGGCTCGCGCCAGGGCCTGCGAGCTGAGCCAGATTTCACAACCATCCTTGCGCACGTGCACAGTGCAATTCATTGGCTCCATCGTCGTATGCGCGAGAAACGGAACTTGATACTTCGCGTCAACCTTTGTCGCTGCCGCTGCGATCGCCTTGTCGACATCGCCAATGTTCTGAGCGACCGCGCCGCCGGCGCGCGCCCCATTTTCGAGTTCGCGCGCAATGTCCTCGGTGGTGAGCGTCGCGTGGGGCCCGTTGTCCCATTCGATGACCAAAGCTGCGAGGGCCTTTTTCGCTGCGCCCATGTGATCCGCGACCACGGCCACCGCATCGTCCAGCCGCACGATCTGTCGCACGCCCTTGACCTTCCGAGCTGCGCTGTCATCGACGCTCTTCAGCCGCCCGCCGAAGGTGGGCGACTGGGCGAGCGTGGCGATCTTCACTCCGGGAGGTCTGACATCGATGCCGTAGACGGCCTTGCCGTTGACCTTCAGCGGAGTGTCCAGGCGTTTGGCCGGCGTGCCGATGAGCTTGAAATCCTCCGGACGCTTCAGCTCGACCTTTTGAGGCACGGGGATCTGCGCCGCTTCGGCAGCGAGCGCCCCGTATTTGAGTCGGCGCTTGCTCGCCTGGTGAACCACCTCGCCTTGCTCCGCGTGGCACTCCGACGGATCGACCTTCCATCGTTTTGCAGCGGCGCCGATCAGCATGATCCTCGCAGTCGCGCCGGCGCGCCGCATGGGATCCCAGAACGCTCGTATCGAAGAGGAGTTACCGGTGATCTGCTCTCCGCCTAAAGCAGGGTTTCCGTAACGCTTCGGGTTGGGCGGTGCATGTTCCAGCCGAACCTGACTCAGGGGTATCTGGAGCTCCTCCGCAATGAGCATCGGGATGGCGGTATAGGTGCCTTGTCCCATTTCGACTTGCGGCATCGTCATCGTCACCGACCCGTCGGTGCCGATCCGGATGAAGGCATTGGGTTCGAAGCTGGCGGCCCCGCCCGCCGTAGCGCGCGGCGCGAAGGTGGGTAGACCAAAGCTCAGCACGAATCCGCCGCCGGCGACGCTCGCCTTCAGAAATTCGCGGCGCGACACGCCGTTCGCATGCACATCTTCCGTACCATCGGTGGCAGTGGGTCCGAAGCGATCGAAATTCATCGTCAGCCCTCCTTCGACGTCGCCGGAGACTTCGCGGCGTGCTTGATCGCTTCGCGGATTCGCACGTAGGTGCCGCAGCGACAGATGTTTCCGGCCATCGCCGCGTCGATGGCGTCGTCGTCTGGATGGGGGTTGCTCGCCAGCAGCGCCGATGCGGACATGATCTGGCCGGACTGACAGTAGCCGCACTGCACGACCTCCAGATCGAGCCACGCTTTCTGGATCTTGCGGCCGGCGGCCGTGTTGCCGATCGCCTCGATCGTTGTGATCGCCGCATTGCCGACGCTCTGGACAGGTGTCAGGCACGAACGGATAGGAGCTCCGTTCATGTGCACCGTGCAGGCGCCGCACAGGGCCATGCCGCAGCCGAACTTCGTCCCGGTCATACCGAGCACGTCGCGCAGAACCCACAGCAAGGGCGTATCGCCGTCGACATCGACCGTGTGGCGAGCGCCATTGACATTGAGCACGTAAGCCATGTGTCAACTCCTGACAAAATGGGCGGCGGCGATCACGCGGCCACCCGGTTGATTGCGAGCGGGAGCGCCGTCGCAGATAGCGAACCGCGCGCGAAATCGCCGCTCTCGTGCAACGGGCCTTGTCGTTCCCGCGACAACCCGCCGCAGCGGCCCGCCAGCACGGCTTTCATTTCGGCGACGATCGCGAACGCGACCTCCTCAGGTGTCTCGGCTCCAATGTCCAGGCCCACCGGGGCGTACAAGCGGGCGAGCTGCGCCTCGGTTCCCGCGATGCCGCGGCACGCAAGTTCCTCCAACAATCGCTGTGTTCTGCGTTTGGGCCCGAGAACTCCGAGATATCGGATCGGCGCCGGCAGCAGCGCCCCCAACGCGGCAAAGTCCCGGCGGTAATCGTGGTTCATCACAACCGCCAGAGAGTCGCTATCGAGTTCGAGCAGGTCGACTGCGGCAGCGGGTTCTTCGGCTACCAGTCGGTCGGCGGCCGGAAATCGGACCCGGGTCGCATGGCCGGGACGGGGGTCGGCCACAACGACCTTCATTCCCTGTGCCTTTGCCATCTCTGCGAGCGGCACCGCATCATGTCCGCCACCGAAGATCACCAGCGTTGGTGACCTTTCGATGATCTCGAAGCTCACGGCCAGGGGCCCGGGGCAGGTGTCGAAGATCCGCGCCGATGATGCTCCGGTCGCGAGCGCGGCTGCGGCCGCGTCCTCCAGGATCTGCCTGTGCCGCGCGTTCCCGACGCCCAGTGCGATCGACCCTTTGCTCGGATGCCACAGTAGACGGCTTCCCATCGCGATCGAGCTTTCGGGGCAACTTGAGAAAACGGTCGCAACGACCGCGGACTCCGACTCCCGCACGCAGTCGGCAAGGAACGCCATGTATGCACTGTCCGTCAGCAAGCGCTCGACCAGGACCTCGACGACGCCATTGCAGCCGAGCGAGAAACGGTCTTCTCCGTCATCGTCGCCGGTAGAGTCATACACGAGATGCTTCGGTCTGCCCGACTGCATCACCCAGGTCGCGTGACGGCGAACGTCGCGCTCCAGGCACCCACCGCTGATTGCACCGGTAGCCTCGCCGTCTTCGGTAACCAGCATATGGGCACCGATCCGGCGGTAGGTGGAGCCGGCGACATTGACCACGCTAGCGAGTGCGGCGACGCTGCCGGCGCGCGACGCGGCCTCGTAGACACGGACAATATTTTGGAGTTCGTTGACCCGGGACACGCTGTTCCTTTCGTACCTGAGTGCTACTGGCTGCGCCGCCCGAACGAGACGCCGTAGGCGCCAGCGCGCACGGCCGGTAGCGGATCGTCGGAGAGCTCGATGCCATCGGTCAGGCTGGTCGGCAGGAACAGCAGCCTCTTCTGTGCCTCGAAGCTGTTGCCGACAGGTTTGTCGAGCGTCAGGACACCCAGATCGACCACTTTGCGGCCATCGGGCCAGGGTTCGCTCGGATCCTTCGTTTGATCCTGGGGCTCGGCCATTTGCGCCTTCAAGTGGAACACGACCGGCTTTTGTGTAATCCGATGCGGTAGATCGTCGATCAGGAAATCGGGTGTCTTCTTGCTCGCCTCTTCCGGCGTCAGATGCACGAGTTTCTCCGGAACCATTTGGTAGCGAACCGCCTGTTTTTGCCCCGTCTTGTTGACGAAGATGAAGGCGTCGATGCCGTAATACTCCTCGTCAGCAAAGCTGTCCGGTGTCGAGACCGTGCCGAACGCTTTCGGCGCGTTCGGATGGCTGGCGAAAAACTTGTCGAGTGTCGTCGGCTTCGGAGCTTCGGGTGGACTGGCGCTGATCGCGAGCAGCAGGTCACGAAAATCCTCCCCCGAACCGACCGGGAAGAACTTCAGCGAGACAATCACCATGTCGGTGTCGACTCCACCCGGCAGATGGAACTTGATCGCCATTCCATGCGGGTTGGCACCGGGCGAGCCGTCCGGCACGTTCGGCACCCCACCGGAGTCGGAGAAGCGCACCGTCACCGGGATCGTGCTGCCGTTGAAAAGCGGCGAGCGGCTGAGCTTGGCAGCTTCCGGCGAAGCTTTGAAGCTTCCGGTGACGACGACGCCTTTGGCGTGGTTGGCGCGGAAACCCGGGTGCGATCCGTACACCTTGTTCAGCGCGTCGACGACCTGAGTCGTGATCGGCACATCAGCTGCGATCGCCGCCGCACATGCGAGCAGACCCGAAGCAAGCACCAGCGACATCAAGCGCTTCGCATAACGCCCCGACATCTGTGGTTGTGCGACTGCCCCGACTACGTCATCGGTATTTCTCGTAATCACGGTGCCTCCTTTCCTTGAGCGTGGTCTAGGCGATCTTCCGATAAGGCCGGTAGCAGGGCTCCCACACGCAGGCGGCGATCCGAGCAGCGAGAGTGGTTTCGCTTGCCGGCTCCGCAACGCCATCGGCCTGCGCTTGGTGGGCAACAGCTTTCGCGACCGCAACGGCGACGGCGCGCAGTTCGCTCACCGGCGGCAGCAGCCGTTCATCTTTGCCCTCCTTCGCTGGCGAGAGCTGCGCGAGGGCCCGTCCGGCCGCCATAAACATTCCATCGGTCACCCGCCTCGCATTCGCAGCGAGAATTCCAAGGCCGACCCCAGGGAAGATGTAGGAGTTGTTCGTCTGATTGACGATCACTGTCCGGCCGTTGATCTGAACCGGAGCAAATGGGCTGCCGGTGCCGATCAGTGCGCGGCCTTCCGTCCAGCCCGCGAGCTGTTCCGGAGTTGCTTCGCTGAGCCAGGTCGGGTTGGACAGCGGGAATATCACCGGGCGATCGACGTGCTTCGCCATTTCGCGAACGACGTTTTCGGTGAAGGCGCCGCTCTGCGCGGACGTGCCGATCAGCACCGTAGGTTTGGCATTCGAGACGACATCGAGCAGGCCAATTTCATCCGGATTCTGGAGTCGCCAACCGGCCACATCTCGACGCCTCCGCACGAACGGCGCTTGCGCCGGGGTTATGCCAGGCATCCCCTCGACCAGCAGGCCGTGGCGATCGACTGCGAAGAAGCGCCCGCGCGCTTCGTCTTGGCCCAAACCGCCATCGATCATCGCGTGCAACAGCAGCGCCGCGATGCCGCTACCTGCAGAGCCCGCACCCAGCAGCGCAATCCGCTGCTGCGTCAGCGGCACTCCGGTGACTCCGATCGCAGCGAGTAAGGTTCCGGCGACCGCGGCGGCGGTGCCTTGGATGTCGTCGTTGAAGGTGCAGAGGCGCTCGCGGTATCGCTCGAGAAGCCGCGCGGCGTTCGTGCCGGCGAAATCCTCCCACTGCAACAGAACGTCAGGCCAGCGTTCGGCTACCGCAGCAATAAAGTCCTCGATGAAGGCGTCATAGTCATTACCGCGGACTCGTTCATGGCGCCAGCCGATGTACAGCGGGTCGGCCAGGCGTTCCTGGTTGTTGGTTCCGACATCGAGCAGGATCGGCAGCGTTTGGTCCGGGTGGATTCCGGCGCAGGCCGTGTACAACGACAGTTTTCCGATGGGAATTCCCATGCCGCCGGCTCCTTGGTCGCCAAGGCCCAGGATGCGCTCGCCGTCGCTGACGACGATGACGCGAACCGGATCGAACCGCGCGTCGGAGACAATCTCGCGGATCCGATGCCGGTTCGGATAACTGAGGAAAAGTCCGCGCGGCTTGCGCCAGATCTCGCTGAAACGCTGACAGCCTTCGCCGACCGTCGGCGTATAAACGAGCGGTAGCGTCTCCTCCAGGTTGCGCACGATCAGCGCGTAAAACAGGGTCTCGTTGGTGTCCTGAAGTTCGCGTAGAAACGCGTAGCGTTCGAACGCCGTTGGGAAGCGCCGCAACACCTTCAGCCGGCGCGATACCTGTTCGTCGAGCGTCCCGACGTGCGGCGGCAGCAGCCCGTGTAGACCGAACATGTCGCGCTCTTCGTCGGTAAAGGCGGTTCCCTTGTTCAGGGTCGCCTGGTTGAGCAAGTCCAGGCCTGTCAGACGGGTTTCGACCGCTGCGGAGCAGTTCGGCACTTGGCCCATGGCGTCCCCCTAACTCCCGTGGCCGTGTTATTCGGTCGGGCTTTGCGCGAAAGCCTCGCTGGCCGCGACAGGGTGCGCCATCGTCGCATGCAGCGCATCGGCGTCGAGCTCGCCTTCGAGGCGGCTAATCACGATCGTTGCCACGCCGTTGCCGACCAGGTTGGTCAAGGCACGGCACTCGCTCATGAACTTGTCGATGCCGACGAGGATCGCGAGCGCCTGGATCGGGATGTCGGGAACGATGGTCAGAGTCGCGGCCAGCGTGACGAACCCGGCACCGGTCACTCCCGATGCGCCTTTGGAAGTGATCGCCGCGATCAGCAGAATGCCCAACTCCTGTCCGAGCGACAGCGGCGTATTGGTCGCCTGCGCCAGAAACAGCGTCGCCAGAGTCATGTAGATGTTCGTACCGTCGAGGTTGAAGCTGTAGCCGGTCGGGATCACGAGTCCGACAACCGGTTTGGACGCTCCGAGCCGCTCCATTTTGTGGATCATGTGGGGAAGGACGGTTTCGGACGAACTGGTCCCGAGGACGATCAGCAATTCGTCCTTGATGTAGGCGAGAAAGCGCAGGATCGAGAAGCCGGCAGCACGTGCAATCCCGCCAAGTACAAGCAGGACGAAAAGAATGGCCGTCGTGTAGAAGGTCAGGATCAACTCTCCGAGATTCCGAAGCGCGCCGAGCCCGAACGCCCCGACCGTGAACGCCATGGCGCCGAACGCTCCGATGGGCGCGGCGCGCACGATCATCGCGATGATCCGGAAGAACAGGGTGGAAGCCGTATCGATACCCCGGGCGATGCGCGTGCCGACGTCGCCCATCCTGGAGAGCGCGAAGCCGCTCAGGATCGCGACCAGGAGGATCTGCAGGATGTCGCCGTTGGCGAACGGATCGAGAAAGCTGGTGGGGATGATGTTGAGAAGGTGCCCGACGATGCTCTCGTCCTTGGCGCGCGTCACGTATCGGGCCACTGCGCTGGTGTCGAGCGTCGCCGGATCGATGTTGAAGCCCTTGCCGGGCCGGACGATTTCACCGACGGCCAGCCCGATTGCGAGCGCAAGGGTGGAAACCACCTCGAAGTAGATCAGCGTCTTCAGACCGATGCGGCCGACTTTTTTCAAATCGCCCATCGAGCCGATGCCGTGAACGACCGTGCAGAAGATCACCGGCGCAATCATCATCTTGATGAGCGCGATGAAGCCATCGCCGAGGGGTTTCAGGGCCGCGCCGGTGTGCGGGAAGAAGTGACCGACGGCGACCCCGGCGATGATGGCCAGGATCACCTGGACATACAGAATCCGGTACCACGGGCGGTGCGCGGCCATGGAAGCCGGAGCCGGTTTCGAAGGAGTTGAAGAGAGCACTTCCGTATCTTACGTGGGCCAGCTATTTTGTCGGCCGACTCCGCACGATCAAAGTTCCTACGGAAACCTGAACGGCCTCGTTGTTCTGGTTCAAGGTCGTGAACCTCACTCGAATGAGTCCCTGATCCGGCCGGGATTTCGACGCACGCACTTCCAGCACCTCGCTCTGGACGCGAAGCTCATCGCCTGGACGAACGGGTCGAGGCCAGCGCGACTCCTCGAAGCCCAGGCCGATGATTCCGCCGGCGGGCTTCAAGTCGCTGTCGACCAGCAGTCGCATCGTGACCGCCGCCGTGTGCCACCCGCTTGCCGCGAGTCCCCCGAAAATCGAGTCGCCCGCGGCCCTTTCGTCGAGATGGAATAGCTGCGGATCGAATTCGGCGGCAAAACTCTTGATGCGATCGCGCTCGATCACGATTCGGCTTGCACCCTCGAATCGTTGCCCGGCCTCGAAGTCTTCCAGATAGTGCACTTTCATCGATCGGATTCCCGATTCAAACCGTCTCCAGCGCCAGCGCGATGCCTTGGCCTCCGCCGATGCACAACGTGACGATTCCTCGCTTCAGGCCGTCGCGCTTCATCGAATGCAGCAGCCGGGTTACCAGGACTGCGCCGGTTCCGCCGATCGGATGGCCATGCGCAATCGAGCCGCCCTCGACGTTGACGATCGATTCGGCAAGTTCCAGGTCCCGCATGCAGGCGAGCACGATCGCCGCGAAGGCTTCGTTGATCTCAGCCCGCTGCACATCGCTTGTCTTCCAGCCCGCGCGTTTCAGCGCGAGGCGCACTGCTGGAACCGGGCCCAGCCCGAAAAACCCCGGTTCCACGGCTGCAACTCCGTGCGACACGAGGCGCGCAACCGGCTTCAGTCCGTGGCTGTCCGCAAAGGCGCGGTCTGCCACGATGATCGCCGCGGCGCCGCTGTTCAGCCCAGGGGCGTTGCCCGCCGTGATCGTGCCGTCCTTGCGGAAGGCGGGCTTGAGCTTCGCCAGAGTCTCGGTCGTCGTCTCCGGCCGGTTCTGCTCGTCCTTGTCGAAGTTCACCGGGCCTTTGCGGCTGGGGATCTCGACCGCGACGATTTCTTCCTTGAATTTGCCGGCAGCCTGTGCGGCGCTGAAGCGCTGCTGCGAGCGAGCTGCCCAGCGGTCCTGCTCTTCGCGCGTGATGCCGTAGCGGCTGACCAGATCTTCGGTGTGCCAACCGGAGTGCTCGCCGCTGAATGCGTCGTTTAAGCCGTCGCGCAGCATGCTGTCAATGATCTGCGCATCGCCCATCCGGTAGCCCCAGCGGCCGCCTGCGACGAGGTACGGCGCCTGGTCCATGTTTTCCATTCCGCCGGCAACGGCGCAGGACGCGGTTCCCGCAAGGACTTCCACTGCGGCCGTAGCAATCGCCTGTGCACCCGAACCGCACACGCGGTTGACCGTCAGCGCCGGCACTTGCACCGGCAGGCCGCCGCCGATCGCGGCTTGCCGGGCCGGATTCATCTTCACTCCAGCCTGGATCACGTTGCCCATCACGACCGTCTCGACCTGTGCCGGGTCCAACCCGGAGCGCCGCACGGTCTCGCGGATCACCGCCGCGCCGAGCGCCGGAGCGGGAACGTCCTTCAGAGAGCCGCCATAGCTGCCGATGGCGGTGCGAACGGGATTACATAAGACGATCTCGCGTTGCGACATGCTGAGTCTCCCAATTGATCAAACCGAAGCGAGTGCGCCGCTACGATATCTCGCCGCCGGCACCGAATTGCCGAAGCGCGCGGACAGCGAGCGGCGGGCCGCTTCAAAACGCTTCCACTCGTCTTCCTCGTGCAAGCTGGGAATCGTAACCACCTCGCCGAGGTCGAACCCTACCAGCGCCGCGTCGACCATGTCTTCGGGTAACATCACGATCGACGCTGGTAGATCCTGGTAGGGCCGGCCAGCCAATGCCCACAGATCCGTCGCCGTCGCCCCGGGCAGCACGGCCTGGATGCGGATTCCCTTGTCGGCAAGCTCATTGTGCAGCGAGTGGGTGAAGGCGAGCACGTACGCCTTGCTCGCGCCGTAGACGCCGTTCAGCCCGGACGAGATACCCACGACTGATGCAATGTTGATGATCGCGCCCGCTCGACGCGCCACGAACGCTGGCGCCGCGGCGTAGGTCAGACGGGTGAGCGCGGTGACGTTCAGATCGATCATGTCCTGCATCTTGTCGATGTCGGATTGCAGCAGCGGCGTCAGCGCTGCAGTACCGGCATTGTTCACGAGCAGTGTGATTGTTCGGTCGGTCCGCAGCGTGGCTTCCACTTTGGCCAGATCCGCCTTGGCGCCGAGGTCGGCGGCTAGGATGGAAACCGATCGTCCCGTCTCGCTCCCCAGGCGGGCGGCAAGCGCTTGAAGCCGCGCTTCCTCGCGCGCGACCAGGATCAAATCGTAGCCACGTTTTGCCAGTCGGTCTGCATAGACTGCGCCGATGCCCCGCGAGGCGCCGGTGATCAGGGCTGTGCCCTTTGAAGAGGAGGTTACTGCCATGGCAGTTCCTTTAAATGATGTGCGTCATGGGTAGATTATATGACGCATATCATGTATAGTGTCAATAGCCGAAAGGAAGCGAAAGGGCCTCGATGAGAGTCAGCAGGGAGGAAGCGGCGCGAAACCGCGAACGGATCCTGGATTCGGCTTCACAGCTTTTCCGGGAGCGTGGCTTCGACGGAATCGGCGTCGCCGACGTGATGAAATCGGTCGGTCTGACCCATGGCGGCTTTTACGGGCACTTTTCCTCGAAAGAGGATCTGATCGCGCAGGCCTGCTCTCGCGCGATTGCTCGTTCGCTCCAGACCTGGGCCAAGAGCGCCGAGACGTCTCCACGCAATCCGATGCTGCCGCTCGCGCGCGGTTATCTGTCAGGCCGGCATCGCGACGATCCGGGCGCCGGCTGTCTGATGGCTGCTCTCGGGGCCGACGCCGCAAGGCAAGGGCCTGCGGTGCGACACGTGGTGACGGAGGGGCTGCGTGGCGCCTTCGATCTGCTGGCTCGGCTGATCCCGGGCCGCTCCAAAAAGAACAAAAGGCAGGCGGCCATCGGCAGGTACGCGAGTTGGATCGGTGCGATGATCATGGCCCGCGCGGTCGATGATCGGGCGCTTTCGCAGGAGATCTTGGAAGCGGTGCTGGCGTCGTCTGCCAAGTCGTGAGACCAGCGCGTTCGGTTCAGGGAGATCGCTATGGAGAAAATGGATTCGTCGGTGCTTGCGCACATTCAGCGCTTGGTGGCGGAAGAGCACCATCTGTTGGAGCAGCGTGACGCTAACCCGGACGCCAGCAAACGCCTGTCACAAGTGCAGATCGAGCTAGACCAGTGCTGGGATCTGCTGCGTCAGCGAAGGGCGCTTCGCGAGTTTGGCGGCGACCCGTCTGAGGCGCAAGCCCGGCCTCCCGATGTGGTGGAGAAATATCTGGGCTGACCGCGGAAACGACGAGGCCGGTGCACGCGCGTGCGCGCCAGCTCGCTATACCGCGGCGTGACGCTGAAACAGCTCGAGCGCCGCGCGGGCAGCGGGACCGGCAGTTTGCGGGCGCACCAGAACGACGTAGATCGGCACTTTGCGGGTGCCGCCGGCTGCGAGCGGTAGCGGCTGCAGCGCGCCTTCCTGGCCCGCCTCCGCGATTACGTGCTCGGGAAGCCACGCGTATGCAAAGCCTGCGCGAACGACGGCCAGGGCGGAATCCATAGCGGGTACGGTCCAGCGCAGAGGAGATCCCAACCAACCCTCATCGCGCGGATTGCGTCCCGTGTCGCGGACCACGGCCTGGGTGTGCTTGCCAAGGTCCCCCGTCGTCAGCGGGCGGCCAAGCGCGAAGAGCGGGTGATTGCGCTCGGCAACGGCACTGAACGGCACATCCATCAGCCAATCACCGAGAAATCCAGGCGGCACTCGCGTGGCGAGTACCACATCGGCGCTTCCGTCCACGATCGCGTCCTCGGCACCGGATAAGACCGCCCCGGTAAGCTGAATCTGCGTTTGGGGACAAAGCTCCTTTAACTCGCCAAGGATCGCGAGCAGACGCTGTCGCGGGAAGGCGAAGTCGACCACCAGTCGCAATTCCGCCTCCCATCCTTGCTTCAGGGTCTTCGCGAGTCGTTCCAGCGCTTCCACGTCCATCAGCACCGAACGCGCACGCTTTAAAAGCGTATCGCCGACAGCCGTGAGCACCGCCTTGCGTCCTTCGATCGCAAGCAGTTCGACGCCCAACGCTTCCTGCAGACGAGCAACCGCGTAACTCACCGCGGGCTGGCTTCGGTGCAGCGCGGCCGCAGCCTGTGCGTAACCGCCTTCGTCCACCACGGCGGCGAGCACGGCCCATTGCTCCAGGGAAGTTCGCGGCGGCTTCATGGCTATTGATAAAAAAAGTGGATGCGTACGGTCAGAATTTTAAACTTTTCTATCCACTTATTTGAGCATATCTTGCCACTATCAAATGGAGACACGAAATGCTGGAACGCAGACCCAGTGAAGAGCGCGGCGCAGCCGACCACGGCTGGCTCAAATCGCGCCACACGTTTTCTTTTGCCGACTACTTCGATCCCGAGCAGGTCGAGTTCGGCGCGCTGCGCGTGATCAACGAAGACCGGGTCGAGCCGGGAACAGGGTTCGGCACGCACGGCCATCGCGACATGGAGATCATGAGCTACGTGCTCGAGGGCGAGCTCGAGCATAAGGATTCAATGGGAAATGGCTCCGTGATCAAGCCGGGCGATGTGCAGCGGATGAGTGCAGGGCGCGGGATTTTGCACAGCGAATACAACCCGTCGCCCACCGATCCGGTGCACTTTCTTCAGATCTGGATCCAGCCCGATATGCGGGGCATCACACCGAGTTATGAGCAGAAGCACTTCGGCGACGCAGACAAGCGCGGGCGGCTCAGGCTGGTCGCCTCCAAGGACGGCGCACAAGGTTCGGTGCACATCCATCAGGACGCGCGTGTGTACGCCGGTCTGTTCGATGCCGGTGAGCGGGCATCTGTCGCGCTCGCGCAAGATCGGCGCGGCTATGTCCATGTCGCACGTGGAACGATTTCCGTCAACGGCGAGCGCCTATCCGCCGGCGACGGCCTCAAGGTCACCGACACGACCACGCTCGAGTTCTCGGACGGGCAGGGCGCGGAGGTGCTGGTGTTCGATCTACCCCATTCATAGGAGTCCGTGTCATGGCAGATGCAAAGCTCGAACTGCTGACGCCCGCGAACCACACGCTGGTGTTGATCGACTATCAACCGCAGATGCTCTTCGGCGTCAGCAGCATCGACCGGCAGTCGTTGAAGAACAATGCCGTCGCGCTTGCGAAGGCTGCGAAGGCGTTCAAAGTACCCATCATTCTGACGTCGGTGGAAACGCAAGGCTTCAGCGGCTACATCTTTCCAGAGCTGCTCGACGTGCTTGCGAAGCAGGAGATCTACGAGCGCTCGAGCATGAACACCTGGGACGACACGCGAATCAAGGCCGAGATCAAGCGTTTGGGCCGCAAGAAGCTCGTGCTCGCCGGCCTATGGACGGAGGTCTGCATCACAATGCCAACGCTCGAGGCGCTGAAAGACGGCTACGAGGTGTACTTCATCGAAGACGCATCGGGGGGAACTTCGCCCTCCGCGCATGCTATGGCGGTGCAGCGCATGGTGCAGGCTGGGGCGGTGCCGCTCACCTGGCAGCAGTACATGCTCGAGCTGCAGCGCGATTGGGCGCGCAAAGACACTTATGACGCCACGATCGCGATCGTTCGCGAGCATAGTGGCGGCTACGCCAGCGGGGTCGAGTACGCCTACACGATGGTGCACAAGCAGCCGCCGTCACGCAAGGTGGCGTAGCCACGCGAGCGGCGCCGCCATACCGGCAGGTTCGATCATGAGGCGGAATTCGATGGCCAGGGGAGGAAATGGACAATGGACACGATCCTGTTCAATGGGCGCATCGCGACGCTGGACCCGACCCGTCCTTCGGCAACCGCGGTGGCGATTCAAGATGGCCGCTTCGCCGCAGTCGGCGACGACCGCGAGGTTCTCGCGCTGCGCACACCGGCCACCGCCGCGGTCGACCTGAAACGGCGCACCGTCATCCCCGGCCTGATCGACAGTCACACGCACCTGATCCGCGGAGGACTGAACTACAACCTGGAACTGCGCTGGGACGGCGTCGCCTCACTTGCGGACGCGATGAGAATGCTGCGTGAGCAGGCGCGCCGCACGCCGGCGCCGCAATGGGTTCGCGTGGTCGGTGGTTGGAGCGAATTCCAGTTCGCCGAGCGACGCATGCCGACGCTGGCCGAAATCAACGCGGCCGCACCCGATACACCGGTGTTCATCCTGCACCTGTACGCGGATGCGATACTCAACGCGGCAGCGCTGCGTGCGGTTGGTTACGGAAAGGAAACCCCTGATCCCACCGGAGGAGTCATCGAGCGCGACCGCAACGGCAATCCTACCGGGATGCTGATCGCCAAACCGAACGCGGCGATCCTGTACGCGACGCTGGCCAAGGGACCGAAGCTTCCGATCGAGCACCAGCTGAATTCGAGCCGCCATTTTATGCGGGAGCTCAATCGCCTCGGCATCACCGGCGTGATCGACGCCGGCGGGGGATTTCAGAACTATCCGCAGGATTACGAAGTGATCGAGCGCCTGCACCGGGACCGCGAGTTGACGGTCCGCATCGGCTACAACCTGTTTACCCAGCGGCCGAAGGCGGAGCTCGCCGACTTTCAGACCTGGACCGGTTCGGTGCAACCCCATCAAGGCGACGCGATGTACCGGCACAACGGAGCCGGCGAGATGCTGGTCTACACAGCGGCGGATTTCGAGGATTTTCTCGAACCTCGGCCCGACATGCCGGCGACGATGGAAGAGGAGCTGTTTCCAGTGGTGCGCCTGCTCGCACAGCAGCGCTGGCCGTTCCGCCTGCACGCCACCTACGACGAAACGATCAGCCGTGCCCTCGACGTGTTCGAGCGCGTCAACAGCGAGGTGCCACTTTACGGCCTGCACTGGATCATCGATCACGCGGAGACGATCAAGCCGCGCAACATCGAGCGCGTCAAAGCCTTGGGTGGCGGTATCGCGATCCAGCACCGGATGGCGTATCAAGGAGAGCACTTCGTCCGCCGCTACGGCGCCGCCGCTGCAGAAGATGCGCCCCCGATCCGCCGGATGCTCGAGATGGGTGTGCCGGTCGGTGCGGGCACGGACGCGACCCGGGTGGCCAGTTACAACCCCTGGATAGCGTTGTACTGGCTGGTGACCGGCAAGACCGTCGGGGGACTCGGTTTGACACCAGGTGGGTCGCGACTGGATCGCACCACGGCGCTGCGGCTGTGGACCGAAGGCAGCGCCTGGTTCTCGAGCGAAGAGGATCGCAAGGGGCGCATTACACAAGGCCAGTACGCCGATGTGGCCGCGCTGGACGCCGATTACTTTTCGGTTCCCGAAGAGTCGATCAAGGCGATCACTTCCGTGCTGACGATGGTTGGCGGGAAAGTGGTACACGCAGCCCAGGAGTTCAAGGACCTCGCCCCACCGCTGCCGCCCGCGTTGCCGGACTGGTCACCGGTGCGAAGCTATGGCGGCTATCAGCACAGTCCTGCAGTCAACGCTCGTGCGGCTGTCTGCGGTGTCCACGGCCACCACCACACGCATGCTCCAGGTGCATTCCCTTGGACGGAAGGCAGGTTGTTCGGTGCGCTCGGATGCAGCTGCTTCGCATTCTGACGATGGCTCGATGACTGCTGCCTTGCTGGGACTCCTGGTAGGCTTTCTGATCGGTGCCGGCTGCCGCTTCTTCGACATTCCGTCGCCCGCGCCTCCGCGCCTGATCGGCGCCTTTTTGCTGGTGGCGATGACGCTCGGCTTCGTCGTTGCCGATCGTCTGCTGTAGCGAGGCGCCCAATGTCCTCTGACTCCAGTTTTGCCGTCAAGTCGCTACTGGGCCTGGTGCTGGCATTCGCAATCGGCTTTGCTTGCCGGGCTTTCGGAATCCCTTCGCCGGCTCCGCCGGTGATCGTCGGGGCGCTGCTGGTAGTGGCGATGACGACCGGCTATCTGCTGGTAGATCGGTGGATGACTCGACCAGCACAGCATAAAGCGGACTGCGGCGGGCCCAGCGGTCTGACGATCGGCGGCAGCACTGCCGCAAGTGACGCGAAGGAGCGGATGGACGACGATGGGGATGCCGGCAGCGCGGACGCCCGATCGATCGTGCAGGCGGCGGAGAGTCTTTTTTCATCCCGGGTCATTCGCACCATCGCGCTGCTCGGCTTGTGCGCCGCCTACTTACAGGGAGGATTGCAGAAACTGCTCGACTTCTCCGGCGCGGTCGCCGAGGCACAGCACTTCCATCTGCCCTTGCCGGCGCTAACGGCGATTGCGACGATCGTGACCGAGCTGGCCGGATCCCTGCTGATCCTGAGTGGCTATTACCGCTGGGTCGGCGCGCTGTGGCTTGGCGGCTTCACGCTCGTCGCAACCTTCGTTGCCAATCGCTTCTGGCAGATTCCACTGCCCGATCGCTTCGGTGTCGAGAACGCGTTCTTCGAGCACCTCGGGCTGCTCGGCGGCTTCCTGCTGGTAGCGATTCTGGATTTGCGCGAATCGACTACGGCCCGAAACCCTCCTTCGTAAGCCAGTCGAGAATTGCCTCTCCGGTCGCGGGAGCGCTGAGGTGCAGCTGCAGGTCGTGCCCGGTGTTGGGAACCTATAAGAGCATGAGCTCAGTGATCTACACGGAGCGCCCGTCGACCCCAGCGTTCCTGGCCCGCGCCCTCTGCGCCCGAAACATCTGGGCGCGGCAGCAGAAGTTTCCGGATCTTCACCTGATCTGGCGCCGATACTCCGTACAAGCGCATGACGCCGACAAGCTGTCGATGCTTGCGGGAGCGGCAGATCGCCAGCCAGACGCTTCGGTGCTACTGCTGATTCCTCACGTCACCGGGTTCCCGCTGCTGATGGCGATGCTGACGCATCCGTCGTGGCCCATTCCGATCTGGCGGGCGCTGCAGGTACGCAATCGTCTATTGCAGCACGGACCGATCGGACTGGGCGACGAGTTCGACCTTGTTGCCGAGGTTTCCGGCTGGCGGATTCTGGAGAAGGGAATTGAAGTCGACGTACGGTCGCGCTTGCAAACGGGTGACGACACAAGATGGGAAAGCGTGGTGACGTTTTACTACAGAGGAGTTCACGGATCCGGCCAGGACCGCGCGGCACATGGAGAAATGCTAGGTGCTCCTTTGGTTTCGCCGAAGGTCGAGGCGAACGCGGACGCGCTTGCGAGTTGGCGGGTCGAGCCCATCGGGAAATGGGCGTTCGGAAGTTTGACCGGGGACTACAACCCTATGCACCAATGGAACTGGTACGCGCGCCGGCTGGGATTTCGCGCGGCGAGCGCGCATTCACAGCGGATCGCGGCCAGCTGCCTGTCGCGTTTGCCCATTTCCAACGGTGCTGTGCACCAGCTGGATCTTTGGATCAAAGGGCCAATCTACTTCGGCAGCGAAGTCGTTCAACGACAGGTGGAGACAGACTCCGGCGGCGGGCTGGATTTCGGTGTCTGGATGACCGGCGAAGATCGGCCTGCGCTGGTCGGCAGGTGGACGATGGAACCAAATGTTTCCGAGGTACGTTGAGATCACCGCGGCTTCAGCATGGCGTTGGCCGTCTCGCGGATCAATTCAAGCATCTCGCGCTGGGTGGGCGTTGCCGGACGCTTCGAGCTCACCGCGAGCGACAACCGGCTGCGCAACGGCGGCTTGACGATTTTTCGGACCGTGAAGGCGGATGTCTTTCCCGAGGTCGTCACCGCGTACATCGAAAGCACCGCGCAACCAGCACCATCGGCCACCAGATCCAGGATCGCGGCAACTCCGTCGATCTCCAGGGCGATCTTCGGACGACAGCCGATGTTTGCAAGTTCGGTTTCGACCAGCATCCGGATTGCGTTGGGCAAAGTAGGGATCACCAGCGGCTGCTCGGCCACCTCGCGCAGCGATATCGCCTTCACCGGTGATTTGCCGCGCCTGCGCTCGATCAGAAACAACTCCTCTTCCAACAGCGGCGACAGATCCACATCGGGTGAAGGCGCGGCGTTGTACAGCAACGCGATATCCAGGCGGCCTGCGATCAGCGATTCGCGCAGGGTCGCGGACATTGCCTCGCCGATCGAAAGGGAGGCCTCGGGCATGCGCGCCCGAAAGGCGTGCGTGAGCGGAACCGTTAGGACCTTGGACAGGCTGGGCGGAAGCCCCACTGCAACACGGCCGGTGAGCGCTCCGCGCACTCGCGCGAGCTCCTCGCGCACGCGTGCAACCTGGTGCAATACACCGCGCGCATGCTCGAGCAATACCGTGCCTGCCTCGGTGGTGGCGACGCCGCGGCCATTGCGCACCAGAAGGTTCTGGTGCAGCTCGACCTCCAGCAGGCGCACTTGCCGGCTGAGCGCCGGTTGCGCGACATCCAGAGCGATCGAGGCTCGCGTGAAGCTACCCAGCTCGGCAACGCGAACGAAGTACTCCAGTTGCTTGAGGTCCATTGCGGCAGGATACCCGACAACATCAAGATATCGGCAACCCGGCTATCGCAGAATGGTATAGCTGCTAGAGCGGCGCAGACCTGTCGCAACGCTGCCGCCGACGCGACAATTCGCTTCATGGAGCGGCCTTGGATCAAACCTTGCATCAAAGGGATCTCCTCGATGGCGACCCGGGCGGTGCTGGCCGAGCTCACGGCGGTGTTCGAGCAGCGCTCTGGCTGTACGGTCGCGGTCGAATCGGTCGGCGGCGTCGACGCTTTTCTACGAGTGCAGGGCGGCGAGGCGTTCGACTTCGTCGTGCTGGCCAGCGACGCGATCGACAGGCTCGTTGCGGCCCGAGCGGTTGCGGGCGACAGCAAGGTCGATCTGGCGTGTTCCGGTGTGGCAGTTGCGGTGCGCGTCGGCGCGTTGCGGCCGCAGATCGGCACGGAGGACGCTCTGAAGCAAGCGGTACTGGCCGCGCGGAGCATCGGCTATTCGACCGGCCCGAGCGGCGTCGCACTGGCGCGATTGTTTGAGCGCTGGGGCATCGCCGGCCAGGTCGCCGGTCGCGTAGTCGAAGCCAAGCCCGGCGTCCCGGTGGGCAGCCTGGTCGCACGCGGCGAGGTGGAGCTCGGATTTCAGCAGCTGAGCGAGCTGATTCACCTCGAGGGAATCGTCGTGTTGGGACCGATGCCGGATGCGATCCCGATCATCACGACATTTTCCGGCGGCGTCTGCGTCGGTTCGACCAATTCGCCGGCGGCCCGCGGCCTGCTCGACTTCGTCGCCAGGGCCGAATTCAACGCGGTCAAGCGCCGGCACGGCATGGCGCCGGCCCGAGCCAACGAGGAGCACGGCACATGATCATCGACTGCCACGGCCATTACACGACCGCTCCGCCCGCGCTCGGCGCCTGGCGCGATTTGCAGATCGCCGCGCTCAAGGATCCCGGGAGGACACCCAAGGCGAGCGACCTCAGGATTAGCGACGACGAGCTGCGCGAGTCGATCGAGACCAACCAACTGAAGCTGATGCGCCAGCGT
>JAFAIM010000053.1 GCA_019236735.1 Burkholderiaceae bacterium
GCAAGGCGATTCGGCGCAGGGATTGCTCACCACCCTGCACTATGCCGACGGCCTGAACACGCCGAAGGACAATGCGTTCCGAGCGGCCTACCGCAAGGCGTACAACGCGGAACCGGACGTATACGCGGTCCAAGGATACGATTCCGCCCAACTACTGGAGGTAGGACTAGATGCGGTCAAAGGCGACACGAACCGGCGCGCGGAGATGATCCAAGCGATGGAGAGCGCCAGGATCGACAGCCCGCGCGGCGTGTTCACGATCTCGAAGGCGCACAACCCGATCCAGGACATCTACCTGCGCAAGGTCGAAGGCCGGGAGAACCGGACGCAGGGCGTCGCGATCAAGGCCCTTGCCGACCCGGCGCACGGCTGCAAGGCGGCGGGAGGCTGAATCGCCGCAGTCTGTGCTCGGCGCTGCGCGTGGCCAGGGTCCAATGACGATTCGGTTCGCCGCGGCGGCCCGTCGGCGCGCATGCCGCGGCGTGCGCTCGGCATAGAGAGTACGGATGGATCTCGCGACCTTTCTGATTCAAGTGCTGAACTCGGTTCAGTACGGGTTGCTGCTGTTTCTCGTGGCCAGTGGCCTGACTCTGATCTTCGGCATCATGGGAATCATCAACCTCGCGCACGGCAGCTTCTACATGGTCGGCGCGTACCTTGCGTTTTCCCTCGCGTCGCTAACCGGAAATCTGTTCACCGCGATCGTGCTCGGCCTGATCCTGAGCGTGCCGCTCGGAATGCTGCTCGAGTGGGCGCTGTTCGCCCGCTTGTACCAGCGAGACCACCTCGAGCAGGTTCTGCTGACGTACGGCTTGATCCTGGTACTGGAGGAGTTGCGCAGCATCCTGGTCGGCAACGACGTGCATGGGGTGGCGGTGCCGGCACTGCTCGGCGGGTCGATCCGGCTGGGCGACACGATGAACTACCCGGTATACCGCTTGTTCATCTCGGCAGTTTGCCTGCTTCTCGCGGCGGGCATGTACGTGCTGATCCGAAAAACCCGCCTGGGGATGGTCATTCGCGCCGGCTCTTCCAACCGTGAGATGGTCCAGTCGCTGGGTTTCGACATCCACCTGCTCTATCGCTTCGTGTTCGCGCTCGGAGTGGCGCTGGCCGCATTCGCCGGCATGATCGCGGCGCCGGTTTCATCCGTGTACCCGGGCATGGGCACGCAGGTGCTGATCGTTTGCTTCGTCGTCGTCGTGATCGGGGGGATCGGATCGATCTGGGGAGCGCTGGTCGCAGCAGTGCTGGTCGGCCTCACCGATACGTTCGGCAAGGTGATGTTTCCGCAGTGGGCGGGCGCAGGCATCTATGTACTGATGGCAGCCATTCTGGTGTGGCGCCCGGAAGGCTTGTTCCGGCGCATCTGAGCGGAGATGTTCCCCAACCCGGTGATCGCGGAGTCGGCCCGCCGAACTGTGCAGCACACGGCGATCGGCGCAATTCGTCCGATCGCGCATAAAACTGCGGCTGCAGCGGCCGTCGCCCTGCTTCTGGCACTGGTGCCGCTGTTCGGCTCGGCCTTCTACACCGAACTGGCAACCAGGGTGATGATCCTGGCGATCTTCACGATCAGTCTGGATCTGCTGGTGGGTTATACCGGCCTGGTGAGCTTTGGGCATGCGGCCTTCTTCGGCATCGGCGCCTACGCGTACGCACTGATGGCACCCAGGCAGGAGGCGGCGAACCTGTGGCTAGCGCTTCCGATGGCAATGCTGCTGGCAGGGGCCGCGGCGCTTGTGGTCGGCGCCTTCGTTCTACGAACCAGGGGCGTGTATTTCATCATGGTCACGCTGGCTTTCGCGCAGATGTTCTATTTCGTCTTCCACGACACCGATTTCGGCGGCGGCTCGGACGGCATCACCGTGAATTTCCGGCCGCAGGCCACCGTCGCGGGATGGAAGCCGTTCGACCCCGGCAATTCGGTGCAGCTCTTCTACTTCGTACTGATCCTGCTGGCGGCCGTGCTGGCGTTTTTGCGCCGGGTACTCGACTCTCCCCTTGGGCGGGCTTTGCAAGGGATCAAAGTGAACGAGCTGCGGATGCGTTCGCTCGGCTTTCCGGTGTTCCGATACAAGCTTGCCAGCTTCACGATCAGCGGGACGCTGGCCGGCTTCGCCGGATGCCTGTACGCGGTGCAGAGCGGTTTCGCCAACCCCGAGCTGCTGTCGTGGCAGCAATCCGGCAACGTGCTGTTGATGGTGATCCTGGGCGGTGCCGGAACGCTGTACGGCGCAGTTGCCGGCGCGTTCGCCTTTTCGCTGCTGCAGGAACTCTATTCGGCGCTTACGACCCACTGGCAGCTTCCGCTGGGTCTGACGATCATCGCGCTGGTCCTTTTCCTGCCGGGTGGGTTGGGCCGATTTGTTGGCCGCTTCATCGCGCAGTCGATCCCGGAGCGCGCCGATGACGAGTAAGGCCGTACTGCGGACAGAAGCGCTCACGCGGCACTTCGGCGGTCTGGTTGCCAACTGCGACGTCACGATCGAGATCCATCGCGGGTTGCTGCACGCGATGCTCGGTCCAAACGGAGCAGGCAAGTCCACGATGATCAACCTGCTGTCCGGCGACATGGCACCGTCGGGCGGGCGGATCTTCTACAAAGGGCGCGACATTAGCGCGCTGCCTGCCGATCGGCGTTCACGCCTGGGCATCGGGCGCAGCTATCAAAGGACGAACATCTTCCCAGCGTTCACTGTGTTCGAGAACTGCCGGCTGGCTGCCCAGTCGCGGCGCCCGCATGCGACACGGATCTTTTCCAACGCGCTCGCGTACACGCCCGTGCGCGAATCAGCCGAGCGTGCCATGGAGCTCGCCGGCTTGGGCCATCGGGCCGCCCGCGATGCGGGCACATTGAGCCATGGCGAACAGCGCCAACTCGAAATCGCGATGGTGCTCGCAACCGACCCGCAGGTGCTGCTGCTGGACGAGCCCTTGGCGGGTATGGGCGGCGAGGAGTCGTCCCGGATGGTCGAGCTGCTGCGGCGAATCGCACCGGAGCACGCCATCCTCCTGGTCGAACACGACATGGACGCCGTGTTCGAGGTGGCGCAGGTGGTGACGGTGATGGTCGAAGGACGGGTGCTTGAAAGCGGACCGCCCGCCCGGATCCGGAGCAGCCCGGCGGTGCAGGCCGCGTACCTCGGCGGAGACGGCGGATCACATGGCTGAGCGCCTTTTGCATGCGGTCGAGCTACACACGCACTACGGCCTCTCCCACGTCCTGCGCGGAGTCACGTTCACCGTCGGCGAGGGCGAGACGGTCGCCCTGATGGGCCGCAACGGGATGGGAAAGACCACTCTCATCCGCAGCATGCTCGGGTATGTCACACCGAGCGCGGGTAGCGTGTTCGTGCGGGGCAGGCCGATGACCGGGGCGGCGCCGTACATGGTTGCGCGCGAGGGAGTCGCATATGTGCCTGAGGGCCGCGGCATCTTTCCGAACCTGACCGTGCGGGAGAATCTGCAGATGCCGGAGCGCGCAGGCCGCGATGGGCGGCGCGACTGGACCTTCGATCGGGTGCTTGCGACGTTTCCGCCTTTGGAGGAGCGGCTCGATCTGGGCGCTGGACTGCTGTCCGGCGGAGAGCAGCAGATGCTGACAATCGGGCGGGCGCTGGTGACCAACCCGGACTTGTTGATCCTGGACGAGGCAACGGAGGGGCTGGCGCCCCTGATCGCCAGCGAAATCTGGCGGATCCTCGCGAGGATCCGCGCCGCCGGAGTTGGCACGGTGATCGTCGACAAGAACACCCGTGCGATCGCGCGCATCGCCGATCGCGCGATTGTGTTGGTCAAGGGAAGAGTCGTCTTCGACGCCAGTCCAAGCGAGCTGATCGATAACCGCGAAGCGCTGCAGCAGCACCTCGGTGTCTGAACTGGAGAGCAGAAACTGATGACCACGATGCATCCTCAAGCGGGTACCTCCTCGCTGGCACACTTGGCGATTCGGTTCGTCGACGCATGCGGACATCGACTGGAGTACATCGACATCGCCGCGCATCGAGCGCACCGGCCGACGCTGCTCTTCCTGCACGAAGGCCTTGGCTCGGTCGCGATGTGGCGGGATTTCCCGGCGCAGGTCGCGGCCGCGACCGGCTGCCGCACCGTCGTGTATTCGCGTTACGGCTACGGGCGCTCGTCGCCGCGTCAGGCGCCGTATACGCCGCGTTTCATGCACGAAGAAGCGCTGGAGATCCTTCCGGCTCTGCGGGCCGCGCTGGCAGTCGAGCGCCCCGTTCTGATCGGCCATTCAACGGGTGCTTCGATGGCGCTGATCCATGCCGGTGCCGGCCGGTGGGACGTTGCCGGCCTGGTAGTGATGGCTCCGCTCGTGTTCGTGGAGGAATCCAATCTCGTCAGCATCCGCGGGGTCAAGCATGTGTACGAGACCACAAAGATGCGCGAGTTGCTCGACCGCTACCACGATGATGTCGACAGCGTGTTCTTTGGGTGGCGCGACATCTGGCTGCACCCCGACTTCCGCGCCTGGTCGATCGCGAGCGATTTGGCGGGAATCCGGTGTCCGATTTTGGCGATCCTCGGGGAGGGCGACGAATACAGCACGCCGGCGCAGATCGGGGCGCTCGAGCGGAACGCGCGCAATGCCGCCAGCCTCGATTTCCTGCAGCTTGCCGACTGCGGGCATTCGCCCCATCGTGATCAACCTGCCGTCGCGATCGAGGCGATCGCGCGCTTTCTGGACAAGGCCTGATATGTTCGTCAAGGACAAGATCATCCGCTTCCAGCACTGCGATCCGGCCGGAATCGTCTTCTATCCGCACTACTTCGTGCTGATGCACGAGCTTGTCGAAGACTGGTTCACCGAAGGGATCGGCCAGAGCTACGCCCAGTTTGTGAAACAGCACGGGATGGGTCTGCCGATGGTCAAGGTTGAATGCGAGTTCCTCACGCCGAATTCCATCGGAGACGTCATTTCGCTGGGCTTGAGCGTCAAGCGCATCGGCGGCAGCTCGATCGTTCTGCACGTGCGCGGCACTGCCCGTGGCCGCGAGTCGCTGCGGTCGACGCTGACAGTCGTGCACGCTTCCCTAAGGGATCTGCGCCCGGTACGGGTTCCCGATGAGCTACGGTCCGCGATGGCGCGCTTCATGGAGTCATAAAACCCCTTGAAAGGTAACGCATGTACGAAGATCTGAGCCTTTACATCGATGGGCACTTCCTCAAGGGCGGTGGCCGTGTCGAACAGGACGTGCTGAATCCGGCGACCGGCGAGGTCATCGGCAAGCTGCCGCACGCGACGCGCGAAGACCTGGATCTTGCGCTGGCAAGCGCGCAGCGAGCGTTCGAATCCTGGCGTCGCTCCTCGCCGCTGGAACGGAGCAAGGTGTTGCGGCGGGTCGGCGAGCTCGCGCGCGAACGCGCGAAGCAGATCGGCCAGAACATCACACTCGACGAAGGCAAGCCGCTCGCCGAGGCGGTCGGAGAAGTGCTGTTCTGTGCCGAGCACGCCGAGTGGCACGCAGAAGAGGCGCGGCGGATCTACGGGCGCGTGATACCGCCGCGCTCGGACGGCGTCCGGCAGTTGGTGCTGCGCGAGCCGATTGGCGTTTGCGCCGCTTTCTCGCCTTGGAATTTTCCGTTCAACCAGGCAATTCGAAAGATCGCCGCGGCCGTCGGCTCGGGCTGCACGATCGTGTTGAAGGGTCCGGAGGACGCGCCCAGTGCAGTCGTGGCGATCGCGCGGCTGTTCCACGACGCGGGGCTCCCGCCGGGATGTCTGAATGTGGTGTGGGGTATTCCGGCCGAAGTGTCCCAGTACCTGATCCACTCCCCGATTGTGCGCAAGATCTCGTTCACCGGTTCGGTGGCGGTCGGAAAGCAGCTTGCGGCGCTCGCGGGATCCCTGATGAAGCGGTGCACGATGGAGCTCGGTGGACATGCGCCCGCGATCGTGTTCGAGGACGCCGATGTCGAACGCGCAGCCGATATGCTCGCGCCGTACAAGTTCCGCAACGCCGGCCAGGTGTGCATCTCGCCGACCCGTTTTTACGTGCACGAGCGCGCCTACGATCGCTTCGTGGCGCGCTTCCTGGACAAGGTCAAGGAGATCAAGGTCGGATCGGGGCTGGCGCCCGAGACCAAGATGGGGCCGCTCGCCCATCAGCGCCGCGTTCCCGCTGTGGCCGGCTTCGTCGAGGACGCCGACCGCCGCGGCGCGAAAGTTTTGGCCGGCGGCGGGCCGATCGATGGGCCGGGCAACTTCTTCCCACCGACCGTGCTGGCGGATCTGCCCGACGACAGCCGGCTCATGACAGAGGAGCCGTTCGGCCCGCTAGCAGGGATGGTGCGCTTTCGCACCTTCGAGGAAGTTCTGAAGCGAGCCAACAGCCTGCCTTTTGGGCTTGCTGCCTACGCCTTCACCACGTCCGCACGCAATGCGACGGCCGTCTCGAATGGGCTGGAGGCCGGGATGGTCGCGATCAATCACCTCGCGATGGCGCTGGCGGAGACGCCTTTTGGAGGAGTGAAAGAAAGCGGCTACGGTAGCGAGGGAGGCGCAGAGACCTTTGACGGCTATCTCGTCACCAAGTTCGTCACGCAACTGTGAGGCTGTGACAGCGTATATTTGCGCGCGTTGCGCGACGGCGCGCATGCACGGTAGTTTCTTTCCAACGTGAACAGCATTGCGGGCGCACTCGAAGGGGTCAAGGTGGTTGACCTCTCGCGTGTGCTGGGCGGGCCATTTTGCACGCAAATCCTTGGAGATCACGGAGCCCGGGTTCTGAAAATCGAGCCACCTTCGGGCGACGAGACGCGGACTTGGGGACCGCCGTTCGCCGACGGCGTAGCGTCGTACTTCCTCGGTGTCAATCGCAACAAGACCGGTCTGGTACTCGATCTGTCGCAGCCGGCCGGTCGTGAGGCACTGCTGGGACACTTGCAAGATGCCGACGTTCTGGTCGAGAACTTCAAGACCGGCACGATGGAGAAATGGGGAATCGGCTTCGATGTGCTGCGTACTCGCCTGCCCCGGCTGATCCATTGCCGCATCAGCGGCTTCGGCGCCGACGGCCCGCTCGGCGGGCTGCCGGGCTACGACGCCGCCATTCAGGCCTTGAGCGGAATCATGAGCGTCAATGGCGAACCGGCCGGGGATCCGCTCCGCGTCGGGGTGCCGGTGGTGGACATGGTGTGCGGAATGAATGCCGCCCTCGGCATCCTGATGGCGCTGCACGAGCGCGCACGCAGCGGCCTGGGCCAGTTTGTCGAGGCATCGCTGTACGACAGCGCGCTGTCGCTGCTGCACCCGCACGCGGCGAATTTTTTCCTGAACGGCCGCTCTCCCGGGCGGACCGGCAACGCGCATCCGAACATCTATCCGTACGATGCCTTCGAAACGACAAACGGGCCGATCTTTCTCGCCGTTGGCAACGATCGCCAATTTGCCGCCCTGTGCGATCGAATCGGAGCGCCCTTTTTGGCGGTCGATCCGCGCTTTGCGAACAATGCCGAGCGTTCGACTCATCGGGATGCATTGAAACAGGTGCTCGAGGAGCGCCTGGGCAAATTTGATCGTGAGGAGCTCGCCAAGCGATTACATGAGGGTGGCGTACCGTGTGCCCCGGTGCTGACGGTGCCGCAGGCACTGCACCATCCTCATACCGAGCACCGCCAGATGGTTGTGCGGATCGCAGACTCCTACATCGGTGTCGGCTCGCCGATCAAGCTGAGCCGCACGCCGGCGACGTACCGGTTGGTGCCGCCGAATCCGTTTCGCGGGAAGGACTGATCTCCAGGTTTCAGCGGTCCGAGCCAGCCGCAATCCAGCTCGCCGGTCGCTTGGCGAGGAATGCGGCAAACCCCTCGCGTGCCTCGTCCGTTCCGCGCACGCGACTGATGGTCTGCGCCGTAAGCTCGCGAACGTTCGCGTCGACGGCTCCCGGTTGCAGCTGCGCATACAGTTGCTTGATTTCGCGCTGCGCGTTCGGGCCACCCGCCAGCAGCTGCAAAATGGCCGATTCAATCGCACGGTCGAGCTCCTGCTCGGCGACAACCCGATGAACGAGGCCGATTGCAAGGGCCTCGGTCGCATCGATCCGCTCTGTGGTCAGTGCCAGCCGAAGCGCCTGGCGCCGGCCCACTGCGTTGATGAGATACGGCCCGATCACCGCTGGAAGGATCCCGAAACGAGCCTCGCTGATTGTAAAGTTCGCCGCGTGCGTGGCGATCACCAGGTCGCACGCACAGGCCAACCCTACTCCTCCGCCGAGTGCGGCGCCGTGAACGCGCGCGATCGTCGGCTTCGGACAGTCGGCGATCCGCGCCAGCATCATTGCAAACCGGCGCGCGTCTTCCAAGTTCCATTGTTGCGAAGATTCGCTCGCGCGTCGCATCCACTGCAGGTCGGCTCCGGCGCTGAAATGCTTCCCGGCGCCTGCCAAAACAATCAGTCGCGTCCCTGGGTCTGCCGCGAGATCGGCGAAAACCGCATCGAGCTCCGCGATCATTGTCTCGTCGAACGCGTTGAACACCGCCGGCCGGGACATCGTTACCCGAGCCACGCCACGGGTCCCAAGCTCCACCTGAAGCGTCGAAACCTGCCCCATCGTTGCTCCTCCCCAAGTTCTCCACACTCAGGAACTTCGCGAGTCGGCGTCACCGGCGTTACCGCTGTTACGCTGCGGCGACTGAAATCCTCCGACGCGGTATGTCAATACGAGCGTGTCGCGATGGCCCGGCAGGCCGTCCGGCTGAATCGGAGTCGTCTCGTGCACCACGCGAGTATCGTCCATCAGCAGCATCGACCACGGCTCGGTCATCGTGAAGCGCACACCGACGGAAGAGCCCGCCTCGAACACCCGGGTTTCGCCGCCGCGGACCGAACGACGTTCTACCAAGATCACGGCGACGTAGTCCACGCCGTCCCGATGCGCACCTTCCGGCGTCGGCCGGCCGATGCCGCCTTCGGTATCGATGCGGAACTGGTGCGCCTCGATGTACCAGCGCTCGACCTTGCGGACCTGCGCGAACGCCGCGCCGATCGCTGTCAACAGACGGTTCCAGGCAGCAGATTCGACCACGTTCGCTTCGATCGGCTCAAACCACCGCTCCATTCCCCCGTGCAGCGCGTTGTACGAAGTCGGTTGCCAGTGGGCTCGATGAGGTGCGATCGACAGCGCAGGCGGCGAAAAATCCTGAACGAAGCAACCGTGCCGCCGCCATCGGTACCGCCCTCCGTCGCGTAGATACGCGTCTCGCGCAAGGCGGGACCAGGCCTGGCGCAGTGGCGCCATCGCGGCGACGTCGATTTGAAGCAAAGGGAACAGCTCGTTCGCGTCGACGAACGCATAGCCGTCTCGCCTCAGACGATCGGCGACGGTCCGATCGGGATTGTCATCCTGCATGGAAACAGTTGTACCATCACGCGCGCCGAAGCGCACGGGGCACGCTCATGGCTTTTGCAACCGACGATCGCAACGCTTGGGAGATCGCGTACTGGAACGGACCGGGCGGCCAGCGCTGGCTGAGTCGGTACGCGGTACACGACGCGCTGCTGGCGCCGATCGGCGATATGCTGCTCGAACGGTCAGCCACGCGCGCAGGCGAGTCCGTACTCGACATCGGCTGCGGCTGTGGGACGGTTACGTTCGAGCTTGGCCGCCGAGTTGCGCCCGGCGGGCGAGTGCTGGGAATCGACGTATCAGCGCCGATGCTGGAGCAGGCGCGACGCTTGGCACCGGACAGCCTGCCGGTCGAATTCGCTCTCGCCGACGCTACCGTGCACGACTTTGAGCGGATGGGCGCCGATCTGCTGTTCTCTCGCTTCGGCGTGATGTTTTTCGGCGATCCGGCGCGTGCCTTTTCGAACATGCGGCGAGGCCTGCGTGCGGGCGCGCGCGTCGCGTTCGCCTGCTGGCGCGCTGCGCGCCAGAATCCCTGGTCGATGGTTCCGTTGCAGCAAGCGTACAAGCACGTTCCACGGTTGCCGGAGGTCGGCCCTGAGGACCCGGGGCCTTTTTCGTTCGCCGACGAGGGGCGAGTTTGCTCGATCCTCGAGCGCGCTGGATTCACCTCAGTGGAGCTGGAGCCGATCGATCTGCAGCTGGACCTCGCCGCTGGGGGCGGGTTGGAGGCGGCGGTCGGAACCGCCACCACCATCGGCCCCGCCAGTCGCGCGCTGGACGGCCAGCCGGCGCAGCTGCAGGCGGCTGCGATGGAGTCGATCCGTGCCGAACTGGCGCGGCACCAACGTGGCGACTCGGTGCCCCTGGCTGCTGCGATCTGGATTGTGCGGGCTGTGAACCCGTAACCGAGCAGTCAGCGCTCGATGTTGCCCGGCGCCAAGTGCTGCTCCAGCACACGCGCTACATGCAGCGCGTCTCGCCCTACCCCATGTGCGATCTGTTGGCGGCAGCTCGTACCATCCGCAACGATGAGCGCGTCCTGCTGCAGGCGCAGCGCCGGAAACAGGGCGACCTCCGCCATCCGCATCGATACCTCGTAGTGCTCCGCCTCATAGCCGAAGGCGCCAGCCATTCCGCAGCAGGAGCTCGCAATCGGCTCGACCTGCGCGCCGGGGATGAGCCGCAGCGCCTCCAGTACGGCGTCGAAAGCACCGAACGATTTTTGGTGACAGTGGCCGTGTACCAGTAACGGCTGTTGCGCGGGTCGCAAAGCTAGCCTCCAGCGGCCAGCGTCGATTTGGCGCGCGACGAATTCCTCGAACAGCTGCGCGTGCGCGGCCACTGTACGCGCCGGCTGCCCGAGCCTCATCGCCAGCGTCTCGTCGCGCAACGTCAAGAGGCAAGACGGCTCCAAACCGACAATCGGCACGCCCTCCTGTGCGAACGGCAGCAGGTGCTCGATCAGCGCCGCTGCTCTGCGCCGGGCGTGATCGATCATGCCGACCGAAAGATAGGTGCGCCCACAGCACAAGTGCGGACCGCGCATCTGCGGCGTGTACAGCGTATAGCCGGCTGCCTTCAGCACAGTAGCGGCCGCGAAAGCATTCTCGGCCTCGAACGTTCCGTTGAAAGTGTCGACGAACAGCACCGCGGCGCGGCCATGGCTGCGGGCTGCCGCAAGCGTCGCCTCGCGGCTTGCAAATTGGGCCGAATCAGCCCGTCTCCAGAACGTGTCGACGCGCCAACGTGGGAAGCGCCGTGCCGCCGAAAAGCCCAGCACTTTCTCGCTGAGACGAGCCGCCCCCGGGAGCGTGTCACGCAGATCGGGCAGCCATGCCACACGGCTGGCGATGCGAGCGTATCGCGGTAAATGCGCGACCAGCAGCTCGCGAAGGCGGTGGCCGTGGCGCTTCTTGTAATGCGCGAGAAACTCGGTCTTCATTTTCGCCATGTCGACGCCGGTGGGACACTCCCGCCGGCATCCCTTGCAGCCCACGCACAGGTCCATGGCCTCGTGCAAGGCTTCCCCGGTGAAAGCGTCCGCCCCGAGTTGGCCGGATAGGGCCAGACGCAGAGTGTTGGCGCGGCCGCGCGTGACGTGCTGTTCGTCGCGCGTGACGCGAAAACTGGGGCACATCGTTCCCGCGTCGAACTTGCGGCAGTGGCCATTGTTGTTGCACATCTCGGCCGCCTTGGCCAGCCCGCCGGTGGTGTCGCCGCCGCTGCCCGGGGGTGTGACCACTCCGGTGGCGGCGTCGTTCTGCACGTTCCACTCCGACCAGTCGAGCGCGGTTTTCAGCGCAATCGTCCGATACGGCCGCGGCGCCGTGGGTGGCGCAAAGCGAAACAGGGACTCGTCGTCCATTTTCGGCGGATCGACAATCCTGCCGGGATTGAACAGACCGATCGGATCGAGTTCGCACTTGATCGCACCAAAGGCTTCGCAGATCGACGGACCGAACTGCCACCGGATCCACTCGCCGCGGCACAGGCCGTCGCCATGTTCGCCGCTAAAGGCCCCCTTGTATTTGCGCACGAGCTCGGCGGCCTCTTCCGCGATCGCTCGCATCCTTGCGGCGCCGCCGGTGGGGCCTGCGTGGCGCATGTCCAGGATCGGGCGCACGTGCAGCGTACCGACCGAGGCGTGCGCGTACCACGTCCCATGGGTGCCGTTCCGCGCGAAAACCTCCGTCAGCGCATCGGTGTAATCGGCCAGGTGTTCCAGGGGAACGGCGCAATCCTCGATGAAGCTGACCGGCTTGCCGTCGCCTTTCAGGCTCATCATGATATTCAGCCCGGCTTTGCGCACTTCCCACAGCTCGGCCTGCCGCGCATCGTCCGGGACGCGCATGACGCTTCCGGGCAGGTCGAGATCACCCATCAGAGCGACGAGCTCGTCGAGCCTTCCCAGCATCGCGCCCTTATCGTCGCCGGCAAACTCGACCAGCAGGATCGCCGCCGGCGCGCCGACCAGCGAGGACTCGATCAGCGGGCGGAATGCCGGGTTGGCAAGGCTCAGGTCGATCATCGTGCGATCGACCAGCTCGACCGCGGTGGGCGCGAGCGCGGCGATACGCCGGGCACTGTTCATCGCGGCGCGGAACGTTGGAAAGCTAACGACTCCGAGCACCTTGGCACGCGGCAGCGGAGCCAGCTTCAAGGTCAACGAGCGGGTAAATGCGAGGGTGCCCTCCGAACCAATCAGCAAATGCGCCAGGTTGACGCTCGCATCCTGCGTATACGAGCGCTCGCTGCGGCAATCGAAGATGTCCAGGTTGTATCCACCCACCCGCCGCATCGCCCGTGGCCAGCGCTCGCGAATCTCGGTGCGATGCCGGATCGCCAGGTCGCGCACGAAAGCGGCGATGCGGGCAGCGCGCGGACCGAGGCCATCGAGCGGGCCGAAATCGACCTGCTCGCCGTCCGACAGCCAAGCTCCGGCCGCAAGGACGTTGTGCACCATGTTGCCGTATGCGATCGAGCGCGAGCCGCAGGAATTGTTGCCGGCCATACCGCCTAGCGTCGCCTGCGCACCCGTCGACACGTCGACCGGAAACCACAGCCGATGCGGTTTCAGTTGCGCGTTCAGATCGTCGAGAACGACTCCCGGTTGCACAACAGCGGTGCCCGCTTCTGCATCGATCGCCAGCACGCGGCGCAGATGCTTGGAGGTGTCGACCACAAGACACGCGCCGACCGTCTGGCCGCACTGGCTGGTGCCGCCACCGCGAGCGAGCACCGGAACCTTTGCGTCGCGCGCGATGTCGATCGCCAAGGCGACGTCGCCCTCGGTGCGTGGGACGAACACGCCGACCGGCATGATCTGGTAAATCGATGCATCGGTCGCATAGCGCCCACGCGAGGCTCGATCGAAGAGCACTTCGCCGCGGGTTTCGGCGCGCAAGCGACGCGCGAGCGGCCCGACGGCGCCGCTCGTGCTTCCAGTGGTCCCGGTTCCAGCCGGCATTCCCATTTCGAACGCGCGATCGTCGCTGTTCGCGCAAATTTGCTTCGATCGGCAAGGTGCGAACCGCGTTGGGTGGATATTATGTGGCAGGAGGGCTGTGTTCAGGAGGCATGGGATGAAACCGGTGGCGAACCTGTTCCGCGCCAGCAATGTCGTACTGGCACTGCTGTGCCTGATGTACTTCATCACCTACCTGGATCGCGTCAACGTCAGTACCGCCGCAGCCGGGTTTTCAAAGGATTTCGGCCTGAACAAGACCGAAATCGGGCTCGTGTTCTCCGGCTTTGCCTGGCCATACCTGGTGCTGCAGATCATCGGCGGTTGGGTGAGCGACCGGTTCGGGGCGCGCCGAACGCTGATCGCCTGCAGCATCATCTGGGCCGGCGCAACGGCGCTGACCGGGCTTGCAGCCGGGCTCACCTCGCTTCTGGTTGCACGGGTGCTGCTGGGCTTGGGGGAAGGCGCGACGTTCCCGGCTTCGACTTGCGCGATGTCGCGCTGGTTTGCGAAGGACCGGAGGGGCTTTGCGCAAGGCCTCACGCATGCAGGCTCCCGCGCGGGCAACACGGTGGCACCGATGATTGTCGCGGCCGTAATGGCGGTGTACGGCTGGCGCGCCTCGTTCTTCGTGTGCGCCGCGATCAGCTTTGGCTGGGTAATCTTATGGGCATCGGTGTTCACCGAGTATCCGCGCGATCATCCCCGCATCACGCAGGCCGAGCTTGATGCGGTGGCTCCGCCTCCGGCGACGAGGCCGCAGGTTCCGTGGGGGCCACTCGCACGACGCATGGTTCCGGTGACGATCGTGTATTTCTGCTACGGCTGGACGCTGTGGCTGTTCCTGAGCTGGATCCCGCAATACTTCTTGCACAGCTACGACCTAGATCTGAAGAAGTCGGCTTTCTTTGCATCGAGCGTGTTTCTGGCCGGCGTTGTCGGCGATACGCTTGGCGGCATCGTCACCGATGCGCTGTATCGACGCACCGGCCGGCTGAACGCAGCGCGCAGCGGGATGGTCGTCGTGTGCATGTTCCTGACGCTGCTGGCGCTGGTTCCGCTGCTATTCGTGCACAGCCTGTACGTTTCGCTGGCATGCCTGTCGGCGGGCTTTTTCTTTGCTGAGATGACAATTGGCCCGATGTGGGCGATCCCGATGGATATCGCACCCGCGCATTCGGGTACCGCCAGCGGAATGATGAACACGGGTTCAGCCGCAGCCGCAATCATCAGCCCGGTGTTTTCGGGCTTTCTGATCGACCGCTACGGCAACTGGGAGCTGCCGTTCACCGGCAGCATGGTGCTGATGGGGGTCGGGATCGCCCTGGCGTTCTGGATGCGACCGGGGCAAAAGTTCGCCACCACCAACGGCGGCGGATAAGAGCACCTTGCACCGGTATTTGCCGGTCGCCACCCCACCCTTAGGGCCACCCTGAGCTCGTAAGTATCTGAAAAGGCCGCGCTTTTTCTGGCTGCTTGGGCATCTCCCAACGGCCGCTTCGCCTCAAGATTAACCGCTGGCAAGTCGTAAAGACACTGGGGAATGCTGCGTGCAGCCGGCGCGCGGCTTGACGCTCACTGCTCGCCGTCGCTGGCGGGCGATTGCGGTGCGCGGCGCGGCACCGTGCAGGAGAAAGTCGGTCAGATGACTCGCGTCGAGTCCTTACGAGCCAGGATCATTCTGCAGTTTCTGGCTGTCTTGGCGCCGGTCGCGTTCGTCCTGATTGGGCAAACGTGGTTCGACCAGCAGCGCGCGTCGATCATCCAGCACTCGCTGCAGGTTCGCCAGCTGTCGCTCGAGGCGCAGGCTGCCTACCGCTGGGTCATCGATCGATCGTTGCGATTCCCCGGCAAACTGGCCGCAGGCGGGCACCACCTGAGAACTTGCAGCATCAACTTGTCCGGTTCATCGTTGACCGACGAAAATCTGCTGCGCTACATCCAAGGCAAACTGATCGAGTACGGAGTTCAGCCCAGACTCATTTGCTTCGAAATCACCGAGACGGCCACGATTGCGAACATGAACCGCGCGCTGCGCCTGATCAGCGAGTTGCGCGCTCGTGGATGCCGTTTCGCACTCGACGACTTCGGCACCGGGCTGGCGTCGTTCGCCTATCTGAAGAATCTGCCGGTCGATTTCCTGAAAATCGACGGAACCTTCATCCGGGATGTCGTCGGCGACCCGGTCAACACGGCGATTGTCAAAGCGATCAACGAGATCGGGCATGCGCTCGGAATCCGCACGATCGCCGAGTACGTCGAGGGTTCCGAGACGCTCCAGGCTCTGCGCAATCTGGGCGTGGATTACGGGCAAGGCTACGGGATCGCTCGGCCACGCCCGCTGGAAAACTTCGCCTAAGAACCGGCGGGCAAAGACGGCTGACCGCTACGCCGAGGCCACTGCGAGCCAGCCTTCGAGTTTGGCTCGATCGTTTCGTAACGACTCGCTGTCGCCCAGGTAGACGCTGCGTCCGCGCTCCAGCACGAGGGCGCGGCGAGTCAGCGGCAAAACCTGGCGAGCGTGCTGCTCCACCAGGATCACCGCCAGCGAGCCCTCGTGGATCAGGCGGCGGATCACCCCCAGCAACTCGCGCACGATCAGCGGAGCCAATCCCTCGAGCGGCTCGTCCAGCAGCAGCAGTCGCGGATTGAGCATCAGCGCGCGCGCGATCGCAAGCATTTGCTGTTCACCGCCGGAAAGCTCGTTGCCCATTTGTACGCGCCGCTCCTGCAGGCTCGGAAACAGCTCGTAGACGCGCGCAAGATTCCACCAGCCCGGCTGCGCCGCCACCGTCAGGTTCTCCTCTACGCTGAGCGAGGCGAAGATGTCGCGCTGTTGTGGCACCCATCCCAAGCCCAGGCGGGCGCGGTCGTGTGGCCGAGTAGAGGCCAGGTCCAAGCTGCGGAACTTCATGCTGCCGCTGCGCCTGCGCGTGGCGCCCATCAGCGTCGCGAGCAAGGTTGTCTTGCCCACGCCGTTGCGCCCGAGCAGAGCAAGGCTATCCGCATCGTCCAGATGGAAACTGACGTCCTCCAGCACGGTCGCATCGCCATAGCCCGCGCACAAGCCGTCTACGCGCAGCAGCTCAGCCATCAACTGCCTCGCCCAAGTACACCTGCTGCACCGCCGGGTCGCGCGCGATTGCCTCTGGTTCTCCCTCGGCCAGCAGCGCTCCATTCACGAGCACAGAAACGCGGTCGGCGAAACGGAACACCAGATCCATGTCGTGCTCGATCAGCACGATCGTGACGCTGCGCGGCAACCGCGAAATCGTCTCGAGCACCTCGCGGCTTTCGGCGGCGGGAACGCCGCTCGCCGGCTCGTCCAGCAGCAATACACGCGGCCGCGACGCCAGCGCCAAGGCGACTTCGACAAGGCGCTGCTTGCCGTATGCAAGCTTGCGCGTTCGGACGTTGGCGACTTCCACGAGATTCAGGTCAGCCAATACCGCGCACGCGTCGTCCACCGCTGCGTCGAATGAACCGGCAGCGCGCCAGAACCGGTTTGCCAGGTTGCGGCGCTCGTTTACCGCCATCAGGACCGATTCGAGTACCGTCAGATCGGGGAACAAGCGGTTGATTTGGAACGTTCGCACCAGCCCGCGACGGGCGCGCTGATGTTGCCGTAGCCGGGTCACGTGCTCGCCGTCGAGCAGCACGTCGCCGGCGGTGGGTTCGAGAAAACCCGTGAGAAGATCGATCAGCGTCGTTTTGCCGGCACCGTTCGGTCCGATCAACGCATGTCGCGCTCCCGCTTGCACCCGAAAATCGACCTGATCGATCGCGATGAAGCGTCCGAAGCATCGGACAAGCCCCTTGGTTTCGAGCACGGCGCTCACCGGATCCTGCGCACGAGGCGAAGAACACTTCCCACCAAGCCGTCACGCGCGAACATCACGATCAGCACCAGCAGCGCGCCCATCCAGAACTGCCAGTACTGCGGATCGACATCCGACAAAAGGTGGCGGGCGGTCAGGAACACGATGGTCCCGACCACTGCCCCGTACAGCGTCCCTGCTCCGCCCAGGACGAGGATCAGAAGAAGGTCGGCCGAGCGTGGAAACGCGAGCACGTCGACTGCGACAAACTGGGTTGTCTGCGCCAGCAGCGCTCCGGCGACTCCCGCGTAAGCGGCACCGATCGTGTAGATCGCCGACAACCTCCAATCGACGGGTGTCCCGAGTGCCGGCATCCGAGCGGCGTTCGCGTGGATTCCGCGCAGGCTCAGCCCGAGCGGGCTGTGCACCAGGCGCCGTGCAACCCAAAAAAGGGTGAACAACATCACGAGCGAATACCAGAATGCGGTTCTTCCGTAGAGATCGAAGCCGAACCGGCCGAGCAGAGCTTCGACTTTTATCCCCTGGATGCCGTCGACGCCGCCGGTCAGGGACGTCAGCTTGTTGGCGGCCTCGTACAGCATCATCGCTACGCCGAGCGTGACCACCAGACGAGTCAGATCCGCCCCGCGTAGCACCAGGAAGCCCGTTGTGAAACCGAGGATTGCCGCAAAGGCGCCTGCGGCCAGCAGGCCGAGCAGAGGATCCCCAACTCCGTGGCTGGCAAGCAGCCCTGCGGTGTACGCCCCGACTCCAAAGAAAGCCGTTTGTCCGAGCGACAGGATTCCCGCATAACCGAGAATCAGGTCGAGCGAAACACAAAACAGCGCGGTGATCGCGATCTGCGAGACGAACACGAGATGGTGCGGGAATGCGAAGTAGGCGGCGGGCGCGAGCAGCCAGAAGGCCCATTCGGCAGGATGCCAGCGGGCCGCCCGCGCTACGCCGGAGCGGTCGAAGCGCGCAACCGTGCTTTCAGCGAGCCAGGCGCCTGCCAAACAGCCCCTCCGGCCGCACGATCAACATCGCGATCATCACTGCGTATATGGCAAAGGCCCCCGCCTGCGGCACGTAGTACTTGCCGGCGACATCGGCAATTCCCAGGATGATCGCCGCGAAAAGCGACCCCTTGATGCTGCCGCTGCCTCCGACCGCCACCACGATCAGGAAATACGCGATGTACTTGAGCGGGAAACCCGGATCCAACCCGAGTACCTCGATGCCCAACGCGCCCCCGAGCCCAGCGAGAGCCGAGCCGAGCGCGAAGGCGAGCGTGAATACGCGGCCAACGTCGATGCCGACGCCGCGCGCGGCAGTGGCGTTGTCCACCGCGGCGCGCAGGCGTGCACCAAACGGTGTTCGCCGCACCAGCAGTTCGAGGCCAGCGGCGATCGCCAGCCCGGTCATCACCAGGAACAAGCGATAAATCCCGATGTCGAGCCCGGGCAGATTGATCTGTCCGTGCAGGAAGTGCGGCAGCACGACCGGCTGCTGCTGATCCCCGAAGAAGAAGTGCGCTGCGCCGATTGCCATCAGCAGCAACCCGATCGAAAACAGCACCTGGTCCAAGTGAGCGGAGCCGTACAGGCGTCGGTACAGCGTGCGCTCGAGCACGATTCCGGCCAACCCGGCGACGACAGTTGCAAGCGGCACCGCGGCGAGAAACGGAAGCTGCGCTTGATTCAGCAGCAGCACGCAAACGTAGCCTCCGAGCATCGCGAATGCGCCGTGCGCCAAGTTCACGAATCCCATCACACCGAGCGTCACAGACAGGCCGACGCTGATCAGAAACAGCAGCATCCCAGAGGCGATGCCGTCAAAGATCACGGTGAGCATCGGAACTCCCAGGCAACGGCTGCCGTGAGGCGTCGGCTCAGTTGCCCTACTTCGGCGCGGCTCCTGCGGGCCGGGGCGCTGTTCACGATCAAGGCTTGCCTGGATCGCGGAAGTCCGGCACCCGATCGAACTCGACGTTCTGATAACGGCCGCCGACTTTCTCGACTTTGCGGATATAGACCGTCTGCACGATGTCGCGTGTGGTCGGATCGATGCTGACCGGCCCGCGCGGGCTCACCCACTGCATGCCTTTGACGGCCGCGATGAATTTGTCGGCATCGGCGCTACCGCCGGTCTTCTTTAACGCCTCAGCGATCAGGTGCATGCCGTCATAGCCGGCCACAGCCATAAAATCGGGCCGATCGGGACCGTACGCCTGGTACCAAGCGTGAGTGAACGCTTTGTTCTCCGGCGAGTCGTGCGACTCCGCGTAGTGGAACGATGTGATCACCCCTAGCCCCGGTTCGCCGATCGCGTCGATCACGGTTTCGGCAGTGAGGTCTCCGGTGGCGATCAGCTTGATTCCGGCTTTTTCCAGCCCTCGTTCTGCAAACCCCTTCATGAACGCCACGCCCTGCTCTCCCGCCGGGACGAACAGAAACACCGCATCCGGTCGCGCGTCCTTCACCTTTTGAAGATACGGCGCGAAATCTGGGTTCTTCACTGGCGAGCGGACTTCGCCAACGACTTCTCCGCCGGCCGCTTCAAAGGTTTTCTTGAATTGCGCCTCGGCGTCATGGCCGGGCCCGTAGTCCGCCACCACGGTGAAAACCTTGCGGATGCCGTTCTTTGCAGCCCAGCTCGCGACGGGTGCGGTGACCTGCGGCAAGGCCATCGATGTGCGAACGATGTAGTCCGACTTGGTCGTGACCGCCGACGTTGCGGCGTTCAGCACCACCATCGGTTTCTTCGCTTCGGTGGCGATCGGTGCGACCGCGAACGCCGAGGGAGTCAATCCGAATCCCGCCAGGATATCCACGTTGTCGCTGACCACCAGTTCCTGGGCCACGCGCTTACTGATTTCCGGGGCCACCCCGGTATCGTCCTTGACCAGCAACTCGACCTTGCGCCCCGCGACGGTGTCGCCGTTGACCTTCAGGTACAGGCGAACGCCGTCTTCGATCTGTCTGCCGTATCCCGCGAATGGGCCGGACATCGGGAGAACGAGCCCGATCTTGAGCGCCTCGGCAGCGAACGTGGGTGGCGCGGCAGCCGCCGCAAGGAGCGTGCACAGTACGGCGCTCGCGCATTTTGGAATGTTCATCGTCTGCCTCCCTCGTCGTTGCAAAAGCGTCTCTCGCGAATCGCTCGCCGCGCTCTCCACCGCAGCGCGATCTTTGGGTCAATCCTCCAGCGGCAATCCTACGTAACTCTCTGCAAGCGCCACCGCGGCCGCCCGCGACCGTACCAGATACTCGAGTTCGGCACGCTGAATTCGCGCCCCGAAATCACCCGCATCCGCAAACCGGTGCAGCAGCGACGTCATCCACCACGAGAAGCGTTCGGCCAGCCAGACACGCCTGAGGCATCGCTCCGAATAACGATCCAGTTCGTGCGAGTCACCGTTGCGGTAGAACTGGGTCAGCGCGCGCGAAAGATAGCGCACGTCGCTGGCGGCGAGATTCAATCCCTTCGCCCCTGTGGGCGGAACGATGTGGGCCGCATCGCCCGCCAGGAACAGGCGTCCGAATTGCATCGGCTCGACCACAAAACTGCGCAACGGCGCGATGCTCTTCTCGATCGAGGGTCCCGTCATCAGACGCTCACCAAGCTGCGGGTCCAGCCGACGCTTCAGTTCCGCCCAGAAACGGTCGTCCGGCCACTCCTCGACGCGTTCGTGTTGGGTGCACTGCAAGTAGTAGCGGCTGCGCGCGTGCGACCGCATGCTGCACAATGCAAACCCACGCTCGTGGTTGACGTAGATCAGCTCGTCGGCCGCGGGCGGTGTGTCCGACAATAGGCCGAGCCATCCGAACGGATAGATGCGCTCGTAGGTCTTGTACGATTGCGACGGCAGGCTTTGGCGGCACACGCCGTGAAACCCGTCGCAGCCGGCAATGAAATCACTGCGCAATTCCTGCTCGGTGCCGTCCTTGCGATAGCGTACGACCGGGTGCGCCGATTCGAAGCCTTCGATGCGAACGTCCTGTGCGTCGTACACGCTGGCCGCACCGGACGCCGAGCGCACTTCCATCAGGTCGCGCGTGAGCTCAGTCTGCCCGTAAACGACCACGTGACGACCCGTCAAGGCTTCGAAATCGATCCGATGCAGACCCCCATCGAAGGCCAGGTTGATCCCCCTGTGCACCAGCCCTTGTTCGTGGAGCCGCTCGCTGGCGCCCGCATCGTCGAGCACGTCGACGGTGACCGTTTCGAGCACACCCGCACGAATCCTGCCAAGGATGTGTTCGCGACTCTTGTTATCGATCACGACCGCATCGACACCGGCGCGGTGCAGCAGTTGGCCGAGCATCAAGCCGGAAGGACCGGATCCGATGATCGCCACTGCCGTAGTCAGGCGATCTGTCATCTCGGGCCTAGCTCTTCTCGCCGGCGCTGCGCGCTGCCAGAATACGATCGGCATGGATGCGCCAATCCGCCGGACGCTTGCTTGCGCCTTCCTGTTCGAACACACCTCGAGTGGCAAGATCGGCGACCCAGGCCTGCCGCTGCGCGGCACCGCGCGCCGACCAAGGATCCAAGCCCGCCTCACGCACCGTCTCGGCCGCCTCGAACATCTCCTCGGCGCGGCGGCGTCCATGCTCGATCACGCGATGAAAGAAGTACGCACCCTGTTCGTCCCAGCGCACCCCCGGAAAGGTTTCGACCAGAGAGGCGATCACTTGGTCCTCGACTCCCCATGCGCGCGCGGTCGTGAAGCTCTCGATCACCATTGCCTCCAAACCCTTGATGATTACGCTGCGGCACATCTTGGTGGCTGAGGCGACGCCAAGTTTGTCCGAGCAGGCCTTGGCGTCAAAGCCGAGGGCGCGCAAGGGCAGGGCAAGAGCGTCGGCGTGAGGGCCACCCAGCAACAGAGGAACGCCAATACGGTACGGTGGCACCGAAGTCATCACCGCGCCTTCGATATACCGACCGCCATGCTGATGCACGAGTGCGGCGGCGCGAATCTTCGCGCTTGGCGACGCCGAGTTCAAATCCAGGAAAAAGCGGTCCTTGTTTAGCGAGTTGCCGCACGCCTGAGCGGCCGCGACTGCCTGGCTGGCGGTAACGGCGGAGATCACCAGATCCGCACCGGCCGCGAGCTGCCCGTGAGACTTCGCGATCCTTACGCCGTGGGCGCGGGCGTGATCGCGCATCGCCTCCCCCGCTGCCTTCTCGAGCTTCAGGTCGTACATTTCGACCGAAACGTCCCGCCCACGCAAATCTTCGGCAAGGATCTTTCCGACCTCGCCGTAACCAACCAGCCCGATACGCCAGCGCATGGCATTCGGGGCATTCAGCGAACCGCTGGGCGGATTCATCATCGATCGGATGATGGTTTGGGGGGGCTCGTATTGTCGAGGCAGCCACGCGTGCATCCAAGGTCGAGGCACCGCTAGCTGCTATAGCAAACCGGCATATCGCTCTGGCGATCTTTGCCTTATAGTGAATATTGTGGAAAATCAATGGTATACCGAAGACGGGATACGATTCGCAGCAAACGATTGTGGAAGACGCCATGGCCGTAGAAAGCAACCTGGATCTGCCGCTCGGCACCACCCTACCCCCCTTCGCGCTGCCCGATACCGTCTCGGGGCGGACTGTCCGCCCGGACGATTACGCCGACTCGCGTGCGCTGCTGGTCACCTTCATTTGCAACCACTGTCCGTTCGTGATCCATATCCGTCCGGGTCTGGTCGAATTCGCGCGCGAATATCAGCCACTCGGTCTTGCGGTGATCGCGATCAATTCGAACGACCCGGAAACCTATCCCCAAGACAGTCCCGAACAGATGCGAGTCGAGGCGAAGAAATGGGGATTCACATTTCCATATCTTTTCGACCAGACGCAGCAGATCGCGAAAGACTATCGAGCCGTCTGCACGCCGGAGTTCTACCTATTCGATTCCACGCGGCACCTGGTCTACCGGGGCCGCTTCGATGAGAGCCGACCCAACAGCGGGGTGCCGGTGACGGGCGCCGAGCTGCGTGCCGCGGTTGACGCGGTACTGGCCAATTTACCGGTTCCGGCCAAGCAGATACCGAGCATCGGCTGCAGCATCAAGTGGAGATTCGACAGCGCGCCTGCGCGCAGATGAGCAATCTGGCGCTGTACGCTGTCTCGGTGCTGATCTGGGGGTCGACCTGGCTGGCGATCAAGTTCCAGCTCGGAGTCGTTCCCCCAGCCGTATCCGTCGCGTGGAGGTTCGGCGCGGCGGCCCTGATCCTACTCGGCTATTCGTGCCTCAAGCGGCTGTCGCTGCGCTTCGACGGCCGCACGCACTTATGGCTCGCGTTGCAGGGACTGCTGCTGTTCTGCGTCAACTATGTTCTGGTGTACGTATCCGAACAGTCGCTGACCTCCGGGTTGGTCGCGGTGCTCTTCTCGCTGGCCACGTTCTGCAACATCGCGGGAATGTGGCTGTTCTTCTCGGTGCCGATCAAACGCGCGGCACTCGTCGGATCGATCGTCGGCGTGACGGGTGTGGTGCTGGTGTTCTGGCCGGAAATCGAGCAGTTCTCGATGTCGCCCGCCCACCGCCTCGGAGCGCTGCTCGCGCTTGCCGGCGCCGTTGTCGCATCGCTCGGCAATATGACCGCGACGCGCAATCACCACAACCGATTGCCGGTGATCGAAGCCAATGCGTGGGCGATGCTGTACGGGGCCATTTTCACTGGGATATACGCCCTGCTGGATCGCGAACCGCTGCTATTTGACCGCTCGCTTCCCTACGTCGCTTCGCTGCTCTACCTGGCACTCTT
>JAFAIM010000064.1 GCA_019236735.1 Burkholderiaceae bacterium
GCTCGCGCCGTTTCGTTCCTGCCAAAAGCGGTTTACAACCCGAAGGCCTTCTTCCCGCACGCGGCATGGCTGGATCAGGCTTTCGCCCATTGTCCAAAATTCCCCACTGCTGCCTCCCGTAGGAGTCTGGGCCGTGTCTCAGTCCCAGTGTGGCTGGCCGTCCTCTCAGACCAGCTACCGATCATCGCCTTGGTGAGCCTTTACCTCACCAACTAGCTAATCGGAAATCGGCCGCTCCGATAGCGCGAGGCCCGCATTGCTGCAAGTCCCCCGCTTTCACCCGTAGGTCGTATGCGGTATTAGCCAGTCTTTCGACTGGTTATCCCCCACTACCGGGCACGTTCCGATTCATTACTCACCCGTTCGCCACTCGCCACCAGGGTTGCCCCCGTGCTGCCGTTCGACTTGCATGTGTAAGGCATGCCGCCAGCGTTCAATCTGAGCCAGGATCAAACTCTTCAGTTCTTGTCCTGCGCGCTCGTACCGATGTTTACCATCGGTACGGTCGCATGCTCGCGGAAATTGAAGCGGATACTTCAATTGGCGTGAGCACCTTGCATACATTCAAGCAAGCCGCCATGCACGGCATCTCCTGGAAACCCAGGCGATGCAGAGCGTGGCGGTTGCGCCTGTCATCGGGCGCCCACGCTTATCGGCTGTTCGATTGTTAAAGAGCGATCTACTCCGGCGCACATTGCACTGCACATGCGCGCGCGGAGCAGAGAAACGGGATTATCGGGTTACGCCATTTTGATGTCAAGGCAACGGACACTGCCGGTGCCCTGGGGGCGCGCGCGGCACAGCGCTTCGGCCACGAGCAAAGCCCCGAAAACAAAGACATTTTCGCAAGCGCACGGACGGCGCCGAGGCGGGCTGTTCGCTGTTGGCGGGATGTCGTTCCGCACGCTGTTACATGTGCCGGAAACGCGGCGGACGCTTCTCCAAGAACGCTGCCATACCCTCCTTCTGGTCGGCCGTGGCAAAGAGCGCGTGGAACAGCCGACGCTCGAACATCGCCGCATCCGAAAGTGGTGACTCGAAAGCCCGATTGATCGCTTCCTTGGCGGCCAGCAGCGCCGGCAGCGGGTACGAGGCGATCGTCGCGGCAACCTCGAGCGCCTCCTCGTGCAGGCGTGCAGCCGGAACCACGCGCGCGACCAGCCCACAGCGTTCCGCCTCCTGCGCGTCCATGTTGCGGCCGGTCAGCACCATGTCCATCGCCTTGGCCTTTCCCACCGCGCGCGGCAATCTCTGTGTGCCGCCGGCGCCAGGAATGATGCCGAGCTTGATCTCCGGCTGGCCGAAACGCGCGTTGTCGGCCGCAATGATCAGGTCGCAGATCATCGCCAACTCGGAGCCGCCCCCGAGCGCATAGCCCGAGACGGCGGCGATCAGCGGCTTTCGTATGCGCAGCAAAGCGTCCCAGTTGCGGGTGATGTAGTCGCTGCGGAACACTTCGACGAACGACCAGTCCTTCATCGCCCCGATGTCCGCGCCCGCAGCAAACGCTTTCTCGCTGCCCGTGATCACGATCGCCCCGATTCCATCGTCGTGGTCGAAAGCCTGCGCAGCGGCGACGAGCTGATCGATCAGCGCGTCGCTCAGCGCATTCAATGCCTTCGGACGGTTCAGCGTGATCCAGCCGACGCGACCGCGCGTTTCGGAAAGTACGAGCGCTTCCATATCGGGTCCTTGACGAGCATGACGATGGCGAGGGTAACGATAGCTACAGGCTTGGCTCCACCGGGCCTTCCTGCCGCAGGTACTGCAGAATGGTCGCCGGCGACAGCGGCCGCGAGTACAAAAAGCCCTGCGCGTATTCGCAGCCGAGCGCGCGCAGGTACTTGGACTGCTCCAGTTTCTCGATGCCCTCGGCAACGACCTTCAACCGGAAATGGCGCGCCACATCCAGCATCGCATGCACGATCGCCCGGCTGTCCGCATCGTCGGGTATGCCGTGAACGAAGGACTGGTCGATCTTGAGCGATTGGATCGGCAGACGCTTCAGCGCATGCAGCGTGTGGTAGCCCGTGCCGAAATCGTCGAGCGCCAGACATACGCCGATCGAGGCGAGCTCGGTCATGACATCGTTGTGCGTCTCGCTCTGCTTGGTCAGGGTACGCTCGGTAATTTCCAGCGTGATCATGCGCGGTTCGATGCGAAACCGGCTCAGCGCCCCCCGCACCAGGTTCGGCAGCTTGTTCGTGCCGAGCTCACGTCCCGGCACGTTGATCGCCACGGGAATGTCGAAACCGGGATGCGCTTCACGCCAGCGCGCGATCTGTCCGCACACTTCGTTCACGACCCAGTTCGTGACGCGCTCCGACTGCCCGCTTTCCTCAGCCAACTCGATGAAGACGTTCGGCCCCAGCACCCCTCGGCTCGGATGGTGCCACCGGATCAACGCTTCCAACCCCACCACGCGCCCATTTGCCATCTCGACGATCGGCTGGTATTCGATCGCAAACTGCGGAGGCTCGGAGTGGATCGCCTTCATCAGGTCGATCCCCAGCTGCAGCTCGCGCGCGTCTCGCTCGTAGCGGATCGCATTGAAGAAGCTCACCTGGTTGCGGCCGTCGACCTTGGCCTGCTTGACGGCAGCGTTGGCGTTCTTCAACAAGGTGCTGCCTTCGCGCCCGTGCTCGGGAAACAGCGCGACTCCGATCGACGCCGACATCTGGATTTCGACGCTCGGCAGCATGTCGGAGCGGTGTAGGGCTTGCACCACGCGCTCCGCCAACAGCGCGATCTCCTGACGATGTTCGAAGTGGTCCACCACTACAACGAACTCGTCGCTCGCCATTCGTGCGACCGACCCCTGGTCGCTGACGGTCTCCTTCAGCACCTGCGCCGCCGACTTGATCAAGGCATCGCCCACCAGGTGACCGAGCGAGTTGTTGATCTCGCGGAACCGGTCGAGGTCGACCAGCATCACCGCCAGGCGATCGCGACCGGCGCTGGAAGTCACGATCGCGTCGCGCAGGTTCTCGCGCAGCAGCTTGCGGTTCGCCAGTCCGGTCAGCGGGTCGTACCAGTCCAGCTCCTCGATCCGGCTCTCAGCCAGCTGCCGCCGGGCCGCCTCCTCGGTCAACGCGACTGCGAGCGCCGCAGTGGAGACGAAATCGATCTCGTCATCGTCCCAGTCATGGCGCGCAGCGTGGCTGGCGCATACGGCGCCGACGACTTCGGCGTCGAGCAGGACGGGCGCGATCAGCATCGAACGCACTTGCCCCCAGCGAGCGTCCTGCAGCAGGTCGCGCGCCACCTCCGATCCGGCCGCGTCGGCCAGCGCAATCGGGCGCCCGTGGCGCAACCGCGCCAGCATCGCTGCGAATGCCGTATCCGGAAACGGCACCGAGTTCCAGGCCGCAATAAAGCGGCGCTCGGCGAACGAGTAGAGCATCTCGCAGCTCATGCCGTGACCGTCGGACGATATCCTCCAGTAGCTAACCGCGCCGCAACGCAGCGCATCAGCGACTGTACGCAGCACGTTGGCGAGCGACTGCGAAGGTTCGCCGCGCACCTGTGCGGTCAATTGCAGCAGGCGGTCGCGCAGCTCCAGGTGCCGTTCGCTTTGGGCGCGCGCCTCCGCCCCCGGCGATGCAAGCTCGGTGACGTCGCGCGCGGTCACCAGCAGGCCCTGCAGCGCCTCGTCTTCCAGGCGGTTGTGGACGCCGACCCAGAGGGCGCGAAGTTCACCGCCGGAGGCCTGTGCGTGCACCAGGCAGTTGCGCCGACGCGCCTCTTCTTCGCCCGGCAGCGCTGCGGCAATCGCTTCGCCCAGCCGTGCCCGATCTTCCTCCACCACGAGCTCGACCGCGAGTCGCCCGAGGGTCGCCTCCGGCGCCAACCCGAGGCAGTCGCGGATCGACGGTGACTGGTACGTGATTCGCCCCGAAGAATCGAGCAGCATCGTCAGATCCGCCGCGAGCTCGGCAAAGGCTCGCAGGCGCTGTTTCAGCGCGGCCGATTCGGTGCGCAACGCGCTCTGCTCGCTCACGTCGCGTACGCGCGCCACGACGCCGCGAACGCGCGGATCGTGCAGGTGGCTGGTCAGCTCGATCGAAAGGCGACGCGGCCCGCCCTGGCTGTCCGCTGCGCGCGCCGTCGCGATCAGCGCGGGCTGGGGCCGCCCGCCTCCGGCGCATGCTCGCTCGAACACCGCGACGAACTCACGCGCGCTCGACTCGTCGATCAGATAGTCGAACGGAACGCTCAACGTCTCCGGGGCTGAGGTTCCCAACACCTCCCGAACCGCACCGTTGATCGCAAGAATGCGGCGGTTCGGACCGAGCAACACACCAACCTCGGCGCTGGCACCGGAGAGCGCGGTCAGGCGAGCGATTGCATTGCGCGCTTTGCGCTGAGCGGCGCACTCTGCCGACACGTCGCGCAACCCTACCACTGCAACCCGTTCGGTCTCGACCCGCAGCAGCGAAGCCGTCAGATCCAGGATCAGGGTGCGGCCGTCGGCGGTGCGCAGCTTGGCACGTTGCTCGAGCGACTCGTGCTCCAGCAGCCGGCTCCACAAAGCCGCCCAGCGCCGTGCGAAATCGCGGTGCCGGGCGTAACCGACCAGCTCGGACAAGTGCCGGCCGACCAGCAACGGCGGCTCGAGGCCGGCGAAGGTCGCGAAGGCCTTATTGGCCGCCAGAATCTGTGCCGACGCGTTCAGGCACACGGCCGGCCACGGCAGCAGTTCGAACGCTTCGCTTCTGAGCGCCGACTCCACCGCCGACTGGCGCAGGGGGATGACTGCCGAAACCAAACCGCTCGAATCCCTCGCCTTTGCTGATCGATACCGGATTACCGCGCTGTCGTCGAAGTATTCTGCCACGAACAGGGTTCAGAATACCGCCGCGCAAAACACGTTGCCGAGGGAGGCGCACGATGTTCCAGGCGATCTTTCTGAGTCGCGAGGGGGAGCGGTTCGAAGCGGCGATCCGCTCGATCCCGGAAGACGAGCTCGTCCGCCATACCCCCGGGGCCAGTGTATTGCTCGAGGTCGAGTATTCGACCGTCAACTACAAGGACGCACTGGCGCTGACCAACCGCTCGCCGATCGTTCGCCGCTGGCCGATGGTCGCCGGAATCGACTGTGCCGGGCGCGTCGCCGCCAGCGACGATCCGCGTTGGCGTGTCGGCGAGAAGGTTGTCCTGAACGGATGCGGACTGAGCGAGCAGCACTGGGGCGGGCTGGCGCAGAAGGTGCGTGCACAAGGCGACTGGCTGGTGGCGCTGCCGTCTCGATTCACGACACGCCAGGCGATGGAGATCGGCACGGCCGGCTACACGGCGGCGCTCGCGGTCGCTTCGCTCGAGTGGGCGGGCGTGCAGCCGGACAGCGGAGATGTTCTGGTGACCGGCGCCACCGGCGGAGTGGGCTCGATCGCAATCGCGCTGCTGGCGGCGCGCGGGTACCGCGTTGCGGCCAGCACCGGAAAGCCCTCCGAGGCCGAATACCTGAAGCGCCTCGGTGCAAGCGAATGGATCGACCGCAAGGAGCTTTCGGCTCCGGGCAAACCGCTGCAGTCGGAGCGCTGGGCCGGAGTGATCGACTCGGTCGGCAGCCACACGCTTGCCAATGCCTGTGCGCAAACCAAGAGTCGCGGTGCGGTCGCTGCGTGCGGACTGGCGCAAGGCATGGATTTTCCGGCGACTGTCGCGCCGTTCATTCTGCGCGCAGTGAACCTGCTGGGAATTAACAGCGTGTACGTGCCGCACGAGCGGCGCCTGGCCGCCTGGCGCTTGCTGGCCGAAGCGCTCGACCCAGCGCTGCTCGAATCGATGGTGCGCGAAGTTCCGCTGGCCGGTGCCTTCGAAGCGGCACGCGACATTCTGGACGGGCGCAACGTCGGGCGCGTGGTCGTCGACGTCAATCGCTGAAATTCCTTGAAATCGCTGCTGGGACTTGATGGAGGCGCTGGATGCTTCAGTTGAAGATCAACGGAAAGACGGTTGCGGTCGATGCCGATCCGAGCACGCCGATGCTGTGGGTGCTACGCGACAACCTGGGAATGACCGGCACCAAGTTCGGCTGCGGCGTGGCCGCGTGCGGAGCGTGTACGGTGCATTTCAACGGCAGCGCCGTGCGCTCATGCCAGCTGCCGGTTTCGGCGGCCGCGGGTGGAGAGATCGTGACGATCGAGGCGGCCGAAGCCGACCCGGTCGGCCGCGCGGTGCAGCAGGCGTGGATCCGCAACGACGTGGTCCAGTGCGGCTACTGCCAATCGGGACAGATCATGTCGGCGATCGGCCTGCTCAAAGCGAACCGCAAGCCGACCGACTCCGACATCGACGCTGCGATGACGGGCAACCTGTGCCGCTGTGGCACGTATGGACGCATCCGTGCCGCGATCAAGGATGCGGCAAAGACGCTCGCAGCGTGAGGAGCAGGACATGTATCGAATCGAAGCATTGATCGAACCGGACTCTTCCGAATCGTCGCTGGCCGATTCGCTGTCAAGCGGCCACCCCGTCGCTGTCAGCCGGCGCGATTTCCTGAAAGCCACCGGAATGGCGGGCGGCGGATTGATGCTTGCGATCGGCCTTGGCCCGCGAGGGTTGCTCGGCGGCCGCGTAGCACACGCCGCCGAAGGCGCTGCGGCGGCGCCCAAGGTGTACCCGCCCGCCGCCTTCATCCGGATCGGCGAGGACGAGCAGGTGTCGATTATCGTGGGCAAGCTGGAATTCGGCCAGGGCGTCCTGACATCGATGCCGATGCTGATCGCCGAGGAGTTGGACTGCGACTGGAACAAGGTGCGGTCGGAGCACGCACCTGCCGACGTGGTCTACGCCAATCCGCTGTTCGGCGCGCAGTTCACGGGTGGCTCGATGTCGATCCGAACCAGCTACGTACAGATGAGAACCATCGGGGCGAGCGCACGGCAGATGCTGATGACCGCCGCTGCTCAACGGTGGGGGGTGTCGCCGGAGAAGGTATCGACCCGGCGAGGCGTCGTAATCGAGAACGGCGGCAAACGCTCGCTTACGTATGGACAGCTGGCCCAGGAGGCGATGAATCTACCGGTGCCGTCGGGCGTCAAACTCAAAACCCCCAAGGAGTTCACGCTGATCGGGCGGCCGACACGTCGCCTCGACTCGCCATCCAAAGTCAATGGCAGCGCGCAGTTCGGGATGGATGTCCGGCTGCCAGACATGCGGCTCGCCGTGATCGCACGGCCGCCGGTGTTCGGCGGCAAGGTGGTGAAGATCGACGACGCCAAAGCGCGCGCGATACCCGGAGTCGAATCCGTGCTGCAGGTTCCCGTGGACCGAGGCGGCACGGGAGTTGCCGTCATCGCGAAAGGCTACTGGCCGGCGCACCAGGGGCGCGACGCGCTGGACATCCAATGGGATCTGCCCGCCGGCCCAACCACGTCGGCACAGATCGAGCAGTATCGCTCGCTCGCTTCGCAGCCGGGCACCGTGGTCCGCTCCGACGGAGATCCGAAAGCGATCGAGGGGGCGGCACGCGTTATCGAGGCCGAGTACGTGTTTCCGTATCTGGCGCACGCTCCGATGGAGCCGCTGAATGCGACCGCCCACCTCAAAGCCGATTCGCTAACCGTCTGGGCCGGCACGCAGTTCCAGACCCTCGACCAAGCTCAGGCGGCGGCCGCGGCCGGTCTGAAGCCCGAGCAGGTGAAGATCATCACGATGTACGGCGGAGGCGGCTTCGGACGGCGCGCCAACCCGCACTCCGATTTCGTCGTCGAGGCCGTCAACGTCGCCAAGGCGATGAGACAAGCCGGCGTCGAGGCACCGGTCAAGGTGATCTGGTCGCGCGAGGACGACATTCGAGGCGGCTACTACCGGCCGTTGGTGCTGCATCGCGTCCGCGTAGGCATGGATAAGGATGGATTGCCGATCGCGTGGAACCACATGCTGGTCGGCCAGTCGATCCTGAAAGGAACGTTGTTCGAATCGGTGCCGCTGGTATTCAAGAACGGAATCGATTCGACCTCGGTCGAGGGCGTGATCGATACGCCGTACCGGCTGCCGAATTTCCGGGTGGAGGTGAACTACCCCGACATCAACGTTCCGGTTCTGTGGTGGCGCTCGGTCGGTCACACGCACACCGCGTACGCTGTGGAAACGATGATCGATGAGCTCGCAGTCGCAGCCAACAAGGATCCGATCGACTATCGCCTCGCGCTGCTCGATCCAAAGGAGACACGCCACCGGGCTGCGCTCGAGCTGGTACGCAGCAAATCGAACTGGGGCGCAAAACTGCCGGCTGGGCGCGCGCGCGGGATCGCTGTTCACAAAAGCTTCGAGTCGGTCGTGGCCGAAGTCGCTGAGGTGTCGATCGACCAGGCTCAGGTCCGCGTACACAAGGTGACGTGCGCGATCGACTGCGGCGTGGCGGTCAATCCGCTGACGGTCGATGCGCAGATCTTCTCCGGTGTCGCTTTCGGCCTGACCGCGGCTCTGTATGGACGCATCACGCTGAAGGATGGGCGCGTCGAACAGAGCAACTTCCCCGAGTACCCGGTGCTACGATTCAACGAAATGCCGCAAACCAGCGTGCACATCGTTCCGAACTCGGCCGACCCCACCGGCCTGGGCGAACCGGGCACGCCGCCGATCGCACCCGCGGTGGCCAACGCGCTTGCGCGCCTGACGGGCAAGCGCTTTCGACGGTTGCCGTTCGACTTGAGCGCTGCGTGAGCGGCGGCGCTCGTGCCGCCGCCGGCAGCCGCAAGAGCGGCTGCATTCCGCTTCGATGACGCCGAGCGCACCCGGAAGCGCCAGCGCCGCTGCCGGCGCACCGCTTCCGGCGCTGTCGACCTTCGACGCCGCGATGATCGTGTGCGGCATCGTGATCGGCGGCGGCATCTTCGCGCTGCCACCGCTGGTGGCCTCGAGCGCCGGCTCCGGCGCCTGGATGTTCGCCGCGTGGGGGCTCGGCGCGGTGCTCACTCTGGTCGGCTCGCTGTGTTATGCCGAAATGGCGGCTACGTTTCCGCACGCCGGAGGCGACTATCACTTCCTGACCCGCGCCTTCGGCCGCGATGTCAGCTTCTTCTTCGGGTGGGCGCGCGCCGCGGTCATCACCACCGGGTCGACCGCGCTGCATGCCTATATCTTCGGCGACTATGCATCGCGCGTCGTGTCTTTGGGTCCATCCTCGGCGGCGATCTACGCGGCAGCGATGGTGCTGCTGCTCACGGGCCTGAACATCCTGGGGCTGCGCGAGTCGTCGCGAACGCAGAACATCGTGACGGTGCTGCTGATCGCCGGAATGGCGCTGGTGGCGTTCGGCGGCTTTCACACTCCCATACCGGCCGCGCCCCAGCCTGCGGCGGCCGTACCTGCTCCCGCGCCGCTGCTGGGCTCGGCGCTGCTGTTCGTGCTGTTCGCGTACGGTGGCTGGAACGAGGCGGCTTACGTTTCGGCCGAGCTGCGCGGCGGTCGCCGTTCGATCGTGACGGCCCTGATCTCGGCGATCGCGGTGATCACCATATTGTATTTGGTGTTCGTCGCAGCATTACAAACCGGTCTGGGGTTCGATGGCTTGAAGGCGAGCCAAGCACCTGCGGCGGACGTCGCCGAGCACGCGTTCGGCGCCTTCGGTCGCACGCTGATCGCCAGCGTGGTGTGCCTCTCCGTGCTGGCATCCAGCAACGCCACGATGATCGTCGGTGCACGCTCGAACTACGCGCTCGGGCTCGACTGGCCGATCATGTCCTTCCTGGGACGCTGGGACAAGTCGCGTGACGCACCGGTGGCGGCGTTCGTAGCGCAGGGCGCCATCACGCTGGCGTTGGTGATCTTGGCTGCACGCGAGCCGAGCGGCGTGCGTGCGATGGTCGAGTTCACCGCGCCGGTGTTCTGGTTCTTCTTCTTGCTCAGCGGAATCGCCTTGCTGGTGCTGCGCCGCAAATACGCGCATGTGGCGCGTCCGTTCGCAGTACCGCTGTATCCGGTGCTGCCGCTGATCTTCATCGGCACCTGCGCGTTCCTGCTGTGGAGCAGCCTCGCCTATGCGCAGTCGCACCACGCGACCCAGGTCGCTTTCTACGTGATGGCGGCCGGCGCAGTGGCGTGGGTGATCGCGCGGCTGCGGCGCGACCCGGGGCGATCGCATGACAGAGAGATATAGGAGCATAGGGACCGGGAAACCAACGCGATGACGATCCGCTACGCGCTGCGCCCGGCCGATCCTGGCGCACACCTGTTCCACGTGACGGTCACCGTCGAGCAGCCGGATCCGCAGGGGCAGCGCTTCGCGCTGCCGACGTGGAACCCCGGCAGCTACATGATCCGCGAGTTCGCCCGCCATATCGTGCGGCTGAGCGCACTCGCCGGGGGGAGGAAGCTGCGGGTGCAGAAGATCGACAAGCACACGTGGCAATGCGCCCGCTCCGATGAGCCGGAGCTGACGCTCGCCTATGAGGTCTACGCCTTTGACTTGTCGGTGCGCGCGTCGTACCTCGACTCCGAACTCGGTCTCGTCAACGGGGCGGCTTTGTTCCTGGCGCCGCTCGGACGCGAGCGCGAGCCTTGCCATCTCGACATATTCCCGCCCGCCAAGGAGCGCACCGCAAACTGGCGGGTTCTCACGGGGTTGACGCCGGAGCGCGGGACACGCGCGGGCGAATGCGGCGCGTATCTGGCGCGGGACTACGACGAGCTGATCGACTGCCCGGTTCAGCTGGGCCGCTTCGAACACGGTCGCTTCGATGCGTGCGGCGTGCCGCACGAGATCGCCATCGGCGGCCGCGTCGCGCGGCTCGATCTTGCGCGTGTGCAGGCCGACATGGCTCACTTGTGCGAAACGCAAATCCGCTTGTTCGAACCCCGCCACCCGCGCCCGCCATTCGAGCGCTATGCGTTCCTGACGCTGGCGGTCGACGAAGGCTATGGCGGCCTGGAGCACCGCAATTCGTGCGCGTTGCTGTGTCGGCGCGACGATCTGCCGCAGATCGGCATGAAGGAGCCCACCGAAGCGTACCGGCGCTTCCTCGGACTGGTGAGCCACGAGTACTTCCACGCCTGGAATGTCAAACGGATTAAACCGAGCGCTTTCGTGCCATACGATCTGTCGCGCGAGAACTACACCCGCCTTTTATGGGCGTTCGAGGGCTTCACTGCCTACTACGACGATCTGATGCTGGCGCGCGCGGGGCTGCTGACGCAGGGCCAATATCTGGAGACGCTCGCCCGCACGATCACCACGGTGATGCAGCGCACCTCGCGCCTGAAACAGAGCTTGTCGGAGAGCTCGTTCGACGCCTGGATCAAGTACTACCGCCAGGACGAAAACGCGCCGAACAGCGTGGTCAGCTACTACCAAAAGGGCTCGCTGGTCGCGCTGGCACTGGACCTGGCGATCCGCAATGAGACCGACGGTCGCCGCAGCCTGGACGACGTGATGCGCCTCCTGTGGCGCCAGTTTCGCGCCGCCGGCGCCCAATACGCCGGCATCAACGAGGACGGCATCCAACAGGCCGTCGCGCAGGCAACCGGCCTGGACCTGGTGCGCTCGCTGCGAGCGTGGACCGAAGGGACCAGCGATCCGGATTTGGAGAACCTGCTGCAGCCGTTCGGAGTGCTGCTGCAGCGCAAGCTCGCGCTCGATCCACCCCACTTCGCGCTGCTCGGCGTGCAGTTGCAAAGCGGCGCAGATGGACGCATCGCACAAGTCTTTGACGGGACACCGGCGCAGCAAGCGGGCCTTTCCGCCGGTGACCAGCTGGTTGCGATCGACGATCTGCGGGCGTCTCCCGCTCGCATCGACGCTTTGCTCGCCCGCTACGCTCCGGGTGACACCGTGCACGTGCTGGCGTTCCGGCGGGAGGAGCTCAAGCGCTTCGAGCTGCGCTTGGCGCGCCAACCGCCGCCGCGCTTTGTTCTCGACGTCGACCCGAGTGCGAGTGCAGCTGCCCGCAGGCGCCGAAACTCTTGGTGCGGCGAGCGTGGCGGGGCGTTGCGGCAAGCCTGAATGGCGAACGCCGCGAGCGCTCTCAAGCGCCGCGGCACCAATTTATGCCCCCGCGCCCGCGCGAGCGCAGGTACGCGTTGGCAGCCGAAAAATGCGAGCAGCCCACAAACGGCAGCGGTGGGCGCCGCGCAGATAGCGGCGAGGGGTGATTGGCTGTGAGGACAAGGTGAAGGTGTGCGGGCCCGGCGGAGCGGATCGCCGGTTCCAGCGCTTGCGCGTGCGTGCCCCACAGAAGAAACGCCTTTGACTCGGCTTCGCGCGCAACCGCCTCGATCAGCTCGACGGTGAACTCCTCCCAGCCGCACCGGGCATGGCTGGCCGGGCGCCCTTGCTCGACCGTCAGCACGCGATTGAGGAGAAGCACGCCCTGGTTCGCCCAGCGCGCCAGGCAATGCTCAGCGGCGCCCGTGCAGCCGCAGTCGCGCGACACTTCCTGCAGGATGTTGCGCAAACTGGGCGGCGCGCGCGTCTCGGCCGGAACAGAAAACGCCAGTCCATGCGCCTGCCCGGGCCCGTGATACGGGTCCTGCCCGACGATCACCACGCGAATTTCGGACGGCCTCGCCGCTTCTAGCGCCGCAAGCGGATTCGGTGGGTAGATCGTCGCACCGGCTCCGATGCGGCTGTCGATGGTCCGGCACAGGCGCTCGAAGCCGGCGCCATCCAGGAAGCTTGCCGCCGCGCTGCGCCACTCGGGCGCCAACGCGCGGAATTGCGCAGCCAAAGGCGCCCGCAGGCACGAACTCATTTTCGCAGCGGCCGACTGGTTCAGGAGAACAGGCGCGCCAACTCCGCGCCCGGATCGGCTGCTCGCATGAACGCCTCGCCGACCAGAAAAGCGCCGACCCCGGCGTCGCGCAGGCGCGCGACATCCGAGGGTTGCAGAACGCCGCTTTCGGCGACGACGATGCGCCCCGGGCCGATCTGCGGCAGCAGTTCGAGCGTGGTCTCGAGCGACACCTCGAAGGTTTTTAAATTGCGGTTGTTGATCCCGATCAGCGGCGTTCGCAACCGCAGCGCCTGCTCCAGCTCGTGCGCGTCGTGCACTTCGACCAACACCGCCAGCCCGAGCGCTTGCGCCGTCTGCTCGAGGTCGTGCAGCAACGCCGGCTCCAACGCCGCGACGATCAGCAGCACGCAATCGGCGCCCCAGGCGCGCGCCTCGGCGACCTGATAGTCGTCGAAGACGAAATCCTTGCGCAGCGCGGGCAGCCCGCTCGCCTCGCGAGCTTCTTGCAGATGCGCAGGAGTCCCTTGGAAGAACGAGCGGTCGGTCAGCACCGACAGGCAGGCGGCTCCGGCCGCTGCGTAGCTTGCGCCGATGCTGGCGGCGTCGAAATCCTGACGCAACACGCCGCGCGATGGCGAAGCGCGCTTGACCTCGGCAATCACGGCGGGCTTGCCGCGACCGATCTTCACCTGCAAGGCACCGGTGAAATCGCGCAGGTCGTCGCGCTCCTCCGCGCGCGCGCGTACCGCCACGTACGGTTCGCGCTGCATCGCTTGCGCCACCTCGGCGCGCTTGACCTGGAGGATACGGGAGAGGATGTCAGTCATTGCGTCAGCCCGCAGCCAGACGGCGCGTGACGCTGACAAACTGATCCAGCTTGGCGCGCGCGGCGCCGCTGGTGATGGCTTCACGGGCACGTGCGATGCCATCGCCGATCGATGCAACCACGTCCGCCGCATACAAAGCGACGCCCGCGTTGAGGGTGACGATCTCGCGCGGTGTGCCGGCCGTGCCGTCGAGCGCTTCGAGCACCATCGCGCGCGATTCATTGGGATTGGCGACCTTCATGCCGCGATTCGACACCATCGCGAGGCCGAAGTCCTCGGGATGGATCTCGTATTCGAGCACTTCGCCGTTCTTCAGCTCGCCCACCATCGTGGCTGCGCCGAGCGATACCTCGTCCATTCCGTCCTTGCCGTACACGACCAGCACGTGGTCGCTGCCCAACTCCTGCAGCACGCGCACCTGGATTCCGACCAGGTCCGGGTGGAACACGCCGAGCAGTTGGTTCGGAGCCGAGGCCGGATTGGTCAGCGGGCCCAGGATGTTGAAGATCGTGCGCACGCCCAATTCCTTGCGCACGGGCGCGGCGTGCTTCATCGCGGCATGATGGTTCGGCGCGAACATAAAGCCGATCGAGGTCTGCTCCAAGCAGGCGGCGACTTTCTCGGGCGGCAGCACGATCTGCGCACCCAGCGCCTCCAGCACATCCGCACTGCCGGAGCCCGATGACACGCCGCGGTTGCCGTGCTTGGCCACGCGCGCGCCCGCGGCAGCCGCGACAAACATCGCCGCGGTGGAGATGTTGAACGTGTGCGAGGCGTCGCCGCCGGTGCCGACGATGTCGACCAGGTGCCGCTGATCCGGAACCGCGACCTTTGTGGCGAACTCGCGCATGATGCGCGCGGCGGCAGCGATCTCGCCGATCGTCTCCTTCTTCACCCGCAGGCCCATTAGCAGGCCCGCGATTTGCACCGGCGACAGCTCTCCGCTCATCAGCCCCCGCCACAGCGACAGCATCTCGTCGTGGAAGATCTCGCGGTGCTCGATGCAGCGGGTCAGGGCCTGGGACGGGGATATCGACACGAAATGGCCTTGCGGTTTTGGGCGCGCTGGCTGAAAGCTGGCGGAGCGCGACCGTTCAGTGGCGCGGCATGTTCAGGAAATTTCGCAACAGTTCGTGCCCGTACTCGGTCGCGATCGACTCGGGATGAAATTGCACGCCTTCGACCGCCAGCGACTTGTGGCGCAACCCCATGATCTCGCCGTCTTCGGTCCAGGCACTGATTTCCAGGCAGTCCGGCAGCGTCTCACGCCGCACCGCCAGCGAATGGTAGCGGGTAGCGGTGAACGGGCTCGGCAGCCCGGTGAAGACTCCGCCGCTGGTGTGCACGATCGCGGAAGTCTTGCCGTGCATCAGCGATTTGGCGCGAACGACTTGCCCACCGAAGGCCTGTCCGATCGCCTGGTGCCCCAGACACACGCCGAGGATCGGGAAAGAGCCGGCAAACCTCTGAATCAGCGCCAGCGTGATGCCGGCCTCGTTCGGCGTGCACGGCCCCGGTGATATGCAGATGCGATCGGGCGCAAGCCGGGCGATTTCGTCGACACCGATCTCGTCGTTGCGGAAAACCCGTACGTCCTGCCCGAGCTCACCGAAGTACTGGACCAGGTTGTAGGTGAAGCTGTCGTAGTTGTCGATCATCAGGAGCATGTCGGCAAGCTTACCGAATCGGCAAGGTTGCGCCTCAGCGGCGGTCAGAGGCGCCCCGACGGCCCCGAGGAGCCGACCTTGTCAAACCCACGCCGACGCGGTCAAAATAAAACCTTTGGAAATCAATTCAATGGAAGCCGTGGACGGGAGGGGACAGATCACTCAGCTGTTGAGCCGCCTCAACGGCGGCGACAAGGCTGCTCGCGACGCCCTTTTCTCGCTGGCGTACGGAGAATTGAAGAAGCTGGCGCACGTGCGGCTGTACCAAGGCGGCCGAAGCGGCGGCATGCTGGACACCACAGCGCTGGTGCACGAGACCTACATCCGCTTTCTCGGCTCGTCGGCGCTGCGGTCGGAAGACCGGCGCTCGTTTTTCAAGTTCGCCTCGCAAGTGATGCGCAACGTCATCGTCGACACGGCGCGCGCGCGCCTGGCGCAGCGGCGCGGCGGCGGTGTAGCCGAAATGACGCTGTCGACCCAGCTGCTGGATCATCTTCCCAGCGGCGAGGGTTCGATCCTCGAGGTGCACGATGCGCTGCTGGTGCTCGAGGAGGCCGACCCGAGATTGGCGCAGCTGGTCGAGATGCGGTACTTCGGCGGCTATACGGAGGCCGAGATCGCCGAAACGCTGGGCGTGACCGAGCGCACGGTGCAGCGCGACTGGACTAAAGCGCGGCTGCTGTTGAAGGCAGCGATGCAGCGGAGCTAAGAGATTGAAAGGCGTGGGGCCTTTCAATCCGCCTCGAATCCGTCCTCCACCTGCTCGGCCGCGCGCAGCACGGCGCGCGCCTTGGCCTCGGTCTCCAGCCACTCTTTGTCCGGAACGGAATCGGCGACGATGCCGGCGGCAGCCTGCACGTACAGCACGTTGTCCTTCACGATTCCGGTGCGGATCGCGATCGCCAGGTCCATATCGCCGGCGAAGCTGAGGTAGCCGACAGCGCCGCCGTAGATTCCGCGCTTGCCGGGCTCGAGCTCGTCGATGATCTCCATCGCGCGCACCTTCGGCGTGCCCGACAGCGTGCCGGCGGGGAATGTGGCGCGCAGCACGTCGAAGTTGCCCATCCCCGGGCGAAGCAACCCCTCGACGTGGCTGACCAGGTGCATCACATGTGAATATCGCTCGATCACCATCTGCTCGGTCACCTTGACCGAGCCGGTGCGTGCGATGCGGCCGATGTCATTTCGTGCCAGATCGATCAGCATCAGGTGTTCGGCGCGCTCCTTCGGATCGGCGAGCAGATCCGCCGCCAGCTCAGCGTCCTGCTCGGCCGTTCCGCCCCGCGGGCGCGTTCCCGCAAGGGGGCGGATCGCCACCACGCGTTCGGCCTCGCGCGTCTCCGCGCGCACCAGGATCTCGGGCGAGGCGCCCACCACGTAAGCATCGCCCAGGTCGTAGTAATACATGTACGGCGACGGGTTCAGCGTGCGCAAGGCGCGGTACAGCGACAGCGGAGCATCGGCAAATTCCTTGCGGATGCGCTGGCCGATCTGCACCTGGAAAACGTCGCCCGCCTCGATGTACTGCTTGGCGCGCCGCACCGCGGCGAGGTAGTCGTCGCGCGCGAACTCGCGTTGCTCCGGTCTGCGCACGCTCGCGCGCGTGTGCGGCGGCTCCACATGCCGCGCCAGACGCGCGCGCAGGTCGCGCAGCCGGGTGCGAGCGCGCGAATATCCTTCCGCCTGCGTGGCGTCGGCGTACACCATCAGGTACGCGCGCCCCGTCAGGTTGTCGATGACCGCCAGCTCCTCGGTCAGGATCAGGTGGATGTCGGGCAGCTTCAAATCGTCGGGCTTGCTCTGCGCCAGCGTCTTTTCGATCAGCCGCACAGTGTCGTAGCCGAAATAGCCGGCCAGTCCGCCGCAGAAGCGTGGCAGCCCGGGGCGCAACGCCACCTTGAAGCGCGCCGCGTAGCGCTCGATGAATGCGAGCGGATCGCCGCGATCTTCCTCGATCACGCGACCGTCAGTGACGACCTCGGTGCGGTGCCCGGAGCCGGTCTCGCCGATCCGGGCGCGCACCACCGTGCGGGCCGGCAGACCGATGAAGGAGTAGCGCCCGAAGCGCTCGCCGCCGACCACCGATTCGAGCAGGAACGAATTGGCGCTCGAACCCTGGTTGCGCGCCAGTTTCAGATACAGCGACAGTGGAGTGTCCAGGTCCGCGAAGCTTTCGGCGATCAGCGGGATCCGGTTGTAGCCTTCCTTGGCGAGGGCACGGAACTCGAGTTCGGTCACAATCGGTGGACCGGTCGGTGAGCCCGATCAGGAAGCCGCCTGGTCGAGCCAGCGGGCTGCGTCGAGCAGGCCGGGCACTATAGCATCGACCCCTTCGCCTGCGAGCGAAGCGACCGGCTCTCCCTCGTTGTAGCCGCTTTCGACCAGCACCACGCGCACGCCCGCAGCGCGCCCCGCCAACACGTCATTGACCGAGTCGCCGATCAGAGCGGTCTCGCCCGGAGCAACTCCCAGGAGGCTGCAAGCCCGCAGCACGATTTCCGGATGCGGTTTCTTATGTTCGACTTCATCGCCGCATACGACTGCATCGAGCAGCGGCGCCAAGCCCGCCCTTTGCAGCAGCGGCAACGTGAATTCGCGCGGCTTGTTGGTCACGCAAGCCAGATGCCAGCCGCGCTGGCGCAATCCAATCAGCGCTTGCGGCACACCGTCGAACACGACCGAAGCCTCGCCGTTGACCGCGTGGTAATGGAGCAGAAAAGCGGTGCGCGCAGGCCCGAATTGCTCCGGCGCCACCTGCCCGTCGATCTGGTCCGTGAGGCTGCGGTGCACCAGCGCATCGGCGCCCTTGCCCACGTACTGCGCCACGCGCTCCGGCGGCAGCGGCGGCAGTCCGAAATCAGCTCGCATCCGATTGGCGGCCTCGGCCAAATCCGGCGCCGTGTCCATCAGCGTGCCGTCAAGGTCGATCAGAACGGCACGCAGCCGGAGCATGTTCGTGAACCCCTTTTGCCGCCTTTACCTTCAGACCTCGTGCCGACGCATGGCTTTGCGGCGCGATTCTGCGATCGCGTTGCGCATCGCGGTGATCGTAGCCTTGTAGTCCGAGGAACCGAAGATCGCCGAGCCGGCCACGAACGTGTCGGCTCCGGCTGCGGCGATCGCGCCGATGTTGTCGACTTTCACGCCGCCGTCGACCTCGAGCAGGATCGAGCGGCCTGTTGCTTGGCCCCACGCCTCGATCCGGCCGCGTGCATCGGCCAACTTGTTCAGCGCCTCGGTGATGAAGGACTGCCCGCCGAAGCCCGGGTTGACCGACATCAGCAGGATCAGGTCGATCTTGTCCATCACGTGGTCCATCCACCCCAACGGCGTGGCTGGATTGAATACGAGACCCGCCTTGCAACCCAGGTCACGGATCAGCGCCAGCGTCCGGTCGACGTGCTGGGAGGCTTCGGGGTGGAACGTGATGATGTCGGCTCCTGCCTTTGCGAACATCGGCACCAGGGAATCGACCGGGGTCACCATCAGGTGAACGTCGATCGGCACCTTCACGTGCGGGCGGATCGCCTCGCACACGACTGGCCCGATCGTCAGGTTCGGGACGTAATGGTTATCCATTACGTCGAAATGAATCCAATCCGCACCGGCCTCGACGACGTCGCGAACCTCTTCTCCCAGGCGGGAAAAGTCCGCTGACAGAATCGAAGGTGCGATCCGGAAGCTAGAATCCATCCTCATCCCCCTTGAACCGTTGGCGCGGCGATCGCCTCCGCTGCGATTCTATTGGGGCTGCATGCATCCGCAACCGATGGCCAAATACGAGTTCACCGTTTCCGTTTCGCCGCGCTTCCTGCCCGAGCAGTCGGACCCGGAAAACGACAAGTATCTTTTCGCCTACACGATCCGGATCGTCAACAGCGGCCAGATCGCGGCGCAGCTGATGTCGCGCCACTGGATCATCACCGACGCCAACCAGAACGTCGAGCATGTGCGCGGGCCGGGCGTGGTCGGCGAGCAGCCGCGTCTGGCCCCTGGCGAGGCGTTCGAATACACCAGCGGCTGTCCTCTGCCGACCCCGTTCGGATCGATGAAGGGCAGCTACGAGTTTGTGGCGGAGGACGGCACGGCGTTCGAGGTGCCGATTCCGGAGTTCCTGCTGACGGTGCCGCGAACTCTGCACTAAACGCCGGCCCGCGGGTTCACTGCGAACGGCCCAAGCGTCAATTGACGTGCACCGCCGCATGCGGGGCGGAGGCGTTCATCATCTGCTCGATCCGGTCCAGCGGGATCATCCCGGGGGCGCGATGCCCGTCGGCGAACACCAGCGTCGGAGTCCCGGTCACGCTGAGGTGGTGGCCGAGGGCCATTACATCGTCGATCGGTGTCTTGCAACCCTGTGCGGCCTTCTCCGGCGGCTGTCCGTCGATCATCAGGTGGGCCCAGGCAGCTGCCGGGTCCTTCGAGCACCAGACTCCGGTGGACTTGGTCACCGAGTCATCCGACAGGATCGGGTACAGGAACACGTAGATGGTCGCGTTGTTCAGCGTGCGAATGTCATGCTCGAGGCGCTTGCAGTACGGACAGTTTGGGTCCTCGAAGATCGCGAGCTGGCGCGAACCATCGCCTCGAACGATCTTGAATGCGAGCTGCAACGGCAGCGAGGAGAAATCGACTCGCAATACCTCTTCGCTGCGCTTGGCGGTCAGATCCTCCTGCGTGCGCGTGTCGTACAAGTGCCCGGTGATCAGGTAGTCGGCGTTTTCGTCGACATAGACGATCTCGCTGTCGACCACGACCTCGAACATGCCGAACGGCAGCCTGCGAATCGAATTGATCTTGCCCGGGACTTTGGCAGCGACGCGCTCCCGCACGATTTCTTCCATCGGTCCCGACGAGCCGGCTGCCGTCTGGGGAGCCTGCGAAACCTGGAGAGGCGCAACAGCACTTTGCGCGCTCGAAGCACCGGCAGCGGGAGCCGGCACCCGCGCAACTGCGGTCGGCCCAGCGGCGGCGGGCGCCTTTGCGACGCTCCCAGCGACCGGCTGGTTGGCACAGCCTGGCAAGACCGACAACAGAAGCAGGGAAACTGCGGCAGTCCAGAGAACCTTCATGGTGGTCCCAATCTTGCGTTTCCAATCCCGTGTGTTTCCAGGTTTCCAGTCCCTTGCGTTTCGCCGATCAGGCGAAGGTGCAGTCTAACCGGCCCAGCGCGTGCAGCGCGATGGAAGAGGGCCCGCTTACGGTAGGGAATCAACCCATTGCTCGCCGGATCAGCAGGTTTTTCAGCGGGGGGACCGCCTGCACCCAGTTCAACCCGCGGTTGCGAATCCAACGGATCGCCGGATCCTGCGACCCGAACATCCCCGCCAGCGAGTTAATGGTCAGCCGCATCAAGCTCACCGCCTCGGCGCGCGCGCGTTCATGCCGGCGCAATAGCACCAGGTCGCCCGGATCGCGCCAGGTCTCGCGCGCCGAAAGCACGGCAAGCAACTGCGCCGCATCCTGCAGCCCCAGGTTCAACCCCTGTCCCGCAAGCGGGTGAACCACATGGGCAGCGTCACCGATCAAGACCAGCCGCTCGGCAACCACGTGTTGCACCCGCAGATCGGCCAGCGCGAATCCGTGTGCCTGGCCCACGCACACCAACGCTCCGAGCCGTGCGTGCGTGCGCCTGCCGACGCGTTCGGCCAACTCCGCCGCAGGCAGCGCGAGCAGCTCGGTTGCCAGCAGCTGCGGCGCCGACCAGACGAGCGAGACATATCGACCCGGCAACGGGAGTAGCGCAACCACCCCTTCATCGGTGAACCACTGGCCGGCAACTCCACCGTGCGGCTGCTCGCTCGCAAAGTTGGCGACAACCGCCGTCTGCTGGAACGCACTTTCTACGGCGCTCAAGCCCACGGCACTGCGCACCGCCGAATTCCTGCCATCGGCTCCGACCAGCAGGCGGCAATCGATCGAGCGGCCGCTGGCAAGGCGAACTTGCGCCGCGTTCGGTCCGGAGTCGAATGCCGCGAACGCATCGTCCACGTGCGACAGCGAAGGGGCAAAGCCGGCTGCCATCCACAGCACGCGCACGAGCTCGCTTTCCTCGACGATCGTCGCCAGACGCTCGACGGCCGCTGCATACGCATCGAAGTCGAGCAATCCGCCCGAGTCGCCCTCGATCCGCATCCGAGTGACCGGCTGGATGCGCGTTCGATCGATGTGCGGCCAAGCCCGCACCCGCTCCAACAGGTCGATCGAGGCGCGTGCGAGGGCGTAGATGCGAGGGTCGAACGGAGCTTCCGCTGTCGGCACGCGGGGCCGCGCGGGCGGCGCAGGACCGATCAGCGCGACGCGCAAGCCGAGCTGCGCGCACCCGACGGCAGCCGTCAACCCAACCACGCCGGTGCCAACAACGGCCACGTCGAAGGAAGCTGTCTGGTCGGCCATTTGGTTCCATCCGATCCGGTGTTCCGGTCGGCGCGGCGTTATACCTTATAAATCGGGCGCGGGATTATGCTCTGACGCGATCGAATGCGCCATCTGTTCGAACCCAGCCCGGTCAACGACGCGTTCGGCGACCCCGGCCTGTATATCGATTTCCGCGACGAGCGCCGCGCGCTGCTGGTCGACCTCGGCGACATCACAGCGCTGCCGCCACGCAAGCTGATGCGGCTGTCGCATGTGCTGGTCAGCCACACCCACATGGATCACTTCTCCGGCTTCGATCATTTGCTGCGCGTGGTGCTCGGTCGAAAGGAGGAGATCACCCTGGTCGGCGGGCCCGGCTTCCTTTCCTCGGTCGAGCACAAGCTGCGCGCGTATTCGTGGAACGTGGTGCACCGCTACGAAATCCCGCTCTCGCTCCATGTGCGCGAGGTCGCGATCGACGGTAGGGATCTGCAAGCACGCTTTTGCAGCCGCACGGCGTTCGAGCGCCAGGCGCAGCCGCCGATGGAGCGCGTCGGCGACGTTCTGCACGAGGAAGCGGCGTTCCGCCTGCGCGGCCGTTTCGTCGATCACGACATCCCGTGCCTGGCGTTCGCGATCGAGGAAAAAGCGCGCTTGAAAGTGGACAAGGCTCGGCTGGCGCAGCTTGGGATCGGAACGGGACCGTGGCTGCGCGAGCTCAAGCATGCGGTACTGACGGGTGCGGCAGAGACGGCGCCGATCGAGCTGCGCTGGCGCGACGCCGCCGGCGAGCATTGTGAGAGCCGGCAGATCGGGCAGCTGCGCGATGTGATCCTGGACATGGTTCCGGGCCGGCGAATCGGCTACGTGACCGATCTGCGCTACACGGAGGACAACGCCGCCGCGCTGTGTGCGTTGCTGGCGGACGTGGATCTGCTGTTCATCGAAAGCGTGTTCCTCGAAAGCGACCGCGAGCAGGCCGCGCGTAAGAACCACTTGACCGCACGCCAGGCGGGTGAGCTTGCACGCCGTGTCGGCGCCAAAGCGGTTGTTCCGTTCCACTTCTCGCCGCGCTACGAGGGACGTGCAGCAGAGCTGATCGCGGAGAACCAGGCCGCGTGGGCGGGAGTTAACCAGTAAGAGCTAGGCGTCGGCTATCATCGCGCACTTGCCTCTGCACATTGGTGCGCAAGTGCAGCGGTAATTCGCAAGTCAGCTGCAAGTCGTTGCGACGGCCAAGTAGCTCAGTTGGTAGAGCAGAGGACTGAAAATCCTTGTGTCGGTGGTTCGATTCCGCCCTTGGCCACCAGTAACCTTCCCCCAGTCAGTGCAGCACAGTGCGCGTCAGTGACGATATGTCGCTGAATTGACGGCGCAATCTTCCCTCTCGTAGCGTCGCTGCGTGCGCTGTGGTGTCGCCTCAGTGCGACCCGATGCAGCCCAAAAACGGTGACGGGCCGGTAATCGGCGGGAGGTGGAAAACATGCCATTGCACGCGATATCGCTCGCTTACCACGGTCCACGGCGTCTGCCGCGCCAGCTTCTCGACCTGGGCCAACGACAACGGCGTCGCCCGCCCGGACGTCATCGAAGCCTGCCTGGCGCACCGCGAGGCCGACAAGGTGCGAGCCGCCTACAACCGTGCCGGTTTCCACGCGGAGCGAGCAGCGCTGCTGCGCGCGTGGAGCGACTTCTGCGACGGGCGGGAATCGGCGGGTGAGGCCGCGCGCGGCCGCAAGTCTGCGGACGTCGTGCAATTTCCGGCGCAAGTCGCAAGCCGATTCCGGTGAATTTGTCGGTGAGCCCGCGGTGACCAGCCAGGGAGGCCGCGGAGAGCAAGGCGGAGCGCCAGGTTCGGAGGCGCGTTCGGGATTCAAACCGTTTGACCGCTTTCGCGGGCGTCACGCTCGAGGCCGCGCTGTGGCTGTTCGGGAAGATTCACGCGGCGGCGATGGCTCGCACGGATTCCGAAGCTGCGTTGCGCCGCGTGAACTCTTACAACGCGCAGGCCATGCGCGAAAGTATGCGCGGTTGCGGGGAGGGTCGAAGGTCGTGCTCTCGTTAACCGAAATCGAGCTTCATCGGAGTACATAGCGGCGGCCATGAAATGCACCCTGGAGAGGATCTGAGCAATGCTCTCGCCTTCCGACCGATGAGGCCATTTGGCGGGACCCGCACCGTTGTGCACTGACCTGCCACTGCAACTGGCGTCCCCAAGGTATGTTTGCGGTAGGGATGCCCGTTACCGAGCACCCCCCGCACAGATCCGGGCGTGCCCGATTCAGGCACTCGGCTCCCACCTTGGGTGGCGAACGTCGAAGCGTTGGTCGGGCCAGAGGTGCAGGATGTTCGGTAGCGGCATCATGAGCGGACCTGTCCCGGTGCGCTTGTACGCAAGCTCGACGCCGAGACCCAGGATTCGCGTCTCGGGCTAAAGTCAGGCCAGGAATTGCCGATGCTAAGGAACGATGTGCAGGAGATCGTTCCGTTCTGTGTCGCGGACACCCTCAAAAGCTCCCGTAGCCTGGGTTCGGGTCAAACGTCTCGCGCAGGCCCCGGCCCTTGCAAGCGCGGGGCTATGTGCTATCGGCCTTGCTTTAACGCAACCGGCGTCTGCAGAACAACAGCCACCCAAGCTGCTCGTCTCGGCGCGGATTGCAACGTACTTTCGGATGCAGGTGGAGCGGCAGGTTTCGGAACTCACTATTGCGCGAGGGGATGTCGCGCGCGGCTATGTCGACGTTCCCGCTGGATCGGCGTTTTGGCTCCTCTCCAACGCTCCGGACGGCTTCCTGATCGATTTTCAGCCACGCGCCTCAGTGTTCCGCTCCGTGCAGATCACGGGGCTTCAGCACCCTGCCGAAATTCCCGACAGCGGTGGAGTTGTGTTGCTGGAAGCGCCTCACGGTCGAGCCATACGTTGCCTCCTGGGTTATCGCTTCTATCTGCGTCCGGAGGTCGCGCCGGGCACGTATCCCTGGCCCTTGGCCATCTCCGCGCGCTCTGCATAGCAACCCGGGCGCGTCGCCTCGATAGGCGCCTCACGGCATGATGCTGATCGTCAAGGTATCGGCGTAGTCGCCGACGCTCACCGCCTGCAGGGGGAAGACTTGCCCAAACAGCGTCGGACTCGCGGTAACGCTTTGCTTCCCTGACACACAGGGCGTCGTCACCGAAATCATCTGCACCTTGGGCACTCCACCAACGACGCCGTCGCCCCACACCGTGCCCCCGAAAGAATCCAGGTATATCTGGTAATCCATCAAATCCGCATTTCGCGTGTTTCGCATTTGCCGGCGATTGATCTGACCGGAATCTTGGCTGACTCCGATCGCGATCGTGACTGGTGTTATCTCGGATCTCCCCGAGGTCCGACAGCACATTATCGGTATCGACACTGACGCGTCCCTTGCAGCAGCAGAAGAGTCGTCATACTCGCCGAAATTCAACACGGCCCCCGCTGGTACGGTGCACTGCAGAGCCGCGTTTGCGGCCCCGCATAGAGTTAGACCCCCGACCAACAAGGCCGCGCTAAAGGCTCGATTCACAGGCAAGTCCCCCCAGATCGGTAACGATGTCGTGGGACGCTGCAATGGTAATCGTCAGATCGCAGGAACCGCCCTCCCATTGCGCATGTGCGGAGTAAAGGCCGGGCGCTGCATCTTCCACATAAAAGTCACCGCCCTGTACGGTCACCGTCTGCAAGGTCCTCCCGGTACCCCTCAGAGCGAGCGCGACGTTCTCGAGGGCGCGGGTGCCTTTGTCCGTCCGCAGGAAAAGGCGACCACTGATGGCACGCACGCGCCTGACGCCAAAGCGCGCCACGACACCGGAACGATAAGCGGGTCGGATCTCTTGCACCGGGCTATGCAAGGAGTAATCGAGCGGAAGGTCTTTGGTCTGGACGGCGATCTCATTGACCTGGTAGGAGCCCAGGTCCGGCACAAAGACGTTGCCATGGGCATCCGTGACCCCCACCTCTGCGCCGCTTCTCAGGACGCGTACCCCCGGCACCGGAGGGTCGATAGAAGCCAACGTGTAGCTGTCACTGATCGGGCGCCCGAAGTAAATACCCTGGTCGATCAATGCGGCCGCGCCCGCGACGGAGGCTTGGAAGTACCCGGCCTGGCCAGGAGAGGAACTGGTATTGCGGGTTCCCTCCACCGTGAACACGGCGTCGCGGGCGTTATATTGCACAAACGGAGAAATGCTCTCAGTGACGGCCCCAGCAGCACTGCTGCGTTGGGCAAGGACCCGGTAGCCGAGACCTTCGCCAATCGGTGGCGTCTGTGCAACCTGGGATGCGTCTGTGTAATCACCACCGGGCAGGTTTTGGTGGCTGACGTTCACCGAAAATCCGTTGCCGGGAAAGTACGAAATTCCGACGAATGCGGTAAATCCACCCGTCGAGGCCCAGATGTGTCCGAAATTGGCAAAGATCGCGATGTTGTGGGCGAGCGTTCGGTTGTACCCGATCGTGGCTGTACGCTGATCGAGCGCTCCCCCGAAAACCGTCTGCACGGAGTAGTCAAGGCTGTATGTTCCACGATTGCCCTTTCCGTAGCTCAGTCCCGCCGAACCCTGCAGTTTCGGGCGGTACAGGGGCGCAGGGCCAATCACCGAGAATCCTGCCGTCCACCGCCGCAGCGAGAGCTGCGCGCTCAAGGAACCAGAGATATAGGTGTCGCTGATGGATGCCGCGGCGCCGGATTGCCTGTCCGATCTGTTATCACGGCTCCCGGCGAGCTCGATCGTAACGACTCCGGCGCGTACGGTGTTAAAGGAAACATTCGGTCCGCCGTTGGCGTGGCCAGCGGTCGCATCGCCAGACAGGCCAAGAGTGACTGCGTCGCTCCAACCGTAACGGTGCCAGGCGGAGAGCGCCATGGATCCGTAGTCGTTGCTTGCAAGGCCGTAGTTGTTGCGCATGGCGCCCACGTTATAGCTGTACTCCTCCAGGCCTTTGGCAAGAAGCTGTGACGAAAAGAAGTACGGGAAACTCACGTGCTGCTCACGTCCGAAGGGATCGCGGATCACGAATTCCAGTTCGTTGAGCCCGGTCCCGGCCGAAGTGTTCAGGTTTTGCAGAGAAAACGGGCCTGGAGCCACGGATTGCGACTGGACGCGGGCCCCGTTCATGTAGACGTCGATCGTGGAGGGCAGCGCCACGGTTCCGGTGAGCCCCGCGAGCGGCGTCTTGATGAAATAGGGGTTCATCTGGTAGAGCTTCGAAACGCCGACTCCTCCGAAGTTGAACGAACTGCCGAGGTCGCCAGATGCGGCACTCGCGTCCCCCAGCGTCCAGCGGCGCGACGAGTCGGGCTGGTCATATACGAGCTGAGTTTGCAGACGAACGGCACGTCCCTGACCAGTGGCGTTCGAATACGAGTGGTCATCGAGTAGCAGCAGTGGACCAAGATTCCAACCCAGCTCAGTCGCGCCGGAATAGGTCGTCGCACTACCCTGCACAGATGCGCTCTCGAACTGGTAGTTCAGAAATCCTCCCGCTTCGCGCGGGTGGACAGGAATTGTAGGAAGCGCACCACCCAGATCGAGCTTCCCCTCGGGGAATGCACCTGGCGGCAACTGGATATCCAGCACCAGCGTCTTTTCGTTCCAGTGAACGATGGCGCCAGGAATTTCAGCGAGCGCGACGTACGCATCGCCATTCACTTGAACGGACTGGCGAAGCGGCTCGCGAAGTCCCATCGCGAGAAGATCTCGCAGTCGCAGCAGGAAACCGCCTTGGCCGGTCATCAACGTGACGAAGTCTCCCTTCGGGGTCCCGTTGAGGCGGACGGCGGCGAGAACCTGCGCGAGGCGACCGTCCGGGGTCCGTTCACCCTGTTCCGGGAGCGACGCCCCAGCCGCCCCAAGCTTCTGCGCAGCATCCGTGCCGGGCGCTGCCTCGGTTGTTGAGCGGTCAAAGTCCGCCTGAGGAGACGACGCGAACACCGGAGGTAACAGCATTTCAAGGCTTACGATGGCTCCGATCAGGACGTCACGAAATGCCCTGCCGCAGGGCAGGCGCACTCGAGGTTGAGCCTCGCCGCCCACATCACTTGCCCACGCAGTCGGTAGGATTCCAATCGAAGGATCGTTCAATCGTTCCGATACGGTCTGTCTTCAGCACAACGTCGATGCGGTTCAGCTTGGTGCAAACCTCATATGAGATGGCCGTGCTTATCACCTTGGTGGAAACCGCCAGTACATAGCCGCCGACAATCTCCTTTTCATATCCGTGTCCGGATCTGATCAGTAGCGACTGGATCTGAAAGTTCTGGTTTCCGCTGTTTCGCACGGACACGGAAATTCCGTTCTCCGTAGCCTGCAGCGCCGCGATGGCGCCTGCAAAGTTTTCGGTGTCAGGACGCACAAAGACCGGGACTCCAAAGCGGACGAGGAAAAGAACCTGGGCTGGCTTCGCGTCGCCTCCGGCCGATTGCGGCAACTCTTCCAAGAACAGGCGGTACGACTTCTCGGTCGCGCCTGGCGGCGCCTTCCAACCGAGGCGGATCACTTGCTGCTCCTGCTTCTGTATTGAAAAAATCCGAGGGAAGAAGATGAGGTCGTCGGAATCTCGGTAGACGTCGTTTCCAGCTGGATCTTGTGTCCATTCGACAAGCTTGGCTCGCATCTGAATCGTTCTTGCTGTCTCATCGTTGCTGATCGTGATGCTGTCGGATCGGCTCTTGCGGTCCAGGTCGATGCGGATCGGCGAGACGCTAAACTGGCCGGCGTAGGAAGGTGGCGCGAGAAGCACGATCGCCCAAATCGCCAGCGGGCGGATGACAGCCTTTGGCCAAAACCCGTTGGCTCGATCCACCGGATTCATCGTGATCGTTCCTACTCCGGTGATGGCGAGGGCAGCTGCTCGTTGGGAGCTCAGTCTGCCCTTGCTTTGGGATCTCAAGGATTGACCGTGATCGTCACCGTATCCGTGTAAACCTGACTGCCAGCGGTGGCTGTGGCGTTGCTGTACTGCGCTGGGGTGATGGTTCCAGTGACCGTGACCGCCTTGGAGGCCGCACCCGAACCAAAACCGGCGCCGGTGAAACCCGAATCGCCGCTGTAGCCGATCGAATAGGGCAGGAAGCTTCCCCCGCTCGACAACTCCATTTGCTTCGTGCCGCCGGCGAAATGCAACCCGTTGTCGTCAGTCGCAGCGGTCGACGTGATCCCCTTGCTGCATTGCATGACAAACGTGGTGGTCGCCACCGCGTTGGCGGTTCCCGTCGGGTCGATCATTCCGAAATCCAACGTGTTAGGCGCCGATGTAACTTTGCAAGCCCCCTTGACCTTGGCGTTGACCGTGACCGTTGTCGTGCCTCCTGCGGAGGCTTTGTTTGGCAGCGTTGCTCCTGCAAGTAACCCCATCGAGGCAATGACCGCAACCGAAAGGCTTTGGATATCTGATTTCATTTTGTTGTCCCCATAGTAAAATTTCGCATGGGGACAGACTAGGGTGTACAGACCGCTAATCGTTTGACGCAACGCAAGGACCCATGGACTGGAGGACAAACCCTATGGTCAACGGAGCGTCCAGCCCCTGCAAATACAGCCGGAGCGCCGGACCTTAGGACTCGATTGCAGGGGTTAGTGCTTGCTTGCCTCGCACAAGCGCGGCACCGACGGCGACGGATCCGAGGGCGTAGCCCAGAACCCTCGGCATATAGATGCGCCGAATGAAGCCGACCCCCCGTTTTCGTCGCTTACGATCGGCGCCTCGGCTCGGCATGCCTGCCCGAAAATCAAGCGAATCGTGGCTCACTGCTGCATTTGGCCGCGCTGCAGCTTCGTGCGTCTTACCTCCCAGCTCTCCGGATCGACGGCATGCGCCTGGAATACACGCTTTGCAATGTCCAGCCCGATCGTCGTACGCTTCATTGGAGGCTCCTTCCCGCTGAGTGGGTCGACAGAGCTCCCACTCTGGCACACCGATGCCGTTGGGCTGAGGGGCCTCCTCACTGCATTTGCGCGGACCTTCATCGCCTCCCTCTTTCGACGCGGCCTGGCACTCTGGTGTTCGCGCGCTTCTTGCAGGTTCCCTTCCGCGCGCGAAAAACAGCCGCGACCGACGCATCGATGGTTTCATCGGTTGGCGTCGCGGTCAAACGTCCGCTCGACAAAGCGGAGGGCTTTGTAGTCCCTCTTTCGCGCGACTATGATTCGCGGCGCCGATTGGCGAAGACCGCTTCTACCCTACCCCGGCAGGGAAGTAATGCGCTTCCAGCCATCACCGCCGGCGCCGCCAGAAGCCCTGTTTCCGCTTTTGATGGGCAAAGGCGATGATCCGCACCTCGTCCGATCTCATGTAATAGACCAGGCTGTACGGGAACCGCTCGATGGGGAGGAGCCGAGCCGTACTGCGCCACCGTGCCCCGATATTGGGAAACGCGCGCAACAGTGCGTAGGCTCGTTCGAACTCTTCGACAAGACTTTCAGCAAGCTGAGGCCCGCCTCGCTCCCGGTAGTACTGAGCGGCATCCAGTAGCTCGCGTTCTGCGGCGCCATGGATCGAGAATTTCACCGGATCGAGTCACGGACCCGTGCTATGGCCTCTTGGACAGGTACCATGGTCGCTCGCCCGTCCTCGATTTCCTCGATGCGCCGTTCCACTACCGCGGCCCACTCGGCGTCGAAGTCAGGCGCCGGGGAAAGGCTTGCCAGCAATCGAGCGACGAGTTCTGCCCGCTCCTGGTCCGACAGCTGAAGGGCCTGGACCTCGAGATCCTCTAGTCGGTTGCCCATTGGGGTTCCTCGCTTTCCATCGACGCCCATTATCGCTCACTCGGCGGTGATCATCCGGTGAATCCTCTCGCCGATTACCCGATGCAGCCCAAAAACGGTGACGGGCCGGTGATCGGCGGGAGGTGGAAAGCATGCCATTGCACGTGTTGAGTCCGCGCGAAGTGCAGCTTGCCAGCGCGGCCGATCACGCCGACGGCGGCCGGCTTTTCCTGCATCGGTGATCCGCAAGATGCGCATCATGGAGTTAGGCGGCTACCCAATCGCGAAACGTTGACGGAGCGCGTAACGCGATCTCACGGGCTATTCCGGCCGCGCATCGGCGTGTCGCTGCGCATTTCGGTTTAGGCAATTAGGCCATACAGTTGCCCCGGGAAGCGCGGGTTATGGACGCAGGTGCCGACTCCCGCGGGGTTCTGATTTACAGTTCGTCGCTCTCCCATGGATTGACTACCGGTACCTTGAGACCCTGAAAGTGCTTAATGTTTCGTGTGGCAAGCGTGGCGCGGCGGGCCAGCGCAATGCCCGCAATTTGCGTATCACGCATGTCAACCGGCCGCCCAGCCTTCTGGCGCGTGGCGGCCAGTATCGCGGCCTCTCCCGCAGCTGCGCTATCGAAATCCAGTACGCGGTTTGCCAGGTCTGTCTCGAGCAGGCTGCCGAATGCCGCATCCACGGAGCGTCGCCGCTTACCGCTTGGAAGTAATGCAATACCAAGGTGGGCCTCGAAGAGCGTAATGCTGGTGATCCAGATCGACTCCGCTGGCTGCTGGTCCAACCACCGTACGACTGCGATGTCAGGCGCCGCGCGCATGAGCGCCGATAGTACATTCGTATCGAGAATGATCACTTGCCTAGCCCTGCTGGTCGAGGATTTTGCCCTCGCAACTCCGGTAGATCAGACGCGAGACCTACTCTCTGGAAGCGAGCGGCGATGCGCGAGCCGAGCCTGGCAATGGGACGTGCTTCCTCCATAGCCGCGCTGCGCAGAATTTCACGCACTTCTGCCTCCAAGCTCCGCCCACGGTGCTCCGCCCGCCGTTTCAAGCGAGCCTTCACATCCTCCTCCAACTGGCGAACCACAAACTGGGCCATAGCCCCTCCTTTCATGCATAACCTCAAACAGATGATATCATGATATCTCCTGGCCGAGATTGCTGCATCGGGAAAATTTCGACGATCTAGGAACATGCCAGACGGGCTGGTTGGCGCATCGACAAGCGCGAAGGCGGATCCGTTCCGGGCGATCGGCGCTGCCAGGGACGCTCAGAAGACTGCACCAATGTACGGAAGTACGGAACGCCTCTTAGGAAGCCGTGAACCGCCGGCGGCGATTGGCTGGTGACCCCTGCGACCGTGTTGGAGCACGCGGCCAGCGTGGGTGGTCACCCGACCAAAGGACCGAATCCTGAGCTACTGAAGTGCGCGCTGAGAGCCGACGAGGTGTCGTTCAACGACCTGAGCGACGGACAACTGTGCAGCATCGCGCTTTGTAGAACCGTCACGGACGTCGAACTGGAAGCCGGGCTTCGCGCAATCGGATCCTGTTCCCGCTCGGGTCTGGATAAGGATGCCCAATTTGGGTATATTTCTACCCAAAATGGGCATGAGACAAGCTCCCTTGCAGTCGCCCGGCTTGGGCAGCGCTCTGTTCACGGGAACGCAACAGCGCGTGTTGGCCTTGTTGTTCGGACAACCGGCGCGCAGCTTCTATGGCACCGAGCTGATCAGCTTGGCGGGCATCGGATCGGGCGCAGTTCAGCGCGAACTCGCAAAGCTCGCTGGCAGCGGCCTGGTCACCGTCCGGAGCGTCGGCAGGCAGAAGCACTACCAGGCCAACGCCGCGTCGCCGATCTTCTCGGAGCTCGAAAGCATCGTACGCAAAACGTTCGGGCTCGCAGAGCCTTTACGGCGGACGCTAGCTCCGCTCATCAATAACATTGACATCGCATTCGTTTATGGGTCAGTCGCGAAGAAGACGGACACCGCCGCCAGCGATATCGACTTGATGATAGTCAGCGATGATCTGGCCTACGCAGATCTCTTTGCGGCGCTCGAAGCGGCAGGCGCCGCACTCGGTCGAACCGTGAACCCTACGATCCTCACCAACAAGGAGTTAGCTAAACGGGCGAAGACCAAGGAATCTTTCCTCACGCGTGTGCTAGCGCAGCCGAAGATCTGGATCGTCGGAGACGAAAGTGCGCTCCCCGCTTGATAATCTGGCAGGGCCGGGCAAGCCTTTGCGTGCCGAACCGCCCGATGCCGCCGAAATCACCGGCTTGGTGCGATCGGCGCGCGCACGTTTGAAGGACGCGAGCAACAAGAACCTTGCGCTCGAAAGCCGATTTGACCTCGGATACAACGCTGCCCATGCGCTGTGTCTTGCCGCCTTGCGGGCACGCGGCTACCGTTCCGGCAATCGTTATATCGTCTTTCAAGTGCTGCCGCACACGCTTGGATTGGGTCCGGAGGTGTGGCGCGTGCTGTCAAAGTGCCACGAAATCCGGAATGCCGGCGAGTACCAGGGGGACTTGCAGATCAATGAACGCATCGTGACGGATCTTCTGACGGCCTGCACCGCCGTGCTTGGCAAGGCAGAGACGCTGAAGCCGCCTTCTAAGTAGCAGGCAACACGGAGAGGTCGTGTGTTCAACAGCGTCGGATCCTTCGCGTGGTGACGGAGCGGTGATCCTGTCCGCCTACAGTCACAAGTCAAGCAATTGCGCCACTGTTGAGATCGCCCTTGGCCACCAGTTTTCACTACAGAGACCTGATCGAGGATACCGGGGGCGGCGCTGGACGCGAGGGCGTCGCCTCCTCGCTCACACCACGCCCTGCTCCCGCAACTCCTCCAGCTGCCGGCCGTCGATCCCGATCGTGGCAAGCACCTCGGCCGTGTGCTCTCCCAAACGAGGTCCCAGCCATTTCGTTCGCCCCGGCGTCTCCGACAGCTTGGGAACGATGCCGGGGAACTCGACCGCGAATCCGTCGGGAAGCGCCATTTTCTGAACCATGTCGCGCGCGCGGTAGTGCGGGTCGGCGGCGATGTCGGCAGCGGTGTAGATCCTGCCGCTGGGCACGTCGGCCGCCTCCAGCTCCGCCAGCACCTGTCCGAGCTCGTGCCGCATCGTCCACGTCGAGATCGCATCGTCGATCAGTTGCGTGTGCTGCGAACGGCCGTCGTTGCGTGCCAGGCGCGCATCCTCGGCAAGATCAGCGCGCTCGATCGCATGCATCAGCCGTTTGTAAATGCCGTCGGAATTGCCAGCGATGATCACGTAGGAGCCGTCGCCGCATCGATACGTGTTCGACGGCACGATGCCGGGCAAGGCCGCGCCGGTGCGTTCGCGCACGTGGCCGAACGCGGAGTATTCCGGGATCAGGCTTTCCATCACTCCGAACACGGCCTCGTACAGCGCCACATCGATGAACTGCCCCTTACCACCGTTGACTTTGAGGTGGTGCAACGCGAGCAGGGCTCCGATGACTCCGTAGAGCGAAGCCAGAGTGTCTCCCAGGCTCACACCGACGCGCACCGGAGGCCGATCCGGGTAGCCGGTGACGTGGCGCAGGCCGCCCATCGACTCTGCGATCGCAGCGAAGCCGGGCCGATCCTTGTACGGACCGCTCTGCCCGTAACCGGACACGCGCACCATCACGAGCGAGGGATGGATGCGCGACAGATCCTCCCAGCCCAGTCCCCATTTTTCCAGCGTTCCGGGGCGGAAGTTCTCGATCACGATGTCGGCGCGTTCGATCAGCCGGCGAGCGAGCTCGCGAGCGCGCGGATCCTTCAGATTGAGCGTCACCGACTTCTTGTTGCGGCTCTGCGAATACCACCACAGCGAGGTGCCAGCATGCAGCTTGCGCCAAATGCGCAGCGGATCGCCGCCGTCGGGCGACTCGATCTTGATCACCTCGGCACCGAATTGGGCCAGCACGGCTGCCGCGTATGGGCCTGCGATCAGCGCGCCGAGCTCGATCACCTTCACGCCCTGCAGCGGTATAGGAGCGGCCGCGGCATTGCCTTCGCCGGATTGGCGCTGGTTCGTCACGGTTCCGACCTCATCGTGAGACGTGCGGGTTCAAGGAGGCAAGGGGCGGCCGCGCGTCTCCGGCATGAACCAGGGCACCACCAGGCCGATGACATAAATCGAACCCAGCGTCATCGCAGCGCGCGGGATGCTGCCGAAAGCCTGGATGATGCTGCCCGCAACGATCGGGAACACCCAGGCGATCAGTCGGGCAGCGTTGAAGATGAAGGCAGCCGCCGACGCGCGCACACTCGAGGTGAACAGCTCCGACGGATAAATGGCCATCCACGAATATGCGCAGCCGAGCGTGAAAAAGCCATTGATGAAAGACGCAACCAGAAGCGCATCGAACGAAGTCGTCCACAGATAGGTCTGCGCCGTGGTGAGGAGCGAACCCAGGAAGGTGAAGAACAGGTACAGGCGGCGCCCCATCGCATCGGCCAGGAAGCCGGATGCCAGGTACGCGACCACGGCACCCGTCGTGTACAGCAGCGTCGCCCGCAGTCCCCACTGCGCAGGGTTCGCCAGCCCGGCGGCTTTGGCAGAAAGCACCGCGTACTGAGGCAGCCAGCTGGAAATGGCCCACCAGCCAACGGTGGTGGACAAGGACAACAGGAAAGCGAGCAGAACGCGCCGGCGCCCTTCTGGCTCGCGAAAGATCTCCGCGAGCGTGAACGGGCGCTCGCTGCCACCCCGCGTCGCAGCCGCTCCGGCGTCTTCGGTCACAGCCCAGCGCTGCTTGCGGATCGCATCGAGCCATCGTTCGGATTCATCGATCGCTCGGCGGATATACAGGCAGAAGAACGCCGGCAGCGCACCGATGACGAAAACGAGGCGCCAGGTGTCTGCACCCAGCGGCTGCGTCTGGCTCAACACCAACCATACGAGCGCGGCGATCAACGTGCCAAACCCAAAGCCCGACTGCAGAAAGCCTGCTCCTTTGGGGCGCGCACGGTTGGGCCATGTCTCGGCGAGCAGCGCTACCCCGGTGCTCCATTCGCTTCCCATCGCGAAGCCGGTGATAAAGCGAAGAAAGCAGAAAAGCGCGAATGTGCTGGCAAGCGCAGTCAGCCCCGTGAACACCGCATAGAAGAACACCGAATAGATCATCATGCGCTTGCGGCCCACGTAGTCGGCCAGCACGCCACCCGCCATTCCGCCGATGCCCCAGCCCAGCAGCGTGACACCGATCGCCACGCCGGCCCACACGGCGCGGTGGGCGGACTGATCCGGAGTAAGCATCGAACCGAGCACGAACGGCATCACGATGAACAGCGCGTAGGCCTCGTAGCCGTCGAACACCCATCCCAGGAAGCTGGCCGTCAGAACGCGCCAGTGTTTTGCATCCAAGCCGCTGTACCAGTGCAAGCCCGAAGGCGCTGGGGATGCAACCGAGTCCATCGGGTCTCCTTCCCTTCTCCCCTTTTCTCCCGCTGGAACGACGACTAGCCGCCGAACAGTTCGGCGAGGCGATTTGGCGTTCCGGCCAGGTCGACCACGTCGCCGTGGGCGGGGATCAGCCAGCGCGGCCGATCGCGCTCGGCCTCATCACGCAGCCATCGCTTCAGCGCCGGGCGGTCCTTCACCATGAAGAGCGGCCCGATCTTGTTCATCCGCAGCCCCGGCGCGCTTCCGCTCCATTGGAAAATCGCCCGAGCGATCGGGTGCGCTGGCAGCTGCTGCAAATTCAGGATCACGTCGGTGACGTACCAGGCCAGCCCGCTCGCAGCGCGAATCCGGACCAGAACTTCGCCGGTCTTGTAATGCGGCATGTCAGTCAACGTGACCTGCTCGCCGCAGACCGCGGCAGAATCGGCCAAGGGTCGTATTCCCGACAACCCCGTCTTCGCGGCAACGCGCGCGATCGACTGCGCCGGGGCGAAGATCTGCGCATCCGGAAAGCGCGCCTTCCAGGCGGGAACGCCCAGGTAGTGGAACGCGTTGGAGGCGACCACCGCCCGAACCGTGCCGAACTGCGCCGCTGCATCCAGCACGTCCGTGCCCACCCGGCACGGAGGACTGACGACGATCACGCCGCCGTTGACACCGACCAAAAGCGAATTGGCCGCGCCCGGCCCAAACGAGTACTCGAACGTTGCGACCAACGGGTCCGAGACAATTTGCTTCCAGCCGTAGAGCATGGTCTCATTTGACCACACCCGCACCGTCGGTTCCAGCGTGCAAGGACCGGCAATCGCTTGCGCCACCTGTTCGCGTAGCCGTGATCCGCTGGTAGAAAGTCATGTTTTTGCCGCCCAGGCGCACGCGCAGCGTTCCGGTCAACCGGTCCTCGTCGAATTGCCAACGGGCATCGCCGATCGTCCCGTGCCCTCCGCTGCACTGCAAGCGGTACGTTGCTGAGCTTGCATCTTCGTCGGCTTTCACCAGCCGACAGTCCTGTAAAGAGACATGCCGCAGCATCCAGAACGCATCCGAAAGGTCATTGCGGTCGAGGCAGCGCGCCTCGCGCCGTGTCGCATACCTGAGGTTTTCCTCCAGGTGCGGCATGTCGGTCTCGGTCACCACCTCGTACGACAGCGGCGGCTGAGCGGCCGCCGATGGGTGCAAACTGCCGAGTGCCAGCGAGGCGAGAGCGAACCCGGCGCCGCGCCCGATCCACGCCTCAGGTCGCATCGTGGAAGATGATTCCCGCGGCAAAGCGCTCGCCGCAATGCACGCGGCTGACGCCGTGCCGCAGGTTGACGCGGTAGATGCCGCGAGCGCCTTGCACCGGCCGCTGGGACACGGCGATTACCGCACCGTCACCCTGGCGCAGCGGCACCAAGATCGGCCGCGATTGCATCCGCGGCCGCTGTTCGGTCATCACGAACTGCCCTCCATCGAAATCGCGACCGGGCTCCGATAGCAGCAACACCACCTGCAGCGGAAACATCTGCTCACCGTACAGATCCTGGTGCAGGCAGTTGAAATCGCCCGGCCCGTAGCGCAGCAGCAATGGCGTTGGGCGCGACTGTCCGGCCGCTCGACAGTCTGCGAGAAAGGCGGCGTGGTGCGCAGGAAAGCGGGTGCGGATTCCCATCGCTTCGTTCCAACCGTTTGCGGTCGGAACCAGATGCGGGTACAGCGCCTTGCGCAGATCGCCGATCAGCTCGGGCAGCGGATAGCGGAAGTACCGGTACTCACCCCGCCCGAAGCCGTGCCGCGCCATCACGACGCGGCTGCGAAACGTTCGTGACGAATCGGGGTCCTGTTCCGGATCCTCCCCCGAATCCTCCCGGTAGAGCGCGGCGAGGGCGGCGCACTCGGTCGGTGTCAGCAAGCTCTCGAGGCGCGCATAACCATCGCAGTTCAGGTCCGCTTGTACCCGCTGCCAGTTTATTGCGGCAACGCGCGCTATCGACTGCGCCGGGGCGAGACCGCCTCGCGCATGCGGCGCCAACCGCTCCGGCGCGTTCATGTCTGCGCCCGCGTCTCGCGCTCCAGCAATGCTCGCTTGCGCTCGACGCCCCAGCGGTAGCCGGACAGCGAACCGTCGCTGCGTACAACGCGGTGACAGGGAATCGCCACCGCGAGACGGTTGGAGGCGATCGCCCGCGCGACCGCGCGAACGGATTGGGGCGAGCCGATTCGCCGAGCGATTTCCGCGTAGCTGACGGTGCGCCCGGCGGGAATCCGGCGCAGCGCCTGCCACACCCGACGCTGAAACGCCGTGCCCTGCACATCCAACGGCAGATTCAACCCGAGCCGCGGCTGCTCGACCAGACCGACGACGCGCGCGACCCATTGCTCGAAGTCGCCGTCGCCCCCTACCAGACGCGCTTTCGGGAAGCGCTTCTGCAACTCGCGAACAAGCACTTGCGGGTCGTCGTCCATCATGATCGAGCAAATTCCGCGCTCGCTGCAGGCCACCAGGATCGCTCCCAGCGAGCACTGGCCGACCGCAAAGCGAATTTCGGTCCCGTCGCCGCCCGCGCGGTAGCGCGAGGGTGTCATGCCGAGCAGCGCGCCGGACTGTTCATAGAAGCGCCCCGCCGAGCCGTATCCGGCGCCGTAGATCGCATCGGTAATCGTCCCCGTGCCGCCGAGCTCGCGCTGAACGCGTTGCACCCTGTGTGCGGCGGCGTAAGCCCGGGGCGTGACGCCGGTGACGGACTTGAAGACGCGGTGAAGGTGAAAGGCGCTGATGCCCGCGCGCCGCGCGAGCTCGGCCAGCGTCGGCGGCCGCTCGGCGGTTTCGATGATGCGGCACAGTTCGGCGACCATCGCCACATGCGCGTTGGCGGCGACCGGACGGTCAGGCCGGCAGCGCCGGCACGGGCGAAAGCCGGCCGCCTGAGCGTCTGCGGCAGTCGCGTGGAACTGGACGTTCTCCGGCCGCGGGCGCCGCGAGGCGCAACTGGGCCGGCAATACACCCCCGTGGTCTGTACCGAATAGAAGAAGCGGCCATCGGCCTGCCGATCGCGCGCCGCCAAGGCGGCCCATCGCGGATCGTCCAGCACCTGCATGGCGCGCTGCTCAATGGCTGTGTTCGATTTCATCGTTCGCCCTCGATATCCGTCTTTCGATGGCGCAACACTAACCCGCAGGGTCCGCACAGACACTCCGCTCCTTGCTCCCGAATTCGGAATCCATCGCGATCGAAGGGCGATCGCACACTGTCCCCGATCGCGAAGCCCGGAACAATTGTAGGACGCACACATGCCAGCCTATACTGACCGCGGCTGTGAAGCTCGCAAGGATCAGGGGCGATCTGTTGCAGGTCGGTGCACCCGTTCCGGTCGATGTCTACGACCCGTCGGGACGGCTACTGCTGCGGCGCGGGCATGTGATCGAATCCGAGCAGCAGTACGAGCGGCTGCTGCAGACCGGCCTTTTCGATCCGAATCAGACCGAGGGAGCGTACGTCGGCACCGGCGCTGTCAGCAGCGGGGCGGTCATCGGAAGCGCGCCTTCGCAACCGGCTCGAGCTCGCGTTTCGATCTTCGAGCGCTTGACCGATGCGACACGGGCGCTCGACTCTGCGAGCGCGCTGCCTGCGCTTGCACCCGGGTTCGAAGCGGCCGTCCGAGGCGCCGCGATCGCGGTGCGCGAGTGCTGCGCGTTGGACAGCGACGCGGCGCTTGCCTACATCATGCTGGCGGCGTCGCCACGCTATTCGCTGCGCCATTCGGTCGGCTCCGCGATCCTCACTGCGCTGCTGCTGGCGCGGCTGCATCACGACCCGGCCAGGATCGATGCAGCGATCGCCGCGGCCTTGACGATGAACGTTCCCATTTTCGATCTGCAGGAGGCGCTTTCCCGCCAGCAGGAGCCGCCCAGCAGCGAGCAGCGCGCTGCGCTGCGGCTGCATCCGGTCGAGGCGGTGAAAGTCCTTCACAGCCACGGCGTGGACGATCCCGTCTGGCTGCAGACGGTCGAGCAGCACCATGAGGCGCGCGACGGCTCGGGCTATCCGGCCGGACTAAAAGATGGCGCGATCGCGCGCGAGGCGCAGATCGTTTCTCTGGCCGACCGCTATTGCGGGCTGGTGAGCGCGCGAGCGTACCGGCCTGCGCTTGCGCCGCGTCGCGCGATCAAGGAGTTGCACGAGCGTGCTGCCAGCGCGATCGAGCCGAGCCTGATCGCGGCGTTGATCGCGGCGGTTGGCCTGTTCCCGCCGGGAGCGTACGTGCGGCTGGCAAACGGTGAGACGGCGATCGTCGTGCGTCGGCTGCTCGACCCCAAGCACCCCACCGTGTACGCGCTGCACCAGGACACTACGGTGCCATATCCGACGCCGAAAAAGCGCCTGACCGGAAGCCATCGCGACTTCGAAATCGTCGCGGACGTCAAGCCGGAAGCGGTGCGGGTGAAGGTCGAACCGGAGCAGCTCTGGCCACCGAGCGCGGTCGGCGACACGGCAGGCGCAGAATCGCCGATTTGACAAGCACGGGCAACCGTCTTCAGCGCTGCGGCGGAGCGGGGCCGAACAGAGCTTCGCGACGCGCCAGGCTCGCCTTGGGCCAATAGACGTTGCGGTCGTAGTACTCCAGAACGGCCGGCGTGCCGGGCGGCAGGACAAGCCACGGCTGCTTGCTCGATGTGAAAATGTGGATGTCCGGCGGCAGCCGATCCGGCTGATCGAGGGTGCCGACGCGAACAAAACGGACCAGATCGCCGCCGCCTCCGTAGTTGCTCCACAGCGCGATCCGACACACCGGGCAACGCGCGATCTTTTGCCCAACGCCGCTGAGCGAGGGCGTATGCACGATCTCGGGCTGTCCCTGCAGCAGCAGCACGCGATCAGACTCGATCATCGCATTGAGCGCGAACGAAGCGCCGGTTTCGCGCTGGCACCAGCGGCAGTGGCAACAGTGCACGAATATCGGCCCGCTGAGCAGGCGATAACGCACAGCGCGACAGGTGCAGCCGCCTTCCAACGGGCTGCGGTCGCCCGCATCAACCGCCATCGCGCGCAACCTTCTCGATCAGGTCGGCCATCTGCGAAGCTGCGGGCTCGCCGCGCTGCCTCAGGCCTTGCGCCGCGCCGGCCCGGTTCGCCGCCGGTTGGTTCTGGCTCGCCTTCCATTTGCCTTCGAGGCGCGAGATGGCGATCTCGAAGCCGACAACGGAGTCGATCATCCGCTCGACGAAATCGGGCGGTGCATCCGAGATCGACCAAGGATGCGCCGACCCCGCTTCGTACCGGCTCACCAATTCTTCGAGCAGGCCGCGCAGCCAAACGGGATCGTCGATCACGCGCAACGATCCGTATGCGTGCACGACCGCGTAATTCCAGGTTGGAACCACCTTGCCGTGCTCGCGTTTGGTCGGGTACCACGACGGCGAGATGTAGGCATGCGGTCCCTGGAAAATGGCCAGCGCCTCGGAGTCGTCGACCCGGTCGCTCCACATCGGGTTGGAGCGGGCGACATGGCCGCGCAACGCGCCAAATTTTCCCTGGTCCGCGTAAAGATGCAGGGGAACGTGGTTCGCATTGATTCCGCTCGCTGCTAGCGTCACGACGGTGGCGAGCGGACACTCGCGCATAAGGTCGTGCATCGCTTCAAGCCGCTTCTGCTCGAAGTGCGCCGGAAGGTACATTGGGGAGCCGATCGAAAGTGGGGCGGGACCCGGCAGTCAGCGCAATCCGGGCAGTCAGAGCAGTCAGAGAACCTTTTGCCAGTAACCAACGTCGATCCACTGACCGAACTTATAGCCGACTTCCCGGAAGTGCGCCACTTTGACGAAACCGGCTCGCTCGTGCAGCGCAACGCTCGCTTCATTCGGCAGCGCAATGCCGCCAATCGCCACATGGATCGACCGCTCGAGCAGCCGATCCAACAGGGCGAGGTACAGCTGCGTGCCGATTCGCCTGGCGACGAAGGCCGGATCCAGGTAGACGCTGGTTTCGACCGAGTGGCGATAGGCGCACCGCCCCTTCCATTTGCCGGCGTATGCGTAGCCGACAACCTGCTCCTGCTGCTCGGCCACCAGCCACGGAAGCGAGCTCGATCGCACCTCGGCGATGCGTTGCGCCATCATCTCCAGGGAAACCGGCTCCTCCTCGAACGAGATCGCCGTGTGCAGGACGTAGTGGTTGTAGATCCGGGCGATCGCGCCGGTGTCAAGGTCTACGCCTGCGTTTGTCTCTTCGACCGGCCGGATCCGCACCGATTGCGTCGCCTCGTTTACGATTTTCTCCACGCAACGCCCTACGACTCGCTCCCGGGTGGCCGGCGGAAATGCCATCCCAGCCGAACGCCCGAAACGAGCGCAAACATCAGAAATGCCGCCAGACCCACGGTGATCGCGGAGCTCGAAAGGCGCGGCGGCTGCAGCCTGTTGGCGCGGACCACCAGCCAGTGCACGTAGCATAGGAACACGATCAATGCCGTTCCGACGTTCACGAGGTGGCGCTGGAGGTAGGAAACGGTCTCGGCCCTTCGCTCCGGCGCGAGCCAGTACGCTCGGCTGGGCAGGTTGATCCGGGAATTCACGCTGCCGATGCCGAAGTGCGACACGGCGCCCAGCAACGTGGGCGCCCCGGCTACAACCAGCAGCATCACGCCGACGTACGTGCCCCGCGACATGAAGCCGTTGGCGCCGCCACCACCGCCGAAATGGGATGCAACGACGTCCGGCAGTCCGAGCGAGGTGATCCAGACGAAGGCCGCGCCACAAGCGGCCAGCAGCGCGAGTCTTACCACACGATCAGCCGCGGAACGGATTGGCGGCAGAATGGCCCACGACGGTGTTCCAAGGCGCCACCCTCCAGCTTTTCACCACGCCGTTGATCACATACGGATCGGCCCGCGCAAACGCTTCGGCCGTTGCGGGCGAGCTACCCGAAAACAGCAGGATCGAACCTTCCGGGGGATCGCCGACGGCGCCGCCCAGCACGAGCTCTCCGCGCTCGACGGCCTGCCACGCCAGTTGCAGGTGCACCGCACGATACTGCGCACGGCGCGCGACGTAATCCTGTCCCGCCTCATAAATCAGCAGAAAGTGCATCGACGTTCTCCTTCTTCAAAATCCAGCTCCGAAAAAGCCTCGCAAGTATCAAGACCAAGTATCACTTTTGTTTATGACACATCCCGCAGCGCGCTTTCATACACGAGCAGGTCGGCGCGCGAAAAGCAGCAGAACACCACCTCCTCGATCACCGGGTGCTGCGGTGCCTGCGAACGGATCGTTTCGACCGCAATGCGCGCCGCCTGCGCGATCGGATACCGATAGATTCCCGTGCTGATGCTGGGAAAAGCGAGCGTTCGGATCGCATGTGCCGCGGCCAACTCCAGTGAGCGCCGGTAGCACGACGCGAGCAGTTGTGGCTCGCCGTGGCCTCCTCCGCGCCAGACCGGTCCGACAGTGTGGATCACGTGCCGGGCAGCCAGGCGATAGCCCCGAGTAAGTCTGGCATCGCCGGTCGGGCAGCCGCCCAACGAGCGACACTCTTCCAGGAGCTCCGGTCCGGCGGCATCGTGGATCGCGCCGTCCACGCCACCGCCGCCGAGCAGGGTGATGTTGGCGGCGTTGACGATCGCGTCTACCGCCAGCGTGGTGATGTCGGCCTGGAGCGCACGCAAGGTGGCGGGCATTGCCGGTCCTATGCATCGACAGCCATGGGCACGATGATGTTACCGGAGCGTTCCGCTCCGATCGGCACCCGTACCTGACGTAGGATTGGCGCAGTTCCCTGTTTTCTGCCGAATCGGACATGCGCATACTGCTGGTCGAAGACGACCGCATGATCGGCGAGAGCATCCGCACCGCGTTGCGGCAGGACGGCAGCGCTGTGGACTGGGTACGCGACGGCCGCAGCGCGGAAACCGCGCTCGCCACG
>JAFAIM010000080.1 GCA_019236735.1 Burkholderiaceae bacterium
GTTCGGATGTCGATGATGTGGTCCGACGATGTCCTGCATCTCGACCACGTCGACGCTGAAGCCGTGCGTAGCGGCCCCAGGTTTGATTACGCGCCCGAAGCGGATTCCGCCCGATTCGCGGTTGCACATCCAACCCTCTGCGATAGCCGCCCGGCATGCTTCGAATACGGCGCGAAAGGTACTCTCGTCTGGCGGGAAGTTCGCGTTGAGCTCCTGCTGCAAGCGTTCGTCCAGCGGCTTGCCCTCGATTCGGCGCGCGATCGAAGCCACCAAGGCGCTGAAACCTTCGGGCGTCATTGGACTCCTCTCCTCCATAGGGCGTGTTTTGATATGCAAGATAATACAGCATATATATATCGGCAAGTGCTATATTTTTCCTATTAATAACGTAAATAAGTCAAAAGCTCATTCACTTTTGTGCATGTATATGAATCATAATGCTTGACACTTATACATTAAGGTATAATAATTCACAAAGATTCATAAGCAACCTCCAAGGACGCTTTCCAAGGCAAGGCGACAAATGAGCGACCCGGTAACGAGCAACGAATCGAGAGAGGCAGCGGCCGCCGATGAAATCTCGGCGGAGGATCGTGGCTTCTTGATGGCCCTCGGAACACGGGTCCGCGAGCTGCGCGAGCGCCGCGGCATGTCGCGCAAGCTTCTGGCGCGCGAGTCGCGCGTGTCGGAGCGGTACTTGGCGCAACTGGAAGGCGGCAGCGGGAACATTTCCGTGATGCTGCTGCGCCGGGTTGCGGCCGCCGTGGGGGCTTCTGTGGGCGAGCTGCTGACCCCGGAGGAGCACGACGCGGTCGAGCGTCGTCTGATCCGCCGCTTCCTGGAGCGCCTGCCGCTGCATCGGATGGAAGAGGTGATCTTCCGGCTGATGCGCGATTTCGGCGCAGAGGAGGCGCTGCGCCGCAAACGGATCGCGTTGATCGGACTACGTGGTGCGGGCAAATCGACGCTCGGCGCCATGCTGGCAAAGGAGCTGAATCTCCCACTGGTGGAGTTGAACCGGGAAGTGGAGCGCGAAGCAGGCCTGCCGGTGAACGAGATCATTTCGCTGTACGGACCGTCCGCCTACCGACGCATCGAGCGCAAGGCGCTCGAACGCGTGACCCAGGAAAACGAGCGCGCCGTGATCGTCGCCGGCGGCGGCATCGTCGCGGAGGAAGAGGCGTTCAAGCTGCTCCTCGCCAACTGCTACACGGTGTGGCTGCGGGCGCAGCCCGAGGAACACATGGCGCGTGTGCTGGCCCAGGGCGATTTGCGCCCGATGGCGGGCAACGACGAGGCGATGGAAGAGCTGCGTCGCATTCTGGCCGCGCGCGAGCCGATGTATGCGAAGGCCGACGCCGTAGTCGACACGTCCGGCGAGACGCTGGACCAGAGCTTTGCGAAACTGCGTGACGCCGTAGTGATATGAGGCCAGACGGTCCGCATTTGCGAATAGGAGACAACGATGGAACCCGCTCCCGAAAAGTCCGGCGCGACCGCATCGCCGATCGTCGACTATCAGACCCACCCGGATCGCTATCGCCACTACGAGGTGAGCTACGAAGGTCCCGTTGCCACCTTGAGAATCGACATCGACGAGGAGGGCGGAATCCGCCCTGGCTATAAGCTCAAACTGAATTCGTACGATCTGGGGGTCGACATCGAATTGCACGACGCGATCCAACGCATTCGCTTCGAGCATCCGGAAGTGCGCACCGTAGTGCTGACCAGCGCCAAGGATCGCATTTTCTGCTCGGGCGCCAACATCTTCATGCTGGGCAAATCGTCGCACGCGTGGAAGGTCAATTTCTGCAAGTTCACCAATGAAACGCGCAACGGACTGGAGGATTCGAGCCGCCATTCCGGGCTCAAGTTCATCGCCGCCTGCAACGGAACGACTGCAGGTGGGGGCTATGAGGTCGCGTTGGCCTGCGACGAGATCATCCTGGTCGACGACAGCTCGTCGGCCGTGAGTCTGCCGGAGGTTCCGCTGCTGGGCGTTCTTCCCGGCACCGGCGGCCTGACCCGGGTTACGGACAAGCGCAAAGTGCGCCACGACTTGGCCGACATTTTCTGCACAACGACCGAAGGCGTTCGCGGAAAGCGCGCCAAAGAGTGGCGTCTGGTCGATGAGGTGATCAAGCCGAAGGACTTCGCCGAGCACGTACGCCGGCGCGCTCTGGAACTGGCCCGGCACAGCGACCGCCCGCAGGATGCCAGAGGCGTCGCCTTGACGCCGCTGCAGCGAACGATCGACAACGATGGCTATCACTACGAGTTTGTCGACGCCCGGATCGATCGCCAGGCGCGTCGAGCCACGATCACCGTGAAGGCACCCTCGCGCACGCAGCCCAGGGATGCGGCTTCGATCCTCGCGCTCGGTGCCGACTGGTGGCCGCTGCAGATGGGGCGCGAGCTCGATGACGCAATCTTGATGCTGCGAACCAACGAGCTTGAGCTTGGAACCTGGCTGTTGAAGACCACCGGGGACATCGACCAGGTGCTCGCGGTGGACGCCTCGCTCGCTCAGCTCCAGGACAACTGGTTCGTACGCGAAACGGTAGGCCTTCTGCGGCGAGCGCTCGCTCGCCTGGACGTGAGTTCGCGCACGCTGATCGCACTGATCGAGTCGAATTCGTGCTTCGCCGGCACGCTGTTCGAGCTGGCGCTTGCGGCCGACCGTTGCTACATGCTCGACCTCGCGGATCGCCCGGAGGCGGCGCCGCGCATCGCGCTGTCGGAGGCGAACTTCGGCGCCTTCGTGCGCGTAGACGCCTTGCCGCGGATCGAGGCGCGTTACTACCGCGAAGCCGAGCCCTTGGCAAAAGCGCGCTCCGCCATCGGACGCAAATTATCGGCGCGCGAAGCCGACACGCTCGGGCTCATCACGGCGGCGGTGGACGATATCGACTGGAACGATGAGATCCGCATCGTTCTGGAGGAACGTGCCAGCATGTCGCCCGACGCGCTGACCGGCATGGAGGCGAATTTGCGTTTCGGGACTGCCGAAACGATGGAGTCGCGGGTATTCGGGCGCCTGTCGGCTTGGCAGAACTGGATCTTCATTCGTCCCAACGCGGTCGGCGAGGCCGGCGCGTTGAAGGTTTTTGGCACCGGCAACAAAGCCCGCTTCAACTGGGAGCGCGTCTGATGTCTGACGCTTCGCAGGCGGCTTGCGCGCGCACCATTTCACCGAATCGGAGAGGGTAATGGACAGGACGGTCAACTACAGCGAGAAGATCCCCAACAATGTGAGCCTCGGCGAAGACCGCGCGCTGCAACGCGCGCTCGAACACTGGCAGCCGGAGTTCCTGAACTGGTGGCGTGACATGGGGCCTGACGGGTCCTTGAATCACGATGTGTACTTGCGCACGGCGGTCAGCGTCGAGCGGGACGGATGGGCGCAGTTCGGCTACGTCAAGATGCCGGAGTACCGCTGGGGCATTTTTCTGAACCCGGTGCAGCCGGGCAACACGATCCGGTTCGGCGACCACAAGGGACAACCCGTGTGGCAGGACGTTCCGGGCGAGCATCGCGCCAACCTGCGCAGGATCATCGTCACTCAGGGGGACACAGAGCCCGCTTCGGTCGAGCAGCAGCGCCACCTCGGGCTGACCTGCCCGTCGCTGTACGATCTGCGCAATCTGTTCCAGGTCAACGTCGAGGAGGGGCGGCATCTGTGGGCAATGGTGTATCTGCTGCACCGGCACTTCGGCCGCGACGGCCGGGAGGAGGCCGAGGCGCTGCTGACTCGCCGTTCCGGCGACGCCGACAACCCGCGCATCCTTGGCGCGTTCAATGAGAAGACTCCCGACTGGCTGTCCCTTTTCATGTTCACGTATTTCACCGATCGTGACGGCAAGTTTCAGCTGTCCGCCCTGGCCGAATCCGGTTTCGAGCCGCTCGCCCGCACCACGCAGTTCATGCTGACGGAGGAGGCTCACCACATGTTCGTGGGCGAATCCGGCGTGTCGCGTACCATCCAGCGCACCTGCCAGGTAATGAACGAGATCCGCAGCGACGATCCGGCCAAGATACGGGCGGCGGGCGCAATTGACCTGGAGACGATCCAGCGCTACCTGAACTTCCACTACAGCGTGACGGTCGATTTGTTCGGTGCCGATCAATCGTCGAACGCCGCGGCGTTCTATTCGTCGGGGCTGAAAGGGCGCTTCGAGGAGGGCAAACGCACCGATGACCATGTGCTGAAAGGCGCCAACTATCGCCTGTTGCACGTGGTCGACGGCAAGCTGGTGGAATACGAAGTGCCGATGCTCAATGCACTGAACGAGGTGCTGCGCGACGACTACATCAAGGACTCGGTCGGCGGCGTCGAGCGCTGGAACAAGGTGATCGAGAAGGCCGCGCTTCCGTTCCGGCTGAAGGTGCCGCACAAGGCGTTTCACCGCAAGATCGGGGCGTTGGCCGAAGTTCGCGTATCGCCGGACGGCCGCCTGATCTCCGAAGCCGAGTGGAACGCGAACCAGGACAAATGGTTGCCTACGTCTGAAGATCGCGCGTTCGTCTCCTCGCTGATGGGCCGCGTGGTCGCACCTGGCAAGTTCGCGAGCTGGATCGCGCCGCCGCTGACGGGAATTAACCGCCAGCCGGCTGATTTCGAATACGTCCGGTTCAACTGAGAAAGCGTCAAGGGGTCTGTAACACCCAACTTGGCATCTCCCGTGAGCACGGATTCTTGCAGAGGATGAGATGGCCGCCGTAGGGAGTGCCGAATACGCGCTGCAGCACCTGATCGATCCCGAGGTCTGCATCCGCTGCAACACGTGCGAAGCCACTTGCCCGGTGCACGCGATCACGCACGACTCTCGCAACTATGTGGTCGATTTCGCCGTTTGCAACAACTGCAACGCCTGCGTAGCGCCGTGCCCGACCGGAGCCATCGATCACTGGCACCAGGTCGTGAAAGCGATGCCATACACGCTGGACGAGCAGCTTTCTTGGGACAACCTGCCGGCGCCGATCGAGCTGGAAGTCGGATCGCAGGCCGAGGTTCCGAGCGATGTGCGCGCGCTCACCGAGATCGCGACAGCCGGCCAGGGCGGCCCATCTGCGCCTCCATGGTCCGCGTCTCACCCGTACGTCAACCTGTATTCGCAGGGCAGGCCGGCAGTTGCCACCGTGACCGGCAACTACCGACTGACCGACGAGGGAGCGTCCGCCGACATCCGTCACATCGTGCTCGACTTCGGAACGGCGGCGTTTCCGGTGCTGGAGGGGCAGACGCTGGGGGTGCTGCCTCCCGGGATGGATGACAGTGGCAGGCCCCATCACGTTCGGCTCTACTCGGTCGCCAGTCCGCGCGACGGGGAGCGGCCACGCTACAACAATGTGGCACTGACGATCAAGCGCGTCAACGTCGATCACGACGGCAAGCCGGTGCTCGGAATCGGGTCGAATTACCTGTGCGACCTCAAGATCGGCGACAAAGTGAACGTGGTCGGACCGTACGGCGCGAGTTACCTGATGCCGAATCATCCGGGCTCCTCGCTGATGATGATTTGCACAGGAACCGGTTCGGCTCCGATGCGGGCGATGACCGAGCGTCGGCGTCGGCGCAGGGCGCTAAAGGAGGGCGGAGAACTGCTGTTGTTCTTCGGCGCGCGCGTGCCGGAAGAGCTTCCATACTTCGGGCCGTTGATGAAACTGCCGAAGGATTTCATCGATATCAACTTCGCGTTCTCACGACTCTCCGATCAGCCCAAGACGTACGTGCAAGATCGGATCCGCGACCGGGTGGACAAGGTGTTCCAAATGCTGACGGACGACAACTGTTACGTTTATCTGTGCGGCCTGAAGGGAATGGAGGCCGGCGTGATCGAGGCCTTCCGCGACGTGTGCCGCACCAACGGTTCGGATTGGGATGCGCTGAAACCGCAACTACTCGCGAAGAGCCGGCTGCACATCGAGACGTACTGATGGAATCCGACGGATGTTGAGCTTCCAACTGGAGCGATTCGGCCAGCCACTGGTTCGTATCGAACGGCCGACGCCCGTGCCGCAAGGCAGCGAGGTTCTGCTCAGAGTGGACGGTTGCGGCGTTTGCCACAGCGACGTGCACCTGACCGACGGCTATTTCGATCTGGGCGACGGCAACAAGGTGGATCTGTCGCGCGCAGTGTCACTGCCCCGCACCCTCGGGCACGAGATTGCAGGCACCGTCGTGGCCGCCGGCCCCGATGCGCGCACGATCGCCGCGGGCGCTCGCCGCGTAGTGTTCCCCTGGATCGGCTGCGGAAACTGCCCGCTGTGCGAAGCGGGTGACGAGCATCTGTGCAATGCACCGCGCGCGCTTGGCGTGAATCGCGACGGCGGTTTCTCCGATCATGTCCTGGTTCCGGACTCGAAGTACCTGCTCGAATACGATCCATTGCCCCCCGAGCAAGCCTGCACCTATGCGTGCTCGGGCCTGACCGCCTACAGCGCACTGAAAAAGGCCGTTCCGCTCGGAGCGGCCGATTCGCTGTTGATCATCGGCGCCGGAGGCGTCGGTCTGTCCGGAATTCGTCTGGCCCGCTCGCTGTATCAGTTGATGCCGATCGTCGCGGAAGTCGACAAAAGCAAGTGGGAGCTCGCTCGCGCCGCCGGCGCGGGCGAGATCATCGATCCGACCGCCGAAGGCGCCCAGCGCGCGCTGGTGAAAGCCACCGGTGGCGGCGTTGCCGTCGCCGTCGATTTCGTCGGTGCGGCCACAACATTTGCTTTTGGATTCTCGGTATTGCGCAAAGCCGGTAAGTTAATCTCGGTCGGGCTTTTCGGCGGTTCGACCCCGATTGCTCCGGCGATGCTGGCGATGAAGGCCATCACAGTGAGCGGCTCTTATGTGGGGAGCCTACGGGAGATGCACGAGCTGATGCAGACTGCGCGAGCTGGGGCGTTGTCGCCTCTGCCACTGGTCGCCCGTCCGCTGCAGGATGCTTTCCAGGCGTTGACCGAACTAAAAGAAGGTCGCACTCGCGGCCGTGCCGTGCTGCGGCCTAGCACGCAGGGTTGACCTGGGGCAATCCGCGTACCATTGGTTCATCCGCTCGCGGAAGGATACGACATCACGCCGCGCGCAGCTTGAAAGTCAGCGCTCGTTGTGAGCTCGATGGAGACGGGAGCGAACATGGCTGCATCTGCGGTCGATTTCCAAGTCGACGCCGATGTGGCGCTGATCACGCTGGATAACCCGCCGGTCAATGCCTTGTCGCAGGCCGCCCGTTCCGGTCTGCTGTCCGCCCTTCGCGCCGCGCTCACCGACACTCGCGTTCGAGCGATCGTGCTCCGAGGCAAGGGACGCGCATTCAGCGCGGGTGCCGATGTGACGGAATTCGGCACAGCTCCTCAGCGCCCGCATCTACCGGAACTGACGGAAGCGATCGAACGCTCGGACAAATTTGTCGTCGCTGCACTGCACGGCAGCGCGCTCGGAGGAGGGTTCGAGATCGCACTTGCCAGCCATTACCGGATCGCGGCCCGTGACGCGAAGGTCGGCCTGCCCGAAGTCCGCCTCGGCTTGATGCCGGGTGCCGGAGGCACGCAACGGCTGCCGCGGCTGATCGGGGCGGCGCAGGCGCTGCAGTGGATCACTTCCGGAGATTCGGTCGAAGCCGCACGAGCGCTCGAGGCGGGCGCAATCGACGAGATCGCCGAAGGCGATCTGGCTGCGGCGGCGCTGGCAGCCGCGCGCCGTCTCGTCGCACGCGGCGGCGCCCCACGGCGAACCGGTGATCTTGCGGCGCCGCCGATCGACGATGCCGCTTGGAGCGCGGTCGAGGGGGCGGTCGCGAAGAAGCAGCGGCACCTGCTGGCTCCGCGCCTGTGCGCCGACGCGATCCGCGCGGCAGTGTCGTTGCCCTTTGCGCAGGGCTTGCAGCGCGAGCGTCAGCTGTTCCTCGAACTGCCTGCATCGCCACAGGCCGCAGCGCTGCGCCACGCGTTCCTGGGAGAGCGAGAAGCTACGAAAGCTCCCGGGTTACCGGAAGGTGTTGCGTCCCGACCAATCGTCCGCGTCGCTGTCATTGGCGCCGGAACGATGGGAGGCGGAATCGCGATGGCGTTCGCCAACGCCGGCTTTCCGGTAACTCTGATCGAGGCCGACGCGACTGCCCTGGACCGCGGCCGCAATATCATCCGTGATAACTACGCGGCGAGCGTGGCGCGCGGCGGCCTGGCGCAGGCCGAGATGGATCGGCGCATGGAGCGGATCGTGCCGACCCTGTCCTTCAACGACGCAGCAGGCGCCGATCTGATCGTTGAGGCCGTGTTCGAGGACCTCGAGGTCAAGCGAAAGGTGTTCAAGCAGCTTGATCGCATCGCACGGCAGGGAGCCATTTTCGCGACCAACACGTCATACCTCAGCGTGACTTCGATTGCAGGGTTCACGCGCCGCCCTCAAGACGTCGTCGGGATGCACTTTTTCAGTCCGGCCAACGTCATGCGCCTGTTGGAGAACGTGCGGACCGCCCGCACTGCGCCCGACGTGATCGCGACCGTGATGCAAATCGGCAAATCGCTGGGGAAAGTCGCGGTGCTGGTAGGCGACGGCGACGGTTTCGTCGGCAACCGGATGCTCGCGCAGCGTACGCGCGAAGCGTACTTTCTGCTGGAAGAGGGGTCTACGCCACAGCAGATCGACCGTGTGCTCACCGACTTCGGTTTTGCGATGGGACCTTTCGCGGTCGGCGACCTGGCTGGCCTCGACATCGGCTGGCGCAATCGCAACGCGCGCGCGCACCTGCGCAAAGCGGCGGTTCGGGACTGCGATCTGCTCGATCAGGTCTGCGCGCTCGGCCGATTCGGGCAGAAGACCGGAGCAGGGTGGTACCGGTACGAGAAGGGCAGCCGTACGCCGATTGCCGACCCTGCCATCGAGCAGTTGATCGTCGAACACTCGCGCCGTTCCGGCATCGAGCGACGTCCCATCAGCGACGACGAGATTCTGGAGCGCTGCCTGTACAGCATGATCAATGAAGGTGCCCGAATCCTGCAGGAGGGCGTCGCGGCGCGCCCGGTCGACGTGGACATGGTGTGGCTGCACGGGTATGGATTCCCGGCCTGGCGCGGGGGACCCATGTTCCATGCGGATCGCGTCGGCTTGGCCGAAGTGCATGCGGCCATTCTGAAATGGAAGGAGCGTTTCGGACCGGATTTCTGGACTCCGGCGCCGATGCTGGCCGAACTGGCTGCGACCGGAAGGGGCTTTTACCCGCGCTCGGTCACGTCTCCCGAGATCACTTGCTGAGTCTGAGCGCTGCGAAGAAATCATGACCAGCTCCGCAACCGAAGTCTTCGTTTGCGACGCGATCCGCACCCCGTTCGGACGTTACGGCGGCGCGCTTTCGTCGGTGCGCACCGACGACTTGGCCGCGGTTCCGTTGGCAGCGCTGCTCGCACGCAACCCCGCTGTCGACTGGGGAGCGGTCGACGACGTGCTGCTCGGCTGCGCCAATCAGGCCGGCGAAGACAATCGAAACGTCGCGCGCATGGCGTTGCTGCTTGCTGGCCTTCCACCCGAAGTGCCCGGCGCGACGATCAACCGGCTGTGCGGTTCCGGACTCGACGCCGTCGGCATCGGCGCGCGCGCCGTCCGCAGCGGCGAGGCGCAACTGGTGATCGCAGGCGGTGTCGAAAGCATGAGCCGCGCCCCATTCGTGATGCCGAAAGCGGAGACCGCTTTCGCCCGCACCAACGCCGTGTACGACACGACGATCGGCTGGCGCTTTGTCAACGCGCTGATGAAGCAGCGTTACGGTGTCGACTCGATGCCGGAGACCGCGGAGAACGTCGCTGCCGAGTTCGGCATCGAACGCGAAGCGCAGGATCGCATGGCGTTTCGATCACAAGTCAACGCGCTTCGGGCGCAACGTGATGGCTTCCTCGCCGCGGAGATCACGCCCGTTGCGATCGCTCCAAAAAGAGGCGACCCGGCGCTGGTGTCCCAGGACGAGCATCCCCGCGAGACCTCGCTCGACGCTCTCGCGAAGCTCAAGGGCATCGTGCGACCCGACGGCACGGTGACGGCGGGCAATGCGTCCGGCGTGAACGACGGAGCCTGCGCGCTGATCCTGGCGAGCGAGCGCGCTGCGGTCCGGAATGGCTTGCGGCCGCGGGCCCGCGTGGTGGGGACAGCAGCTGCCGGTGTTGCGCCAAGGATTATGGGGATCGGTCCCGCTCCGGCAACGCGCAAAGTGCTCGAGCTTGCGGGGTTGCGGCTTGCCCAAATCGATGTGATCGAATTAAACGAGGCCTTCGCCGCGCAAGGTCTTGCGGTGTTGCGCCAGTTGAAGCTGGCGGATGACGATCCGCGCGTGAACCCCAACGGCGGAGCAATCGCACTCGGGCACCCGCTCGGGGCGAGCGGCGCGCGCCTCGTGACAACCGCAGTTCATCAGCTGCACAGCAGCGGCGGGCGTTACGCGCTCTGCACGATGTGCATCGGAGTGGGGCAGGGAATCGCCCTTCTGCTGGAGCGCATCTGACCGCGCTTCTGATCACTTCTTGCGACGGAGCAAGCAGATCAGTTGGTGAACGCCGCGATGCCTGTGATCGCGCGCCCAAGGATCAACGCGTGGATGTCGTGCGTGCCTTCGTACGTGTTGACCACTTCCAGATTCAACAGGTGCCGGATCACGCCGAATTCGTCCGAGATACCGTTGGCTCCTAGCATGTCGCGCGCCGCGCGGGCGATCTCCAGCGCCTTGCCACAGGAATTGCGCTTCACGATCGAGGTCAGTTCCAGGGGCGCTTTGCCTTCATCCTTCATGCGGGCCAATCGCAAGCAACCCTGCAACCCGAGCGTGATCTCCGTCAGCATGTCTGCCAGTTTCCTCTGGATCAGCTGGTTCGCCGCCAACGGTCGGCCGAATTGCTTGCGTTCGAGCACATAGCGGCGCGCGGTTTGATAGCAGGCCTCCGCTGCGCCGAGCGCTCCCCACGCAATGCCGAAGCGTGCCGAATTCAGGCACGTGAACGGGCCTTTCAGCCCCTTGACGCCGGGCAACAGCCCATTTTCCGCGACGAATACGTCGTCCAGCACGATCTGTCCGGTAATCGACGCTCGCAAACCGAACTTGCCGTGGATCGGTGGGGCGCTCAGGCCCTTTGCGCCCTTGTCGAGCACGAAGCCGCGGATTTGGCCATCATCGGTCTTCGCCCACACGACGAATACGTCGGCGATCGGCGAATTGCTGATCCACGTCTTCGAGCCGCTGAGCCGGTAGCCGCCTGCCGTTGCGCGGGCACGCGTGGACATCGAGCCCGGGTCGGAGCCGTGGTCGGGTTCGGTCAACCCGAAACAGCCGACCCATTCGCCGCTCGCCAGCCGGGGCAGGTAGCGGCGTCTTTGCTCCTCGGTACCGAACGCATGAATGGGCAGCATCACGAGCGAAGACTGAACGCTCATCATCGAGCGGAAGCCCGAATCGACCCTCTCGACCTCGCGTGCGATCAGGCCATAGCAGACGGAATTCAGGCCACCGCCGCCATACTGCTCGGGGATCGTCGCACCTAACAGGCCCAGGCTTCCCATCTCGCGGAAAATCTCCGGATCGGTCCGTTCCTGGCGGAACGCATCGAGCACTCGCGGAGCAAGACGCCCCTGCGCATACTGGCGTGCTGCCCGCTGCACCATCCGCTCGTCTTCGCTGAGCTGCGAGTCCAACCCGAGCGGGTCCTCCCAATCAAAGTGCACCTCAGTCAATGCCATCGCGTTTTCTCCGGGTTGCGCTGCGCGGCAGAGTGCGAGGACAGGATAGCCGAAACCGCTTGCGGCAACGAGTTACTGCGGCGGTTGTGCGAGCCAGGGCAGGAAATCCAGATCGACATTGCCGCCGGTCAGAATGATTCCAACCTTTTTGCCGGCGATGTCGACCTTCCCTTCGGCGGCGCCAGCGTAAGGGACCGCGCCGGACGGCTCGACGACGATCTTCATGACTTCCCAAATGCGCCGCATTGCGGCGACGATCGATCCTTCGGTGACGGTGACGATCTCGTCGACGGTCCTGCGGATCTGGCCGAATGTCCGGTCGCCCAGGTTGGCGCGTAGGCCGTCGGCGATCGTCGCGGGATCAGCATTCGTGACAATTCGACCGGCTCGCAGCGATCGGGCCGCGTCGTCCGCCGCAGCGGGCTCCACCCCGATCACGCGAATCGACGGATTGACGCCCTTGGCAGCCGTCGCCACGCCGCTGAGCAGGCCGCCGCCGCCGACCGGGCACAGGATGCAGTCCAAATCGGGAACGGCCTCGAGCAACTCGAGCGCGACCGTTCCTTGGCCCGCCATCACGCGAAAATCGTTGTACGGATGAACCATGACTGCGTTGCTGCCGGCAATCACGCGTTGCAGCGTTTCCTCTCGCGACTGCAGCGTGGGCTCGCACAGAAGTACCGTGCCGCCGTAGCGCTCGACCGATTCCAGTTTGATGCGTGCGGCGTCGCGCGGCATCACCACGACCGCCCGGATTTGCCGCAGCGCTGCCGCGCGCGCCAGCGCAGCCCCGTGGTTGCCGGAGGAGTGCGTGGCTACGCCGCGCCGCGCCTGCTCATCGGACAGGCTGAAAACCGCATTGGTGGCGCCGCGCGCCTTGAACGCACCGGCCTTCTGGAAGTTCTCGCACTTGAAGAACAAGCGCGCACGAACGCTTGCATCGAGCGTGGCGCTCGTCAGCACTGGTGTTCGAACGATCTTGTCCTGGATCCGGCGGTGCGCCTCGCGCACGTCGTCCAGCGTCAGGAGCGGCGACTCGCTACCCATCCGCATGCCTTTCCCGGTCGCGCGGAATGATAGCCGGCTGGCTCAGTACGCAGTCTGCCCGGTTTCGGTCAGGTCGTTGCCGTCGCCGTGGTCACGCGGAATGCGCCGACGGCTTCGACGAGTCCACGGGTCTGGGCCTCGAGGCTGTTGGCCGCTGCGGCCGCCTGTTCGACCAGTGCCGCGTTCTGCTTGGTCGAATGGTCGATCGCGGCAACCGATTGATCCACCTGCTCGATTTCCGCGGCCTGGCGGTCGGAGGCTGCCGTGATTTCGCCGACAATGTCCGTGACACGCTTGGCGGCAGCAACGATCTCGCGCATCTGCTCCCCAGCTTCGTTGGCCAGCGTCGCTCCACCCTCGACGCGCCCGGCGCTGTCGACGATCAGCTTGCGGATCTCGCTGGCGGCTTGGGCGGAACGCTGGGCGAGGGTGCGCACTTCGGCGGCCACCACCGAAAAGCCCCTCCCGTGCTCACCGGCGCGCGCGGCTTCTACCGCCGCGTTCAAAGCGAGAATGTTGGTCTGAAAGGCGATCCCGTCGATCACGCCGATGATCTCGTGGATCCTGCGCGAGCTCGGCCGCGACGCCTTCGATCGTTCCGCTGGCAGCGCGGATCTTCCCGACCATCGCCCGCACACGCTCGGCCATCTTGCGCATCGAAGCCAGTAGGTGGCCCAGATCGCGCGTGGTGTCGATGCTGCTTGCCACCTCGACGTTGCCCGCGGCGATCTGCTCGGCCGATTCGATCGCGCGCTCGAGGGGGCCTGTCAGGTCCCGCGGCGCACGCTGCTGCGGACATCGGCCCAGGTATCGCACTGGCGAACGCCGGTTGAACCCGCGAAAAGCGGCTGCAAACGCGGCCAGATGCGCCGGTTACTCCTGCGCCTGCTCGTTGGCGATTTTCGCCTCGCGCAGGTCGAGCTCACGCTCGATGCGTCGGCGCGCCTCGTCCTTGAGCTTGCCCTGCGCGGACAATGAATTGACGTGGTTTCGCTCGGCGCCGATCAGCTGGAGCTCGATCTCGTGATCCAGCTCACTGAGTTTGCGGTGTCCGTCGTCGCCATCGCTGCTGCGAACGATATGTTTGAGGCGGTCGTGATAACGGGTCCGAATCGGCCTGACGATCTCATCGGCAAGAGAACGCTCGCTCGCAAGCTGCTCCAAGCGTTCGAGCCCCGCCTCGACCGCCTCGCGGCGCGCGCCGAATTCCTCGGCGCGATCGGCCCGCAGCTCCCGGTGGCCCTCCTTTGTCAGATCCAGCAAGCGGATCACCGCCGGCAGCATCAACCCCTGTCCAACGAGAGTGACGAGGATCACCGTGAACGTCAAGAAAAGGATCAGGTCGCGTGCTGGGAACGGCTGGCCGTCGAGCGTACTGAAGGGCAGCGCAAGCGCCGCGGCCAGTGACACGATTCCGCGTATACCGGTGAACGCCAGCACGAACGGCCACTGCCAGGGAGGGGAGGGGTCGCGCCGCCGCAGGCTCGCCGATAGCCAGCGCGGCACGTATGTCGCGGGGAACATCCACACGAAGCGCGCTGCGATCACGACCGCGCATACGCTCGCAGCCGAGAAGGAGAGCTGGATCATCGGAGTGCCGCTGATGCGTTCGATCAGCGTGCGGGCCTGCAGACCGGTGATCAAAAACACCAGGCCGTTGACCACGTACATCAGGAAGTCCCAGAAGAAAATTCCCTGCAGCCGGGTCGCCGCGCTGATCAACCGCAGGCCGTTCCAGCTGATGTACAAACCGGTGCTGACCGTAGCCAGCACGCCCGAGCCTCCGAGGTGCACCGGCGGCCAATAGGCCAAAAACGGAGTAAGGATCGAGAGTGTGAGCTCCGTGCGCGGATCGCGCACCGCGCGGCGCAGCCGCAGCATCAGCCAGCCGATCCCGATTCCCCAAATGATCTCGCCGGCGACGATCGCGATGAATTCCGCCGTGGCCTTTCCGAGAGAAAAGGACGACATCCCGACAGCAGCGACCGCAAAGCGGTACAGCACAAGCGCGGTGGCGTCGTTGCCCAGCCCTTCGCCTTCGAGAACGACAAGAATGCGGCGCGGAATCCGCATGCGCCGCGCAATCGCCAGCGGCGCGACCGCATCGGGTGGCGAAACAATCGCTCCCAGCACGAAGCCCACTGGCCACGCGAGCCCGATCATCCAGTGCGACACCGCGGCGACCGCGACCGTCGTGAACACGACACATCCGACGGCCAGTAGCGAGATCGGTCGCAGATTGAAACGAAATTCGCGCCAGCTCATCGCGACCGCTGCTGAGTAAACCACCGGCGGCAACACGATCAGGAGCACCAGGTCGGGCGCCAGCTCGACGGTTGGCAACCCCGGAAGAAGGGCGAGGGCGACCCCGCTGAGCACCAGAACGATGGCTTCGGGGATCTCGAAGCGTTTCGCGATGACAGCTGCCGCTGCGGTCACCGCAAGCAGGAGCACGAGAACTTGGATCGTCGGCATCGCGCCGAATCGTAATACGCCATACCGGAATCAGGTGGACTCGCTTCCAATTCCCGGCAGATCATCCAGAGAGCAGTCGCGTACAAAGGCAATCGCGCAGTCGGGCGTTTCGGCGCGCGTGCGCTTGACATTGCGCGAGCGGCTCAAAAAAAATAGCTCCATGGGGATTCGTCATACGGGACCCCCTGCGGGCGCCCGCGGCTGCGCGGCACCGGGCCGCAACGGCTCGCGACAGGCATCTGTCGGTTGTCGGCTATCCGTTTCGGAGCCGGGGCCGGGAACTCAAGCAGCTGCGACAGTTGAGAGGCTATGACGACCGCGAGCAGTACCGAACGGCAATCTTTGGTAGGGGAAAGCTGATGTCGTCGAACGAATTTCACCGAAGCGGCCCTTTGAAGGACCTGACGAGCTATCCGCTGTGGCTGCAACGGGTTGTGCGCGAGACCTGTGCCGACAAGGCGCGGGTCGTCAACCACCCGGTGTTCGCGATGATGCGAGATGCCACTTTGCCCGCCGCGATGCTGCGCCGGTTTCTGACAGGCGTTTGGCTCACGATCGAGCGCTTTCCGCAGTTCATGGCGATGAACCTGCAGAAGATCCAGTTCGGAGACAGCCCCGGCGCTCAGATGGCGCGCCGATACCTGATCCAGAACATCCGTGTCGAGCAGAAGCACGCTGACCACTGGCTGGCGTGGGCCGAAACGAGCGGCCTGAGCCTGGCGGACCTGAGGGACGCGAAAAACTGCTCCGAGCAGCAGGCACTGGCTCACTGGTGCTGGTACATCAGCGCGCAGCCTTCGCTCGCAGTCGGAGTGGCCGCTACCAACTACGCAGTGGAGGGCGCGACCGGTGAGTGGTCCTGCGTCGTCTGCTCGAAGGACGCCTATGAAAAGAGCTTCCCCGAATCGCGCCGCGTGTCGGCGATGCGGTGGCTGCGGGTGCACGCGGAATACGACGACACCCATCCCTGGGAGGCGCTCGACATCGTGGCGACCCTGATGGGCAACAGTCCGCCACCGACGGAAATCGACGCGATCCGCACAGCGGTCCGCGCCAGCTACAGCTACATGGCGCTCGCCCTGAACGGGGTGCTCACTGCAGAGACGGCCGGTGTCGGCCGGGAATCCGACTCGAAGCCCGAACTGATCCGAACGCAGGCCGATTCGGCCAAACACGCTCGACGTCGAACCGCAGCGGAAAGGGTCGTCGCGACCGTCTAGCGGACTTGCCCGGCGCGTCGCACCGGCAGCGTGGTAGCGGCGGCGCTCTTCCTGCTCCGGCCCTCAAGCTTTTCTCCTCCGCGCTTTAACATGCCCGGGTGATTCCCGGGCTCACCTGCGCGTTGACGCAGATGAGTTCGCAGGCCGGAAGGAGATCGGATGAGCGGTGCCTTGCTGACCGACCTGTATCAGCTGACGATGCTGCAGGCGTACCTGGAAGAGGAAATGCATGGCACGGCCGTGTTCGAACTGTTCGTTCGCAAGTTGCCGGCAGGACGCAATTTCCTGGTGGCCGCCGGCCTCGAGCAGGCGCTCGACTACCTGGAAAATCTATCGTTTCGCGACGAGGAGCTGGCCTGGCTTCGGGAGCAGGGCGGTTTTTCGAAGCGGTTGATCGACTACCTGGGAGATTTTCGCTTTCGCGGGTCGGTCCACGCGATGGCCGAAGGCACCGTGTTCTTCGCCGATGAACCGATCCTGCGCGTCACGGCGCCGTTGCCCGAGGCGCAGCTGGTCGAGAGCCGTCTGCTCAACATCATCCATTTTCAGACCGTGATCGCCTCCAAGGCCGCACGAATGGTTCTTGTCGCGCCGGACGCGCTGCTGGTCGACTTCGGGATGCGGCGCGCGCACGGCTCCGAGGCTGCCCTTCTCGCGGCTCGCGCCGCCTATCTCGTCGGGTTCGGCGGCACTGCGACGGTCGAGGCCGGACGGCGCTTCGGCATTCCGCTGTTCGGAACGATGGCCCATTCATACGTGCAAGCGCACGATAGTGAAAGAGCCGCATTCGAGGCCTTTCTTCGCGCATGGCCGAAGCGGTCGACGTTGCTGGTCGACACCTACGACACCGAGGCTGGCGTCGCCAAAGCGATCGATCTGGCACCGCGGCTTGGGCGCGAGGGCATCTCGCTCGGAGCGGTACGCCTGGATAGCGGCGATCTTGCCGTCCATGCGCGGCGAGTACGGGGCATGCTCGACCGGGCCGGGTTGCGGGAAGTGACGATCTTCGCCAGTGGCAGTCTGGACGAGAAGCGGATCGCTGCGCTCCTCGCCGAGGGTGCACCGCTCGACGGCTTCGGTATCGGCACCGCTCTCGACACCTCCAGCGACGTGCCCGCCTTGGATGCGGTTTACAAGATGCAGTCGTACGCAGGCGTGGCACGCCGCAAACGTTCCGAGGGAAAGGCAACCTGGCCGGGAATCAAGCAAGTCTGTCGAAGCCTCGCTCCCGACGGCACGATCGCCAGCGACGTCATCCAGCTGGAAGGTGAACCCGTGGTTGGCCAGGCACTTCTCGAGTTGCAAATGCGGGACGGCCGGCGCACCACGCCTGCACCGTTGCTCAGTCAGCTGCGGGCCGATCACGCTCGTGCGTTGCGGGCGCTTCCGCCAGGGCTGCGTGGGTTGCCTCGGCCGCGGCGGGCCTACCGGTGCGAGATTTCCCCCAAGCTACGCGAGCTGGCGCAAGAGGTCGACAAGGCAACGCCTTAGCTCGCAGCAGACTCACCGCCGACCGCGAAAGCCGTCCAGGAAAAGGCCCACGGTGTTGCGACCCCAGGCGTCGAGCTCGGCTCGGGCCAATGGCTTGCCAAGTCCGAGCGCGCGCAGCTGCGGAACGGACACGACCATCTGCAGGAATTGTTCGGCCGCAAACGCCGCCTCGGCCTCAGAGATTGCCGCAGCGCCTGCTCCGCGACCGTGACGTCGCAGCACGCCGCCGATCAGCGCGACCGCCTCCTGACGGCCGCCGGCCTTGGCCACCGCGGCTGCCAGCTCTGGGAAGCGCTCGGACTCGGCGACGATCAGCCGTTGCAATTGCAGAAGCCGCGGCGACAGCGCAGCGTGAAGGATCAGCGAAGCGAGTCGTGTGAGGATTTCCTCGAGACTCTGGCCTTCGATCAGCGGCACTTCCGGCGGAGGGCGCAGGCCGTCGATCAGATGCGAGACGACCGCCCGAGTCAGCGCCGGCTTGTCGCTGAAGCGGTGATAAAACGTTCGCTTCGAAACGCGCGCTCGTCTTGCGACCGCTTCGATGCTGGTGTCACCGTACCCTTCGGTCAGCAGCAGCTCAGTGGCCGCATCAAGGATCCGGATCTGCAGTTGCCCGGCTTCCTCGCGCGAGGGCCGGCCTGCGCGCCCCGGCGTCCGCTCGCCACGGGCGCGTCCGGAGCGCGCGTCGGCACGACTACGGCCGTCGTGCTTCGCGGTGCTGTCTGCGGCGGCGCGTTCTTTCATGCGCCTCCTGGCAACTCATTGCTGCGGATAGTAGGGCTGTGGCGGCGGGTAAGCCGGAGGCGGCGGTGGCGCATATCCATAAGCGGGCGGCGGGTAGCCATATGCCGGAGGTGGAGCATATGACTGCGGTGGCGGTGCGTACCTGTATGCGGGCGGCGGATAGTAATAGGCAGCGGGCGGCGGCGCATACACGACGCGTGCGGGCGGCGTGTAATACGCCGGCGCCTGGGCGACCGGATAGGCCGGAGCAGGGGCGGCGTCGATAGCCGCCGACGCAAGCCAAAGAGGCGCGGTGACGATCGCTGCGGCAGCGCCAACCAGCGCGGCGACCGCGCCACCGGCTCCACGCCCGAATCCGTGCCCGAATCCGCGGCCGTGTTCGAAGCCGTGGCCGTGTGCCAGAGCAGGGCTGATCGGCGCAAGGCTCAGCGTCGCGATCGGCACCAGTGCGACCAGTGCGGTTCTGAGTTTTGACATCGATTCACCTCTGTTAGGGGTGCCCGTCAAAAGCGGGGAGTGCACTCACGCTACGCCGCGAAGAAATAGAACGCAACCGGTGCGTTGCATTTAATTGTAACCATGCGATTCTCACCACCAACGAGCGAGAGCGCGAGGAGACAGATGGGTTAAGGCATAATAAAGGCTTCGCTAAAGTAAGCCCTGCGATAAGCCTCCAGCGTGAGGCATATATCCGGGCTTCTCGACCAATCCTTCACCCGAGAAGGCTAA
>JAFAIM010000022.1 GCA_019236735.1 Burkholderiaceae bacterium
CCCTCGAACAACGGGCCGGCGATGCGAAATGCGAGCTCGGCCAGGCGGGCGCGAGTCTGCGGGGACGCAGGAACGCGGTTGTACATCCAGCGGCACAGGCGTACGAAACGAGACTGCAAGCTTGCTCGGACGCCCGCCCAATCCCCACGGAAAACCTTCCCGAAAAAGCGCCCGAGCTTCTTGATGGGACCGGGCGCAGTCGCCAGGGCATTGCGCGCCGCGTCTCGCGCCATGCGGAACGCCGTCGTGGTCTTGCTCCGCAGCCTCGCCATGCGCGCATCGATCGAGTAGTGGAGCGAATCGAGGCCTTGATACAGCTGCGCCAGCTTCGCGTCGATCGCTTCCAGCGCAGGCAATTGCTCCGGTGAGCGGAAGTTCGTCACCGCTTCGCGCAGCGCCGGATACAGGGTCTGCAGAGCGTCGACGGTTTCGCGCAGCTCGGAGGGAACCTGTCCAGGTTCGCGCGCAGACGCTTGCCGGTTGCCGACGACTGCGGCGAAGCCGGGCAGAGTGCAGCCCAGGCATTGCTCGATCGCCCGAACCGTCTCCGGCCCGACCGTCTCCAGGAAGACCGGAACGGTCCGGGGAAAGTGCACACGCAAACGGATCAAAACGCGCTGGGCGGCAATATAGGACCTGGCCCACGGCACCAGGTTGCCGATTCCCCAGCTGCTGCGGGGCGACAGGATCGCATCGTGCGGATTGCGGAACGCGAGGACGTACGCCGCACCGTGAAAGTAGTGCCGGTGGAACCGCAGGAACTCGGACGGCCAGCGGCCTTCCTTGTAGCCACCGAAGGCCATCTTGTCGCCGACGAAGCGATATCGCTCCAACAGGGCCGACAGCGTTTCGGTCCAGGCCGCGCGGTCCGGCGCGACCGCAGGACAGTCGTTCAGCTTGCTCGGAGCGTAACCGAACGACCGATGTTTGGCGTTGTAGCGCGCCCGAAAGCGCGAGCGAAGATTCTCCCAAAACAGGTTGGCCTCCCCGAGCACGAAAACTTCCTCGCTGGAGCTCAACCCGTTCTGCAATGCCACAGTCCCGCAGCGAGCGCCACCGACGACGAACACCATTTTCGCCTGATGGGCCGGTTCGGTCAGATGCGCGAGCGCCGCAACTGCGCCGGGACGCGTTGCCTTTCGGAGCTGAAGCGCCGTCCAGCGCAACAGCCGGTCCGCGATGTAACGACGGTCGGAAAAGTCCAGATCGTCGAGTGCCGAGCGATGGGCAGCGGGGCGGGACACCTTGTCGCCTCGATCAAGGCTCGGAATTATGCAGGATCACCGCGATCGCCCGCAGGTGTCGCTGCCGGCTTGATCGTCACCAGAACCTCGTTGTATTCGGCCCGGATGCCACGGCTCAAGTCGTCAATGTGGATCGTCTGCGTAAGCAGTCCGCAGGCCTCGAAGATGCGTTGACAGATATCGAACCCCCAATCGACCGTGACGAGCGAACCACGCTTGTCAATCGGGTTGCCGTGGTAAATGGGCTCCTCCAGGTTCACGATCCGTCCGGACTCGTCCCGCCGAGCCCTGACGCGCGAAGGCGCACTTCTGTTCACCAGTGGCGTGGTGAAGATGTGCGCGCCGCCGGGCCGCAGCGTGCGGGCGATCTCGCGAAACGCACTGGCCGGATCCAATACATGTTCCATCACATCCTGGGTGATATGAACGTCGAAGCTCGCGTCGGCAAACGTCAGCGCTTCCAGGTTCTCGCAGCGGACGCCCCCCCGGTGCGCACCGAGCGGGAGCTCGGCGAAATACCGGGAAGACTGATAGCGGGCGCATTCTCGAGCAAGCTTCAAACTGGCACCACGGCGCACGGGTGATGATTCGTGGATTGCGAGCTCCCGCCAGTGCGGAAATTGAGTCTCTACCGTCGACATCAGCGCGCGCTCACGCGGGACGCTGCCGCACCGCACGCATAGGTACTGGTCCCTGAGCCACTCGCCCTTCGCTACGAACGTCGAGCTGCGCGCGCAAATGGGGCAGAAGCCTTCGTTCTTCAACACGGCCGCGCCGGCGACCGTCAACAAGCCTCTTCGGAGACGTCCTAGCACCGCTGGGCAAATGCGTTCGTAACAACGCGAAAATATAACGATCTCCCGGGACATCGGCTAGGCGCCCTGCCCGATCGCCGCTATCCTCTGCGCCCATGTCCGTCTCCATCGGCTTGCAACTATGAGCCCGCCCGATTCATCCTCGGGGGTGCCAACCGTCGACCATGCCGCGCTGCGCCGCGTGCGCCTGCTGGTGGTCGGCGACGTGATGCTGGATCGCTATTGGTTCGGCGATGTCGAGCGAATTTCGCCCGAGGCGCCGGTTCCTGTCGTGCGGATCTCCGCAGCCGAGGAGCGCCTGGGCGGTGCAGCCAACGTCGCGCGCAACGTCACCGCGCTCGGCGCGCGAGCCGGGGTGCTTAGCGTCGTCGGCAACGACGAGGCCGGGCGCGCCGTTGCGGCGTTGTTGGGCAAATCCGGCGTGGCCGACCATCTGCACGTGGACGGCTCGCTGCCCACCACGGTGAAGCTGCGGGTGATCGGCAGGCGCCAACAGATCGCCCGCATCGACTTCGAAAGCGCTCCCGAGGCCGAGGTGCTCGCCGCGCATTTCGAGCAGTATCAGATGCTGCTGGACGCACACGATCTGGTCGTGTTGTCCGATTACGGTAAAGGGGGTTTGACCCACATCGCACGAATGATCGAGGCCGCGACCGGTGCGGGCAGGCGCGTGATCGTCGATCCGAAAGGAGACGACTTTTCGCGCTACGCCGGCGCCACCGTCATCACGCCGAACCGCGCCGAACTGCGCGAGGTGGTGGGGCGCTGGCGTGACGAGTCGGATCTGGCCCGCCGTGCGCAGAAGCTGCGCGCAGAGCTCGCGCTGCAGGCGCTGCTGCTGACACGCAGCGAGGAAGGCATGACGCTGTTCACGGACGAAGGTGCGTGGAGCGTGCCAGCACAGGCGCGCGAAGTGTTCGACGTTTCGGGCGCGGGCGACACCGTGATCGCGGTGCTCGGAACGATGCTTGCCGCGGGACTGCCGCTGCCCGAGGCGGTGAGCCTTGCCAACCGGGCGGGCGGAATCGTGGTGGGCAAGCTCGGGACGGCGACGGTGAGCTACGAGGAGCTGTTCGGGCGGGGAAGCTGACGGCACCCAGACTGCGGCCCCCGGTAGTCGCCGCCCATGCCGTGTTTGCTTCCGATCGCTCGGCGGCGTATTATTGTCTTACCTTGTTCTTACCACTTGTTCTTACCATGTTCTTACCATCTACCAACTCGCCTAAGCGCTGATTGCGATGACACGCGCCGAGAGGACGCGGCTTTCTTCCAAAGGGCAGGTGGTGCTGCCGAAATCCGTGCGCGCGGACCGCAACTGGGGACCCGGCACCGAGTTCGTCGTCGAAACGACGAAGGACGGCGTGCTGTTGCGCCCAGTGAGGCCGAATCCGGTCGGTTCGGCAAGAGAGCTGCTGGGCTGCACCGGCTACCGCGGACCTGCCCGCTCTCTGGAGCAAATGCGGCAGGCCGTCGCGCAAGGCGTGAAGGAGCGGCATGCTCGCGGTCGACACTAACGTGCTGGTTCGGCTGGTCACGAACGACGAACCGACCCAGGCCAGACGCGCTCTGGCCGCCATGGAGCGCAACCCCGTCTTCATCGCAAAGACGGTCCTGCTCGAACTGGAATGGGTTCTGCGGTACAGCTACGACCTGCAGCGGGACGTGATCCTGCGCACGCTACGCGGCCTGCTCGGGCTTGCGACCGTGCAGGTGGAGGACTTTGCGAACGTGACCAGGGCACTACCGATGTACGAGGCGGGGATGGATTTCGCGGATGCGCTGCACCTGGTGAGTTGTTCTCCGGCGGAGCGATTCGGTACGTTCGATTCCGGACTGGTGAGGGCCGCAAAGCGGCACGATGTTGTCAGAGTCATCTCCCTGTAGTCATCTCCCTGCGACTCTCCCCAAGTCGATTGCCGCCGTCCAATATCGTGGAATCCGCGATGGCGCCCCACGCTGGGAGTATCCGATGACCTACGAGCTGTACTACTGGCCCGGAATCCAGGGGCGCGGCGAGTTCGTGCGCCTGGCACTGGAGGAGGCTGCCGCGCCGTACGTCGACATCGCGCTGGTGCCCGAGCGCAAGGGCGGCGGCGCTCCTGCGATGCTCGCGGTTCTCGGCAATCCGAAGTTGTCGCACCCGCCTTTTGCTCCTCCGTTTCTGAAGGCCCGCCGTCTCCTTATCGGCCAGACCGCGAACATCCTGCTGTTCCTCGGCGACCGGCTGCATCTTGCGCCACGCACCGAGGGCGGACGCCTGTGGACGCACCAGTTGCAACTGACGATCGCCGACTTCGTGGTGGAAATCCACGACACCCACCATCCGCTGGGGCCGCTCCGCTATTACGAGGAGCAGAAGCGCGAAGCCAAGCGCCGCTCGGAGGAGTTTCGTGCACAGCGGATGCCGAAGTTCCTGGGCTATTTCGAACGGGTCGCACGGTCAAACTCCCGCCGCACGCCGTGGATGGTCGGCTCTCGGATCTCGTACGTGGATTTGTCGATTGCGCAGGTGGTGGCGGGACTGCGTTATGCATTCCCGCAGGCGAGCCAGCAGGCGCTGCGAAGCTGCCCGCGATTGCGCGCGCTGCACGACGAGGTGTTCGGCCGCCCGCGGATTCGCTCGTACGTGGCATCCGGGCGACGCCTGGCGTTCAACAATGACGACGCCTTCCGCTGCTACCCCGAACTGGACGACTGAAAGCAACGTGTCGACGGTCCTTGTCACCGGGGGAGCAGGTTATATCGGCTCACACACGGCCGTCGAACTGCTGGCCGCCGGCCTCGATGTCGTTTGTGTCGACAATTTCTCCAACAGCGATCCACTGGCATTGCAGCGCGTCGAGCAAATCGGCGGTCGCGCGGTGCGCTTGGTGGAGGCAGACATCCGCGACGGCGCCGCGCTCGACCGGCTGTTCGACGCAACGCCGGTCGATGCGGTGATCCATTTTGCGGCTCTGAAAGCGGTCGGAGAGTCGGTCGCCCGCCCGCTCGACTACTACGACAACAACGTCGGCGGCACGATCGCTTTGCTGCGCGCGTGCGAACGCGCTGCAGTTCGTCGCTTCGTGTTCAGTTCTTCGGCGACCGTGTACGGGGTGCCCGAGCGCTTGCCGCTGACCGAGGACATGACACTTTCGGCGGTGAGTCCGTACGGCGCCAGCAAGATCGCGATCGAGCAGATCCTCGCAGACCTGTGCCGCGCGCAGCCAAAATGGAGCGTCGTGTCACTGCGCTACTTCAACCCGATCGGCGCCCATCCGAGCGGGCTGATCGGCGAGGACCCGCGCGACACGCCGAACAATCTGTTTCCCTTCATCACGCAGGTCGCGGTGGGGCGGCACAAGGAGCTGACCATTTTCGGCGACGATTGGCCCACGCCGGACGGCACCGGGGTTCGCGACTACATCCACGTAGTAGATCTGGCCCAAGGCCACGTGCGCGCGCTGGAATTCAGCCGGCAGCGCAGCGGGTTCATTCCGATCAACCTCGGAACGGGTCACGGCACCAGCGTGCTGGAGTTGGTGCGCGTGTTCGAACACACCTGTGGTCGGCCGATCCCGTATCGAGTTGCGGGCCGGCGCGCCGGGGACGTGGCCGCTTGCTGGGCCGATGTTGCGCGGGCCGGTGAGCTGCTGAACTGGAAAGCGCAGCGCTCGCTCGAGCAGATGTGCGCCGATGGTTGGCGTTGGCAACAGGCCAACCCGGAGGGGCTATGCCCCGGCCGGACCGCGCAGCCTTCCATCAAAGAGTCTTCGAGTACCGGCAGCATGGGAGGTAGCGCTAGGACTGTATGACTCCTTCCGTGGCACAATTGGGCGGTCATCGGACTCCTGCATACCAGATTCTGGCTATGCATAGCTAATGATCGTCGTTACCGGCGCGGCAGGATTCATCGGCTCGAATCTGGTCAAAGCGCTGAACGATCGCGGCGAGACGGACATCGTCGCCGTCGACAACCTGGAGCGGGCGGATAAGTTCCGCAACCTGGTCGACTGCGAGATATCGGACTTCCTGCACAAGACCGACTTCCTCGAGCACGCGCAGCGCGGGGCGTTTGCGCGGCCCACGGTCGTTTTTCACTTGGGAGCCTGCTCGGACACGATGCAGGCCGACGGCCGCTACATGCTCGAAAACAATTTCCGCTACTCGGTGCACCTGCTGAACTGGTGCCAGCAGGTCGACGCGCCGCTGATTTACGCCTCCTCGGCAGCGGTGTACGGGCTGGGGCCGATCTTTGTGGAGGAGCGCGCCTACGAGCGACCGCTGAACGTCTACGGCTACTCCAAATTCCTGTTCGACCAGGTCGTACGGCGCGCGCTGCCGTCGGTGCGAGCACCGGTGGTGGGGCTGCGGTACTTCAACGTCTACGGTCCGCGCGAGCGCCACAAGGAGCGGATGGCCTCGGTGGCGTACCACCACTACAACCAATTCCGGCGCGAGGCCCGGGTTCGCCTGTACCAAGGCAGCCACGGATACAGCGACGGTGAGCAGCGGCGCGACTTCATCCACGTCGACGACGCGATCCGCGTCAATCTGCATTTCTGGGACCGGCCGACCAGCGGCATCTATAACGTCGGCAGTGGGCGCGCCCAGAGCTTCAACGACGTGTCATTGGCGGTCATCAACTCGCTGCGCGAGGCCAACGGCCAGACCCCGTTGCAAGTGAAGCAGGCGGCGGCGCAGGGAACGATCGAATACATCGAATTTCCGCTCGACCTGCGCGATCGCTATCAGGCATACACCCAGGCCGACCTGTCGCGGCTGCGCGCGGCCGGAATCGCCGAGCCGATGATGACGGTCGAGCAAGGGATAGCAGCGTACGTTCGCTGGCTGCTGCGCAATGCATGAGCGCATCCGCAAAGCGGCGTTCCTCGACCGCGACGGCGTGATCAATGTCGATGCGGGTTACGTCTGGCGCATCGAGGATTTCGAGTTCGTGCCGGGCACGCTGGATGCGTGCCGGGACCTCGTGCGGCGCGGCTGGCTGCTCGTGGTGGCCACCAACCAGTCGGGAATCGGACGGGGCCTCTACACGACAAGGGACTTTCACGCCCTGACCGACTGGATGAGGGCGCGCTTTGAAGAAGCCGGCGCGCCGCTGGCGGGGGTGTACCACTGCCCGCACCATCCGACCGACGCCGAAGGGGAACTACGGATCCGCTGCGAGTGCCGCAAACCCCGCCCTGGAATGTTGTTCGCGGCCGCGCGCGAGCTGTCGCTGGACCTGGCGCGCTCGGTGATGTTCGGCGACAAGTGCGACGATCTCGAGGCCGCAACGGCTGCACAGATCGGGCAGCGCGTGCTGCTCGCCAAAGACGGCCTGGCGCCTTTGCTACGCGACTGCGCACCCGGCCTCGCAACCGCCCGCTTTGCCAGCCTGCGCGAGGCGGTGGCGAGCCGGCAGCTTGCGCCGATCCTGGGCGAGGCCATCGATGCCTGAGGCCGCCGAAGCCGCGCCAGCGTTCGAATCGAAGATCGTTCCGCGAGAGCGCCTCGCCGCTGCGGTCGCGCAGCTGCCGCGGCCAATTGTGCTGACCAACGGTGTATTCGACCTTCTGCATCGCGGCCACGTCACGTACCTGGCGCGAGCGCGCAAACTGGGCGCGAGCCTGGTTGTCGCGGTCAATTCCGACGCCTCGGTTCGCCAGCTTGATAAGGGGGCAGACCGGCCCATTAGCGCCGCGCAGGACCGCGCCGCTGTGCTGGCGGCACTGGAAAGCGTGACGCTGGTCACGATCTTCGACGAGCACGTTCCGCTGCCGGTGCTGCAGATCGTGCGCCCAGAGGTGTACGTGAAAGGGGGCGACTATTCGGTTGGATCGACGCCGGAAGGACAGCTCGCCTCCTCGTGGGGCGCACGCGTGCTCGCGATCCCCTTTGAGCACGATCGCTCGACCACCGCCCTGCTGCAGCGGATCCGCGCCTCCCGATGACATTCCTGGTCCAGTCGATACTGGCGTTCCTGCTCACGGCGCTGCTGATCGTGTGGATGCGCAGGCCCGCGCACCGCTTCGGGCTGGTGGATGATCCGGGCGGTCGCAAGCGCCACGGTGCGGCGGTGCCATTGACCGGTGGGATTTCGATTGCGATCGGATTCTTTCTTGCGCTCGCGCTGTCGCTGCCGGCGCTGGCCGACCAGCTGGTGCTGCTCGTCGCGATGGCACTGCTGGCGCTGGTCGGGGTGTTGGACGACATCGGAGAGGTCTCTCCGCGCAGCAAGCTCGGCGTGCAGATCCTCGCGGCAGTGCTGATGACTTCGTGGGCGAGCCACTTTTTGATGCACCTGGGGAACCTGTTCGGCCGCGGCGACATCGCGCTGGCGAACTGGGGAATTCCACTCACAGTGTTCGCGACGGTGGCGCTGATCAATGGCATCAACATGCTCGACGGCCTCGATGGGCTGGCTGGCGGCGTCGTGTTCGTGATCCTCGGCTTCTTCGCTGGCTACGCCTGGTGGGAGGACGACGTCAACTCGCTGAAGATCCTCGTGGTGCTGCTCGGCGCTCTGGCAGGCTTCCTGGCGTTCAATCTGCCGCACCGATGGCGCGGACATCGCCGCACCTTCATGGGTGACACTGGTAGCCTGGTGCTGGGCTTCGTCGTTGCGTGGTATTCGATCGGACTGACGCAGCAGTCGGCGCAAGGTCCGACCGTGCCGCCGGTGGTCATGCTTTGGGTGACCGGAATCGTGCTGTTCGATGTCTTCACGGTGACGATTCGGCGCATCCTGCGGCGGCGCGATCCGGCCGCGCCCGACCGGGCGCACATCCACCATATCTTGCTGCGCCGAGGCTTGTCTCCGGCGCGAGCGGTCTTCGTGCTGCTTACGGCGAACGTAGCGCTCGGGGCGATCGGCACGCTCGCTTGGGCCGCTGGCGCTTCGGAGGCGTGGCTGTTTGCCTGCTTCGTGGCCCTGGGCCTCGCGTACACCGCGTTTTTCCTGTTCCCGGCGCGGCTGATCCGGCGCAGGCGTGCGCCGCGCCAAGGCTCGGCTTGAGCCTGCCGCTTTGAGCCCGCTTTGAGCCTTCTGGTCGTCGGCGATCTGCAGGGTTGCGACGATCGTCTGCGGCAATTGCTGCAGACCGCGCCGCAGCCGGATCGCTTTTTATTCCTGGGTGATCTGGTCAACCGTGGGCCGCAGTCGCTGGCATCGCTGCGGCGCGTGCACGCACTCGGCGAGCGTGCGATCACGCTGCTCGGCAACCACGACCTGCACCTTCTGGCGGTGGCGTCGGCAATCCGGCCGCAGCACGCCGACGACACGCTGCAGGAGGTTCTGGATGCGCCCGACGCCGAAGAGCTGCTCCGCTGGCTGCGAACGCGCCCGCTGGCGCACTTCGAGCAGGGCGCGTTGTTCGTGCACGCCGGGGTGCTACCGCAGTGGACCGTACAGCGCACGCTCGAGCTCGCGGGCGAAGTGGAGCAACGCCTCGCGGGGGCGGATTTTCGCCAGTTCCTGGCAACGATGTACGGCAACCGGCCCGCACGCTGGGACGAGGCGCTCGCCGGCGCCGACCGGCTGCGCTGCATCCTGAATGCGCTCACGCGCGTCCGGTTTGTGAGCGAGGACGGCGAAATGGACCTGAAGATCAAGGAAGGAGCCGCCGCCGCTCCGCCCGGCTGGTTTCCGTGGTTCGACCATCCGCATCGCGCCAGCGGCGATACTCCGATCGTGTTCGGGCACTGGTCCACGCTGGGGTTGATGCTGCGGCAGGACGCCGTTTGCCTGGACACCGGCTGCGTGTGGGGCGGCGCGCTCACGGCGATGAGCTGGCCGCAGCGCGAGATATTTCAGGTGCCGTGTCCCGGATACCGGCGGCCGGGATAGCGATCGCCTATTGAACGATCTGGATTCGCGCCCGGTGACCATGCGAGCGGCCCAGCCTCGCATCACAAGTCAACAGCGGGGCGCCGAGAGCCTCGGCCAATGCCACATACGCCGCGTCGTAAGCGGCCATCGAATTGCGCAGTTGCCAGATCCGGGAGAGCAAATCCACGTGCGCGAAACGCTCGATTCGAAGGTCTGCGTAGTCGCGCAGGCTCTGTTCGGCCAGTGAGACAGTCACTTCCTTCGACGCCACCAGGCGACGCAAGACTTGTGCGAACTCGACATCGAGCAGATGAGGAGCGGCGAGGGCTTCTTCGGGGGCAAACACCCTTGACTCGATTCGCTCACCGCGATCGGTCCTCAGCAACAGTTCCAGCACCGCCGATGCATCGATGACGATCAACGCCGGTCACGCTCCTGGCGTACAGCCTCGGCAGGCGATATTCGCCCCCTGTAGCGTGGGCGCGTGCGAAGGCGCGCGCGCATTTCCTCCGGGGTGGGAAATGCGACGCTCTTCCGGGCTTCCCGGATCAGGTAGTCGGACAAGGTCAACCCCGTCATCGCGGCGCGCGCCTTCAGCTGACGGTGCAGCGCATCCGGAACGTTGCGAAGCTGAATCATGCGGGCCATGCAGTAAACATACTTGCATGTGCAGCACATGTCAATGCAGATGTTCACCGCAGCAGATACCGTTGCCGGCAGTGACAGAAACGAGTTCAGCCAGCGGGAGCGGAGCCGGGCTCCGCGTCCGAAGGCTCGTCGACGGCACCGACTTCGCCCGACACTTCCTGCTCCTCCAACGACAGCTGCAGCGCTTGCGCGATCGCCGCGCGCGCGCTGCGTGCGGCCTCGTGGCGGCCGCGCGGCGGGTCGATCGGCGGCAGCCAGTGCAGTTCAACGGTCAGATGCGGGGCGGTGACGATGCGCCACAGCGACTGCATCACGTTCATGTCGTCGATATACATCGCCGCCCGCGAAACCGCTCCTCGCTGCGTGAAGCGCACCCCCACGGGGCGGATCGGCGCCTGTATGTCGAGCGCCGGCTGAACCAGATTGGCGTGAAACGGCAACAGGCGCGAGCCGTCCGTGGTGGTGCCTTCCGGGAAGACGGCAATCAGCTGGCCCGAGCGCAGGCGCTCAGCCACTGCCTGGTTGGCACGCGCGACCGCGTGGCGCCGGCCGCGTTCGACGAACAGGGTGCCGACGGCGATCGCGAGCCAGCCGAATACCGGCCAGCGCGCGATTTCCGATTTGGAGACGAAGCGCGCGGGAACGACAGCGGCGATCGAAAACACTTCCAGCCACGAGGTGTGGTTGGCGAGCAGCAGCGAGCCGGGGCTTTCGTCCGTGTCCTGCGTTCCGCCAGGCCGTGGCGGTTCACCGAATGACTGCGGCCGCACGCCGATGATCAGCAGCAAAATGCGCGACCAGGTCATGATCGCGGAGTCGCGCCGGCGACGCCCAATCCAGGAGAACGTCAGCAGCGCGTACAGCAGGCCGAGCGCAACGTGCACCAGCGCGGCAGCGATCGTGATCGGGGCGATCAGCCGCAAGCCGAACCCGTATAGCCGGTCGAACAAGCGCACGACGGACTCCCTAGTTTCCTCGCTCGAAACGCACCTCACCGCCGACGATCGTGGCGCGGACGCGGCCGGCGAGCTCTTGCCCGAAGTATGGCGTGTTCTTGCCGAAGCTCACGAGCGCCTCGCCATTGACCGACCAACGCTCCAGCGGATCGAACAGCACCACATCGGCCTTGCGCCCCACCAGCAGTGTGCCGGTGTCCTCGCCCAGCACTCGCGCAGGTCCGCGCGTGACCGCATCGAGCGCGCGCAGCAAAGGAACCTTCTCCGACGCTGCCCACTCGAGCAACAGCGGCAGCAGTGTTTCCAGCCCCGAGGCGCCGATTCCCGCTTCACCGAAGGGCAGGAGCTTTTCCTCGAGGGCCGCCGGAGCGTGGTCCGAACATACGGCGTCGATTGTGCCGTCGGCCAGCGCCGCGCGGATCGCAGCGCGGTCGCGAGCGGTGCGCAGAGGCGGATCGAGCCGCCAGTTCGAGTCGAACTGTCCGACGTCGGCGTCCACGCCGTGCGCGTGCAGGATCGAGACGTCGGCCGTTACGGGTAGGCCCTCGCGGCGCGCCGCGCGCAGTAGCTCGATTCCAGCGGCGGTCGACAGCCGGCACAGGTGAACGCGCACCGGCTGGCGCCCGCTCGCGCGCTGCAGTTCGAAGATCGTGTGCAGCGCCACCGTTTCGGCCACCGCAGGTACCGCGGGCAGCCCCAGCCGCCCGGCCACGTTTCCCTCGCCGGCGACGCCGCCGGCGGCGAGCGAGGCGTCGACCGGCCGCAGCCAAACCGCGAAATCAAATGTGCGCGCGTAGCGCAGCGCACTGAGCAGCGCGCCGCGGTCGTCGGGCAGCGCACCCGTTTGCGCGAACGCGACGCAACCGACCTCCGCCAGCGTGCACAGCTGCGCCAGCGCCTGGCCCTTTAAGCTCGCCGTCAGCGCGCCGAGCGGATACAAGCGCGCGCCGGCTGCTTCGCGCGACCGCTGGCGCAACATCCGCACCAGCCCGGGCTCGTCCAGCGGCGGATCGGTGTCAGGCGGACAAACCACCCCGGTGACGCCGCCGGCGAGCGCGGCGCGCATCTCGACCCGCAACGCGCCATCGGTGCCCGGCTCGCGCATGCGGGCGCAAAGATCGATCAAGCCCGGAGCGGCGACCAGGCCAGTGGCCTCGATGCGGCGCTCGGGCGCGAAACCCGCAGGCATCGAGCCGACCGCCGCGATGCGGCCATCGGCCAGGTACAGGTCGGCGACGCTGTCCGTGCCAGAGGCCGGGTCCACCACACGCGCGTGCTCGATCGCGATCCTCATCGGAACCTCGCCGAGGAGCTCGCAATCGCGAGCACCGCCATCCGCACGGCGATTCCGAACGTCACTTGGGGCAGGATCACGCTGTGGGCGCCGTCAGCGACGCGCGAATCGATCTCGATGCCGCGGTTCATCGGTCCGGGGTGCATCACAATGCAGTCGGGCTTGGCGGAGCGAAGCGCCTCCGGCGTCAGCCCGTACTTGCGGAAGTATTCCGAAGCGCTCGGCAGCAGCGCCCCGCTCATGCGCTCGTTCTGCAGGCGCAGCATGATGACGACGTCAGCGTCGCGAATGCCCTGCTCGAGCGAGGTATGCACGCGCACGCCGAGTGATTCGAGTCCGTCCGGAAGCAGCGTCAGCGGACCGACTGCACGCAGGTCGCGCACGCCCACCGCGCGCAGCGCGTGCAGGTCGGAGCGGGCCACGCGCGAATGCAGGATGTCGCCGACGACGGCGACCGACAGTGTTGCAAAGTCTTTCTTGTAGTGACGGATCGTATACAGGTCGAGCAGCCCCTGGGTCGGATGCGAGTGGCGGCCATCGCCGGCGTTGATCACGTGCACGTGCGGCGCGGCGTGTGCAGCGATCAGGTGCGGTGCTCCACCCTGCGAGTGGCGCACCACAAACAGGTCCGCCTGCATCGCGGCCAGATTGTTGATCGTGTCGAGCAGTGATTCGCCCTTGGCCGCGCTCGATGCGGCGATGTTCAGGTTGAAGACGTCCGCGCTCAAGCGTTTGGAGGCGATCTCGAAAGTGGTGCGGGTGCGAGTCGAGTTCTCGAAGAACAGGTTGAAGACCGAGCGGCCGCGCAGCAGCGGAACGCTTTTCACCTCGCGCGATCCGACACTGATGAAGCCGTCCGCGGTTGACAGAATCCGTTCGATGATCCCGCGCGGCAGGCCGTCGAGCGACAGCAGGTGGTGCAGCTCGCCGTCCGCGTTCAGCTGCGGATTGCTCGCGGCGGCGGGGGGCGCGTCCTCAGCCACGCGTCTTCTGCTCCAGTTGCAGGTGCAGCCGACCGGAGGCGTCGCGCCGCAGCTCCACACTCACCTCTTCGGGGACCTCGATGATCCGGCCGACCGCCTTCGGTGCGATCGGAAGCTCTCGCCCGCCGCGGTCGATCAACACCGCCAGGTCGATCCGCGCCGGCCGGCCATAGTCGAACAGCTCGTTCATCGCCGCGCGCACCGTGCGGCCGGTGTGCAGCACGTCGTCGACCAGCACGAGGTGTCCGCCGGCGACCTCGAACGAGATGCGCGAGGGACGCACGCCCGCCTTGAGCCCGCCGCGGCGGAAGTCGTCGCGGTAGAACGAGACGTCGAGCACGCCGACCGGCGCCTCGACCTTCAGGTCCTGGCGCAGGCGCTCCGCCAGCCAGACGCCGCCGGTGTGCACGCCGACCAGCCGCACTTCGGGCCCGGCGACCTGCTCGCGCACGTGCTGCGCCAGGGCCGCGTAGATCGATTCGGCGTCCAGCTCGATCATTTCATTCGGGCGATGGT
>JAFAIM010000013.1 GCA_019236735.1 Burkholderiaceae bacterium
AGTTTCATGGTGCAGATAAGCGCTCAAGACGTCCTCCTCCGAACACCGTTTGCGGCGCGCGGGTATCTTACGGGCAGCACCGGAGCACGAGGACAGATATGGACCGCCTGGATACGCGTTTTGCCGACTGCCTCCACTACGCGACCCATCGACGCAGCACGGGACAGCCTTTCGAACCGGTGATCTGCAACACGACGATTTACTCGCTGCCGGGTGAGCCGCAGGGCCAGTACCAGTACGCGCGCTGGGCCAACCCGACCTGGACCGCGCTGGAGGAGGCGCTGGGCGTGCTCGAGGACGCCGAAACACTGATCTTCCCATCGGGAATGGCCGCGGTCGCCGCCGTTCTGTACGGCAGACTCCGCCCGGGCGACCGGCTGCTGCTGCCTTCCGACGGCTACTACACGGTGCGCACCGCCGCCGAGAAGTTCCTGGCGCCGATGGGCGTGCAAGTCCGAACCTGCCCGACCGCAGCGGTAGAGCGGGAGCCGCTCGAGGGTCTCGCACTCGTGTGGGTCGAGACGCCATCGAATCCTGGGCTCGATCTGGCCGACCTGCGCGCGGTGGCACAGCGCGCGCGCGCTGCCGGTGCGCTGTTGGTTGTGGACAACACAACGATGACCCCGCTCGGACAGCGCCCGCTCGACCTGGGCGCCGACGTGGTTGTGTCGTCCGATACCAAAGCGGTCAACGGCCATTCGGACACACTGTTCGGCCACGTGTCGTCGCGCAATGCGGAGGTGATGTCGGCGGCACGCGACTGGCGCCGCATCTTCGGCGCGATCCCGGGGGCGTTCGAAACGTGGCTCGTACAGCGCGGCCTGGAAACACTGGAGGTGCGCTTCGACCGGATGTGCAGCAACGCGCTGCTTCTGGCCGAGCGCCTCGAGCGGCATCCGAAGATACGCGCGGTGTGTTACCCGGGGCTAGCTTCGCACCCGGCGCACGCGTTGGCGCGCAACCAGATGCGCCGTTTCGGCAGTCTGATCGGAATCACGTTGGCAAACGCCGCTGCCGCGGAGCGTTTCATCGAGGCGTGCCGCTACGTGCGCCCGGCTACCAGCTTCGGCGGTGTGCATTCATCGGCGGAGCGGCGCGCGCGCTGGGGCGAGGCCGTCGCCGAGGGCTATGTGCGTTTCTCGGTCGGCTGCGAGCCGCCGCCCGCACTATGGGAAGACGTGCAGCGAGCGCTCGAAGCGGTGCCGGGCTAATCGAACGCGATATCGCCGGCCGGATCGGGTACACCGTCCGGTCGCAGTCCGCGAAAGTCGAACAGCGCCGAATCCATCAGGTGCGACGGCACCACGCGCCCGAGCGCGTTAAAAATGGTCTGCACGCGCCCGGGGTGGCGGCGCTCCCATTCGTCGAGCATCTCGCGCATCTGCTTGCGCTGAAGATTCTCCTGCGAGCCGCACAGATCGCAAGGAATGATCGGGAAGCCGCACTGCTGCGCGAAGCGGGCCAGATCGACCTCGCGCACATAGGCAAGCGGGCGAATCACGACGTGACGGCCATCATCGGAAACGAGCTTGGGCGACATCGCCTTCATGCGACCGCCGTAGAACAGATTCAGGAAGAACGTCGCGAGGATGTCGTCGCGGTGATGCCCGAGCGCGATCTTGGTTGCTCCGAGCTCGCGCGCGACGCGGTACAGGACACCGCGCCGCAGACGCGAGCACAGCGAGCAGGCGGTGGAACCCTCGGGAATCAGGCGCCGCACCACCGAATAGGTGTCCTGCGTCTCGATTCGAAACGGAACGCCGATGCCGCTCAAGTACGCGGGCAGCACCTCGGCCGGAAACCCCGGCTGCTTCTGGTCCAGATTCACCGCGACGAGCTCGAAACGCACGGGCGCGCGGCCGCGCAGCGTCATCAGCAGCTTGAGCAGGCTGTGGCTGTCCTTACCGCCCGAAACACACACCATTACGCGATCGCCGCCCTCGATCATCGAGTAGTCGGCGATGGCCTGGCCGGTCATCCGCAACAGGCGTTTTTCCAGCTTGTGCGATTCTCGCGCGGCGCGCAGTGCGGCTGTGCGATCCTGGGGCGCTTCGATTGCGGCGGCGCGCGGACGGCTCTTCAGCTCGACCGCGGCCCATCCGCTTCCGTTCCCGCCGTCCGGTCGGGCCGTCGCTTCAGCAAGAGCACTCATTCGGGATCCTTGAATCGCAACACTTCGACGCCAACACCGGCAACGCTCTCGTATACATCCGGCTTTTCCGTGCACACACGCACTGCCACCACGCCGGGGTGCACCAACAGCGCACCGGCCAAATCGTCGACCAGCGTCTCCTGCAGGTTCACGTGCCCACGGGCGAGGCGGACGCGGATGGTCTCGCGCACGAAATCGTAATCCACCACCTCCTCGACTCGGTCGTGCCTTGGGGTCGATGCCGACAGCGCTACAAACAGATCGATGCTGACGATCAACCGCTGCGCGCCCGCATGCTCGCGGTCGTACACACCGATGTTCGCGTCGAACAGGGCCTCGCGCAGGTAGATGCGGCGGCAATGCGCCAGGCGTGGGTCGAGCAGCCAAGCAGTCATTTAGGTGGAAACGACCCGAACGACCCGTGACCCCCGGACGGCGCGCCTTGCAAGGCACGCCGGCTCCGGCGGCGCGAAGCTCTCGCTTCGCGAAACCCCGCCTCCGCCCCCCTCTCCCCGGAGGGGAGAGGGGGAGCCTGGTCCGAGGCTCGCTTGCCTGCTCACTTTCGCCTCTTCGCTGCGCGCTGGCTGCCGCTCAAAAACATCACGTCGCGATCGCTCGCAACGAGGTGCTGGCCACCGTCGACCAACAGCGTCGTCCCCGTCACTGCGCGCGCGCGGGCCAGATATACAACGGCTTGTGCGACGTCCTCCGGCGAGCTGGGATAGCCGAGCGGCGTCAGTCGCGATACACGATCGAAATTGCGGGGGCCCTGGCCCGCTGCCGGCAGCGTGATGCCGGGGGCGACTCCCAGCACGCGCAGCTTCGGCGCGAGCTCCCGCGCCAGCAACCCGATGGCCGACAGCAGCGCCGCCTTCGACAGCGTGTACGAGAAGAAATCCGGGTTCGGATTCCATAGTTTCTGGTCCAGCAGATTGATCACGACACCCTGAGCGCCGTCGGCGAGGCGGGAATGCAGGTGACGTGCCAGCAGCACGGGCGCCGCAACGTTCACTTTCATATGGCGCGCCAGATGCGCAGCGTCGAAATCCAGCGCCGTGTCGTACTCGAAAATCGCCGCACTGTTCACCACACAGGTGACCTCGCCCAACTGGCGCGCGCATTGGTCGAGCAGCAAGGCGACACCGCCCTCGATCGCCAGGTCGCTTTTCACGGCGCAGGCGTGGCGGCCCATTTTGCGCACGTCCGCGGCGGTCGCCAACGCGCCCTCCCTGGAATGGCCGTAGTGCACCGCGACGTCGTAGCCGTCGCGCGCCAGCGCGAGCGCGATCTCCCGGCCTAAACGGTGCGCAGCTCCCGTGACAAGAGCCACCGGCGGCCCCGAGTTTCCGCGGATGCGATTTCGCTTCGTAGTGATCGTACTCATCGGCGCGGGCAGTGTACCGTTGCCAGGATGACCGACTCCGCACGATCGAGCTTCGCCGCGGCGCAGACCGTCGCCCCGGAGGCGCTCGCCCATAGCCGCAGGCTTGCGCTGCGCATCGCCGAGGAGATTGATCGAGCAGGTGGATGGATCACCTTCGACCGGTACATGCAGCTCGCGCTGTACGAAGCGGGACTCGGCTATTACGCCGCGAAGCCCGGCAAGATCGGCCCCGAAGGCGATTTCGTCACCGCGCCGGAGATTTCGCCGCTGTTCGCACGAGCGCTGGCGGCGCAGGTCGCACAGGTATTTGAACGGATGCGGATTGCCCGGCGCGTGCTCGAGTTCGGTGCCGGAAGCGGCGCGTTGGCAGGTGATTTGATCCGGGAGTTGGCTCGCCTCGGCGCGGCGCCCGAAAGCTACGGCATCGTCGAAGTCTCGCCGGACTTGAGAGCGGAACAGCAGGCACGCCTTGGCGGCGCTGTGAAATGGCTCGACGTGCCACCCGAAGAGTTCGAAGGGGTGGTCATTGCCAACGAAGTGCTCGACGTGATGCCGGCGAAGCTGTTCGCGCGGCGAGGAGGCCGGATACTGGAGCAGGGCGTCGAGGTCGAGGGCGAAGAGCTGCGGATCGGCGAGCGGCCGGCAAGTTTCGAGTTGCGCGAGGCAGTGGAGCAAATCGAAGCCGATTCCGGACCGTTGCCGGAAGGCTATGTTTCCGAGGTCGGGTTGATCGCGCGCGCCTGGACCGCGACGCTTGGGCGGTGGCTTCGGCGCGGCGTGGCGCTACTGATCGACTACGGCTTTCCCCGTCATGAGTATTACCACCCGCAGCGGGCGATGGGCACGTTGATGTGCCATTTCCGTCACCAGGCGCACGCCAAGCCCCTGTGGTTGCCGGGCTTGAACGACATCACGGCGCACATCGACTTCACTGCGATTGCGCGAGCTGCGAACGATGCCGGGCTCGACTTGCTCGGTTACACGTCGCAGGCGCGCTTCCTGCTGGATTGCGGCATCCTGGATCTTCTGCGCCAGTCGGCGCTCGGTGCCCGCGAAACCGCGGATGCGTTGCGCCTGCTATCGGAGGCGGAGATGGGGGAGCTGTTGAAGGTGCTGGCGGTCGGCCGCGGAATCGGCGGCCCGTTGCTGGGATTCCGCAGCGGCGATCGGCTGCACCGCCTGTGACCGCCGGAGCGAAGATGAGAATTGGCGTTGATCTGGGCGGAACAAAGATCGAAGCGATCGCGTTGGACGATGTCGGCGCGATCCTGTTTCGCCAACGTGTGGCGACGCCCAAGGGGGACTACGAGCGCACTTTGGACGCCGTCGTGAATCTGGTTCACACGGCGGAGCAGCAGCTGCGTCAGCCAGGGACGGTCGGCGTCGCTTCGCCAGGAGCGATTTCGAAGACGACCGGGACGCTTAGGAACTCGAACAGCACGATCCTGAACGGTCGTCCGCTCGACCGGGATCTGTCCCAAAGGCTGGGGCGACCGATTCGACTCGAGAACGACGCAAATTGCTTCGCCTTGTCGGAGGCAATCGATGGCGCAGGCGCGGGCAGCAAGGTCGTTTTCGGCGTCATCCTTGGCACGGGAGTCGGAGCGGGGGTTGCGGTCGACGGTCGTCCGCTGGTCGGACGCAACAAAATCACTGGGGAATGGGGGCACAATCCGCTGCCTTGG
>JAFAIM010000062.1 GCA_019236735.1 Burkholderiaceae bacterium
CCGCGCAAGTGCACGTACAAGGCAGACAACAGGAAGACCGCCAGGACGATATGACGGGGAGCGGGGGTCCAGATCTGCATCTAGTGGCTGCTGCACCCGCCATCGAGGCAGGCCATCGCAAAACGTGAAATTTTAGCCTTCCCCGTCGGCGCCCCGGTCGAGTTGCGCTGCGAACCCGTGGCTGTTTCCGGCTGCAGCGTCCGCAGTTTCCTCGGCTGGCGTCGCGCGAGGCGGCTGCTCCGCTTCTTCGCTCCCGCCACTGCGCCGGCCCTTGCGCAGCGCGGCCGCCAGGGCACCGGCAGCGAACGCTGCCAGCACGAGCGCGCGCCCTGTGCCGCGCACACCGGGAATCGCAGCCGCAGCCAGCCGACGAAAACGGCGGGCCCGGATCAGCGCACCGGCTACCAGCGCGACCCATTTGAGCATCCGACCGCGGCGGCCGAGCGCGGCGGTCACCGACCCGAGCGAATCGGCAACGCTGCGCAACGGTGCGAGCCGTTCCGAGATGCTGCGCATCGCCAGCGCGAGCTCGATGCGTTCGGCCGCAGCGCGCGCACGCAGCAGCTTCAGGTGCAGCGCGCGGTCGATTCTGCGTCTCATGTTTCGCGGCCGAAGAGCGCTTCGCGGTCTTTGCTCAGCTCGGCCAGCGTCTGCGCCATCAGCGGGCGACAGGCGCGCAAAGCCCGGTCGAGGCGGAACATCAGATACGCGGTCGCTGCGGCGTAGGACAGCGCGAGCAACACCACCGGGACCCAGCCGAAGCGGTCCCAAAGTACCAGCACGATCGCCGCGGTCGCCACGACGAGGGTCAACGCCAACATCGCCATCGCCACCAGCGCCCACAGAAGCCAGCGCAGCGCGTCGGCTCCGCTCTGCGTCAGTTCGACCGCGGCGAACTCGGCGCGGGCAAGCAGCAGCGACGCTGCGGCTCTTGCCGCGCGGCGGACCGACCCTACGCGCGCCCGAGGCGCGGTTTCGTCCACCCGCTCAGCGGCGTCCCACCAGAACGCCGATCAGCAGGCCGATTGCAGCAGCCACGCCGACCGAGCCCCAGGGGTTGTCGCGCACCCACTGGTCCGCCGTCTCGGCGGCATCGCGCGTGGCGCGTACCGCTCCGCGCTGCAGACTATCCAGCTTGTCCTGCGCCTTCACCAAAGCATCGGCAGCGCGGTTGCGCAATTCGGTCGCCTGCTGCCCGCCCGCCGCGGCCGCCTGGCGCATCAGCTGCTCGACATCGTCCAGCACGTCCTTAACGTCCGATACCAATTTGTCTCGCGTGACGGTTTCCATGGTGTCCCTCCGGCTTCTCTATGACTTCCGTTATGACGATAGATTGCGAATGCTAACCCGGACTTGACGGCGGTCATTCCCGCGCGATCAACTACGTTTTGTTTGCTGAGTACGCTGAAAGTTCCGATGAGCTCAGACCCCCACCCCCTCCTCCGCGCTGCGCGCTACGGAGGGCGAGCCCTGGCCTCTGCCGCGAGCGGCAAAGGGGGAGACACTCCCCGGCTACGCATCATCCGATCGTTCGGCGCGGGCCGCAGCCGCGTCACGCGCGCCCAGCAACGCTCATACGAGAAGGATTTCCCGCGCTACTCAGTCGCTTTCACGGGAAAGCCGATCGAAGCGGACGCGTGCTTCGGCCGGCAGGCACCGCTGGTTCTCGAGATCGGTTTTGGGATGGGTGAGACGACCGCCCGGATCGCGCAGACTCACCCCGAGCTGGATTTCCTGGCGGTCGAGGTCTTCGCCGGTGGAATCGGTTCGCTAGCGATGCGCCTGGCGCGCGAACGCGTGGCGAACGTGCGGATCGTCGAGCACGACGCGGTCGAGGTAGTACGCGACATGTTGCGCCCGGGATCCTTGGCGGGAGCCCACATCTTTTTCCCGGACCCGTGGCCCAAAGCACGGCACCATAAGCGGCGCCTGATCGGCCCTGGCTTCGTCGCGACGCTGGCCGACCGCTTGCGCCAGGGCGGCTTTGTGCACTGTGCGACCGATTGGGAGCACTACGCGCAGCAGATGCTCGAAGTGCTGCAAGGCGAGCCGATGTTGCGCAACCTGCACCCCGGTTTCGCGCCGGCCGCGGTCAACCCGTTATGCGAGCGACCGGCCACCAAGTTCCACGCGCGCGGCGAGCGGCTTGGCCACGCGGTGTGGGACTTGGTGTTCGAGCGGGTATAGGCCCTCCTTCGCGCTGCGCGCTTCGGAGGGTGAACGTTATTTCTCGACGATGACTCCGCACGCCAGGCGCGGCCCGGAGTTTCCGGCCGGTTGCGACTTGAAGTCGTCGGCGTCGCGGTGCACCACCACGCTGCGGCCGGCCACATCGCTGCCGCCGCTGCCAACCGACAGGTAGGTCACTTCGAACGACGTGTGCACCTGCCCCTTGTCGTCGGCGGTCAAGTTCGGCAGATCACCCGCGTGATGCGGAGGGTGATCAAACGAGCCGTGCGCGACGCCTTCCGGGTTGAAATGCCCGCCGGCGCTCATTCCATCCGCCGACGAACAGTCCCCGCGCTCGTGCACGTGGAAACCGTGCATCGATCCTGGACTAAAGCCGGCCAGGTCGACCTTCACCCGCACGACGCTGCCAGACTGCTTGAACTCGACCTTGCCCGACACGGTGTTGCCTTGCGTCGGCTTGACTTCGGCGACCGCGACATTGCCCGAGGAACCCCACAGGCTGTTCCATCCATTGGAAACCGCCGTGCCGACCGAATCGGCTGTGTCGTGCATCGTCTGGCAACCGGCAAGCGCGGCGCATCCGGCTGCCAGCAGTGCAACCCGCATCGTGTTTCGACTCATGGTTCCCCCTTGAAAGACCCTCCATTATGGCGCGGAGCGTTCGGAACTTTTCGAGCTGTCCCACAAACATGACAGGGTCAATGGCCGCCTGCTGCTAACCTAGCGGCCTCGACCGCAAGTTCGTCGCACGAAGCGAAACCGGGTCACGCACCGGATGCTGGGCCTAGTGCCATGTAACACCCGATTCGGGAGGGAAAGGCGCGCCTGGGCGAGCCGAATGCGCGAAGCGAGCCGAGACGAATATCAGGCGAGTATTCGCGAGGCGAGCGACAAAGCAGTCGGCCGCCCAGGCGCGCAATGCACTACGGAATCGGGTGTTACATGGCACTAGACGCAATCCTGACCGTCATCGCGATATGGGTCGGCCTGGGGGTCGCTGCGCTTGGCGCACCCCGCAATACCCGTTTCGTCGCGCATGGGCTCTTTCCGGTCAGCGCTGTGCTGTCGCTTGCGCTTGTCGTGCTGGCGCTGCATGGCGTGACCGCAACACCCGAGGCGCGGGTGCTGGTGCTGGGTCTGCCCGGCTTGCCAATGCACTTCCGCATCGACAGCCTATCTGCAAGCTTTCTGGCGCTGATCGGCGCCGTTTCGGCCGGCACGTCGGTTTTCTCGGCCGGCTACGTGCGCCCGGGCGAAGGCACGGCGCCGGGACTGCAGTGCCTGCAGTACCACTTGTTTCTGGCCGCAATGGCGCTGGTCGTGCTGGCCGACGACGCCTACTCGTTCATGCTCGCGTGGGAGACGATGGCGCTGTCGTCGTACTTCCTGGTGATCGCGAACCACCGCGCTGCCGCGATCCGGCGGGCCGGCTACCTGTACCTGCTGCTGGCACATGTCGGCGCAATCGCGATCCTGTTGTGTTTCGGCATCCTGCAGGCCAACACCGGCGATTTCACCTTCGCCAATCTGCGCGTCCAAACGTTGCCGCCGCTGTGGGGCTCGCTCGCGTTCCTGCTGGCCCTGTTCGGGTTCGGCGCCAAGGCCGGAATCGTTCCTCTGCACGTTTGGCTGCCGGAGGCGCACCCGGCGGCGCCGTCGCCGGTGTCGGCGCTGATGAGCGGCGTGATGCTAAAGACCGCTGTCTACGGGCTGCTGCGCGTGACGCTGGATTTACTGCACCTGCAAGTTTGGTGGTGGGGCGTGTTGTTGCTGGTGCTTGGCCTGGTCACCGCGCTGTACGGTGTCGTGTTCACCACCGTGCAGACCGACATGAAGCGCCTGCTCGCGTATTCGTCCATCGAAAATGTCGGTCTCATTTTCGTCGGCCTCGGACTGGCGTTGATGTTCCGCGCCTATGAAATGCCGGCGTTGGCCGCATTGGCCCTGACCGCGGCACTGTTGCATACGGCCGCGCACGCGCTGTTCAAGTCTCTGCTGTTCCTGGCGACCGGCACGGTGCTGCACGCCACTGGCGAACGCAACCTGGGCAAGCTCGGCGGACTGATCCGCGCGATGCCGTGGGTGGCGTGGCTCGCGCTGGTGGGGGCGCTGGCGGCCTCCGGCCTGCCGCCACTGGCCGGATTTGTGTCCGAGTGGCTGCTGCTGCAGACGTTCCTGCTGACCACGCACCTGCCGGCATCGTTCTTGAACATGCTGGTACCGCTGGTGGCCGCCGCGGTGGCGCTGGTCGCCGCGCTCGGCGCATACGCCATGGTCAAGTTCTTCGGTGTGATCTTCCTCGGCCAGCCGCGCGAGCAGAAGCTGCAACAAGCGAACGACGCCTCGACACTGGAGCGTATCGGTCTGGCCTGGCTGGCGGCGCTGTGCGTCGGCCTGGGCCTGGCGCCGATCTTGGCGATCGACGTGATCGACCGCGTGACCCGCCTGCTGATCGGTTTCGGCCTGGGACCCACCGTGCACGCCAATGGATGGCTGGTGCTCGCTCCGGTCTCGCTGCAACGCGCCAGCTACAGCCCGCTCGTGTTCGCCTTCGCCGTCGGCGTCGGCACCGTATTCGCGCTGCTGATCGTTCACATCGTCTATCACGCCCGCGCGCGGCGCGCGCCGGCGTGGGACTGCGGATTCGGCCTGCGCAATGCCCGGATGCAAGATACGTCGGAGGGATTCGGCCAGCCAATCCGGCAGATCTTCGAGCCGCTGTTCCGGATGCGGCGTGAACTGCCATCGCCATTTGACTCCCGGCCGCGCTACCGCGTCGTCGTCGAAGACCACTTCTGGTACTGGATCTACAAGCCGGTGCAGACCGCGGTGGAGCGCGCGGCGAGCCTGGCCGGGCGGCTGCAGCAGGGGCGCATCGCCATTTACCTGGCCTACAGCTTTGCGACTCTGGTCGTGATGCTGCTGCTCATGGGTCGGTGAGAGCGTCCGGGGAATCCGTGCCAGTTTCCCCCTTCGCCTTCGTGGCCCAGCTGCTGCAGCTCGCGGTGGCGCTGGCCGCGGCACCGTTGCTGGTGGGCTGGGTCAACAAGTGGCGCGCGTGGCTGCAGAACAAGACTGCGCCGAGCTTGCTGCAGCCGTATTACGTGCTGCACAAGCTGTTGGTCAAGGAAGCGGTGGTGGCCGAGAACGCTTCGCCGCTGTTCCGGGTCGCGCCCTATGTGGTGTTCGCATGCATGGCGCTCGCCTGCGCCATCGTGCCGGCGCTGTCGACCGACCTGCCGCTGGCGCCGGCCGCCGACGCGATCGCGCTGGTGGGCCTGTTCGCGTTGGCCAGGGTGTTCATCTCGCTGGCGGCGATGGACGTCGGCACTGCTTTCGGCACGATGGGCGCGCGCCGCGAGATGCTGATCGGCTTCCTTGCCGAGCCGGCGCTGCTGATGTCGCTTTTCTGCGCTTCGCTGATCAGCAACTCGACCTCGCTCGCGGCAATTGTCACCAAAATGGCGCACAGCCATTTCCAGCTGTACCCCAGCCTGGCGTTCGCCGGCGTCGCGTTCACGATCGTCTCGCTCGCGGAGAACGCACGCGTACCGGTCGACAACCCGGCCACGCACCTGGAGCTGACGATGGTGCATGAGGCGATGATTTTGGAGTACTCGGGCCGTCACCTGGCGCTGATCGAGTGGGCCGCAAGCCTGAAGCTGTTTGCCTACTCGTGCATCGGGCTGGCTCTGTTCTTCCCGTATGGCGTGGCCGACGCGAGCGCGCCGCTGGCGATGCTGGTGGCGCTGCCTGCGCTCGCCGCCAAACTGGCAGTCGGCGGCCTGCTGCTCGCGCTGATCGAGACCATCAGCGCCAAGATGCGGATCTTCCGCGTGCCGGAGTTCCTTGCGACCGCTTTCGTCCTGGCGGTGATCGGACTACTGGTGCACGGACTGTTGGAGGCATAGGTGCTCTGGTGTCACATCCAGCGTCGATGATCGATCTGCTCACCCAGGCCATCAACCTGTTCGCGGCGATCCTGTTGATCCTCGCTTTCGCGATGATCACGCAGCGGCGCATATTGAACCTGGTGCACCTTTTCACTGCGCAGGGGCTGGCGCTGGCAGCAGCAACGCTCGATGTTGGCTATCTGACCTCGCAGCCGCACCTGTACGCGTCCGCCGCGGCCACCTTCCTGTTGAAGGTCGTGCTGCTGCCGGCGCTGCTGCACCGGCTGATCGACCGGCTGCAAGTTCGCTGGGATGTGGAGCCGCTGCTCAACGCGCCGCTGACGATGCTGTTGGGGATCGTCCTCGTCGTGTTCGCTTTCCATCTGGCCACGCCCATCGCCGCGCTGTCATCGTCGGTGGCGCGCTCGACGCTCGGCATCGCGCTCGCAAGCGTGCTGCTGTCGTTCCTGATGATGATTACTCGTGCCAGAGCAGTGGCTCAGGTGATCGGATTCCTGTCGATGGAGAACTCGCTGCTGTTCGCGGCCACCGCGGCCACCAACGGCATGCCGATGCTGGTGGAGCTGGGGATCGCGGTGGATGTGCTGATGGGTTTCGTGATCCTGGGTGTGTTCCTGTTCCAGATCCGCGAGCAGTTCGACAGCCTCGACACTCGGCACCTCGAACGGCTGCGCGAAGAATGAACATGTTCGCATCAGCGACGGCCGAACTGCCGCTGACCGCTCTGCTGGCCAGCCCGCTTGCCGGCGCGCTGCTTCTCGCGCTGGTCGGACACACCCGCTTCGGCGCTTGGGTCAACGTGCTGGCTTCGGGAGTTGCCGCCGCCTGCTCGTTTTGGCTGGCGGCAGTGATCGCGCGTGACGGCGCCTCGACTGCGTACCAGGAGCTCTTCTACGTCGACCCGCTAAATGTGTTCCTGGTGGCCCTCACCGCCTTCGTCGGCTTCACCACCTCCATTTTTTCGCGCCCGTACATGCGGATCGAGGTCGAGCACGGTCGAATGACTTCGGTGCGGATGCGGCTGTATCACGCGATGTACCAGCTGTTCCTGGCGATGATGCTGGTAGCGCTGACGACCAATAGCCTCGGCGTGCTGTGGGTCGCGATGGAGGCGGCGACTCTGTGCACGGTGCTGCTGGTATCGATTTACCGAACGCCGGCGGCCCTCGAGGCCGGCTGGAAGTACTTCATCCTGTGCGGCGTCGCGCTCCTGCTCGCCCTAGGCGGCACGGTGTTTTTGTACCTGGCTGCAGACCGTGTCATCGGCAGCGGCGCCGGTGCGCTGCTGTGGACACACCTGGATGCGGTCAAGACGCAGCTCGAGCCGACGATCATGTCGCTCGCATTCGTGTTACTGCTGGTGGGCTACGGCACCAAGACGGGCCTGGTGCCGCTGCACCACTGGCTGCCGGATGCGCATGCGGAAGGGCCGACCCCGATTTCCGCGGTGCTGTCCGGACTGCTGCTGAACGTGGCCGTGTACGCGATCCTGCGCTGCAAGGTGCTGGCCGACGGCGCACTCGGCAACGGCGTGCCGGGGCGCGCGATGGTCGCTCTCGGGCTGCTTTCGGTGGTGCTGGCCGCCTTCCTGCTGCACCGGCAGCGCGACATCAAACGCATGTTCGCGTACTCGTCGATCGAGCACATGGGTCTGATCACGTTCGCGTTCGGGCTGGGCGGACCGATCGCCAACTTCGGCGGGCTGTTGCACATGACGATGCATTCGCTCACCAAGTCGGCCATCTTCTTCGCGGTCGGACACGCTGCACAGAAGGCCGGCACGCAGGCGATGGAACAGATCCGGGGCCTGCTGCAGATCAGCCCGACGGTTGGCTGGGGCCTGATGATCGGTTCGCTCGCAATCGTCGGCATGCCGCCCTTCGGAGTATTCGCCAGCGAGTTTGTGATCCTGACTTCTGCGATGCGACAGCTGCCGTGGGCCGCGCCGCTGCTGCTGCTCGCGCTGGCCGTCGCCTTCGCCGCCATCGTGTCGCGGGTGCAGCCGATGGTGTTCGGCGAGACCGCCGCAATGAAGCGGCTGCCACATCCGCCGGCGCTGGTTCCGGTGTTCGCCCACCTCGGTCTGGGACTGGCGCTGGGCCTTTATATCCCGCAGTTCCTGACCCATTGGTATATGCGGGCCGCGAGCCTGATTGGGGGCTGAGTGCTACCGGGCCTGCACTGCACGTTCGAGCGTCTGTCCGGGCCGATGCCGGTATCGCGGGCCAGCATCGCGCGCAAGTCGTGGAAGGCCACCGCAAGCCTGGTGCGCTCGCTGGGCGGGCGCCTGGTGAGCCTGTGGGCGACCGATCGCCGCCCGATCGACGGGCAGTTCGCTGTTCACGCTGCCTACGCCACTTCGAGCGGCCTGGCGTGGCTGACGCTTCCGGTTGCCGATCCGCCGCGCGTGTATCCAGGCGTCGACGACGTGTTCCCGGCCGCCGCTCGGATGCAGCGCGCTGTGGCCGACCTGCTCGGGCTCATTCCCGAGGAGCATCACGACGCGCGTCCGTGGCTGCGCCACGAAGCCTGGCCAGCCGACTACCATCCGCTGCTGGCGGAACGCATCGGCGGCGAGACATTTGAAGGCGGAAGCGATCCGTATCCGTTCGTGCCGGTCGAGGGCGATGGCGTGCATGAGATCCCAGTCGGGCCGGTGCACGCGGGCGTGATCGAGCCGGGTCACTTCCGCTTCTCGGTCGTCGGCGAGAAGGTGGTGCGCCTGGAGGAGCGGCTCGGCTACACGCATAAGGGAATCGAAAAGAGATTCGAAGGCCGTATGCCGCTCGACCCCGATTGCGCGCGCCTGGCTGCGCGTGTCAGCGGGGATTCGACCGTCGCGTACGGGTGGGCCTTCGCGATGGCGGTGGAATCGGCCGCCTCATTCGATGTGCCGCAGCGCGCGCAGTGGCTGCGCGCCCTCGCACTGGAGCGCGAGCGCGTTGCCAACCACCTGGGAGACCTTGGCGCGCTCGGCAACGATGCCGGATTCGCGTTCGGGCTCGCGCAATTTTCCCGGCTGAAAGAGGATTGGCTGCGCCTGAACGCGGCAGCATTTTCTCACCGCTACGCGATGGACTACGTGGTACCCGGCGGAGTGCGCAACGATCCCGGCCATATGCTGTTGCAGGCGCTGGCAGGCCAATGCAGCGAGATGCGGCAGGAGGTCGCACAGCTGCGCGAAATCTACGACGAACATGCGGGACTACAGGACCGCTTCGCCGGCGCCGGACGCGTGGCGCCCGCGCTCGCCGCCCGGTTGGGACTCACCGGGCTTGCCGGACGCGCGAGCGGACAGTCGCACGATCTGCGCGCCGATTTCGTGCTGCAGCCGTACGGTGCGCTGGCGGTCGCACGCGCATCCAGCAGTCAGGGGGACGTGGCGGCGCGGGTGGCGGTGCGCTTCGACGAGACGCTGGAATCGCTGCGGCTGATCCACGCAATCGCCGAAGGTCTGCAGGAGACGGATCCTGCGGCTGTCATCCACGCCGATCCCGTCGCGGTCGCCACCGCAGCGTACGGAGCCGGCTGGCTCGAAGGCTGGCGTGGCGAAGTGCTGGTTGCGCTCGAGCTCGATCAGTACGGGGTGATCCGGCGCTGTCATTTCCACGATCCGTCATGGCAGAACTGGCCGCTTCTGGAACACGCGGTGATCGGCAACATCGTTCCGGACTTTCCGCTGATCAACAAATCCTTCAACCTGAACTACTCGGGGCACGATCTTTGATATGTGGCCAACTATCCGCAAGATCGTTCAGGAAGGCGTGCTGAGCCAGAGGCCGCCACGGGCGCAGATCGAGTGGCGCACCAACACGCAGTGGATCCAGAGCGAGATCCTGCGCGTCCTGGGCCGGGCGCTGGCGATCCGGCACGTCGACGCCGGATCCTGCAACGGCTGTGAGCTGGAGATCCACGCGCTCGCCAATCCGTACTACAACATCGAGGGACTCGGCATCCGTTTCGTCGCCAGCCCACGCCATGCCGACTTGCTGTTGGTGACCGGCCCGGTGTCCCGACACATGCGGATCGCGCTCGAACGCACGTACGAAGCAATGCCCGAGCCGCGGCTGGTCGTCGCCGTCGGCGACTGCGGTTGCACCGGCGGCGTGTTCGGAGAGAGCTACGCCAGCTGCGGGCGCGTGGCCAACGTGCTTCCGGTGGACGTTGCCGTTCCCGGCTGCCCGCCCACGCCGACGGATCTGCTCAAGGGCATTCTGGCGGCGGTCGACCAGCGCGCTCCCGGCACGATCGCGACCAATCCGGGAAGCTTGTAGGCGTACCGATCAGCGGTTCAATGCGCTGAGCGCGGGACGGCGTGCGCGTCGCCACGCTGGCCAGCCTGCTGCGGCTTCGATGGCGCCCGCACCGGCTCCGTGACCGGAAATTTCATTCCGAGCTCATCGAAAAGGAAAGCCTCTGCGTCGGCAATCTGGTTCACGCGGATCGTCAGCGAGCTGCCGATCCCGTGTCCCGCGTTCGAGCTGACGCTCAGCAGGACCGGCAGGCCCGAGGCTGTGGCCGCTTGCAAGCGCGCGGCCATCTTGCGCGACTGCATCGGGTCAACGCGACCGTCGTACTGGCCTGCGGTCAGCAGCACGGCGGGATAACGGGTGTCGTCGGTTACCTGGTGGTACGGCGAATAGGCATACAAGGCGCGGAACTGCTGCTCGTCTTTGACCGAGCCGAACTCGGTCACGTTGAACGCCCCGTTCGGTGCGAGCTCGACGCGTAGCATGTCGTAGATGCCGACCTCGGATACGACAGCGCGGAACAGTTCCGGGTGCTGCGTCAACTGGGCGCCCATCAGCAGGCCGCCGTTGCTCCCGCCGACGATTGCCAGCCGCTTCTTCGATGTGTACATCTGATCGATCAAGTAGCGCGCGGCGGCTGCAAAGTCGTCGAACACATTCTGCTTGTGTGTCAGCGCTCCCTGCTCGTGCCACTGCTCGCCGTACTCGCCACCACCGCGCAGGTTGGCGATCACATACACGCCGCCGGCGTCGAGCCACAGACGCACTTGCGGTCCGAGGAAGCGCGGCGTCAGGCTCAGGCCGTAGCCGCCGTAACCGGTCAACAGCACAGGGTGCGAACCGTCCAGCTGCACGCCCTTGCGGCGCACGATGTTCAGCGGTACGCGCGTGCCATCCTTCGAAGTGGCGAACTCGCGCACGACCTCGGCATCCGGGAAAGCGACTGGGCTCGTCTGCGCAAGCCGCGTCTCCACCGATGCTCCGCCGGTCTCGTCGTAGCGGGCGTAGTACGGCGGCCGCAGATACGTCGCGACCGAGTACAGCAACGTGCCTCCGCCCAACGGCTCGACCTCGTCCACCGTCGCCGGGCCTGCCAACGGCAGCGAACCCTGCGGATTGCCGTCGTGGTCGAATGCGGCGACCCGTTCGGGCCCGCCGTCCTGCTCGCCCACATACAGCCGTTTCTCCGTCACCACCAGCGCACCGACCGATGGACGCAGCGGCATCACGTACTTCGACTCGGGAACGATCACTTGCGCCTGCTCCAATCGTGGATCGGCGAGATTGAGCTTCAGCAGCGTGCCGCGCGGCGCGTCCTTCAGCGAGACCAAGTACAGGTAGTCGTCCGGGCCGATCGCGGCGTCGACGATCTTGTCTTCGAAACGCGTCACTTGCCGCACCACGCCGTCGGGCCCGATCACGTAGTGGGCGAACTCGCCGCCGTCCCCATTGGCCACTGTCACCAGCAAGTAGCGGGGATTGAATCGGTTTCCCAACCGGATCTCGGCGACCTTGGGCAGGTCCTGCCCGAAGACGAAGGCGTCACTTTCGGATTTATCACCGATGCGATGGAAATAGACCTTCTGGAAGAAATGCTGCTCCGCTGCCGGGCGATCGGCCCCTGGATACCGCGTGTACCAGAAGCCCTTCGAGTCGGCGCGCCACGCGATGCTGCCGCCCGCGGTCGGGTATTGCACGCGCGCGATCACGTCGCCAACCTGTCGCCGGCTCGCAACGTCGAACAGGTGCAGCGAACCGTCCTCGCTGCCGTTGTCCGAAAGACAAACGGCCACCAGCTTGCCGTCGGGCGATGGTGCGTACCAGTCGATCGCGGTCGTGCCCTTCGAATTGAGCTCGTTCGGGTCGACGACAACACGCGCCTTGGCAGGGTCGAGGTCGCGCGTGAGCAGCGCGATCATCGGCTGCTGTTTTGGCGGTTGGGTGTACAGCGCGAAGATACGGTCGCCGGCCGCGTGCAGCGACGAAAACGCGCGCGACGTTCTGGAGATCTGGCTCCACAGCCGCTCGAAGATCGGCTTGCGCACTGCAAGGCCGTCGAGGTATTTGCGCGTGCGCGCATCCTGCTCCGAGACCCAGCGCTTCACCTCGGGGTCTTGAGCGTTCTCCAACCAGCGGTACGGGTCTTCCACCTTCTGCCCAAAGTAGGTGTCCGGCACATCGTGCACGGGCGTCGGTGGCGCACCGCGATCGAGCGCATGCACCTGCGCGCTGGCAACGAGGCACACGAGCATCATCGAGGGTCCGGCTGCGAGTTTCGGCATCGGCGGCACCGCAGTGGGTGATAATCGATTTGGGGGCCCGCCATTGTAGGCAAAGCCCCGGTGGCGAAACGTTCCACCCGCTTCACCTTAGGGACGCACTCGAATGCTGGCGATGCAGCTTCTCCGCCCCGGCCAACCGCTGCAACAGGCGCGGCTGCCGGCTCCCATCCCGGCGGCCGGACAGGTGCTCATCGAGGTGGCCCGCTGTGGGGTGTGCCGCACCGATCTTCACATCGTCGACGGCGAGCTTCCCGCACTCGGCCGCCCGGTTGTGCCGGGTCACGAAATCGTCGGCCGCGTGGTGGCACTCGGCAGCGGTGTCCGACAGTTCGCTGCTCGCGATCGAGTCGGAGTTCCGTGGCTCGGGTGGACCTGCGGAAAGTGTGATGCATGCCTAGCAGGCCGCGAAAACCTGTGCCCGAACGCGCGTTTCACGGGCTATCACATGGACGGCGGCTACGCGCAGCTGGTCGTAGCCGACGCTCGCTACGTGTTCGCGCTGCCGCAGCGCTACAGCGATGAAGAGGCTGCGCCGCTGTTGTGCGCCGGTTTGATCGGATTTCGCGCGCTCGGCTTTGCCGGGCGCGCGCAGCGCCTGGGCATCTACGGCTTTGGGGCCGCCGCCCACATCATCGCGCAGCTGGCGCGCCACCAGGGACGCGAGATCTACGCCTTCACACGGCCAGGCGATGCCGAGGCGCAGCGTTTCGCGCTCCAATTGGGTGCGGTGTGGGCCGGTGGGTCGGACGAGCCGGCGCCGCAAACATTGGATGCGGCGCTGATCTTCGCGCCAGTGGGAGCGCTGGTGCCTACTGCGCTACAAGCCGTGGCACCTGCCGGCAGCGTCGTGTGCGCCGGAATCCACATGTCGGACATCCCCGCCTTCCCTTATTCATTGCTGTGGCAGGAACGCAAAATCGTCTCGGTCGCAAACCTTACGCGCAAGGACGGCGAGGAGTTCTTGTCGGTGGCTGAATACACTCCCATCGAGATCCAGACGCAGAGCTGGCCGCTGACAAGCGCGAACGAAGCGCTTGCTCAGATGCGTGAAGGCCGCTTGCAAGGTGCGGCGGTGCTGCGCCCAGCGTGAAAGCCGCCTGCAAGGTGCGGCGGTGCTGCGGCCGGCGTGAAAGCCGCCTGCAAGGTGCGTTGCAATCTGACTGCTTTTCGACTAGCGCGATTCCGCTGATCGCTGGAGCGGCCATGCCCGCGAAACGGGCGGATCGTCCCCGTTCCGCACAGCCGAGGGGAGAATCGTCCGAACTGTGCGTCCGTTTGCGTCTGTGTCTGTATCTGAAAGATAGCGATTCAAGAAGGTCGGTGCATCAGGCGGGTTGCAACTCATCAACTCGGAGGGCCGGATCATGAGCAGGCGTTTTGTATCTGCATTTTCCGCTGCATGCCTGGGCGTCGCGCTGATCGCGATCGCAACCGGTGCGTGGGCGGCCCCGGTGACTTACACCGGATACACACTAGCGAATGGCCAGATCGGATCGTGGGCGTTCACCAACGCTGAAGTGACGATCACGTTCCACGGTGATACATCCACCGTGGAACAAAACTCCAGCTCGGGGGTGAATCTATCGTTTCAGCCGACGGGAACCGCGAGCGTGAGGATTGCCAAAGGCGAACACGTCGTACATGCGAACTTTCAGCAGAATCTGATACTGGTCAGCATCGACCAGAGCAACGGCGGTGTCGGGTTCGGGTATTTCGACTCGTCGGGTTTGACTACGCCAGACCACGTCGCCTCGCCGACGTACCCCCTGGGAATCTGCTGCGGTGGCGGCTCGGTTGACATCAACATCAACTTTTCCGGCCTAAATTTCATGTCCCTCAGTTACGAGTTGAATTCGGAGCCAATGGACCTGGGCAGCAACAGCGCCTACAGCGGGCGCGCGTATATCTGCCCGACCTTCCCGGCCGTCGACTGTTTCACGCCACCGACAGTGGCGTTGCCGACCGATCAGGGCGATCTTTACCTGTACGCGCCGTATGTCGCAGTCGTCGGAACGAACCGACCGCAGAACGCGGGCTTCTTCACGGCCGTGGTCGAACAATGAGGCGAAAAGGACACCCAGCTTTGATGCCGAGGCGCTGGGTCGCCCTGGCGTCTGCGGGCAATGGACCCCTATCGAAGAAAGGAACATCCCTGATGTATGCCATTCGCGTGATAGTCGCGGCCGCTGTGTGCGCCGCCACCATGGGCGCGGCCGAGGCCGCGTCGATTCGCTATACGGGCTTTGTCCTGACCGACGTTTCTCTGGGAGGAGTCGTTTACCCGGGTGCACAAGTGTGGCTGCGCTTCGATGGCAGTACGCGCAATGTAGTTCCCTATTCGGACCAGACCGGACAGGGCTTCATGAACCAGACTGGCCACGCCAGAGTGCGCATCGTTAGCGGTTCGACCACGATCAACGCGTCGATCGATGACCACCAGCTCTATGTGTTTTTCGATCTGGCACATTCCAGCGCCGGATTCGGCTCCGTTGCCGGCGGCCACGGCTATCCGCTGATGTTGGCCTCCCCGGCCTTCGATGGGGCAGAGGGGCTTTCCAGCAGCCTTGTGGGCGCGGTGGCCAATATCGCGAACAACGCCGCCAACAAGGCGAGTTACACGCCCCTGACCTCGACGCTGAGCGCCGACCTGCGAAGCCCAACGGTGCTGGCGGGTACGGCGTCCTCCTGTGCCGCTGTTTACGACCCAGCCAACGTGACCTGCCCGTTACCGCCGTCGACACCCCCGGTGTCGCCAGCGCCCGTGGCGCAGGGGGTGATGCCAGTGCCGGTCGCCATCAGCACCGATCAGGGAGATTTGCTGATGTACGAGCCGTACTTTCTGGTAATCACCAATCCGCCCGGAATCAGCAACACGGCGCGCGCGGCCAACTGGGGCATGTTCTGGTCAGAGATTCTGGACGAATAGAGTCTTTGGTGCCATCGGCGGAATCGAACTGCTGAGGGCGACGGACTGCGATCGACTCGCTGGCGGCGCGCCACGCGGATGTCGCTGCGCCGCTGGCGGGCCAGCCAAGCGCGCCCTCAGCCGGAGACGCCGAGCTCCCGTGTCAACCGCTCGAAGCGGTCGCGCAATTGCGCCACCTCGCTTTCCAGGCGCCCGACATGCGCCTTCAGCGCTGCGATCTCCGCAACACTGACCTCTGCCGGGCCGAGCACCTCGGATGTAGGTGCCGCCGCGCCATCGGCGGGTACTCCCGACAGGCAGTGCATCCAGCGCGCTTCCCTCTCGCCCGGCCGCCGCGCCAGTTTCTTCACCAGTGCGCCGCCCTGTTCCGCGCTGCGCACTGACAGCTCTTCCAAAAATGCCTCGACCGACGAGATATCAGCGAAACGGTGCAACCGCTCGCTGCCGGTGCGCAACTCGGCGCTGGTCTGCGCACCGCGCAGCATCAGCACCGCCAACAGCGCCACCGCCTGATCCGGTATGTGCAGCACGCGGCCGACGTTGTGCGAATAGCGCGCCACCCGCGCTCCGCTCGATTCGATCACGAGCGTAGGCGCCCTCAGCGCATCGACCGCGGCCTGCACCTCGGCTTCGGTCGCCTCGATCACCGGGTCGCGGTTGCTCTTCTGGTTGCAGCCGGCGACGAGCGCGTTCAGCGACAGCGGATACGTGTCGGCGACCGTGCGCTCCTTCTCGACCAGCACGCCCAGAACGCGAGCCTCGAGCAGCGACAGCAGCGGCAGCGAGGTGCTCATCGTCGCGCCGCTCTATCGAACGCTTCGGCCATCGCTGCCCACGTTTCGCGGCAGATGGGGTCGGATCATCACGTTATCCGCCGATGAAGCGGGGGGTGCGGCGCGCCCGGAAGGCGGCAACCCCCTCGCGATAATCCAGGCTGCCGCCCAGTTCGCGCAGGAACGCGCTCTCCAGATCCAGGCTGGCTTCGAGCGTCTGCGAAGCCGCGGCCAGCATCGCCTGTTTGGTGCGAGCGAAGCTGAGCGTGGGCCCTTCGGCCAGCCGCGCAACGATCGAGCGTGCACGTTCGCCGAGCTGCTCGTCCGGCACGGCCTCCCAAATCAGTCCCCAGGCTTGTGCATCAGCGGCCTCGACCGGCTCTCCCAACAGCGAAATTCCGATTGCTCGCGCAGGACCGACCAGGCGCGGAAGCGTCCAGGTACCCCCCGCGCCGGGTAACAGTCCGAGGCGGCAGACCGGTTGCAAGAAAGTGGCCGACCGCGCGGCAATGACGATGTCGCACGCGAGCGCGATATTGGCCCCCGCTCCGGCGGCCACGCCGTTCACCGCTGCCACGACGGGAATCGGCAGGTCCCGAATCGCCAGCACGACCGGCCGATAGCCGTTGTCGAACACCGCGCCCAGATCCACGGCGCCAAGCGCCGGATCGACCGATTCGTCGTCTAGATCCTGACCGGTACAGAAGGCGCGCCCTGCCCCGGTGATCAGGAGACACCGCGCTGAGGAATCCAGCCGCACAGCAGCCAGAGCGGTCGCCAGCTCGCCCAACATCTGGCGCGTCAGGGCATTGAGGCGATCGGGACGGTTCAGCGTGATGGTGGCAACGCCTTGCGCGGTGTGTAGCTCGATGTTCTCGAAGGGGGGCGCCATGGGAGCATTTCGGGTTTCGCACCATATTATCGGCGATTGGTCGCAAGGATCGCGATCGGCGATCGGTCGGATTGATAGAATCCGCCGTCCTTCCAACTCTCCAATCCGATGTCCGCCGGCCGAGAAGGGAATGGGACGTGGAGGAATGGGACATGGAACATGCCCGCGCGAACATGATCGAGCAGCAGATCCGTCCGTGGGATGTGCTGGATCAGACTGTGCTCGATCTGCTGTACACCGTGCGGCGCGAGGAGTTCGTCCCGCCACAGATGCGTTCGCTGGCGTTCGCGGACACCGAGCTGCCGCTTCGCATCGATGGCGTCGATACGGGCGAAACGATGATGTCGCCGAAGGTCGAGGCGCGCCTGCTGCAGGAGCTGGGAATCCAGGCCCACGAGACGGTGCTGGAGGTGGGAACCGGCTCCGGCTATATGACGGCGCTTGCCGCGCACCGCGCACGGTCGGTACTGTCGATCGAGATCGATGGGCGCCTGTGCGGGTTCGGTACGGCCAACCTGCAACGCGCCGGCATTCGGAACGCGAACGTGCAACTGGGTGACGGCGCACTCGGCTGCAGCGAGCACGCCCCATACGATGTCATCATCATTTCGGGATCGCTGCCGGTGCTGCCCGACGCGCTGCTCCAGCAATTGCGGATCGGCGGGCGGATCGCGGCGATCGTGGGAGATGCGCCGGCGATGACCGCGCAGATCGTCACGCGCATCTCGGAGACGGCCACCGACACGCTGCCGCTGTTCGAAACGTGCCTGAAGCCACTGCGCAATGCGTGGCGGCCCGATCCGTTCCGGTTCTGACACTGTCCCGGCATTTTCGCGGCAGGAGGGGGAGACGATGTTCGTGCAACTTGTGTTGCGCACCTGTCGTGCGGAAAATTGGTGCGCGCGAACGCTGACCGCGCTTGCAGCTGCCGGCGCATCCGCGGCCAGCTTGGCCGCCGGAACCGACCTGGCGACGGTTCTGAACGAAGCGCTGAACAACGATCCGGTGTTCGGCTCGGCCCGCTTCACCGAACAGGCCGGTGCCGAGGCGGAACCGCAGGCGCGTGCCGCTCTGTTGCCGAACGTCTCGCTCTCTGCCAGCCTGAACGAGACGCGCTACCACCTGGTGTCCGACGATCCCGCCGTGCAGCCGAGCTTCGTCCAGACCTTCACGAGCTGGGGCCCGACGTTGCAGGTGGCACTGCCGTTGTACCGCGCACAGCTGTGGGACTCACTGTCGCAGTCGAAACTGTCCGTGCGTCAAAGCGAGCTGCAGTTCGCACAGGCCCGCGAAGACCTGATCGTGCGGGTGGCGCAGGCGTATTTCGACGTGCTCGCCTCCAGCGACGCCCTGGCAGCGATCGAGACGAACAAGCGGGCGATTTCCGAGCAACTAGCGCAGGCCCAGCGCGAGTTCGAAGTTGGTACCAAGACGATCGTCGACACGCACGAGGCCAAAGCGCGTTACGACCTGGCGGTGGCGCAGGAGCAGGTCGCGCTGGGTGATCTGGTCGTGAAGAAGAGCGCGCTGCAGGCGATCATCGGGAGCGATGCGGGTGACCTGGCGCCGCTGCGCGACCAACCCGCGCTGGCGGCGCCGCAACCATCCAACGTCGAAGCGTGGGCGCACGGTGCCGAGCAGAACAATTATTCGGTGCTCGCCGCGCGCGCGGCCTCCGAGATCGCAGAGCGCGAGACGAAGCGCGCGCGCGACGCCTACCGCCCGACGCTGGATCTTAGCGGCAGCGTGCAGTGGCAACACGCGAACAACGGTTCGCCGACGCAGCTGTTCACCCAGAACACGACGGCCGGAACGATCGGGCTGATCGCCACCGTTCCGCTGTATACCGGCGATCTGCTGCAGAGCCGAATCCGCGAGGCCCACGCCAACGAACACCGAGCCGAGCAGGACTTGGAGACCGCCCGCCGCAACGCCGCGCAATCGGCGCGCCAGGCCTACACCGGCACCGACTATGGCCTCGCACAGGTGCGGGCGCTGGAGTCGGCGGAAGCGTCGGCCAAGACCCAGCTCGAGTCCACCCGTGTGGGCTATGAAGTGGGCGTGCGGATCAACCTGGACGTGCTCAACGCCAACACGCAGCTGTTCAACACGCAGCGCGACTTGAAGAAGGCCCGCTACGACTTCCTGGTCAACGGTCTACGGCTGAAGGCAGCGGCCGGAACGTTGGAGGACAAGGACGTGCAGGCGATCAATTCGATGTTGCAGAAGTAGCGCGCCCGCAAGGTGTTGGAAGAGGGTATTGGCAAATGTAGCACCATTGTGCTACGCTTTCGCACCCTCTACCGCCCGGGGTTGCCTGATGTCCACCACCACGATCCGCTTGCCCGAAGATTTGAAGGCGCGTGTCGCCGCAGCAGCCGCGCGCGCCGGCAAAACACCACACAGCTTTATCCTGGAAGCTGTTGCCGAAAAAACGGAGCAGGCGGAGCGGCGCAACGAATTCTACGATCTGGGCGAGAAACGCTTCGCCCAGATCGTCAAGTCTGGCGAGGCGATCCCGTGGAGCGAAATGCGCAAGTACCTGGAAGATCGACTGGCAGGAAAAAAGCCGCCGCGACCCAAGTCTCGGAAGTTTTCTCCATGATATGGCACGGCTCGAACTTGGAAGACATCTCAACGATGATTTCGATCGAATCTTCGACCACCTGGCTCAGTACGATCTCGAGCACGCAGTCGAGCGCATCGGAGAAATCAGCGCGGCGCTTTCTGTCCTCGAGACGAACCCGCTGATCGGCCGGCCGGTACAAGGCGGAAACCGCGAGTTGGTCATTGGCCGCGGGGCGCGCGGTTACGTGGCTCTGTATCGCTACGTGCAGGAAATCGATATCGTGTTCGTGGTTGCGCTGCGCAGTCAGCGCGAGGCCGGGTACAAACACGAGTGATTGCGAAAGAGCTCACTCGCCCTTCGACTGGACTCGCCTTCGTTAACCGATTCTCGACAGACTTTATTTCCGACCATCACCCCCGAGCACACGATCGATCAGCTCGACCGTACGATCGGTGGCACCGCGGTGCGCCTGCGCGAACGCAACAGCAGCCTCTGACATCCGGCGGCGCCGCTGCGAATCGGCCCGCAGCTCGAGCAGCGCTTGGACCGCCTCGCGCGCGTCGCGCACCTGCAACGCTGCCCCGCATGCGAGCGCATCGGCCGCTGACTGCGCAAAGTTGAACATGTGCGGCCCGAAGATCACCGGGCAACCGCATGCGCACGCCTCGATCAAGTTCTGACCACCGAGCGGGGCAAGGCTGCCGCCGATCAACGCTGCGTCGGCCATCGCGTAGTACGTTGCCATCTCTCCCATCGAATCGCCGAGCAGCACGCAGGAGTCGACCGGCATCGAGGAAAATCCGGCGCGCCGCACCACCGGCGCACCGAGCGCCTCCAGTTGCCGCGCCACTTCGTCGAAGCGCTGCGGATGGCGTGGCACAAACAGCAGGACGGGCGGCGCCGCGTTCAGCGGCGGCGGCAGTGCCGCCGTCAACGCATCGACAATCGCCCGCTCTTCGCCCTCCCGCGTGCTGGCAAACATCCAGACCGTGCGGCCTCCCAGACGCGCGCGCAGACCGCGGCCGGCTTCGACCTGCGCGGACGGAGGCGCCGAGTCGAATTTCAGGTTGCCGGTAACCTCGATCGGCCCCTGGTACAGCTGGCGCCAGCGGGCCTGGTCGGCCCCCGACTGAGCGGCAACAGCCGTAAGGGCGGCGGCCGCCGGGCGCATCAGAGATGGCCAGCGCAGCGCTCGCGTCAGCGAGCGCTCGGAAAGCCGCGCATTGACCAGCAGCACCGGCACCCCCGCCCGCTGCGCCTCGCGCTGCAGGTTCGGCCAGATCTCCGTTTCCAGCAACACCAGGATCGACGGCCGCACCTCGCCTAAGAACCGGCGCACAGCGCCGGGCAGATCGTATGGCAGGTAGCGCTGGGTGAGGCGGCCGGCGAGCCGTTGCAGCAGCGGTTGCGCCGCTTCTCGCCCGGTCGGGGTCATGTGGGTAATGACGAAGCGGGCATGTGGATATCGGGCCGCCAACGCATCGATCAGAGGCTCCGCCGCACGAGTTTCGCCGACTGACACCGCGTGCAGCCAGAACGTCCGCGAGGCAGCACCGGCCTGCGGCTGCGGCGGGCCGATCCCTGTGAAGCGCTCGCGCCAGTGTCCGCGGTACTGGGGCTGGCGCAGGCTGCGCAGCAGAAGGTAGCCGGCAGCGAACGGCAGCGCCAGGTACCAGCCGAACGTATACAGGCGGCGCGCCAGAACGTCCGTCATATCGGTCGCAGTTGTGGCTGTGGTCGCGGTTGCGGCTGCTTTCTGCAACCGTTGGTGGAGTGGATCACGCTCAGCGGCGCTGCGCGGCCGCCAGAACGTGGCGGGCGGCGTCGATCACGTCTTCGGCGCTTGGAGGATCGGCAACTCCGCCCAAATTGACGCGCCGATCGTCGGCCTTCAGCCCGACCCGTGCGGGGTCGTAGTCGCAAAAGATTCCGATTGTCGGCGCTCCGACCGCCGCAGCCCAGTGCGTCAACCCGGTGTCCAGGCCGACGACCACGTCGGCGCGAGCGCACACCGCCGCAAGGGTGTCCAGTTGCGCGGGCGGAGCAACGCGAGCAGCGTGCATCGGCGCCGCGCGGCGAACCGTGTCGCCTCGCTCGCGCTCGCTGCCCCACACCAGCACACTGGCGAGCCCCTGCTCGGCCAGCCATTCCTCCACCAAGCGCCAGTTCTCGTCCGACCACAGCTTGGTCGCACGGCTGGCATTGGTCAGCAGCAGTGCGAAACGCTGTTCGGCGATCCACGGCCGCAATTGTTCGGATGACATTTTCGGCACGCGAATGCCGAAATCGACCGCGCCGCCGACACCGTAGCCGAACGCCTTGGCGGTTAGCAAGCGAGCGCGATCGATCGCGTGCAGCGTCGGATCGACGCTGATGCGCCGATCGTAGAACCAGGAGGCGGCGCGCTCGCGTGCACTGCGCCCGCAAGGCCCCGCCACCGGGCCGCGCGCCCAGCGCGCGACGAACGCACTCTTGACCAGGCCTTGCAGGTCCAGCACGCGATCGTAGGAGTTCTCGCGCAGCGCCCTGCGCGCGGCGCTGATCTCGCTCCAGGTAGTCGACCGCAGCAGGCGGCCGCGCCAGCGGCGCAAGCCGATCGGGATCACGCGCGCAACGTCACGATGCAGCCCCGGGATATCGGCGAAGGCCTCCTCGACGACCCAGTCGATCCGTGCGCCGGGATGATGGCGCGCCAGATCGGTCACCGCCGGCAACGCATGCACCACATCGCCCATCGACGAGGTCTTGACGATCAGCGCACGCACGGGCAGGTCGGCATTCCCCGGCTAGAACGGCAACTGTGCCGCGGGTTGAACCTCCAGGATGGCGCGCCGGAAGTCGGCCTGGATTCGAGCCAATGCTTCGTGGTCGTCCGCCTCGAATCGCAGCACGACCACGGGGGTGGTGTTGGACGGCCGCGCCAGTCCGAATCCGTCGGCGTATTCGACCCGTACGCCGTCGATCGTGATCAGCTGCTGCGCTCCCGCAAAGCGAGCTTGCTTGCGCAGCCTTTCGACCAACTCGAAGTTTTCGCCTTCGGCCGTCTTCCAGTGCAGTTCGGGTGTGCACACGGCGTCAGGCAGCGCGTTCAGAATCGCCGAAGGGTCGGCCTCCCGGCTCAGCAGCTCCAGCAAGCGCGCGCCCGCGTACAGACCGTCGTCGAACCCATACCACCGGTCGTTGAAGAACAGGTGCCCACTCATCTCGCCTGCGAACGGCGCTTGCGTTTCCCGCAGCTTGGCCTTGATCAGCGAATGGCCCGTGCGCCACATCGTCGGCCGCCCTCCGTGTTGCCGGATCCACGGGGCGAGGTTGCGCGTGCATTTGACATCAAACACGATCTCGCCGCCCGGGTGTCCGGCCAGCACATCGCGCGCGAACAGCATGATCTGGCGGTCCGGGTAGATGATGCTGCCGTCCTTGGTGACGACACCCAGGCGATCGCCGTCGCCGTCGAACGCCAGCCCGAGCTCGGCGTCGGTCGTTCGCAGGGCATTGATCAGGTCCTGCAGATTCTCCGGATGGGCGGGATCCGGGTGGTGGTTCGGGAAGGTGCCGTCGACCTCGCAAAACAGCTCGACAACGCGGCATCCGAGCGCCCGGAACAGACGCGGCGCGATCGCTCCGGCGACGCCGTTACCGCAATCCACCGCAACCGTCATTGGCCGTGCCAGCCTCACGTCGCCAGCGATCCGCTCGATGTACGCCTCGTCGATTTGCTCGGAACGCAGCCGGCCCGGAGCAGGCGACCGTACGAGATCGCCAGATTCGATTCGCTGCCGCAGAGCCTGCAAACCCTCGCCGTACAGCGCGTGCCCGGCCAAAACGAGCTTCATCCCGTTGTATTGCGGCGGATTGTGGCTGCCCGTGATCGAAACTCCCGAGCTCGTGCCCAGGTGGTAGGTGGCGAAGTACAGCATCGGCGTGGCAACCATTCCGATGTCGACCACGCCGCAGCCGGTCGAGCGGATGCCCTCGGTAAGCGCGTCACGCAAAGCGGGGCCGGAGAGGCGGCCGTCGCGGCCAACGGCGATGTCGCGCACCGTCTGAGTGCGCGCCTGCGAACCGAGCGCGGCGCCGATTGCGCGCGCTGCTGCCGGTGTGAGCGACCCGTCTACGACACCGCGCACGTCGTAGGCTTTGAACAGGGACGGATCGATGGAAGGGGCGCGACCGTCGTGCATGGATACAATCGAGTCTAACAAAGGCCCCGCCCGATGCGCGGGGAACAACCCTGAATGAATCCGGCCGACCTGCCCGAGTGGCACGCGCTCGCGCAGCGCCGCCGTGCGCTCGAACCGATCCGTATTGCCGACCTGTTCGATGACGACCCGCGGCGCGCCGAGCGCTTTTCGCTCGAGGCAGCCGGAATCCGCGCAGACCTGTCGCGCAACCGGATCGACGACGGAACTCTGCGCGCGCTGATCGATCTTGCCAGGGCCTCGCGCCTCGAGCGGCAACGCGACGACCTGCTCGGGGGCGCCGTGGTCAACACGACCGAGGCGCGGCCGGCCTGGCACACTGCGCTGCGAGCTGATCCGAGCAATCCATCGATCGATCCACTACGCGCCGGTGGAATCTTCGCCGAGCGGGAACGCTTCCTCGGTTTCGCCGAGCAGGTGCGCGCAAGAGCCGTCACCGGCGCCGGCGGCGCGCCGATCGACACGGTGGTATGCATCGGGATCGGCGGCTCGGACCTGGGGCCGCGCCTCGTTACCGAAGCGCTCGGAGCGACCGCGGGACCGCGCGTGCGCTTTGTCGCGAACCTCGATCCGGCCGAGCTGGATGCGACGCTGGCCGGCGCAAACCCCCGCACGACCTTGCTGCTGGCGATCTCGAAGAGCTTCACGACGCTGGAGACGCTGGAAAATCTGCGCGCCGCCGTGCGCTGGTTGCAGCAGCGCGCGCCGGAGCTGGAGCCGACGCGCCACCTGGCGGCGGTCACATCTCAGCCGCAGAAGGCCGTGGGCGAAGGCGTCGATCCGCAGCGCATCTTCACATTTCCCGAGTGGGTCGGGGGGCGTTTTTCGCTCTGGTCGGCTTGCGGGCTACCGATCGCCATTGCCCACGGACGGCTCGCATTCCGCGAACTGCTGGCTGGGGCATCCGCGATGGACGCCCACTTCGCGCACGCGCCGTTGTCGGAGAACCTGCCGGTGCTGCTGGCGATGCTGGGAGTGTGGTACTCGAACTTCTGGGGCGCTCGCTCGCGCGCGGTCGTGCCGTACTCGCAGCGCCTGGCCCGGCTGCCGGCATGGCTGCAGCAGCTCGAGATGGAAAGCCTGGGCAAGAGGGTCGACCGCGACGGCGCGGCGCTAGCGATCGAGACGGCGCCGGTGGTATGGGGCGAGGTCGGCACCAACGCGCAGCACAGCGTGTTCCAATTCCTGCACCAGGGCACGAGCTGGGTTCCGCTGGACATCCTGCTGGTGGCAGAGAACGAGACGAGCGGGGAGCCTCGGCTGGAGCTGCTGAACCGCTTCGCGCTGGCGCAGGCCGACGCGCTAGCCTGGGGTGATTCGTTGCTGGGCGAGGCGGAGCTTGCGCCGTACCGAGCAGCCCCCGGCAACCGACCGAGCACGCTGATTCGGATCGAGCGGCTGGACGCGCGGTCGGTGGGGGCCCTTCTGGCGTTGTATGAGCACCGCACGTTCGTGCAGGCAGCGGTGTGGGGCATCAATGCGTTCGATCAGTGGGGCGTGGAGATCGGCAAGGAATTGCTGGCGCGTCGACAGTCGCAAGGACGGTTACAAGGGAGGGGGGATGCAGGCTAAGAAAGTTCGCAAGGCGGTGTTTCCGGTGGCGGGAATGGGAACGCGTTTTCTGCCCGCGACCAAGGCAATGCCGAAGGAGATGCTGCCGGTGGTGGACAAACCGCTGATCCAGTACGCCGTCGAGGAGGCCGCCGCTGCAGGCATCGAGCAGATGGTCTTCGTCACCGGCCGCAACAAGCGTGCGATCGAGGATCACTTCGACCGCGTACCGGAGCTCGAGCAGCTGCTGGAACGCGGCGGCAAGCACCAGATGCTGGAAGCGTTGATGTCCGCAACCCCGCGCGGCGTGACATTCGTATACGTGCGCCAGCCGGAGCCTCTCGGACTCGGGCATGCGGTGTTGTGCGCACAGCCGGTCGTCGGAGACGAGCCGTTCGCTGTGATCCTGGCCGACGACCTGATCGACGCGGCTCCCGGTGTGACGACGCAGCTGGTCGAAAGCTACCGGCGCCATGCATCATCGGTGCTGGCGGTGCAGGACGTTCCGCGCGCGGACACCTCGAAGTACGGCGTCGTCGCCACCGAACCGATGGACGGACCGGAAGAGCGCGTCGTCGGCATCGTCGAAAAGCCCCGCCCCGACCAGGCGCCATCCACCCTTGCGGTAGTGGGACGCTACGTGCTTCGGCCGGAGATCTTCGCGGAGCTCGCGACGACGCCACGCGGCAGCGGCGGCGAGATCCAGCTCACCGACGCGATCGCGCGCCGAGTGCCGCAGCGTGAGGTGATCGTGCGGCGCTTCTCGGGCACCCGTTTCGATTGCGGGTCGAAGGCCGGCTTCCTGGCGGCGAATATCGCGTTCGGAAAGAGGCAGGGGCTGGTGGGGTGATAGAAAACGCACGAGCATGGAATTACCCGAGCTTGCTGGGGACCAGCTGCAGCCACTTTTTTCTGGACCGCTCGGCCTCGAAGGTGTCGCGCGCCACGTTCAGCCGATAGGTCAGGAACAGGCGGTCGCGCACGCTCGACAGGCGCTCCGGCTGGAAAACAACGCCATTTTCACCGTCGCAGCGCGCGGAACGCGTGAGCAGGCCGTTTAAGCCTTGTCGATGCACGTAGCGTCCTACTTCATGCGTGAAGGCGTAACTGGTGCGGCTCAACAGTTCCGGGTGCACCGCTTCCTTGCCTCGCAGGTCGACCAGCAACGCATCGCAACGGACGTCGAAGACGCGCCGCTCGGTGGTGACGACGCGGTCTTCGGAGCCGAAGCTGTCGGCAACGAACCGGTACCAGTGCCACGCGGTCTCGTACACGGTCGTCTCCAGTTCCATCGATCCGTACCACACGCCGTACGAGGTCCCGTCCGAGAAGCGGGTGGCCTGCCAGTGCGCGGAATCGAAGGTATAGCTGATCACGCTGCCGTAGTCGAACGGCCGAGTAATCAGCGCCGAGGCAGTCGGGATGCGCTCAGATCCCTCGGCGGCGATCGCGATCTGCCAGTCGGCCGGGTCGGAGGAAAGATCGTCAAACAGGTTCTGCGAATGGCGGATGCCCGGGATGTTGCGCACCAGGTCGCCATGAAAGTCGACATTGGCGGAGAAAAAGTCCCCGTCCATGGCCCTGCCTCGGTGCTGCTTACCGCCCGCGCTGGAAATCCAGATAGCGCCGCACCGCCAGCAAACCCTCGAAGCCGTGCGCGATGACCAGATCCACGGGGCGACCGCCGAAGCGGAGGTTCATCTGCGTCATCCAGCGGTACGCAAGGTCCCGATCGTGCGGAAACAGCATGCGTAGCGACTTGTGAATGCCCAGCAGGTGGCCGGCGCGGTCCAGCAGATCGCGGTTGTCTGCCAACGGCTCGCCGCCACGGTAGCGCGCAAGCGTGCTGCGGCTGGCGCCCGACAGGCCCAGCACCTGTGCCTGTTCGGCTGCGCTCAGCTGCCAGTGTTCGAGCAGTTGCGTGACCATCGCGGCCAGACGGCTGCGCGCGGCGCGACCGCCTAGGTCGACGGATGGATTGGCCTGCGGAATTCGTGCTCGGTTCGGATTCATACCAATTGGTACGTATTTTGTACCAATCCGTACCAGGTCGTCAAGCACCGATCGGCGCGAGACGAAGGAATAGACTGACGTCACCATGCGCAGAGGCGAAATCGCGTCGAGCATCGTCTCGCGACTCGAACCAGCGTTGTCGGACCTGCGCAGCCGGTGGCAATCGCCCTGCCGCATCCCTCATTGCATCGTCGATGACCTGCTTCCGGAGGACGTCGGCCTGCGGGTCCGAAACGCATTCCCGGCCGGCACGGAAATGAGAACGCGGCACAGCCTGCGCGAGTTCAAGTACGTGTCCGCGCAAATGGATCGCTACGACCCGATCCTGGAGGAGGCGCTGTATGCATTTCAGGATCCGCGCGTGGTCGATCTGATCAGCCGCATCACCGGGCTGCGCGCGCTCGAGCCCGATGCACTGCTGTACGCAGGCGGGATCTCGATGATGTCGCGAGGACACTTTTTGAATCCTCACATCGACAACTCGCACGACCGCAACCGCGTGCGCTACCGTGTCCTGAATTTGCTGTACTACGCCTCGCCGGGCTGGAAGCTCGAAAACGGCGGAAACCTCGAACTGTGGCCGCACGGCGTGCGGGGCGGCCAAATCACGATCGAAAGCAGATTCAACCGCCTGGTAATGATGCTGACGAACCAGGCATCCTGGCACTCTGTTTCGCCGGTGACGGCAGCAGTTCCGCGATGCTGCGTCTCGAACTACTACTTCTCGCGGTTTCCCGCCGACCGCGTCGACTACTTTCACGTCACGTCGTTCCGCGGGCGCCCGGAACAGCCGCTGCGCGACCTGGCACTGCGCGCCGACGCGGTGTTGCGAATGGCAGTGCGGAAGGTCTTCCCCAAGGGGGCCTTGCCGACCCGGCACTTCTACGAGAGGAAGGACGAGCCGAGCGACAGCGTCAGGCAGCCTGGTGCCGACCGTTAGCCGCCAACCCCGCCGAAGCGATCAGCGTTCCGTAGGCGTCAAGGGTTTGCCGGCAGACGATCTCGTCCGAAAGCTCTTCCAGCACGATCTTGCGACCGGCCTCGCCGAAGCGCTTGCGCATCGGCGCGTCCTGAACGAGCGTCGAGACCGCCGCCGCCACTGCCGCGGCATCGCGCACGGGAACCCGCAAGGCATTGATCCCGTGCCGCGCGATCGCGTGACAGCCCGGGATGTCGGTAGCGACGATCGGACGAGCGCAAGCGGCCGCTTCCAGCAAGATCTTCGGCAAGCCCTCGTGATACGACGGCAGGCACACGATCGACGCTTGCTCCAGCACCTTCGGCATATCCCACCGCACTCCCCACCATTCGATCAGACCCTCGGCGACCCAGGCTTCGATCCGCTTGCGCGGAATCGCCATCGGGTTGTGTAGATCGGGAATGCCGACCAGGACGAAGCGCACGCGGCATCCGGAAGCGCGCAGGATGCGCGAGGCCTCGACGAACTCGCCGACGCCTTTGTCCCAAAGGATCCGGCTCGCGAGCATCACGATCGGCGTTCCGGAGGGCTCCGGCGTCGGCGCGAACAGCGAGGTGTCGACGCCGGTGCCGCGGATCTTCGAGATCCGACCCGCGTCGGCCAAACGGTAGTCGATCAGCGTCCGGTAGTCGCCATCGTTTTGCACGATCACGCGGCTGTTTCCCGAGTTCCACGCCATTCGCAGCAGCGGCAGCAACAGCACGCGCAGCACCCGTGCCTTCATCGAGTCCGACGCAAACAGGAATCCCAGGCCCACCAGCACATTGACGACAGCGGGCACGCCAGAAAGATGCGCAGCGAGCGGGCCGTAGAGCACCGGCTTGAGCGCCTCGTGGTGCGCAATCGTCGGCACGAAGTCCCGGTACGCGCTGACCAGCTCCCGCAACATGCTCAGCTCGGCGAAGGGATTGGCGCTGCTTCGAAGAAAACTGCGCAAGGGGTACAGCCGGATCCCCTCGCCCTCGATCGCTGCGCCGAAACTGCCCACCCGCGTGACGAGCGCGACCTCATAGCCGGCGGCACGCGCGGCGCGTGCCAGGGAAAGGCGGTGGACCCAGAAGTACCAGTCCTCCGGCATGAACAGCAGCAGGCGCCTCATATGCGAAGTCTACAATCCCGCCCCAATCCAGCTTTCACTCGTATCGAACAATCCGTACATTTCCCAGTATCCGAGCCCGCAGGGAAATCGCCTGGGTCGCGGTCGGACAGGCCATCACGCTCCTGGGCGGCTTTGCGGCCATCAAGGTCCTGACGATCACGCTTGGCCCGCAATCGTATGGCCGCTTCGCGCTCGGCTTGACCATCGCCGGCCTGTGCAACATGTTCGTGTACGGGCCGATCTCCCAGGCCGTTCTGCGCTACTACTCGATCAGCCGCGACCGCGGCGAGCTCGCCGCGTATTTTTCCGTCTTGGATCGCATCTATCTGCGAAGTGCCGCCGCCCTGGCGCTGGTTGCACTTGCCGCTGCGGGCTTCGCGCTCGCGGCGCTCGATTCCGAATGGGCCGGGGTGGCGGGGGCGGCGATCCTTCTCGGAATCGGAGCCGGCAGCGAGGGGTACCTGATCTCGGTCCTGAGCGCGCTGCGACGGCGGATCGCCGTGGCCGCGTACCAGGCGGTGGATGCGATCCTCAAGCCGTTGCTCGCGCTGGGTCTGTTCGTCGTCGCGGGCCCCAACGCGCGTGCCGCGCTGGGTGGATTCTTCGTCGCAACGGTGCTTGTCAACGGCGTGCAGTGGCTTCACGCCAGGCACGCGCGCCCGCGCAACGGACCGCACGCCGGCGAGCCGATCGCATTGCGCGGACAGATCCTCGCGTACGTATTGTCGTTCGCCGCGTTCTCCGCGTTCGGCGCCATTAACAGCTACGCCGACCGCTGGATCGTGCTGGCGATGGACGGGGAGCGCGATCTGGGGATCTACGCCGCCATGAGTCAGATCGCCAACACCCCGTTCATCGTCGGCGTGGGCCTTTTGACCCAGCTCGTGTTGCCGGTGCTGTTCGATCGAGCCGGCGCGGCAGGTTCGCAACCGCAACTGGAACAAGCCGACCGCCTGCTTCGAGCCTGTGTCGGCGCCTCAGTGGCATGGATGGCGGCCATCGTCGCCGCCGGCTGGTTGCTGTCCGAGCCGCTGATGCTGCTGCTGAGCTCAGCGCAGTTCGCCGGCCGCTCGGAGCTGCTTTGGCTCATCATGCTCAGCTCGGCTGTATTCCAGCTCGGGCAATTGCTCGCACTCAAAGGGCTCGTTTATCAGCGTCCGCGCGTGTATTTCCTCCCGAAGGCGCTGCAAGCGGCCACGCTCGTCGCGTTCGGCCTCGTGTGGACGCGACCGTATGGTCTGGCGGGCCTGGTCGCCGCGCTGAATCTGTCATCGGCTCTTTATGTGCTGGCGGTCCTGTTTGCCAACCGGGCGTTGCGGGCGAATCGTCCATGAAAATCCTGTGTGTCTTCGGCCGCCACAACTACGGCGACCCACAGCGTGGCGCAGGCTACGAATACACGAATTTCCTGCCCGCGTTGGAGCGCCTCGGCCACCAGATCGCTTTCTTCGAGTCATTCGACCGCAACGCGTGGAGCGGCTTTCCGGACTTGAACCGCAGCCTGCTGGCCACCGTGGAACGCGAGCAACCCGACGTCGTGCTATGCGTGCTGATGGGCTACGAAGTCTGGTCCGAGACAATCGATCTGATCCGTGCGTTGCGCGGACCGATACTGATCAACTGGTCGACCGACGACTCGTGGAAGTATCGCGAGTTCTCCAGGCTGATCGCCCGACATTTCGATTTGTACGTAACGACCGATGAGCGCGCGTTCATCCGCTCGCGGCGCGATGGCTTGGACAATTTCGTGTTATCCCAGTGGGCAGCGAACGCCGCCGCCCTGGCGGCGCCGAAGCCTGCTGCGCAATGCGGCGTGCCGGTTTCGTTCGTGGGCACAGCCTATGGCAATCGGCCCGCCTGGATTGCCCAGCTCCGCGGGCGTGGCATCGACGTACAGTGTTTCGGTCATGGATGGCCGCGTGGCGCAGTGCCGGCGGACGAGATTCCACGGATCGTTCGCGATTCGGTGATCAGTCTGAATTTCGGCGATTCGCCCCCGATGCGGCGCACCGCCGGTGCCGGGCCGGCCGGCAGACAGATCAAAGCCCGGATCTTTGAGGTTCCGGGCGCGGGCGGTTTCCTGATCACCGAAGCCGTGGGCGGAATCGAGCGCTACTACGTTCCTGGTCAGGAGATCGCCGTATTCGAGGGCCTGGACGACCTCGTCGCCAAAATCCGCCACTATCTGGCTCACCCGGACGAGCGAGATGCAGCGGCGCTGCGGGCGTTCGAGCGGACGCGGCGCGAGCACACGTACGATCTGCGCTTTGCAGATCTTCTGCAGCGCGCATCGACCGCACGTGCCGCTCACTCGGAAGAGGATCACAAGGCAATGCCCCTGCGAATCGACTGGACCGGCTTCGGGCAGGCGCAGGCAAAGCATTCGCTCGGACCCGGCTTGCGGCTTCTCCGGGCTTTGCTGCTGCTGCCCTTCTGCGCGGTCTGGGGCAGGCGACGCGGGCCGCGCGCGGCGCGACGCGCACTGTTCGAGATCAGCTGGCGTCTGGCCGGGTCGCGCACGTATAGCGCAGCGGGCCTGCCCGGGCGCCTGTTCTACGAGCACAGCTGAATGCCGCTGCCGCTGCAGTCACCTGTGCAGTCACCTCTAGTGAGCGTGCTGATGCCCGTGCGCAACGGACAGGCCACGCTCGACCTCGCGCTGCGATCGATCCGGGGGCAGACCTATGCCAACTGGGAACTGCTACTGATCGATGACGGCTCCAGCGACCGCAGCGTTGCCATTGCTCGCGCCCTCGGCGATGCGCGTATCCGCGTCTTCGAAGACGGGCAGTGGTTGGGGCTGGCCCCACGTCTGAACGAGGGCATCGACGCCGCGCAGGGCCGGTATATCGCGCGGCTGGATGCCGACGACGTCGCGTATCCCGAGCGCCTCGCGGCCCAGGTTGATTTTCTCGAGAAACATCCGTCCGTCGATTTGCTGGGCTCCAGCGCCGTTGTCTTCGACGATGCGGGCCGCGCGCTTGGGCGTTTTCCGGCGCCGATCACGCACTCGGAAATCTGCCGGCGCCCCTGGTCGGGCTTTCATTTGCCTCACCCGACGTGGATGGGCCGAACGGAGTGGTTCCGGCGGCATCGGTATCGATCCGAAATGAATCGGGGCGCGGAGGACCAGGATTTGCTGTTGCGCAGCCATCGCACCAGCGGCTTCGCGAATCTGCCGGATCCGCTGATCGGCTATCGCCAGGACCAGCTGTCCTGGCGCAAGTTCGCGAGCGGCCGCTTCCAATGGGCGCGCGCCGCCCTACACGAGGCGCGGCTTCGCCGAGCGTACGGCGCCATTGCGTCCGTGATTTCCATGCAAACTGCGAAGGGCTTGTACGAGACCGCCGCCATCACCAGTGGCCTGGGCCGGCGGCTGCTGCGCCACCGGGCAGGCCCGATCTCGGCGGCCGACGTGCACCGCTGGAATTCGGTCTGGCGCGCGCTTCATTCCTGATTTCCGCGCCGTGTTGCGCTCACGTGGTAGCCGACCGTGAAGCGCCGGTCGCGGTCGTAGCGATCCAGCGCCGCTGCTACCAGCGGAACCACGCCTGCCAGCACCGGTAAAAGCAACAGCCACACGGGCGTCCACGCAACGCGGGCAACCAACGGCATCGTCAGTTGATTCGGCGCCGTCGTTCGGGCGAAGCGCACCGCCTCCTGGCCGAAGAACCGGAAGCTGCCGCCGTTGGGCTCGATCACGATCGAATCGAAGCCCTCCTGCGTCAGGACACGCTGATACCACCACGGCGTGAACCCGCCGAAGTAGTGGTGCGGCTCCTGGTGGATTCCCGAACCTAGCGGGGCGCTCAACAGCACCCGCCCCCCCGGGCGAAGGATGCGAGCGAATTCGCGCAGCACCATTGTCGGCTCCGGAACATGCTCGAGCACTTCGGTGCAAACGATCACGTCAAACGATGCGTCGGCGACCGGAATCGAGGTGGCATCGCACACGTAATCGATCGCGCCGTAGCTTCCGTCGCGCAGCTGAGACGGCTGCAGCTGTGCGAAGTCCTGGGTTTTGTATTCGCAGTGCGAAAACAGCTGTCGATACGGCGCCGAACCCGCGCCGACGTCGAGCACGCGACTGCCCGCGGCCTGATGCGCTGCTTCGCCCTCGACCCAGCGATCGCGGTCGATCTGGTTGAACGCGTACAGCCGGCTATTTTTGGCGGCTCTGAGCAGTGCCCCGATCATGCCGAACGAAAGGTCTTTCCTTGTCCACGAAGAGAAAATTGTGCACGCCGAGCGTGTTCTTGCCGGATCTGACGACCTGCGCCACTTCCGATTGCGTGACAACCCGTGGCGCCCTTTGCGCGGTGTACGCGCAATACCCCGCGTCCCAAAAAATGGAAAACGTCGCTTGTAGGTTCGGATCGATGATCTGCCCGCCGGGCTGATGCTGATCGACCGCAATTTCGACCATCCAAACGGGTTTTGGGCGACGTCCGAGCAACTCGCTCGCGCCCCGAAGCGCGAGAAGCTCCGCGCCTTCGACATCCATCACAACCAGGACATTGTTCCCGAGGGATGCGCCTGCGAGCAGCCGATCCGCAGTCGATACCGGAACGAACCGTACATATGCCTTCGGCGTTCCCGCCCATCCTTCGATCAGCGATGCGCCGGTTCCTCCGCCGTACATTTTCGCGAACCCGATCGAATCGGACCAGGCGACCGGAATGACCTCGATTCGCTCGTCCCAGCCGTTCGCCGTGACATTTCGCGCCAGATATTGCACGTTGCTTTCGATCGGCTCGAACGCGATAGTCGGCTTCCCCTTCGACAGCGCCAGGCAACAGTAGTACCCGATGTTCGCGCCGACGTTGATGAACGAATCGGTTTGCTCCAGCAGCTCGGCGATCAGCGCGGTCTCCTCGGGTTCGAACTCGCCGGACTGCATCTGGCGGTTGCCGACAAACTTGAATCCCAGGGGCGTGTCGCGCGGAGCATCGTGCATTGCCTGCTCGCGCATCATGCGGTACCAAACTCCCAGCGATGGAAAGGCCGAATCGATCGTTCGTCGAAGCAGGCGCTGGACCGGGCGAAAGAGCATTGTCACGACTCGGGAGGCAAGCATGGACGTGCGGCCGTCAGGCGCGCAGCTTCTCGAAGATAAACAGGCCGCATCCGTAGTCCAACTGCGCCGCGGCATCCAGTTGCTGATGCTCGTGCAGGCGCGAGTCGTCACCGACCAGCGAGAATTCACGCAGGTTCAGGCCAGCGAATAACCGAACGACGGTGCGGGCGGAGAAGACGCGGTGCGCGTTGAAGCAAACCCGCTCCCTACCCACCGGCGTCGAGACGTACAGCCGCCCTCCCGTCGCCAGCACGCGAGCCAGTTCCTGCGCTGCGCGCTCGTGTCCGATTGGATCGAGCGGGTCGCCGTAGCGGCCAAGCCCCACGTGCTCGATCACATGCAGGCACGAGATCGATGCAACGCTTTCGGACTCGAACGCAAGTGCATAGAGTTCGCCTCGGATCGATTCCAGACGGCTCAACGCGACCTCGAGCGGCCGGACGTCGACGAACGTGGTCGGTACGAACGCGCTCAGCACCGAGATCGTCAACGCGCTGGATGCGACATCGACATGGTGCTGCGGCCTGGTTTCGGCCAAGCGGCGCGCGAGCCACGCGCCCTGATACAGATAATGCGAATCGAACGGAGTTGTTCCGCTGCGATCCCAAAGGCACGGATATAGGTCCGCTGCCGGAACGGCCAGAGGCGATCCCATGTGCCGGAACCGGCGCAGATCGCGCACGAAGGCTGGAAGACGAAACGCCGAGACGAGCGGAAGCGGGGTCGTCAGCGCAAACCACCACGGGCGCAACGCCCGCACCAGACGGGTGGACCGAAACCTCGCGCGCTCCCCCGGTAGCGAAGCCATCTTAGCCAGGCAGCGCTGCGATGCAGGCGCGCAGCCGCTCCTCCCACGGCCCGATTCGAAACCCGGTTGCCCGCTCGAAGCGGCCACTATCCAGAACGGAGTACGCCGGGCGCGCCGCAGCGGTCGGGTATTCCGAGGTCGGGATCGGGGAGACAGGTGTATTCAGGCCTGCCAGCGCCAGAATGCTTCGCGCGAATTCGTACCAGGAAGTGGCACCGCTGGATGCGACGTGATACAGCCCCTCGACCGCTTCTGCCCGCTCGATCGCTGCGGTCGTTGCCGTTGCGACATCACGGGCCCAGGTGGGCGCGCCGACCTGGTCGTTCACGACCCGCAGCTGCGGGCGCTCGACTGCGAGCCTGAGCATCGTTCGCACGAAGTTGCTTCCACGCTCGGCGTACACCCAGCTCGTGCGCAAGATGAGGTAGCGGCAACCGCTGCCAATGATCTCCGATTCGCCTTGCAACTTGCTGCGGCCGTACGCATTCGTCGGTGCGACCGCATCGGTCTCGACATACGGCGAGCGCTTGGTGCCGTCAAACACGTAATCGGTGGAGTAGTGGATCAGCATCGCGCCCAGCTTCGCAGCTTGCCGAGCCAGCTCGCCGACAGATGCGGCATTGACGGCGAAGCAAGTCTCGGATTCGGCCTCGGCGCGATCGACCGCCGTGTAACCGGCCGCATTGACGATCAGGCTGGGGCGAATCGCGCGAACCACCGGCCCAATACCATCGGGGCGCGCCAGATCGAGCGCCGCGCGCTCCGGCGCGATGAGCTCCCCCAGTGGCGCCAGAGACCGTTGCAGTTCCCAGCCGATCTGGCCCGTGCGGCCGGTGAGCAGGATCTTCAAGCCAGGCATCCGCTTGGCGCCGCCGCACCCGCGGGGCACTGCCGCGCCTTGCTCATTCGAAGAGCTCCGCCCGGCTCAGCGGGGGCGCCGCCGCATCCTTCTGCGACACGACCGGTTCACTCGCTAGCGGCCACGTGATGCCGATCGTCGGGTCGTTCCACAACACAGCGCGGTCGTGCTCGCCGTACCAGTATTCGGTCGTCTTGTACAGAACGTCGGCGGCATCGCTTAGCACCAGAAAGGCGTGCCCGAAGCCGGGTGGAATCCACATCTGACGGCGATTGTCCGCGGAGAGCTCCACGGCGGCATGGCGGGTGAACGTAGGCGAAGTTCGACGCAGGTCCACCGCCACGTCCAAAACGCGGCCAGCCGTTACTCGGACCAGTTTGCCCTGGGGCCGCACCACCTGGTAGTGGATGCCGCGCAACACGTTGCGCGCCGAATGCGAATGATTGTCCTGCACGAAGATCGCGTTGATTCCGGTCGCTTCGCGGAAAGCGCGTGCGTGGAAGCTCTCGAAGAAGAATCCGCGCGCGTCGGCAAATACGGCGGGCTCCAGCACCAGCACCCCGTCCAGCGCGGTAGCGTGGACCTTCATGCGGTCGGTGGCAGCACCCGATCGGTCAGAAGCCGCTGCAGATATGCGCCGTAGCCGTTGTTCTTCAGTGACGCGGCCACGCGTGCGACGTCTTCGGCACCGATCCAGCCGCTGCGGTACGCGATCTCTTCCGGGCAGGCGATCTTCAACCCTTGCCGCTGCTCGATCGTCTGGATGAATTGCGCCGCTTGCATCAGCGACTCGTGCGTTCCGGTGTCCAACCACGCGGTGCCGCGTCCCATGATCTCCACCGCCAGATCGCCCCAGTCGAGGTACTGGCGGTTCACGTCGGTGATCTCCAGCTCGCCGCGGGGCGATGGCCGGATCTGCGAGGCAACCTCCACCACGCGCGCATCGTAGAAGTACAAGCCGGTGACCGCATAATTGGAGCGCGGCGCGCGGGGCTTCTCCTCGATGCTGACCGCCCGGCCCTGCGCATCGAACTCGACCACGCCGTAGCGTTGCGGATCGAGCACGTGGTAGGCGAACACCGTGGCGCCGTTTTCTCGCGCGCTGGCGCGCCGCAGAGAATCCGTCAAATCGTGCCCATAAAAGATGTTGTCGCCGAGTACCAGCGCGGCGGCGCCGCCGTGCAGGAACTGGCGGGCGATCAGGAAAGCTTGCGCCAGTCCCTCCGGCTTCGGCTGCACCGCATACCGCAGGCGGATGCCCCACTGGCTGCCGTCACCGAGAAGCTCCGTGAAGCGCGGTGTGTCCTGCGGGGTGGAGATCAGCATGATCTCGCGCACGCCCGCCAGCATCAGCGTCGTGAGCGGGTAGTACACCATTGGCTTGTCGTACACGGGCAGCAGCTGCTTGGAAAGCACTTGCGTGACCGGGTACAGGCGCGTGCCGGAGCCTCCAGCCAGAACGATTCCGCGTCGGGTGGTCGTCATCCGCAGTGGGCGTCAGCGAATCATCACTCTGACGGACGCGAGGATGATGCCGGTCATCGCGATCATCGAACCGAGGAACCATTTGATGAGTTCGACGCGCATCTCGGCAATCCCGGTCATGGCCTTCGTTTCGAGTTGGGCGATGGCGAGCTTGACGCCGCCGATGCCATCAGCGAGGTCGCCGCGGGTCGCAAGCTGCGCCGCGTGCAACGCATAGCGCTGATCGATCTCGCGATGCAGCGACGCCACGACCGCACGCGCCTTGTCGTCCGGCACACCGGCAGCCCTCAGGGCGTCAACCACTTCGAGGTCCATGCGCATTCTTCGGCGGGGAGCGGCCCAACCCGAGCAGCGACAAGTTTACTGCCACGAAATACCAGCCCGTTGGTTCGAAGCTACCGGCCCTGGTACCCCTGGTTGCCAGGTGCACCCTCACGCCGGCTTTGGCGCCCCGTCTCCGTAGTTCAGCTCGATCCACTTCCGGTAGCGCCCGTCGCGAACGCCGGCGACCCAGTCGGTGTGGTCCAGATACCAGCGAACCGTCTTCGCCAGAGCGCTTTCGAACGTCTCGGATGGCCTCCAACCGAGCTCACTGGCGAGCTTGCCCGCGTCGATTGCGTAGCGCCGGTCGTGTCCGGGGCGGTCCTTGACGAACTGGATCTGCGATTCGTACCCGCCCGGCTTGGGACGCTGCGCCGACAGCGCAGCACAGATCGCGCGCACCACGTCGATGTTGCGCCGCTCGCAATTTCCGCCAATGTTGTACGTTTGCCCAATGCGGCCATTTTCCAGAACGCGCTGGATCGCTGCGCAGTGGTCCGTCACGTACAGCCAGTCGCGCACATTGCGCCCGTCGCCGTACACGGGCAGCGGCTTGCCCTCGATCGCGTTCAGGATCATCAACGGGATCAGCTTTTCCGGAAACTGATAGGGGCCGTAGTTGTTGCTGCAATTGGTGATCAGCGTGGGCAGCCCGTAGGTGTGGTGCCATGCGCGAACGAGGTGATCGGAGCCGGCTTTGGAGGCGGCATAGGGGCTGTTGGGCGCGTAAGGGGTCGTCTCGCAGAAGGCAGGGTCGGCTTCGTCCAGCGAGCCGTACACCTCGTCCGTGGACACGTGCAGGAAGCGGAACGCGTCGCGCTCGCCCGCGGGCAGCGAGCTCCAGTGCTCGCGCGCGGCCTCCAGCAACTCGAAGGTGCCGATGAAGTTGGTCTGCAGGAACTGCGCCGGCCCATGGATCGAGCGGTCCACATGGCTTTCGGCCGCGAAATGCACGATCGCGCGAGGCCGCTGGGCAGCCAGCACTTGCTGCACCGCTGTCCGGTCGCAGATGTCGGCATGCACGAAGTGAAGGTCGGGCTTTTGCCGAACGTCCGCCAGGTTTGCCATGTTGCCGGCATAGGTGAGCTTGTCGAGCACGACAGCGCCTTCGTCGCCGCGGGCAAACCATTCGCGGACGAAGTTGGCGCCGATGAAGCCGGCACCACCGGTGATCAGGATCACGCGTGGTCCTTCCGGGAGCAGATCACAGCGACACTCCCGCCGAATTGCGCCGCAAGTCGGCCTCGACCATCTCCACACAGATCGCTTCGAGCGGGACTACAGGCTCCCATCCCAGTTGCGCCCTGGCGTGAGCCGGATTGCCGACCAGGCGCTCGACCTCGGCCGGCCGGTATAGCGCCGGATCGACGCGGATCAGCGTGCGCCCGGTCCGCGCGTCGACGGCGATCTCATCGACACCGCTGCCGCGAAACTGGATCTCGACCTCGACTGCGCGAAACGCCATCGTGGCGAAATCCCGGATCGACGCGGTACGCCCGGTTGCCAGGACGTAAGTGCCGGGTTTGTCGGCACTCATCATCCGAACCATCGCATCGACGTATTCCGGTGCGTATCCCCAGTCGCGCCGGGCATCCAGGTTGCCCAAATGCAGGCAATCGAGCTTACCCAGCCGTATCCGAGCGACCGCGTCGGTGATCTTGCGCGTAACGAACTCGCGGCCGCGAAGCGGCGACTCGTGGTTGTACAGGATCCCGCTACACGCGAAAAGGCCGTAGGTTTCCCGGTAGTTCACTGCCATCCAATGCGCATAGACCTTGGCCGTCCCGTACGGGGTACGCGGACAAAATGGCGTGTCCTCGTCCTGCGGCGAAGTGCGGGCCAATCCGAACATTTCCGACGAGGACGCCTGGTAGAAGCGGATCGCCGGATCGATCGCTCGGATGTTTTCCAGCAGCTGAAGCGTCCCGGCACCGGCCGTCTGCAGCGTCAGCATCGGTTCCGTGAACGAGGCTCCAACGAAGCTCTGGGCGGCGAGGTTGTAGACCTCGTGTGGCCGATGGCCTGCCAGCAGCCGCACGGCGCCGCCCGGGTCGAGCAGATCGAAGTTGACCAGCGACAGCCGTTCGTGCGAAGCAATTCCAAGCTCTTCCAGGCGCCACAGTCCGCTGGAGGCGGACCGCCGCACGCCGCCGATCACCCGGTGGCCGTGCTCGAGCAACAAGCGCGCCAGATACGCGCCATCCTGCCCCGTGACGCCGGTGATGAACGACGTTTTCACAGCGCCAGCTTCTGCCGCAACAACTGCGCGACTGCGGCCACGCCGCTGCGCAGGTCGATCTTCGGCCGCCAACCCAGCTCGCGAATGCGCGAACTGTCGAGCAGCTTGCGCGGAGTTCCGTCAGGCTTTGAGCGGTCGAACACGAGGCGCCCGGTAAAACCCACGACCTCGGCGATCAGCTCGGCCAGGTCGCGGATCGCCAGATCCTCGCCGAAGCCGATGTTGATCAGCGGATAATAGCCGCGCGCAAGCACCGCATCGAACGCATCCTGATCCAGCGCCATCAGGTACATGCACGCTTCCGCCAGGTCGTCCGAGTGCAGCAGTTCGCGGCGCGGAGTGCCGCTGCCCCAGATCGCAACCTCGTCGCTGCCAGCGGCGCGCGCCTCCAACATCTTGCGCACCAGGGCCGGCAGCACGTGGCTGGTCTGCAGATCGAAGTTGTCGTCCGGGCCGTACAGGTTGGTCGGCATCGCCGCAAGAAAGCGCGTTCCGTATTGACGGTTGTACGAGCGGCACATCTCGACGCCGGCGATTTTTGCGAGCGCATACGCGCTGTTGGTCGGCTCCAGCGGACCCGTCAACAGAGCCTCCTCGCGGATTGGCTGCGGGCAGTCGCGCGGATAGATGCAGGAGGAGCCGAGGAACAGCAGGCGCTGGACCCCAGCTTTCCACGCTTGGTGCAGCACGTTGGCCTGGATCAGCAGATTGTCGCGGATAAATTGGGCCGGCAAGGTTTCGTTGGCGAAAATGCCTCCCACGCGAGCTGCCGCCACCAGTACGTACTGCGGGTGGTGCTCCTCGAAGAATCTCGCGCTGGACGCCTGGTCGGTCAGGTCCAGCTCCTCGCGCGTGCGCAGCAGCAAATTGGCGTATCCGTGGCGGTGCAGCGCTCGCACCAGCGCCGAGCCGACCAATCCTCGATGGCCGGCGACGAAGATCGAACCTTGCTTGTCCAAGTGCAGCTCCGCCGCTGACCCGTCCGGCTATTCGCGCGGCTCGTGGGAGCGGAAGCCGTGGCTGCGCAGCAGTGCATCACGCTTCGCGCTGGCGAAGTCCGCGTCGACCATTTCGCGCACGAGCTCTTCGAATCCGATCCGCGGAACCCAGCCGAGCTTATCGCGAGCCTTGCTCGCGTCCCCCAGCAGGCTCTGCACCTCGGCAGGCCGGAAATAGCGCCGATCGACCCGAACGATCACCTGGCCGGGCCGAATCCCGCCAGTCGCGCCGTCGGCATCGTCGACGGTGGTTGCGCGACCGACCGCAGCAGCGCCCTCTCCCTCCCAGGCGATTCCGATCCCCAAGCGGGCGGCGGCGCGCTCGACGAAGTCGCGGACGCTGTATTGAAAGCCCGTCGCGATCACGAAGTCCTCCGGTTCGGGCTGCTGCAACATCAGCCACTGCATTTCGACGTAGTCGCGCGCGTGCCCCCAGTCCCGGCGCGCATCGAGGTTGCCCAGGTAGACGCTCTGCTCCAAGCCGAGTTTCACGCGCGCCAGGCCGCGCGTGATCTTGCGCGTAACGAAGGTCTCCCCGCGCAACGGCGATTCGTGGTTAAAAAGGATCCCGTTGCAGGCGTACATCCCGTACGCCTCGCGATAGTTGACCGTGATCCAGTATGCGTACAACTTGGCCACGCCGTAGGGCGAGCGCGGATGAAAGGGCGTGGATTCGCGCTGCGGAGTCTCGCGCACCAGACCATAGAGCTCGGAGGTCGACGCCTGGTAGTAGCGCGTCTTGCCGCTCAGGCCGAGGATTCGCAGCGCCTCCAGCAGGCGAAGCGCTCCGAGGGCGTCGGTGTTGGCAGTGTATTCAGGCTCCTCGAACGACACTGCCACATGGCTCTGCGCCGCAAGGTTGTACAGCTCGTCGGGCTGTACCTGCTCGATCACCCGCAGCAGACTGGACGAATCGGTCAGGTCGCCGTGGTGCAGCGTGAATCTGCGCCCGGTCTCGTGCGGGTCGTGGTACAGGTGGTCGATCCGGGCGGTATTGAAGAGCGAGGAGCGGCGCTTGATGCCGTGCACTTCGTAGCCCTTGTCGAGCAGGAACTCGGCCAGGTAGGCACCATCTTGCCCGGTCACGCCCGTGATCAATGCGATTTTGCCTGTGGTCGTCATTGCACAACCCTATCGGGGCGCCAGCGCCGCGGCTGCGGCGCCACGCGCCTTCGAACACGCCAGTTTACGAAATCGGGTGCTCGGCGCCGACGCCGGGCGCGCTGTCCGGAAGGTCGGCCGCGCTCAGTGTCTGCGCCGCGGCGTGGAGCGGCCCGGCAAATTCGACGTGCTGCTCGCCATTCGGATACAGCGGTAACGCGCCGCCCGATTCGGCCGGGCGCTGAGGCTCCGTCCTCAACATGCGGCGGTAGTGCCAGAAGGTGGTGGAAGTCCAGATGCGCGTCAGACTGGAGACGTGCCAGACGAAGAATCGAACATCGCGGTGGCTCCTGCGCCGCGCGCCGTGCACCACGCGCAGGTCCTCGTACACGTCGAAATCCAGCCCGGCCAGACGCAGCCTTGCGCAGATGTCGAAGTCCTCGCAGTACAGGTAAAAGTGCGGATCGAATCCGCCGAGCGTTTCGAACGCCTGGCGGTCGAACATCATGAACATTCCGGCCACCCAGTCGTACCGATTGTCGCCGTTTCGAATCACGTAGCTGCGCCCCAGCTTCCTCTTGACGAAGCGTTGCGCGATTTCCAGCGGTGTAATCAGGGGCCTTGCGTTGTCGGCCCGGGCGCCGGCGCGGTCGGTCATGATCGGCGCTGCCATCGCCGCTCGGGTGATCGCGAGGCGATCGCAGATCTCGGTGACCACCGGCTGTGGAACCCGCAGATCCGGATTCATTACGCCGAAGTAGGGCGTCTCACACCGCCGAAACGCTTCGTTGTGATTGGCCGCGTAGCCTTTCGGATGCGGATTGCAGATCGTGGTGACCAGGAACGGCCACTGGCGATGCACCCAACAGGGCGCCTCCGGCACGTTCATCGTAACCAGCACGCGGATGCGTTCGGGATGCGGTTCCTGCCGGGCCAAATCCTCCAGGACCAGCAGGATCTCCTCGCCGTTGCCGTGGCTGACGATCGACAGCGTGACACAGGACACGACTCCCGGGGCAACCCCAGAGTCGAATGCCGCGCGTGGCGCTGCTCCCCCGTTCGCGCTGCAGCCGTCCGCCAAACCCTCGCTCCCGCCGTATGTTTCTTGGTCGAGCGGATCTTAGCGCGAATCCAAGGCATGACCCACGGGCCCCAGCGCCCTTTGGGCGACCGAGTGGCCTCGAATCGCCGCACAGGTCGTCTATGCTTGCGGCCTTTGGGGGGTTGGGCCCGATACAGGTATAGGCCCGCGACGGCAGGGCTGGTGCGGCGTCTGTTACATGAGTATGAATCTCGTTCCCGTGATCCTGTGCGGTGGCGCCGGCACCCGTCTGTGGCCGGTGTCGCGCGAGTCGATGCCGAAGCCTTTCATGCGGGTATCCGACGGCCACTCGCTGCTGCAGGCTACCGCCAGACGCGTCGTTGGCCTTCCAGGGGTGGCACAGCTGGCGGTCGTCACCAACGTCGCCTACTCGTACAAGGTGGCCGAAGATCTGGCCGCCGCCGACCTGCCATGGCCGGTGGCGCTGCTGCTGGAACCAGAGGGACGCAACACCGCACCGGCGATCGCGTTGGCGGCGCTGTGGGCCCAGCGGGAACACGGTAAGGACTGCACCCTCCTGGTCTTGCCGGCAGACCACCTGATCCAGGACGTAGAAGCGTTCCAACGAGCGTGCGCGCAGGCGATCGAGCTGGCTGCCGGTTGTGCCAGTGGGCGGCTCGTCACCTTCGGGATCACCCCGACCGGCCCGGACACCGCTTTCGGCTATATCGAGCGGGGTGAACCGCTGACGGGTGACAACGTGTTTACCGTCAAACGCTTCGTCGAAAAACCGGCGCGCCAAACGGCGGAACAATACGCGCGCAGCGGCAACTTCGCGTGGAACTCCGGCATGTTCTGTTTCACTGCGGACGCATGCCTAGAAGGGCTGCAGCGGCATGCACCGGATGTCTTGGATGCCGCGCGCGCAACGTTCGAGTCGGCCGGCACCCGCAGCGCCGGCGGGCAGATCGCGTTCGATGCCGAGACCTTCGCAGCGCAGCCGAACATCTCGATCGACTATGCGCTGATGGAGCGCGCCGACAATGTCGCCCTGATCGCCTGCGAGCTGGGTTGGAACGACGTCGGATCGTGGAAAGCAGTGTCGGACGCACACGAATCCGATGCACAAGGAAACGCCGCGGTCGGACCCGCTCTGCTGATGGGAAGCCGCAACACCTTCGTGCAGGCGCAGGACCGTCTGATCGCGGCCGTGGGTGTAGAGAACCTGGTCGTCGTGGACACCCCCGATGCGCTGTTGGTGGCGCACAAGGATGCGAGCCAGCAGGTAAAAGACGTGGTCGCGCACCTGAAAAAGTCCGGCGCCGCCGTGGCGGTGGAACACGCGACCGTGCACCGCCCGTGGGGCACCTACACGGTGCTCACCGAAGGCAATGGATTCAAGGTCAAGCGCATTCACGTCAAACCCGGAGCATCGCTGTCGCTGCAGCTGCATCACCGACGCAGCGAGCACTGGGTCGTGATATCCGGTACCGCGCATGTCACCCGGGGCGAGGAATCGGTCGACCTGGGCCCGAACCAGTCCACCTACATCCCCGTCGGCGTCAAACACCGCCTGGCCAACCGCACCTCGCTACCGCTGGAGATCGTCGAGGTCCAGTGCGGCGACTACCTGGGCGAGGACGATATCGAGCGGTTCTCGGACGTGTACGGACGCGTGCCGGGAGCCAGCCAAAGCGGGCGAACTGCGCCCTGACGATTGCGCCGATGATCAATATCAAGTCCTGCATACGAACAGTGCCGCACTATCCGCGGCAGGGAATCATGTTCCGCGACATCACGACCCTGTTGAAGGATCCGGTCGGTTTTCGCGTAACGATCCAGGAAATCGTGAACCGCTATCGCGAGCAGCGCATCGACAAGGTGGCGGCGATCGAGTCGCGCGGCTTCATCGTCGGCGCGCCGGTGGCGTTCGAGCTGGGGCTGGGGTTCGTGCCGATCCGCAAGAAGGGCAAGCTTCCGGCCGAGTCGATCGGCCATGACTACGAACTCGAGTACGGGCGCGACCGCATCGAAATCCACGTCGACGCGATTGCGCCGGGCGACCGGGTGCTGCTGATGGACGACCTGGTCGCCACCGGCGGCACCGCCGAGGCAGCCACACAGCTGATCCAGAAGATGGGCGGAAACGTCGTCGAATGCTGCTTCGTCATCGACCTTCCGGACATAGGTGGCCGCAGGCGATTGGAGAAGCGCGGGCTGAAGGTGTTCAGCCTGTGCGAGTTCGAGGGCGACTGATGGCGTTTCCGACGTTGCACGAGAGGATGCGGCAGGCCTACCTGGCCCTGCCGTTTTCGGCCTCGACCAAGCAGCGCCTGGTAACGCTTGTCTACCGGACCGCCGGCCCACTGTTTCGCGGCACCGTGCATTACGAGACGTGGAAGCAAGTCCATGCCGTTGCCGTTCCCAAGCCACGGCCAGACAGCCTTCTTCCGGCCGAGCTGATGCTGGAGCAGACGCGCTTCGAGCAAACCCGCGAGCCGACAGTCAGCATCGTCGTATGCGCGCAGCACGGTTACCGAACTGCGCTGCGCTGCCTGCATGCAATCGCGACGCATGCGCCGGCGGCGAGCTTTGAAGTGATCCTGGTCGACGATGCTGGTACCGACCAGGACGTGAGGTCGCTTGCCCGCATCCCGGGGCTGCGGATGGAGACGCTGGCCGCTTCCATCGGGTACGTGGGCTGCTGCAACCGCGGCTCGGAGCTGGCGCGCGGACAGTTCCTGCACTTCTTGAGCGACCGGATTCTGGTACGCGACGGCTGGCTGGATGGCTTGTTGAGCGCTTTCGCAGTTCACCCCGACTGCATGCTCGCAGGTCCGAAGGTGCTGCTGCCCGATGGCCGCCTGGACGCCGCCGGCGGCGTGGTGTGGCGCGACGGCTCAGCCTGGCATTTCGGGCATGGCGACGACCCCAGCCGCTCGCAGTACGGTTACCTGCGCGAGACCGACTACTGTTCGGCCGCCGCGCTGATGGTGCGCAAAGCCGCATTCGAAGCGCTCGGCCGCTTCAACGAAAGCGGCAAAGCCGGCGGCTGCGAAGACGTCGACCTCGCCTTCCGGGCGCGCGCGTCCCGCGGGCGCGTGGTTTACCAGCCCAGTGCCGTCGTCTCCCAAAGCGAGGTCAGCGTTGGCGCCTGGCGCGACGGCCCGCAGCAGCTCGCCCACGCACACGCGATCCGCGCGGCGTGGGCCGGGGTGCTGGACTCGGAGCACCGCTCCTACGACAGCGGTGTGCGGATCGCGCGGGAGCGGCTGAGACCGCGGCGGACCGTGCTGATCGTGGATCATTACGTGCCGAAACCCGATCGCGATGCCGGCTCCCGCTCCGTCTGGGACATCATCACCACGCTGCTCGGCGATGGCTGGAACGTCAAGTTCTGGCCCCACACGCTTTGGTACGAGCCTGGCTACACCGAGCGGCTGCAATCGCTCGGAGTGGAGGTGTTCCACGGCGCGGAAAATTCGGAGCGGTTCGGAACGCTGCTGGAGGAGCTGGGGCAAACGTTGGCGGCGGTGCTGATCAACCGACCGCGCATCGCCAAGGAATACCTGCCGCTCGTGCGACTGCACAGCAACGCCAAGGTGCTGTACTACGGTCACGAAATCGTTTTCCTGCGCCTGCGCGAGCAGGCACTCGTCCAGAACGCGCGTCCGAACGGAGAACAGCGCTACATGTCGCGCCTGGAGCCGCGAATCTGGAAGCTGAGCGACACCGTGCTGTACGCGTCGGATCTGGAGACGGCCGAGGTCCGCGCGGTCGACTCTGCGATCGAGGCCAGGACAATCCCGCTTCTGGCTTTCGACGAGTTTGTCAGCCCGCGCGCGCCGAGCGGCCGTGCGGTGGCGAAGCTTCTGTTCGTAGGCGGTTTCGGCCACCCGCCCAACCGCGACGGCGCGCTGTGGCTGCTGCGCGACGTGCTGCCGATCCTGCGCAGCCGCGGCACCGCCTTCGAGCTGCAGGTGGTTGGAGCCAACGCCCCCGACGAGCTGCGTCCGCACTTGGC
>JAFAIM010000043.1 GCA_019236735.1 Burkholderiaceae bacterium
GCACATGGCCCGCAGGATCTCCTGCCGGTTGGGCGCCAGCACCTTCCACAACAGATCAGGCGAAGCGAAGTCGATCCGTGGACCCTTCTGTGCCTTGCCCCGCATCGCCTCGGCCAGGCGCGCTTTGGCGCCGGTACGCGATTTCACTCCGATGGTGACGATCTTCATTTGCGCTTCTCCCATCCGTCCACGTCCGTCCAGAAATCGGCCTGAAGGGCTTCGAGCGAGACGAATGTGTATTCGGTCTCGCGGTCGCCCCAATGCCGGTGGTCGCCCTTGCCCGCCTCGTTGTCGTAGCGGAGCACGCACTCGCCTTCCACCAAGTAGGCCAGGCGGTACTTCAGATCGTGGGAGCAGCCCGGCACCGCCTGTGGTACGCGCCACACCACCATCTCCGCGAACGAGCGCTCGTCCAGCACGTAGCGGTCGTCGAGCAGCCGCTCTGCATCCATGTTGTAAAGGATGCCAACATTTGACGGTGTTGTCAATCGTTACAACACAGGCATTTTCGGCCGCATCACGCCGGCGGAACCAGAAAGCGATGATCGAATCCGCCGCATCTTTGGGCAGTAATACACCGGAACTCGGCGAGGGCGTGGCATCGTTTTCATCGATCTGGCGATCGCGCAGATCGCCGGACTTGGCGTCATCGCCGCCGACGCGCTGGGTGACACGAGGGCGTTCTTGGATGGGCGCTGGCGACGTTCGTCGTGAGCGGCGTGGCGCTGATTCCGGGCGGCGCGATGGCGTTCCTGCTCGCTGGGCTCGTGTTCGACCGCAGACCCACGTTTCCTTTCCAGGTGCCGCTGCCCGCAGTGAGCGTTCTAATCGCAGCCTATAACGAAGAAAAGTGCATCGTCGACACCTCTGAGCTCGATTGCCAAACAGTGCTATCAGGGCCCGCTCGAGGTGATCGTCATCGACGACGGTTCAGTTGATCGAACGGCGCAACTCGTAAGCGAGTACATCCTCGTCCATCGACCGACCACACCTGGTCACAGCATCCGCTTGCTGGCGCAGCTGCGCAATGGCGGCAAGGCGCGCGCATTGAACGATGCGCTGGCGCTTGCCCGTCACGAGCTAACGCTAACAATCACTAACCCCTCAGTCGTTGGATGGCGTTACGCAGGCGAGCGACGTTGCATAGCTAGCGAAATAGGCGCCGTACGTTACGGGTGCGGTGAGCGAATTTCCCTGGTACCGAATATTCCTGAAGACCGTCGTCAGCGGGTCGCGCGCGGGCGTGGGCCCGAACAGAAAGCAAGGGAATATTCCCTCCTGCGGAATTTCCGTCAGACCCAGGTCATAGCTGAGACTCGGGTTGGGTGGATAGGGATTTACCGTATTGTCCTCGAACCTGATGTTCATCATGCCCATCCCGCGGTAATTCGTGGCGGAGAATGCCTCCACGTCCAGCACAATGTATGCGGGACGGATTCCCGCCGTGTTCGAAACGGTGTTGCCGGTGACGGCGGAATTCAGCATGACATCGTGGATCCGGCGGCTTTCGGGATAAGCCGACAAATCGGGATCGGTATCGGCAACGCGCAGCACGATCTGCCGGGAATCGACCAGTTTGTTGTTGCTGACGTTGCAGGCCTGACAGCCGTTGTAGATTACGATGCCATTGGGAAAGTTCGTGATCGTATTGCCGCCGATCCTCGCATTTTGCAGGGTCCAACTTAACAGCGAAAAGAGGCTGCCCGCCTCCGGAACCGTGGTCCACGGTTGACCGACCGTCAGGGTCTTGGTGCCGATGTCGAGTGCGGTGACGTTGCGCCACTGTCCCACGCCGCTGCCCGACACGATGACGGCCACGACGGGGTACTGCAGGATGCGCGCAGCGGTGACCGGTCCCCAAAGCGAGCCCGTGTCGGAAATTGTCGTCGTCGTGCTTGCCGTGATGGTGCCCAGGTCCAGGACGTCGGCGATGTTCGAGTTCTGGCTCATGATGGCCTCGCCATCGCCCACCTCATCGGCCGGCGCGTTGAGCGTCGTGAGGGAATTGTTCAGGATCTGCACCGTCTTGCTGAAGGTGAGTTCCATGCCTCCGCTCTCGATTGCACCGCTCGCCGTGTCCAGGCCCATCGCATTTCGGATCATGGTGTTGTTCTCCACCAGCAGATTGGTGTCGAACAGTAGGTGGATCCGGCCGTACTCGTAGTTGATCGTGTTGTTCAGCAGGCTGATGTTCGTATCGAAGACGAAGTACAAGGGGCCGCCCTGGTTGGCGGCGGGGTTCACCGAGTGGTTGACCAGGCTGTTTATCAAGACGAAATTCGTGATCGCCTCGAACCAGATGCTCTTGGTGTTCGTCAGGTTGAACGTCACGTCGTTGAGAAAGACGTCCTTTACGTTCTGTGCGCCTCGATTCCATACGGCGGCCACCGGCAGATTGGACGGATTGTCCTCGGTGACGCCGATGTCGGTCATGCCGCAATAGCTACAGCTCGTGAAGTTGATCCCGCCCCAGTAGCCGATATAGTCGGTTTCCAGGCTCGCATTGGGATTGAAGATCACCAGGGTCGACGCGGTCGGGCCGGCGCCCCGCAGGATGATGTTGGACGGCACTACCAGTGGGCTTCCATTGGGCTGCCCGGACGGAACGTTGAGGTTGTAAATGCCCGGGGGGAAATAGACGACTCCCCCGCCAGATTGGGAAAGGATGCCGATGGCGGCGCGGATCGCACCCGTATCGTCGGTGACGCCGTCGCCGCGAGCCTTGGTCGCAAGCCGCGCGTCCGTCATCACGTTGAGCTGATTGGAGACCAGCGGCAGCAAATCCGACGACCAGGATTGCCTCAATACGCCAGGATTCCAATAGGTATTGGCGCCGTATGCGCTGGAAATCGCCGGCGGGCCGCACAACAAGGCGAGGGCGGTCAGCAGGCAGCTCAGTCTGGAAATCTTCACGGGCGGACTCCAATCGATTTCGACGCCAACGCGACCCACGCTCACTTCGACACTGCCGGCAGACTCTAGTGCGGCAATGTTTCCAAGGAACGACAGATCAGGCTTCCCTTTCGGACCTGTCGCAGCAAAGGCCGCGCGACCGATGGCGCGCTACGCGAGATGAGGCGCTCGCCGTTCAAACCGGTGTAAAGCGCGGCACCGCCAGTCGGGGCGGCGACTGGAAGTCGAAACACTCCCACAGATCACCGGAGGGGTCACCCGGTTGCAGCGCGGGTGCGCCCCAGGCCGGCAATCCGAACAGTCGCAAGCAGAACTTCACGCAGCTCACGTGCGAATACATTTGGTGGATCACCTGCTGGCGCGCGTACGGGCTCACGACCAGGCACGGAACGCGGTAGCCGTAGCGAAACTGCGATCCGTGATAGCCCTTTGGACCTGCGCCTGCCCAGGTCGACCGCTGCGGCGCCTTCACGTGGTCGTACCAGCCACCCCAGTCGTCCCACGTGATGATGATGGCGCTGCTCGCCCACAGACTGCTTTGCGCGACCGCCTCGACTCGAGTATGAGTCCACGTGTCTCCCGTCGCTACGGTGCGCCCGCCGCCGGGATGGTCGCTGTCAGGGTAGGGTGGATACAGCCACGCCACGTCGGGAAGGAAGCCGCTCTTCACATCCGCGTCGAACTGCGCCGAAGCCACGCTCCACGGGTTGGTGCGCAACGCTTGGATGTTGGTGAAATACGAGGACTTGGCATCGGCGTAATTGCGCCACTGACGCTTGTTCTGCTGCAGCAGCGCCGGCAAGCTCGGCAGGTTGTACGGAGGAGACGGTTGGTATTTCGACCGTGTCGCCGATGAGTCGTCGATCACAGGTGAGTCAGCGGCGATCAAAAACAGGTGGTTTGGCTCGGACTCGCTGCCAACATCCGTGAAGTACTGGTCGCACAGGGCGTACTGCTGCGCCAGAGCCCAAGTTGCTGGAATGTTCTTCGGGCCGTACTGCATTCTCACACCGCCAGTGCCGGCCACCGCGGCAAGCCAAGCGCCGTGGTCATGATTCTGGTCCGGATGCGGATCGGGCGCGGCTGGCAGGGTGACACCTTGCGCTCCCGGAAACGCTCCGAAGAAATTGTCGAAGGTGTGGTTCTCTTTGACGACAATCACCACGTGTTCGATCGTGGACATATCTGCCTCGGCACGTCGGTTCGAGTGCCGAGACTGTACGAGGCGAATGTGACGGCGATTTCGCTAGCGAAATACCTGTTTCACGCCCAGTAGGATCAGCCCTACAACAAAGAACGCCACGCCGCCGAGCCCGATCATCACAAGCCCGACATCGAGCAGACCCCACTTTTCGGGATCGCTCGGCGTAACGAGCCATCGATACAGCCCGCCAACGACGGCGCATGCGAAACCGATAATGACCATCCACTTCATGCCGCTTCCTCCCTTCACGAAATGTTACGGCGGGACGTCGCCGAGCGAACGCAACGCATGCTCCCCTATCCGGAGTAATTGCCGGACCCACGCGATGGGTGTTGGCGCCTGAGCTCCGCTCAGCTTTGTTCTTCGTGTGCTCAGCTACGCGCTTGCGGCCAAAAACGCCTGCGTCAGCTCTTTGCGATCCTTCTCGCTTAGCTCGATCATCAATGCCTTGGCGATGTGCATCAAGTGAGGAGCACTTCGCGACGGTCCGGCAACGGGCGCAAAACAATCGGGATGGTCGAAGATCCAGGCCAAGGCCAATGCGGCGCAGCTCGTGCCGCGCGCGTCCGCCATTGCATGGAGGCGGTCGAGAGCATCGTGCGTCTTTTCCGATAGGGTGCGCCCGTCAGGTCGCAGATCGAGGCGACTCCCCGGTGGGAACGGTTCGCCCCTTCGGTATTTTCCCGCGAGCACTCCGCCGGCCAAGGGAGAAAAAGCGGAATAGACCAGTTTGCGCTCGCGACAGATCGCTCGAACTTCCTTGTCGTCATCCGGGGATAGCAGGCTGAAACCGTTTTGCACCCAAGTGAAGCCGGGCATCCCGCGCCGCTCTGCCTCGTCGAGGAAGGCGAGCAATTGATCCGAACTTACGTTGCAACATCCGAGCACCTCGGCGCGCCCGGATTCCTTCACGGCAGCGAACGCTTCCACGGTCTTGCCGACCGGCGTGATGCGACACGGCGCGTGCGCCATGTACAGGGCGACACGCTCCCGGCCCAGACGCTCGAGGCTGATCGCCAGCTTGCTCGCAACATAGGCCTCGTCGAACAACGCGCTTTCGTCTCCACCCAGGCTGGCCGGAGCGACTTTCGTCGCTATCCGGATCCGCTGCGTGATGTGTTGCGGGCGGCTGGCCAGCCAGGCGCCAATTGCCGACTCGCTCTCTCCCCCGGCGTATCCCTCGGCCGTATCCCACATCTCGATGCCAAGGACGGCGGCCTCATTGAGCGTTTCGAAAGCGGCGGCCCGATCCATACCTTTGCCGATCAGGTGCCTGGAGCTGCCGACGCCGCCGAACGTGCCGCAGCCCAGAATCACTCTCCGAATCGGCAACGAGCGTTTTTCCGGTTTCATCGTTTCGACAGGATCGCTGGTGGCCTGGATCGGGTGAAAGGCTGCTTGGCGGTACGTGCTTGTCGCCGTAAGGGGTCAGTGTAGAGTGGAAGCAGGTCGGCGGGCCTGGGAGGAGGAGGTAGGCGGATGGAGGCGATCACGGCTGTGCGCCCGTCGCAACGGGTCGAGCATGCCTTCTTTCTGGGCATGACACTGCTCACAACGGTGATCGTGCTGCGAGGTTTCGCGCCAAGCTTCTTCCTGAGGGGAATCGTCGCGCCAGGGGGCCATTCCTACCTCGACCCGCCTTTGCAGCCGATCCGCTGGCTGTTCATCGCGCATGGCCTGATCTTCAGCAGCTGGATCGCGCTCACGTTGACGCAAGTCACCTTGGTCGCATCGGGGCGCACCGATTTGCATCGCAGGCTGGGACGCGTAGCGTTCGGCCTGGCGCCGCTGATGGTGGTCATCGGCACGATCGTTGCCGGTTATGCAGCGGTCCACGGTTTTCACGACGTTCCGATGCCGTCGGCCACGTTCGTGACGGTTCCCGTGTGCGACCTGGTTCTGTACGCCGCCTTTGTGACAGCGGGACTTGCGGCCCGACCGCAGCCACAGACTCACAAACGCTGGATGCTGCTTGCGATGATCGTCATCGCAGAGGCGGGATGGGGCCGCATCGACGCGCTCAACCCGCAAAGCCTGCCACCTTGGGTCTCGACCGAGCTCGTCCTGCTGCTTCCGCTGATCGCCTGGGATCTCACGCGCCTTGGCCGCTTGAACGCAGCAACTCTGTGGGGCGGAATCGCGATGGCTTGCGCGTACTCGCTGCGCCTCTGGGTCGGAGCCTCGCCCGCGTGGCTTGCAATCGTGAAAAGCGCGCTGGGCTGATGGCTTGCCGAGAGCTCCGTTCGTTATCACAATCGTAATAACCGTATAACCGTAAGGCAGCGGTTCGAATGATCGAGATAAAGGTACGTCGATTCGGCAATTCGCTCGGAGTGATCCTGCCGAAAGAAGTTCTGTCGCGGCTGAACAGCGGCGACGGCAAGAAACTGTTCTTGGTCGAGGAGGTGGGAGGGGACTATCGGCTGACCTCCTACGACCCGGCCTTTGCGAAGAAGGCGGAAAAGGCCGAGGACATCATGGATCGCTACCGCAATACGCCTCTACCCACGGCGAATTGGAAGTAGTGGAAACCAGGCTACACGCTAAGCAAGCCGGTCTGGACGGAGGACCAAGAATCGCTGAACGAACTGCAGCGCCTCGCCAATCAGGACAGAGTCCGCTACGTGAAAGTGTCCGGTAAGTACACTCCGGAGGAACTGGAAGCTGCGCGGGCGATTTGCCGGAAGCAGAACGCTGCGGAGTAGCTTTGCGCAGTCTTCGGCAGGAGCGACCTCAGCCTTCCACGTCCTTCGCTGGCCTACGGTCGGCGGCGGGACGCGGATCGACGATCGTGATCGGCTGTCCGGGTTCCAGCAGCTCGGCGCCGCGAACGACCAGGCGGTCGCCGGCCTGCACGCCGCTGCGAATCTCCACCAGGTCTTCGACCGCGCTGCCGGATTCGATCTCATGGCGCTCGACCGTTCCGTTGCCGGCGACCCGCATCACGTACGAGTGAGACTGGCGAACCACGATGGCGTCGCGCGGAACGACGACCGCGCTTCGCTCGGCGCCGGTCGGCACGCTGACCTCGACCGCAGTTCCCACCGGCCATTGCGGCGGAGAAAACGCCACGCGGATTTCGAACTGGCGCGATCGCTCGTCGCCCACTGGCACAACGGCCCGCACCTTGCCGGTGAGCTGCTCGCTGGCGACGCGCAGCATTGCCTTCTGGCCCGGCTTCACGCTGGTTGCGAACGCCAGCGCAGCCGTCGCACGCGCTTCCACATCGACGGTGTTGACCAGGCGCACGACGGGCGCGCCAACCTGCAGGTACTCGCCTCGCTGAGTGAAGCGCTCGGCTACGACGCCAGGGAAAGGGGCGCGGATCTGCGATTGCTCGTTCTCGTATTTCGCCTGCCCGAGCTGCGCGGTGAGCCGCGCCACATCGTGCTGGGCCACCTCCAGTTGCGCGCGCGCATCGTCGAGCTGGCTGGGCGAATAGATCTTGGTGGCTGCAAGGTTCTGGTACCGATCCAGCTGAGTCTGGGCGAGTTTGGCCTGCGCCTGCGCGCGTTCCACCTGAGCCTGAAGGTCGGCCACTTTGAGCTTGACCAGCGTGTCGTCGAGCCGCGCGAGTGCACCTCCCGCCGCGACTCGCTGGCCCACCTCTGCGATCCACATCACGCGCCCCGCAACAATGCCCGCAATCCGAGCGTCGTCGCGGCTGACGACCGACCCAGGAATCCAAGTATGCGGAGCCAACTTTGTGGTGTGCGCAGTTGCGACCTCCACCGAGACCGGCGCCGGACCGGCTGGCCCCGCGGCCTGGACCGCCGTAGCCACTGCAGCGCCCGCCGCGAGCAAGGCCTTGGCGAAGTTCATTCCGCCAGTTCCTGTTGCTTTCATGCCGCCGCCTCCAACTGCTGCGCAACCGCGCGCCGCTCGCCGAACAGCCGGACCAGCGCCGGGATCAGCAGCAGACTGAACACCAGGCTCACGATCACTCCGCCGATATTCACCGCGGCCAGCCCCCGATAGATCACGCTGCCGGGGCCGGGATTGACCGCCATCGGTAGCGCCCCGAGCGCACCGGTGAGCGTACTCGCGAAAATCGCACGCAGCCTCTGATTTAGGCCCTGGCGGATCGCTTCCTCCAAACTGGCGACGCTTGTCTGCGCGCCGCGGATCGCAGCCACCAGCAAAATCGAGTGATTCACGATGACCCCGATCATCATCACGAACCCGATCATAGACAGCAGATCGAGCGCCTGGAAGGCGACCAGCCCCAGTACTCTGAGGCCGAGCATCCCGCCAACCAGAGCGAGCGGAACGGTGAGCAGAACGATCGCGCTGTCGCGCACCGACCGGAACAGCGCCGTCATCAGCAGGAACAGCACGAACAGCGCTAGTCCGAAGACTCGTCCCATCGTCACCAGCGTGCGCCCCAGGCTGTCGGCGCTTCCGGCCATCCGGATCGTGCCGTCGGGTGGCATTTCGGCGCGAACTTTCGGAAGCACCTCATGGTCGATCTTCTGCAGCGCCTGCTCCAGTGAAACCGATGGGGGAGGATCCACCGTCAGCGTGACGGTGCGCCGGTGGTCGATCCGCCGAATTCCTGGTGGCCCGAGAGCGGTGGAAAGTTTTACCAGATCACCGAGCCGCACCATTTCGCCGGACGGCGTAAAAAGGGGCGTTTCGGCGACCTTCTCCGGTGTCGCGCCGCCAGCCACGCGCAGCATGATCGGCAGGCGAGTGTGGCCATCAAAATATTCTCCCAGCCAGGCTCCCTCGCCGAGCGCACGCACGATCAGCCCGAGCGTCGGCCGGTCCCAACCGACCTCGGAGATGCGCCGGTCGTCCGGCACCGCTCGCAGCTCCAGTGATGCTGCCTCCGGATTCGGAAAGCTCTGCACCGCAGAACCCGGGAACGTGGTCTCGAGCAGAGCGCGCCCGTGCAGCGCGACCTGGTTGAGCACCGCCGAGTCCTCGCTCTGCAGGTGGATTCCGATCGAACGAGGCGAGCCGCCGATTCCTTCGAACAGCTCTCCTTCATACGCGAAAGTACGCGTATCCGGCAGATCGGCGATGATCTTGTCGCGAACGAGCGATTCGAGCTCCCCGATTCGCGTTTCGTCTTGAACTCGCGAACCCATATTGCCGCCGCCTGGCCAGGTCAGGATGTACCAGTTCTTCAGCTTTGGCTCGGCCGTGCCGTCCATGTACGGTTTCATCCGCTGCAACAGGATCGGCAGCAGTTCGCGGTTGACCGTTTCGGAGCTCATCCCGGGCGGAAACGTGAAGAACGCGTCGATCGCAGCGCGCTTGACCGGCGGCAGGTAATCCAGCGGCGGCACCAGCCATACCGCGCCCGCTATCGGCACGAGCAGCAGCCCAGCGATCCATCCGAGCTGGCGCGAGCGCGAGGACGTCGCTTTCAAAATCCAATCCGTCAACCGCGGCCAGCCGTGCCCGTAGCCGGAAGAGACGTTGACCCTGTTCAGAGCGAATACGGCGGCCGACGGCAGCAGCGTGAGCGCAAGGACGATCGAAATGGCCACGGCGATCGAAATCGTCAGGGCCAGGTCGCCAAAGAGCTGCCCTTCCACATCTTTCAGGAACAGCACCGGAACGAATACCGCGATCGTGGTCGCCGTGGACGCAAAGAGGGCGCCTGCGACTTGCCGTGCTCCTTCGCGCGCCGCCACCGGAAGCGCCATGCCAGTTTCGAGCAGGCGAACGATGTTGCCGGAAACGACGATCGAACCTTCAACCACCATTCCGACCGCGAACGCGAGGCCGGCGAGCGAGATCACGTTCAAGCTGCGGCCCAGCAGCGTGAGCGCGATGAAGGTACCGAACAGGCACAGCGGTATCGAAGCCGCGATCAGTCCGGTGATCCGGATTTCCCGCATGAACCACCAGACCACCCCGAGTGCGAGCAGCGTTCCGACCACCAAGTTTTCGGTCAGCAGGCGCACCGCGCGCCGGATGAACAGCGAGGAGTCGAACGACTGCTCGATCCCCAGTCCGCGCGCTTTCAAGGGCCCGTCGCGCAGCTCGGCCACAGCCGCCTTGACCGCGTCGAGCGTGGCCAGCACGTTGGCGCCGTTGGCGCGCCGAACCTGAATGCCGATCGCCGGATTGCCGTTCTGATAGGCAAAGAACTGGCGAGTCGGCGGACTTACCTCGATGCTCGCAACGTCGGCCAATCGCACCGGACGGCCGTCGCGCCACGCGAGCACCAGGTCGCCCAGTTGCTGCGGATCGAAGCGACCCGTGAAGCGCAGCGAGTACTGGCGACGCCCTACGTCAAGCTGGCCTCCCGAGACATTGTTGGGGCTGGCGGCGCGATTGGCGATGTCCGGCAACTGCACTCCGAACGCTGCGGCTCGGGCCGGATCGACAATGATGTGGACGTCGTCGGGTGGGCCGGCGTTGACCGTGACGGAAGCTACCCCCGGGATCGATTCGATTCGCGGGCGAACCGTGTCCTCGATGAAGCGCCGCTGGTCGCCGATCGTTCCGCCCGTGCCGGGCAACAGCTGCACGAAGAACCATGACAGCGTGTCGTTGGACGTATCGTCGCCGCCGAGCGTCACCACCGGGCGATCGGAGTCGCGCGGCAGCGGCTGCAGGCGATTCATTCGGCTCAGCACCTCGATCAGCGCATTGCGCATGTCGGTGCCGATCGAAAAGCGCAGCGTGATCTGGGCTTCGCCCGCGTTGGCGTTGCCTTCCAGCTCTTCGACGCCCGAAAGCCCTTGCAGGACTTTTTCCAGCGGCTCGAGGATCTCGGACTCAATCTCCTCGGGAGAAGCGGTCGACCAGTTGGCCTTGATCGTGATCTGCGGCCGATCGATGTCGGGAAACAACTGCAGCGGCAGATTCGCCAAGCTCAATATCCCGAGCAAGGCGACGAACGCCACCAGCACGATCATCGCGACGGGGTTGCGGGCCGAAAAGTTCACCGATTCCATCGCGTGCCTCCAGGCAGGAGCGAATGCTAGCGCCCGAGGCCCGTTGCCGAACGCGAATCCGACGAACTGCAGCCGGTGGCGATGAAACGGGTGTGGCCGGGACGAACGGTGGGCAGCCGCAAGTCAGCGCGCCGACGCTGCCGCGGCCTGCGCACCCTCGGTGACTGCGGCGGCTGCCGGCGTGGCGGTGGAAAGCGTTTCGGAATTGGCTGCGCGCCAACCTCCGCCGAGAGCCTGGACGAGCACAACGGCGGCGTTCATCCGGCGCAACTGAATGTCGGCGGCCGATAAGCGTGCCGCCAGCGCAGCGTTTTCGGTAGAAACCACCTCAAGATATGTCGCGGCGCCACCCTTGTAGCGGTATTCGGCCTGTTCCAATGCGCCTTGCGCAGCTTCGACTGCGGCGCGTTCGCTCGTGGTCTCCTTTTGCAGCTGATGCAGCGCGGCCAGCGCATCCTCGACCTCCTGATACGCGGTCAGCACGGTCTGGCGATACTGCGCCACTTGCTGTTCGTACGCCGCACGGGCCGCGTCGCTCTGGGCGCGCCGCAGTCCGCCGTCGAACACCGTCTGCACGAGCGAGGGGCCGACTGCCCACATCCGGCTGGGCGCTTCGATCCAGCTGCCGCCGCCGGTGCTCTCGAAGCCGACCAAGCCGGACAGCGTAAATATCGGAAAGTACGCGGCGCGCGCCACTCCGATCTGAGAATTGGCCGCTGCAACTCGGCGTTCAGCCGCCGCGACGTCGGGACGCCGTTCCAGCAACGTCGATGGCAAGCCGGGATCGATCGCTGGCGGTTCGGCTTCCGGCGCAAGCGGGTGCGGATCGATGTGGAACCCGCTGGCGGGACGGCCAACCAGCACGGCGATCGCGTGCTCGGTCTGAGCGCGCCGCAAGCGCGTGTCTTCGGCCTGCGTACGCGCTGTTTCCAATTGCGCTTCGGCCTGACGCACATCGGCGATCACGCCGGCGCCTCCCTGATAAAGGTTGCGGGTCAGCTTTAGCGCGTCCGCATAGTCGATTACGGTGCGGTCCAGCAGATCCGCTTGCAGATCGAGGCTGCGCAGCGTGAAGTAGTCGGTCGCGAGCGTGGAGCGAACACTCAAATCGAGCGCAGCCAGATCGCCCTGCGTTGCCTGCTCCGTCGCGCGCGCCGAGGCGACCGTATTGCGCAGACGACCCCAGAGATCGACTTCGTACGACACGTCGGCGTCGAGCACGAAATCGTTGCCGGGGTTCGGTCGATCGGGCGTGTAACGGGGCGAGTTCAACGATGTTCGCGTTCGAATGACGTCGGGCCCCGCGGTGACCAGAGGAAAGTACGCGGATCGCGCAGCGCGAGTCAGGTCGCGCGCCTGCTCGAGTCGGGCCAGTTGCGCCTGCAAGTCCTGATTGGCTTCACCGACCTGCGCCTGCAGTGCGTCGAGTCGCTCGTCGTGAAAGATCTTCCACCAATCGCCGCGTGCGGTCGCATCCGCCGGTGCCGCCGTCTTCCAATCCGGCGACGTGTTGTAGGCAGCCGCAGGCGCTGGCGTCTGCGGCGTTCGATACGCTGGCGCCAGCGAGCAGCCGGAGCCAGCGAGCAAGCTGGCGAGCGCAATCGCGCAGTCAAGCCTCGAGCGCATTCTCACGGGCCCCCATCGCCCCCATTGCGGCGCCGTGCCGGCGCCACCGACGCCACCTCGCTATCCGGCTCCCCGGCGATGTGCACCCGCGCGCCGTCTGCGATCGAATCCGGCGGATTCAGCACCACCTGGTCGTCGGGTTCGAGGCCGGACAGCACCTCGATCGATTTTCCGAAGTCGCGACCCTGCGTGATGCTTTTCAAGTGCAGGATATGGTCGGGCCCGACCACCGCGACCTGCAGCCCTGCCGATCGGAACAGCAAGGTGTTGGTGGGCAGCCGCAGCGAGTCGACGCTGCCGGGCAGCTTGAAACGCACTTCGGCGTAGGAGCCCGGAAACAGCTCGCCCTTTAAATTGTCGACTTGAAGCTCGACCTGCAACGTTCGCGAAGCAGGATCTAGAGCCTGGGCTGTTCGAACGACTTGCGTCGGGTACGACTTACCGGGGCGTTCGGTGAACGTCAGCTGGGCCCCAACCCCGGGCACCGCGGCCGCGGCATAGGGTTGTGGTACCTGGACGTAAATGCGCAACTTGCGCGTGTCGGCCATCCGGAACAGCGCGGCGCCCGAGTTCTGACCGGCATTGATCAATGCGCCGATGTCCGTATTGCGCGCGGTTACCACGCCGTCAAACGGAGCGACCACGCGCTTGAACGATTCCAGGTCGCGCAGCCGCGCAACGTTGGCTTCGGCCGACGCCAGCGCGGCTTTCTTGGCGGCTTCGTCGCTCGCCTTCTGGTCGGCATCCTGTTTGGAAACCGATTCGGTCGCCAGCAGCCCTTGCCAGCGCTGGTTGGTCGATTGCGCCAGCTCGTAGTTGGCTTGCGCGGTCGCCAGGTCTGCTTGCGCCTGGCGCAGCTGCTGATCGACTTCCGGAGTGTCGATTTCGGCCAGCACCTGGCCGTGCGCAACCCGGGTGCCGATGTCGGAGTACCAGGTCTTCAGATAGCCGCTGGTGCGCGCGTAAATCGGGGCTTCGTAGAACGCTTGAACCGTTCCGGGCAGCACCAACTCCTGGTCGGCCGGACCGTGCTGCGGTTTGGTCGTCGCGACCGTCGGCGTGGCCATCGCGATCGTGCGCTGCGCGAGCGCGGCGCGAGCTATGCCGCGGCTGACCAGCGTCCATGCCAGCAGGCCGAGTCCGGCGATCAAAAGCCCCGCCGCATACAACGCAGCTCGTGATCGCCGCGATGGTATTGGCCGCGGCTCTTTGTCAGATTGCTCCTGCATCGTCGGCTCCGTAGATTTTCAGTCCGTTCGCACTTGCTGCGACCGGCCGTGGATCAGCGCGAACACGCCGGGAACGAACACCAGCGTGGCCATCGTCGCGAAAATGAGGCCGCCGATCACGGCGCGGCCCAAGGGTGCATTCTGCTCGCCTCCGTCCCCCAGACCCAGCGCCATCGGCACCATCCCGATGATCATCGCGAGCGCCGTCATCAGCACCGGGCGAAAACGGGTCGTCCCCGCGCTCAGCGCCGCTGAGGTGGCATCTTCGCCGGCGTTCAGGCGCTCCCTCGCGAAGCTGACCACCAGGATGCTGTTGGCGGTGGCCACGCCCATACACATGATCGCTCCGGTGAGCGCCGGAACACTGATCGATGTATGGGTCACGAACAACATCGCGACGATCCCCGCGAGAGCGGCCGGCAAGGCGGTGATGATGATGAACGGGTCCAGCCACGACTGGAAATTCACCACCATCAACAGATAGACCAGAATGATCGCGCCTGCCAGGCCGACCAGCAGCCCGTAGAACGAGGTATTCATCGTTCGCACCTGACCGCGCACCTTGATCAGAGAGCCTTTCGGCAACTGGTCCTTCATGCTGGCGATCACGCGGTCGACTCGCGAGGACACGAAACCCAGATCCATTCCCTGGACCGCGCCGTAGATGTCGATCACCGGCGTGGCGTCATAGTGGCTGACGACAGCAGGGCTTACCGCGCGATGGAACGTTGCCACGTTGGCGAGGATTTGCGGCGATGCTGCCGCCGGCGCTCCCGCGCCCGGCGCCAAAGAGGGCGTTCCCAGCGGCGTCGTCGCCAGCGCATTGAGCGAATCGAGGCTCGGCTGCGGCGTCTGGGTGCTGACGCTGTACTGGGTTCCGGTCTTCGGGTCGATCCAGAACGAGGGGGAGGTCTGGAAGCTGCCCGACAGCGAAACCAGCAGATTGGACGCTACATCGCGTTGCGTCAGGCCGAGCAACTGCGCTTTGCTGCGGTCCACATCGACCTGCAGCGACGGATAGTCGAACGCCTGCTGGATCCTCAGGTCCACCGCCCCCGGGACCTCGCGCAGCTTCTGCAGCAGATCGTCGGCGAATTGGCGATTGGCGTCCACGTTGAAGCCGGAGATCTGTATATCGATCGGACTCGGCAGCCCGAAGTTCAATATCTGGCTGACGATGTCGGCCGGAAGGAAGGCGAAGCTGGTCGACGGGAACTCGCGGTTCAGGCGCACCCGCAGCGCGTCCACGTAGCCAGCCGTCGGACGATGATCCGGTTTGAGCGAGACGAAGATGTCCGCGTCGCCCGGTCCGACCGGCGCCGAAGTGCTGTAGGCCAGATTGATTCCGCTGTAGGGAACGCCGATGTTGTCGACCATCGACGCCAGCTCGGAACTCGGAATGACCTGGCGCACACTGGCTTCGACTGCGTCGCACAGCGCCGCGGTCTCCTCGATTCGCAGTCCGGTACGCGCCCTCAAATGCAGCTTGATCTGGCCCGCATCGACGGCTGGAAAGAAGTCTTCGCCGAGTCCGGGCCAGTACCGGCCCAGCGGAACAAGCAGCGATGACACTGCGAGGCCTGCCAGCATGAACCGGATCAGAAAGCGCCAGCGCGCCGCCAGCGCCGCTTGCAGCACCCTGCGATAGGCATCGCGCGAACGCTCGAACGCGTGCTCGAACCGCGCGAACAGCCTCATCATGAAGCCGCCTTTCTGCTCGTCCATGTGAACGTGCAGGCTGCGCTTGACCCAGTACTTGGCCAGCGTCGGTACCAGCGTCCGCGACAGGATGTAGGAGGCGAGCATCGCGAAAACGACCGCTTCGGCCAGCGGGATGAACAAGTAGTGCGCGATTCCGGTCAGCAGCAGCATCGGGATGAAGACGATGCAGATGGCAAGAGTCGATACCAGCGCCGGCAGCGCGATCTGTTGGGCGCCGTCCATGATCGCCGTTTCGACGTCCTTGCCCTGTTCCAGGTGATAGTTGATGTTCTCGATGGTCACCGTCGCGTCGTCGACCAGAATGCCGACGGCCAGCGCCAACCCGCCCAGCGTCATGATGTTGATCGTTTCGCCCAGCCACGACAGGCAAATAATCGAGGCCAGGATCGACAGCGGAATCGAAATACAAATGATCAGCGTGCTGCGCCAGCTCGCCAGGAACAGCAGAATCAGCAGGCCGGTGAGCGCTGCGGCAATCACCGCTTCGCGCACGACGCCCGTGACGGCCGATCGCACGAAAACGGACTGATCGCCCAAGGCCTGGATTTTCAGCGTGGAGGGCAGCGCCGCCTCGACCTGCGGCAGCCTTTCATGGATTGCGGCAATCACATCCAGCGTTGAGGCGCCGCCCGTTTTCAGCACGTTCATCAGAACCGCGCGATGGCCGTCGAGGCGAACCATGTTCGTTTGCGGGGGGCCACCGTCGCGTACGTGGGCAACGTCCCGGACGTAGACGACGCTGCCGTTGTGTGTGGTGATCGGCAGATCGTTTAGCTCCTCGATCTTGGTCGGGCTGGCATTGATCGATACGAAGTACTCCAGGTCGCCGATTTTCTCGGTTCCGGCCGGAAGAATCAGGTTCTGCTGACCGATCGCGGTCGTCACATCGTTGCCCGACAGTCCATAGGCGCGCAATGCTTTCGGATCCAGGTCGACCTGCACCTGTGGCGTGCGGCCGCCGTACGGGAAGGGCATCGATGCGCCACTGACGGTTGACAGCGAGGTGCGCAGGATGCTGTTGCCCAGATCGAAGATCTGCGCCTCGGACAGCTGGTCGCTCGACAGCGCCAGTTGGAGGATCGGCACGGTCGAGGCGTTGTAGGCAAGGATGAACGGTGGTGCGGTGCCGGGTGGAGAGAAGTTCAACTGTGTCTGCGACACGCCGGTGATCTGCGCGTACGACAGCTCTTCGTTCACGGTGGGCTGAAAGAAGTACTTCACCACGGCAACACCGTTCAGCGATTGCGACTCGGTGTGCTCGATGTCGTTGACGGTGGTTTGCGCGACTCGCTCCGAGAACAGAACGATCCGCTTGGACATTTCGTCCGGCGCCAGACCCGTGTAACGCCAGATGGCGGCGACCACCGGGATATTGATGTTCGGAAAGATGTCCGTCGGCGTGCGCGTGATCACAAAAGCGCCCAGCAGCAGAATCAGTACTGCCAGGACGATGAACGTATAGGGGCGCCGTAGCGCCAGAGCGACGATCCACATGGGGGCCGACCGATCCTATAGAGAGAAGGCGCAAAAACGCACGAAAACGCGCGAAAACGCGCAACCAGTGGGCAGTCTAACGATCGCTTGCGGCGAATCGCGCCGGTTTCCGAATCGTTACCAAGGTGGGTGAGCGAGTCCCGCAAACAGGTGCGGAACGCTTGGCAGCGGGACGATTCAAAGTCAGACGGGCGGGTGCAGCTTCAGCGCTATTGCGGCGCCCGTTCGGGCGCGCTGCGATCGCGCGCCTGCGGTGACGCGTGCGAATGCTGATTCGACATCAGCCAGGCGAGCTTGGCTGTGTACAAATCTCGTGCGGATCTGTCCGAGCTCTTCTCGACGGCGAGCGCGAGCTGGCGCCGTGCGCGTTCGGGATCGTCCAGCTTCATATACGCCTGAGCCAGCCAGAAGTGGAATTCGGGGTTGTAGTCGGCGCGAGTCACTTCCCTGGCGAACATCGCCTTGGCAGTGCGGAAGTCGCCGGAGTGCATCGCCGCCATTCCGAGATTGAAGAAATGGTAGGGTGGGTGCGGGTCCAGTCGCGCCAGTCGGGAGCGCAGCGCACCGGCCTCCGATGGGTTACCCAGGCGCTCCTGCACGTCCGCCAGGTTCGACAGAACCGTGACATTGTTGGGCTGTTTCTCCAGCACGTACTCGAGCGCGCGCTCGGCCTCCAACAGGTCGCCGTGGCGCTCGTAAACGACCCCCAGCGTGTTGTATGCGCTCGCGAATTGGGGGTCCTGGCGCACGGATTCGCGGATCCAGCCGTAGGCATCGTCCAGATCGCCGCGAACCAGCGACTCGACCGCCCTGTTGTTCATGTACATCGCGACGACAGTCGCTTCGGTGATCTCCCGAGTCGCCAGGCCAGCGACCTCATCGCCGGCGAGAAAATCGACAGTCAAAGAATCCAGGTAGACGGCGCGCGCGCCGATGCCGTTGTGCCATGAGCCCAGCGACACATTCACGTGTCCGCTGCCCAGCAGCAGATCACCGTTGCGGCTCCACACCTCCGCGATGCGCGCAGCGTGGAATTCGACTTCCAGCCCGAGTTCTTTGGCGAAGGCAGCCGTCATGATCACGAGCGACAGGCAGTTGCCCCTTCGCGCCTCGAACGCCTCGGCGGCGTTACGGGTCATCGAAGCGTCGTATTCGAGTCTGAGCAAGCCCTCGGTGTGCAACGCTTCGAGCAGGGCGTTGGCTGGACTCGTCCAATGCACCCGGTGCGGCAACTCGACATGCAGGAAATTGCGCATCGAATCGTTGACCGCAAATACATCGCTGGCTCGGATCCGATCCTTCGGCGGGGCGAACGTTTTGTCCTGGAACAGAAAAGCGGGCGGCGCATCGGGAAAGCGCGTCGGCGCCGCGCAGGCGCTCAGCAGCGCCCCCAATAGCACGGATGCCCAGATCCGCACGCGGCCTCCCAGCCGTTTCCGGCGCCGGGCCCGCGCTGGCGAGCCGCAGGAGCCGGGATGCACAAGTCCGCTGTCCGACGCCCTGCCGGACGCCTCTTGCGCGAAAAAGATTCTGCACCAAAATCCCAATGGCTACAGCCAAGGAGCAAGCCAATGAAAGTGCTTGTGATCGGTGCCGGCGCGGTCGGCGCGTACTTCGGGGCCCGCCTGCTCGAAGCCGGGGTCGACGTCACTTTTCTGGTGCGGCCGGCGCGCGCTGCGCAGCTGCGGCAGGGTTTGTCGGTGAAAAGCCCGTTGGGGGATGTCCATATCGCCGCACCGCCGCATGTCATATCGGATAACTTGGGGAAGGATTACGGACTGATTCTGCTGAGCTGCAAGGCCTACGACCTGCCCGGGGCGATCGAGTCTTTCTCGCCTGCGGTGGGAGCGGATACCGCGATCTTGCCGCTGCTCAACGGCATGCGCCACCTCGACCAACTGCGGCAACGTTTTGGAGCTCGCCCGGTGCTGGGAGGCCAGTGCCAGATTTCCGCAACGCTTGCCGCCGACGGCAGCGTGCTGCATCTGAACGAGACCCACCAGCTTTCCTTCGGCGAGCTGGAAAATCCGCGCAGCGACCGCGCGCTGGCGATCGAGGCGATGCTTTCCAAAGCGAAGTTCGATTCGCGCCGCAGCGATTCGATCCTGCAGGAGATGTGGGAGAAGTGGGTGTTCATCGCAGCTCTGGCAGGGTCAACCTGCTCGATGCGGGCGTCGGTCGGCGACATTGTTCGGGCCGCAGGGGCGGACTTCGGGCGCCGGATGCTGGGTGAATGCGCGGCGATCGCCGCCGCGCAGGGGTTCTCTCCGCGCCAGCCGTTCATCGCGAAAATGGATTCAGTGCTGACCGACACTTCCTCGACACTGGCGGCGTCGATGCTGCGCGACATCGAACGCGGGGCGAGAACCGAAGCTGAGCACGTTGTGGGAGATCTGCTCGCCCGGCGTGGCCGCACCGATGAGCGTTCCAACAGCGAGCTGTCGCTGCTTGCGCTGGCGTACGCACATCTGAAGGCGTACGAACTGCGCCGGGCCGCAACGCCGACGCCGGGGCGTTAGTGTCCGGTGCCACCCGATTCGGTGCCGGGGCGGCGACCGCACGTCTGCGAGCTGGGGCGATCGTTGCGCTCGCCATCGGGGGGTTCCTGGCCTCCTGGCCATGCTGGGCCGGCGGCCCGCTTGGGATCGACCATCGCTGGAGCTACGACAACGCTGGCATCTGGAGGCGCAGCAACCAGCTGATCCTGGTGGACTCGCTGGCCGGAGCCGACGTCCTTTGCGCGCTGTGGGAGGGGGGCGGCACACACCTGGGCGACACCTGCTGGCGCGCAATCGACTCTTCGTTGATCGCCGCGGGATCGGCCGAGGTGCTCAAGTACGCGTTCACGCGGGCGCGCCCGATCCAGGGCAACGATCCGAACGCCTGGTTCCAAGGGGGCTCGCACTACAGCTTCCCGAGCGGCGAAGTGGCGACCGTCAGCGCGGTCGTGACGCCGTTCATCTTCGCGTACCAGGAACGCCAGCCGGCGGTTTGGGCACTTGAAGCGCTGCCGCTGTACGACGCGATCGCGCGGATGAAAGTCCAGGCGCATTGGCAAACCGACGTACTGGCCGGCTTTGCGATCGGTACTGCGGCCGGCGCTTACGCATCCTGGCGCAAGAGCCCGCTCGTGCTTGGCGTGATGCCGCACGGAGTGTTCGTCGGCATCCGAAGCGTCTTTTGACGAGGCCGTGTTTTGTCGGGCCCGTCTTTTGACGAGCCCGTCTTTGCTGAGCCCGCCTATATCGAGCCCGTTAGTCAGTCCGGCGTCTCTGACCCTTCCTCAAAGCAGGGAACCGGGATTACCATGGGTGAGGGTAGGGGCAGTCATGCTACCTGCGCCGGTGGCCGCTCGGCGGCGGGCGGCGGATGGGGGAGCGATGCAGACGCGCGCCGACGGGCGCAAACTGATCGTCACGCTCGTGCGCGTAGCGCTGTTGACGGTCGCTTACGCCGCCACGGGCTTGCCTGCGCTGCGTCTGACGATTCCACCCGGCTACGCAGCGGCAATTTTCCCTCCCGCCGGGATCATGCTCGCGGCCGGAGTGATCTACGGCTACCGCGTGCTACCGGGCGCGTTGTTCGGGTCGCTGCTGCTGAGGTTCCTGGCGTTTGGGCTACCGGCCGGCCCGCAAGCTCATTTAGTGGAGCTTGTAACAGTCGTGATCGCGCTGGCTTCGATGCTGCAGGCGGCGGTCGGAACTCGGCTCGTCCGTGGCCTGTGCGGGACCTCGCCGGCGCTGGATACGCCAGCGACGATCGTCCGGTTTGTCCTTCTGTGCCCGCTGGCGGCCCTGGTCGGTTCGACGATTTCGACCACGACGTTGGTCCAGTGCGGGATCGCGACGCCCGTCAGCGGATTCTTCTATTGGTGGAACTGGTGGATGGGCGATACGCTCGGAATGCTCGTTGCCGTTCCGATCGTGATGGCGCTGTTCGGCAAACCGCGCGAACACTGGGCCGCGCGCCGCTGGACCGTGGCGTTGCCGCTGCTCGCGATGATCCTCTTGGGAGCGCTGGTCTGCGCAGTGATCGCCAATTGGGAACAGCGCCGCGTCGAGCAGACATTCGGCTACGACGCGAAAAAATTGGTCAACGCGTTTCGAAACGAGCTCCGGCTAGACTTGTTGGCGGTGGAAGCGGCCGCATACGGCAATACCAAGCTGGGTTCTCCACCCGCATGGTTGGGCGAAGCGCCGTCGATCCATGCCGTTGGCCGCGTGTCGCTGCAGGGCGGTATAGGCGCCACTGCGCTTCCGGTCGTCGAGCAGACTTCGAGAAAACCGTCGCAGGATCGGGCGATCCTGGCCCGCCCTTCGGTACAGGAGGCGCTGAAGCGCGCACTGATGGTGGACGACCTGGCTGCGAGCGAACCCTGGACGACTGGCAAGGGAGCCAGCGAGCAGGCCGAGTTCCTGGTTTGGATTCCATTGCCCGCGGTGCAACGGAAAACCAACATGTCCGCTCGCAAGCTTGCGTATGCGATCCTGAACATCAACCACCTCGATCCCAGGCCGCTCGGTGGCGAGGCCGCCGATCTGGCGATCTGCTGGCTGGAGCGCACGGCCGCGGGAGCATCGCGTCGGATCGCCGGACCGCCGCAGTGCGAGCGGCCGGTGCGCGATCTGTCGTTGGAGTATGAAGAGGCGGCGCCACTGTGGGGAAGGAACTGGTTGGTTCGCGTGGTGACCACTCCCGGGTATCTGGAGGCGCTTCGCAGTTGGGGTGCCTGGGCGTTTTCCGCTCTCACCGTGCTCGGCATCGGCGCCACGGGCATCTTCCTGCTGCTGCTGGCCGCGCGCGCACGAGCGATCAACACCCTTGTGACGTACCGCACCGAACAGCTCGAGCGCGAGAAACGGGCGGCGCGTGAAGCCGAACTTGCCCGGGTTCGCGCGGAGGAAGCCACGCGTGCGAAGGACCGATTCCTATCTCGCGCCAGCCACGAGCTGCGAACGCCGTTAAACGGGATTCTTGGATTCGCACAAATCCTGCTGCACACGCATACCGAGGCGCTGTCCGAGCAGCAGCGCAAGCAACTGCAGCGGATCGAAAGTGCAGGGTGGCACCTGCAAGCGATGATCGATGATCTGTTGGACCTGTCCCGTATCGAAGCGGGCACGATCCGCCTGGCCCCCGAGCCGATCGCGCTCGAACCTGTCGTGGAGGAGGTGACGAGCCTGTTGTCGGAAGCGGCCGCCAGCCAGGACGTGATGCTGCGGGTGGACACCGGCGCTACCGACGCGACGGGAAGCCGGGTGCTGGCCGATGCAACGCGACTCAGGCAGGTTCTGACGAATCTGGTCAGCAACGCGATCAAATACAACCGTCACGGCGGCTCGGTGACGATCGGAACGCGTCGCGAAGGCGACCAGATCGTGATCACGGTGTCGGATACCGGCCAGGGGATGTCGGCTTCGCAGCTGGCCGAGTTGTTTCAGCCGTTCAACCGGCTGGGCCGCGAGTCCGGTCCGGTCCAAGGCACCGGGCTCGGACTGGTGGTTACCCGAAATCTGGTCGAGCTGATGAACGGGCGGATGGAGGTTGCGAGCGTCGAAGGGCAGGGCACCAGCATTGCGGTCCGGCTCCCCGCTGCGACGGCGGCCGACGAGCCTACAGTTCCACCAGTCCCGAGCGAAGACCTTTCGCCACTGCATGAGCACGCGAGCTCGCGTTGAGCTTAGCGATGATCTGTGCGACGTGGAATTTGGCGGTGTGCTCCGAAATGTGCAAGACCTGCGCAATCTGGCGGTTGCCGAGGCCGAGCGACATCTGCAACAGCACCTCGCGTTCGCGCGGTGTAAGGCTCTCGCCTGGCTCGGACACGGGGTAGCGGCCGCTGCTTGCGCCGCGCACGGCGGCGAGTGCGAGTTGAGCCGTACTGGCAATCAGTCCTGCCGCTGCCGCGTGCGCGGCGATCGCGATCGCTTCGATCGGTGCGTCGCGCGGCAGTAGAGAGTGTCCCGCCCCGAGCCAGTCCGGGAGCGGACCGTCACTGTCCGGCCACAGCAGCACCAGAGGTGGGCCCTGCTGTGGACCCCGGTCGGCGGCGGCAAAGACGGGCTGAAGATCGGCATCGATCGCGACATCGACGATCGCCACATCCGCATTGGCGAAAGTCTCCTTCGTCAGCGCTGCAGGCCAGTCCGAGCTTGAGACAACCTCGAAGTCTCCGCGCTGCCCCAGCGCTTCGCGCAGCCCCGCCAGCACCAGCGGCGAGGGCGAAATCAAGGCAGCGCGAAGCAAGGCCAGCATCGACCAGGAATCAGCCGGCGCGCGCCTCGGAAGGCCACTGTCCGACGGTCACGTCGACGCGAGTGGGCGCGCCACCGCGGATCAACGATACGGGAACGCTCCTTCCGATGTTGCCTGCCAGCGCCTCGCGCAGTTGCGCCAGGCTGCCGGCATGTTGTTCGCCTACGTCGACCAGGATGTCGCCGATCAGCAGGCCTGCTTGCGCCGCCGGACCACTCGGCAACATCGAGGTCACCAGAAGTCCATGGGAGGTTTCCTGCTCCGACGCAGCATTCGGAATCGGAACCGGTTGCACGCCGATTCCCAGAAACGCGCGACTGACGTGTCCCTTTGCGAGCAACTCGTCGACGACGCGCGATATCGTTCGGGACGGAATCACGATCGCGTGTGTCCGCGATAACGCTGAGGTGGCGAACCCAAGCACCTTGCCGGAAGCGTCCGCTACCGGCGCCCCCGACAGCCCATCCGGCAGAGTGCAATCGAGCCGGATCAGCTCGTCGATGCGACCGCCGAGCCAGGTCTGCCAGGTTCCCGATACACGGTTGATGACCGTCACGCTCGCGGTGACCTCCGAATCTTGAGTTCGGCCGACGACGATCGCGAGGTTTCCCGGCCGTGTCGGCGAAGACGAGGGCTCGACCGCGGGCAACTCCTCGTCGGGTAGACGGAACACCGCGACGTCGGTCGGCGCGTCGGCTCCAATGAGCGCGAGATCCGCGGTTTGCCGCGGCATGACGGCCGGCGCTGCCGCCGGCGCGCGGCCGAACACATGGGCCGCCGTTACGAGAATCCCCGGTCGCCACACGACGCCGCAGCCCAGCGCGTGGCGGCCACGGCCGCGAACGGCGGTGGTCCTGGCCGCGAGCGCCTCGACGGTTGTGGCAATCGAGTCGGAAAACGACAGCAGCGAAGCTGCATGCGTGTTGCTGGAAACTTGTGCCATGAGAGCTTGCCTTCGTGTTCGAGCGCGGTGCGCGATGGCGCGACCATAAGACAACGCGCGCGTTGCCGCATCCGCCGATCGGGTAGCTTGCGCCGCCTTCGCCGCATACGCGGCTACGGCGGGCTTGCCCTCCGAAGCTGCGAAGCAGCGAAGCAGGGCGCTACAGCGCCTGTTGGCGCGGCGGCGGTACGTAATTCTTGCGTGCGTCCATCACGCGCCGCTGATTCTGCTTGGCCCAGCGCACCAGCTCCCACACCGGCTCCAGCAGCGATTTTCCGAGCGCCGTCAGCGCGTAATCGACACGCGGTGGATTGGTCGGATACACGGTACGCGACAGAAGCCCGTCCTGTTCGAGTCGCCGCAGCGTTTGCGCCAACATTCGCTGCGAGATCTCCTCGATGTTCGCCTTCAAGGCGCTGAAGCGCATCGTGCCGTTTTTCGACAAGGTGCAGAGCACCAGCATGCTCCAGCGGTCGCCCACCCGATCCAGGATGTCGCGAATCAGGCAACTGTCGGACTGCTCCGCCTTGCCTTTGGCCGTCGCCATCAAAGCTTCTCCCAAAAGATCACAAATCGAGCGCGGTTATCGAACGGGAACCTGGTGACGTTTGCAGCACTCCTTGTCGCGCGTCCCGCCCTTGGTACGATCTCGAACGTAATCTCATTTGCGTAGTTGCTCTCTTTTCGATACTAGATGTTGAAACCGAATGCTGGAGCTGTCAAGAAGACTTCATATTGCTGCCGCGCTGAGGCGTTGAATAAGGCGTTGAACCGGACGGGCGATCCCGATCGGCGGCTGCAAATCCTTTGACAGGCAAGAGGGTCGACGTCGCCTCAGTAGCGGTGGACTCGGCGCAGATCTGTATTTCATTTGTAGCGGTGGAATCAGCGCAGAGTCGCATTTCATTTGTAATTGCGAACAAGCTTGCGATTTGTAATTTACGGAACAAGATCGGGCTGGTCTTAGGGAACCGAAAAATGTCGAAACCAACGGAATTGCATCAATCGGCGTCGGCGAGGAAGTCAGGGGCTTCGCTTCTCGGCGGCGCACTCGCCGTTGCCGCGGCCATCGTCCTGGCGGCCTGTCAGTCGAAGGCAGACACGCCTCCTCCAGGCGCTTTCGGGCCGCCGCCGGTGTCGGTCGCTCCGGCAGCGCAGCGACAGGTGCAGGAACTCGACGAGTTTACGGGGCGACTCGAGGCTCCGGAATCGGTCGACGTACGCTCGCGCGTGACCGGCTATATCAAGGCCGTGCATTTCCGCGACGGGCAGGAGGTCAAGAAGGGCGATCTGCTGTTCACAATCGATCCGGATCCGTATGTTGCCGAGCTCGACAAGGCGCGCGCACAACTGGCTTCGGCACAGACGCAGGTCGAGTTGGCACGCGCCGATGAAGCGCGGGGTCAAAAGCTGATCGACGTCAAGGCGATTTCGCAGCAGGAGTATGACCAGCTGACGTCCGGCACGCGCAACGCGGAAGCCAACGTCAAAGCGGCTCAAGCGGCGGTGGAAGCCGCCCAACTGAACGTGGGCTACACGCAGATCCGCGCACCGATCGCCGGGCGGGTGTCGCGTGCCAACCCGGCAGCGACGGTGGGCAATCTGGTGAACATCAGCGATCCGGTTTTGACAACGATCGTCTCGCTCGACAAGGTGTATGCGTACTTCGACGCAGGCGAGGATGCCTTTTTGAAGTACGTAAGACTCGACCGCGAGGGCTCGCGTCCGAGCTCGCGAACGCACGCCAACCCAGTCCTGATGGGGCTAGCGGACGACGACGGCTATCCGCACCATGGAGTGATGGACTTCGTCGACAACCGCCTCAATCCGCTGACCGGCGCGATCCGAGCACGGGCCGTGTTCGACAACACGGACCGCCGCTTTACACCGGGGCTGTTTGCTCGCATCAAGCTGATCGGGAGCGGCACCTATTCCGCCGTGGTGACGCCTGACACTGCAATCGGAACCGACCAGAGCAAGAAATTCGTCCTCGTCGTCGGAAAGGACAACAAAGCCGAGTTCCGCGAAGTGCATCTGGGAGCGCTGATCAACGGCATGCGCGTGATCCGCAACGGCTTGAATCCCGGCGAACTGGTCGTCGTCGACGGACTGCAGCGCGTGCGTCCCGGTACCCCGGTAACGCCCGAGAAGCTGCAGGAGGACGAAGCGGGCATGCCGATCCAACCGGCGCCGAAGACCAACACGGCTCAATCCTGATTGCCTGATCGCCTGATCGGCCTTCCTCGGGACACGCAGCTATGGACATCTCGCATTTTTTCATCGATCGGCCGCGCTTTGCCGCGGTGCTTTCGATCCTGGTGACCCTGGTCGGGTTGATCGCACTATTCAAGCTGCCGATCTCCGAGTACCCGGAAGTCACTCCGCCGCAAGTCGTGGTTCGCGCCCAGTTCCCGGGCGCCAATCCGCGCGTGATCGCCAACACCGTGGCAACTCCGCTGGAAGAGCAGATCAACGGCGTCGACAACCTTTTGTACTACGACAGCCAATCGACCGCTGACGGAGCGATGACGCTGACCTGCACGTTCCGGATCGGCACGGACCCGGTGGTGGCCGAGTCGGAAGTGCAGAACCGCATCACTCGTGCGCTGCCGCGTTTGCCGGACGTGGTGCGGCAGATCGGGGTGACGACCGAGAAAAGCTCGCCGACGCTGACGATGGTCGTGCACATGGTGTCGCCCGACAACCGTTACGACGCGCTGTACCTGCGCAACTACGCGCAGTTGTACGTGCGCGATCCGCTGCTGCGGATTGCCGGCATGGGATCGGTGCTGGTGTTTGGCGAGGGCGACTATGCGATGCGGATCTGGCTCGATCCGAACAAACTCGCCGCGCGCGGTGTAGCCACCAGCGAAGTGGTGGCGGCGATCCGCGAACAGAACGCGCAAGTGGCTGCCGGCGTGGTCGGCGATGCTCCCGCTCCGCCCGGGACCACGTTCACGATGTCGGTCAGCACCAAGGGGCGGCTGACGACGGAAGACGAGTTTGGCGACATCATCGTTCGCGCCGACACATCCGATGGCTCGGTGATCCGGATCCGCGATCTGGGGCGGGTCGAGCTCAGCGCAGGAACCTTTGCGCTGCGAAGCCTGTTGAACAACAAGGAAGCGGTCGCGATCGGGATCTTCCAGGCGCCCGAATCGAACGCTCTTGCGCTGTCGAGTGAAGTACGCGCAACGATGGAGCGGCTTAAAGCCGATTTCCCGCAAGGCGTCGATTACAAGATCGTGTACGACCCGACGCAGTTCGTCAGGACGTCGATCAACAAAGTGATCGAAACGCTGGTGATCGCCATCCTTCTGGTGGCTCTGGTGGTCATCGTGTTCCTGCAGACCTGGCGAGCCTCGATCATCCCGCTGCTGGCGGTACCGGTGGCGGTGATTGGAACCTTCGCGGTTTTGCTCGCGTTGGGCTTTTCGATCAACACATTGACGCTGTTCGGTCTGGTGCTGGCGATCGGGATTGTCGTCGACGATGCGATCGTGGTGGTGGAAAACGTCGAACGCAATATCGAATCGGGCTTATCGCCGCACGACGCCACCGTGCGGGCCATGCAGGAGGTCAGCGGCCCGATTGTTGCGATCGCGCTGGTGCTGTGCGCGGTGTTTGTCCCGCTGTCGTTCGTATCGGGCCTGTCCGGGCAGTTCTACCGGCAGTTCGCCGTCACGATTGCGATCTCGACCGTAATTTCGGCGTTCAATTCCCTGACTTTGTCGCCCGCTTTGGCGTCCATTTTGTTGCGCGGGCGCGATGAACCGAAAGACCGGGTGACACAAATCGTCGATGGCGTTCTCGGCGGATTTTTCCGGCAGTTCAACCGCGTATTCAAATTTTCCGCCCAAGCGTACGGCAAGGGCGTGACCGCCGTTCTTGGACGCAGGGCCGCTGCGCTTGGGGTCTATGCGCTGCTGATCTGCCTGACGCTGCTTCTGTTCTGGCGCGTTCCGTCGGGTTTTGTGCCGCAGCAGGACAAGCAGTACCTGATCGGGATCGCCCAGCTTCCGGAAGGCGCGACGCTCGACCGCACCACGGAAGTGATCCGCCAGCTCAGCGACATCGCGCGGAAGATTCCCGGTGTGCGCGACTCGGTGGCGTTTCCCGGACTGTCGATCGACGGCTTCACGAACCGGACCAACGCCGGCATCGTCTTTTTCTCGCTGGATGACTTCGAGAAGCGGAAAACGCCCGTGATTGGACGCTTGCTTGCGGCCTTGCACTTACAACCGCCGCCGCCCGACCGGAGCGCTGAGGGAATCGCCAAGCAGGTCAACATGCGGGTGGGTGCTTTGAAGGATGCGTTCATCTTCGTGCTGTCGCCGCCTCCTGTGTCGGGAATCGGGCAGGCCGGTGGTTTCAAGCTGCAGTTGATCGACCGCAACTCGCTCGGCGAGCAAGCGCTTGCCGGAGCGGTCGGGGCGACGCTCGGTCGGGTGTATGGCAATCCCCAATCGATACTGACTCAGGTGTTCTCGAACTACCAGATCAACAGTCCTCAGTTGTATGCCGACATCGATCGCACGCGCGCCAAGCAGATGGGAGTCAACCTGACCGACATCTACGACACGATGCAGCTGTACCTGGGGTCGCTGTACGTCAACGACTTCAATCGCTTCGGTAAGACCTACCAGGTGATCGTGCAGGCCGACGCGCCGTATCGGGCGGATGCCGATTCGATCCCCCAGCTGAAGACTCGCAACTACAAGGGCGAAATGGTTCCCCTCGGGGCACTGATGACGATCGTTCCGACCTTCGGACCGGTCAGCGTCACGCGGCACAACGGGTTTTACTCGGCCGACATCAACGGTGCGCCGAAGCCAGGGTACAGCTCGGGGCAGGCGCAGGCCGAAATCGAGAAGGTGCTGAAGGCGAGCCTGCCGCGCGGTATCAGCGCCGACTGGACGGAGCTGGTGTACCAGGAAAAGCTCGCCGGCCACACGTCGATCTACATCTTCCCGCTGTGCGTGCTGCTGGTGTTCCTGGTGCTGGCGGCCAACTACGAAAGCTGGACCTTGCCGTTGGCGATCGTGCTGATCGTTCCGCTGTGCATTTTCAGCGCCATTTTGGGCATTTGGTTGAGCAGCTTCCTGATTCCGCTGGACAACAACATATTCACTCAGATTGCGCTCGTCGTATTGGTGGGTCTGGCGTGTAAGAACGCGATCCTGATCGTGGAATTCGCGCGCGATCTGGAGGTGCGCGGCGAGCCGATGATCGATGCGGTGCTGCACGCCTGCCGCATGCGGTTGCGGCCGATTTTGATGACTTCGTTCGCGTTCTGCGCCGGTGTGATTCCGCTGATCGTGGCTACCGGTGCCGGGGAGGAGATGCGGCGGGCGATGGGAATTGCGGTGTTCTGGGGGATGGTGGGCGTGACTTCGTTCGGCATTTTCCTCACCCCGGTGTTCTACGTGCTGCTGCGCAAGCTCGGCGGTTCGCGCAAGCTATACGCCGGCAGAGCGAGCTCTGGCCAGGGGGGCCAGGGATTTGGCGCTCCCGCGCTCACCGTTCAACCACAGGGGCCACGCGATGAGTGAAATGCAATCCCAACCTAGCCGTCGCGTTCGGCTCGCAGCGGGCGGCGTCCTGGCAACCCTGCTGACGGCCGCTCTTCTCTGCGGCTGTGCGCTCGGGCCCGACTACAAGAGGCCCGAGATGCCAATGGCGGCGAACTTCGAGAACGCCACTGGCAACGGTGGGCAGGAGCCGACTCGGGAATTTTGGCGGCGTTTTGACGATCCGATCCTGAACGGTCTGGTCGACGATGCGATCCGCGCGAACTACGACATCCGGATTGCGGTGGCCAATTTGCAGGCGGCGCGAGCGGTGCAGCTTGGGGTCGATGCGCAGGCCTATCCACAGGTGGGCGCGGGCGCGAGCGGTGCGCGCCAGATCGCACCGCAGACCGCGGCACCCGGGTTCACCCGCGACCAGCGCACCGGCAACGTGTTCGACACCTCGATCGACGCCAACTGGGAGCTGAATTTATTTGGCCGGTATAGCCGAGCGTCCGAGTCTGCAGCCGCTTCCGTTTCCGCTGCCGAGGCAGGTGTGGCAGCCGCGCAGGTCAGCGTGACGGCCGAGGTCGCGAGCGAGTACTTTGTGCTGCGCGGCTTGCAATTGAGACTGCAAATCGCGCAGCAGGAGCTGCAGAACCAGGAGGCCAATTTAACGCTGGTCCAGGCGCGGCTGGACGCCGGGCGGGGCACCGAACTCGATACCTCACGGGCGCAAGAGCAGGTCGAGAGCACACGGGCGCAAGTCCCGCTGTTGCAGGCGGGAATCGAACAAGCACGCTACCGCTTGGCCGTTTTGACGGGGCGAGCACCGACCGAGCTGGCTTCACTATCAGCCGAAGCCGCGCCGCTACCCGGAATCAAGCCGGTCGACGGCATCGGCACCCCGGCGGAACTGCTGGAGCGCCGGCCCGACATCCGCATCGCCGAACGGCAGCTGGCCGCCGCAACCGCCGACATCGGCGCATCTAAAGCAGATCTTTTCCCGAGCGTGTCGATCACCGGCCTGCTCGGCCTGAACGCGCTCACAGCAGGTGGGCTGAACAGCGGCCAGGCGTACTACTACAACTTGGGCGCATCGATGGCGTGGACGGTGCTCGATTTCGGCCGGATCCGCTCGCGCATCCGTCAGAACGAGGCGAGGGCCGACGCGGCGCTCGCGCAGTATCAGAAGACGGTGCTGATTGCGCTCGAGGAAACCGACGGCGCGCTGATCGGTCTCGACCGCAACCAGCGTCGCGCCGAGAGCTTGTACAAAGCGGCTCGCGCGTCGGAACAGGCGGCGAAGCTGGCGCGGGCGCGCTTCGAAGCGGGCGTGACCGACTTTCTGACCGTGCTGGACGCCGAGCGCCAGCTGCTGGCGGACCGCGACGGTCTGGCGCAGGCGCAGACCGACGCTGGGACTTCGCTGGTAGCTGTGTATAAGGCGCTGGGCGGCGGGTGGCCCGATTCTCCCGAGACGCGAATTAGCTCGAACTAGACTAGAGTCCGAAGTACACCGGTTCGGACGGGGCCTCTGTTTCCGGCCCGGAGGCAGGCACGCCTGGAGCGCTGTGCCCCGTTCGATGGTCGATCGTCATCGGCGACGGTGCCAAAGCTGGCTCCGCCGAGTGGTAGCTGACGAAATGGCCTCGCAGCAGCTCGCGCAGCCGCTCGACGACCTCCTCGCGCGGGAAAATCGTATTTTCCAGAATCGCTTCGACGCTCGGGTAACCCCGCTGGATCAGGAACAGGATGTTCCTGGACTTGGCGTCAAGCCGATAAGTTCGCGAGGACAGCTCGTCGCTGCCCTTGATCGTCAACTCAAATACGGAACGTTCGCGTGCTCCCATTCGGTCCCCCGCAACCTTTCTTCGGCGGGAATCGACGCGGCTTGATACCCGCTCGGCGGTAAAAATGGACGGTGCCGACGGGTCCCGGCGGATTCTTAAGAACTAAGGATCGAGGTGCGGGCAGGTCAGCCCGCGGGCCGGGCATGCTGGCGCGACTGCGCCCCGCCGACCGATTCCCACAGCACACGCCTAAGCTCGACGGCTGCCATCGGGCCGAAAACGCGCCGATACGACTCGACCAGTCGGCGAGCCGGACCGAAATCTCCCCTTAGCGCCGCCCTGCGGGCGCTGGCGAACATGTCGCGATGCTCGCTTACTGATCCGAACAGCGACTCGTACCGGTCCAGGCAGCAACGCATCGACAGATCGAAGGTGGGCGCGCCGGTCAAGCAAAGGACGCAGATCTGTGTGTGCTCTGGCTCGTCAAAGGCCGTGAGAGAACGGAACGGCCCCGTGTGCGCCGAGGGCCGCTCGCGCACTCGCAGATTCTTGTCTTCGCTGGATGCGAACCCGGTTCCGGACAGACGATGCACCAGAGGCATGCGCTACCTACGACACTCCCCCACCCCGGGCGCCATCAAAGCACTTTCGAGCGCAAGACGGAACAAGCGACACGCATCGATGTGATCGCGCGTTCTTGTTAGCGGGCGATCGAGCCGCCCGCCTATCTGCTTTGAAAGGTGGCGGCGGCCGCGATCGAATCGACGCCGTCGCGTGCGGTCGGGTAGTGCAGGCGCACTCGCAATTCCTGCTTTATCCGGCGGTTGCTAAGGCGGCGCGACTCCCGAAAAAACGAAAACTGCATGGGTGTCACCGCTGCGCGCAGCGCCTCATGTGCAAGTCGCGGCGGACGCGGCAGTGCGAAGCGATCAGCAACCAGGTCGAGATATTCGCCTAAGTGCAGATGGGAATCATCGACGGCGTTGTAGATGCGCCGCGGATCGCTGCGAAACAGTGCGGCGATGCATATGTTCGCGAGATCCTCGACATGGATGTGATTGGTCAGCACATCGTCGGCGGGCAGCGGAGCAGGGGTTGCGCTGCGCAGGCGTTCCAGAGGCAGGCGTTCGGGTCCATAGATGCCGGGAACTCGCAGCACCGCCGCATGCCATGGGTGCGCGCGTGCGCGCAGCTCGCTCGCCAAGCGCCGGCGTGCCCGCTCCGTCATCGGCGCAGGCCGAGAGGTTTCATCGACTTTGCCGCCGCGCCGATCGCCGTACACGCCGGTCGTGCTCACGTAGACCAGACACGAAGGCGGGCGGCGCAGACTTCGCAACAGCTGTGCAATGCGACGGTCGGCGTACGGTTCAGTGGCGGGCGGTGCGAGGCAAATTGCGCGCGCGGCCAGACCTGCGATTGGCCGTTCGCGGCGTCCATCCAGGTTGAGTACGACCGGTACTGCACCGGCCATGCGCAGCTGCGCGAAGTGTTCGCGCGAGGTCGTGGTAGCGAAGATCCGGAAGCGCCGGTGCAGCCGTGCGACAATCTCCAGGCCGACTTTCCCGCATCCGACGATCAGCAGGCGCGGTCTGCCGAGGCGCGCGCCCCGGCGTTGCACCCCGGCCGTTGGCGTGTCGGTTCGCATGACTGGATTTTATGTCGTTCAGCATATCGGTCCGCCCATCGGGGCGCCAATTCAACGTTGAGCCGGCCGAGAATATTTTGGAAGCCGGCTTGCGCGCCGGAGTTGGCTTGCCGTACGGCTGCAAGGACGGCGCTTGCGGTTCATGCAAAGCAAAGGTGTTGTCGGGCCAATGGGAGCAGGGCTGGCACGCCGCCCCTGCGCTCAGTCATGAAGAGCACCTCGCCGGCTTGGCGTTGCTGTGCTGCTCGCAGGCTCGTTCAGACATGGTCGTCGAGGTGCGCGAAGTCACTGGCGACTTTCCCGCTCGCCGGATGCCGTGCCGGATCACCCATCTGGAGCGAGTTGCCCCCGATGTTGCGATCGTGACGCTGCAGCTTCCTGCCTCCGAGCAGTTGGAGTACCGGGCCGGGCAGTTCCTGGAATTCACGATTGGCACCGGCGTTCGCCGCAGCTACTCCATCGCCACCGCGCCGCACGCGAACGAGCCGATCAGCATCCACGTGCGCCACATGCCGGGCGGAGTGTTCACCGACGCGCTGTTCGGTGCCGCTGCCAAGCCGATTCGCGAACGCGACATCCTTCGCCTGGAGGGGCCGCTCGGCACGTTCTTTCTTCGGGCCGACAGCGATCGGCCGATCGTACTGCTCGCGAGCGGTACGGGCTTCGCACCGATCAAGGCGATCGCCGAGACGATCTTCCATTTGCGCCTCAATCACGACGATCCGGCGACGGGTCGGCGCGCCCGTACGGTCGTTCTGTATTGGGGCGCGCGCGCGCGCCGCGATCTTTATATGAACGAGCTGCCAATGAAGTGGGCTGCCGAGCAGCCGAATTTCCGTTACGTTCCGGTGCTGTCGGATGCGTTGCCGCAGGACCAGTGGAGCGGCCGCACCGGGTTCGTCCACCGGGCGGTGATGCAGGATCTGCCGGATTTGTCGCAGTACGAGGTGTACGCGTGCGGCGCTCCCGTGATGGTCGAGGCTGCGCGGCGCGATTTCGTGCAGCAATCCGGACTTCCGCCGGAGCAATTCCTGGCGGACGCTTTCACCTCGAAAGCGGACATCGTCAAGGACTGAGATTGAGAATCGGCCCGTTCGAAACCGACGCGTTGATGGAGGTGGCGGCGCGTCCACCGCTGGTGTTCGTCGAAGGCAGCGGCTCGTGGCTGGTCGACCACCGCGGCAAGCGCTATCTGGATTTTGTCCAGGGGTGGGCGGTCAACTGCCTGGGACACTGCCCGCCGGAAATCGTGCAGACGATCGGCGCGCAGGCCTCGCGGCTCGTGAACCCGAGCGCCGCCTACTACAACGATGCCTCGATCGGCCTGGCGCAGCGGCTGGCACGGTTGTCCGGACTGGAGCGCGTTTTTCCGGCCAACAGTGGTGCCGAGGCCAACGAAGGCGCGATCAAGCTCGCGCGCAAATGGGGCGCGCGCGACAAACGCGGAGCCTGGCAGATCGTGACGTTTGCGGACTCTTTCCACGGGCGAACGCTTGCGACGATGTCGGCGTCCGGCAAAGCGGGCTGGGACAGCTTGTTCGAGCCGAAGGTGTCCGGTTTTCCGAAGGCGGTATTGAACGATCTGGAGTCGGTGCGGCGCGCGATCGGCGCGGAAACCGTCGCCATCATGGTTGAACCGATCCAAGGAGAGGCCGGCGTTGTGGCGGCGGAAGACGGCTTTCTGCGCGATCTGCGGGATCTGTGCGATGAACGCGAATTGTTGTTGATCCTCGATGAGGTGCAAACCGGAATCGGCCGAACCGGGCGCATGTTCGCATTCGAGCACGCGGGGATCCGACCCGACATCATGACGCTTGGAAAAGGGATCGGCGGCGGAGTGCCGCTTTCGGCCCTTCTGGCGAGCGAACGCGTGTCCTGCTTCGAACACGGCGACCAGGGCGGAACGTACTGTGGCAATCCGCTGATGGCAGCGGTCGGATGCGCCGTGCTCGATCGCGTGTCGCAGCCGCAGTTCCTTGACGGCGTTCGGCTACGCGAAGAGCACCTTTCCCGGAAGCTGCAGGAACTGTCGCAACGCCATCGTCTGGCCGGCGAACGCGGCCGCGGGCTGCTTCGTGCGGTCGATCTGAGCCGACCGCTCGCAGCGCAGGTCGTCGATGCTGCGCGCGAGCTGGTGCCGGAGGGGCTTTTGTTGAACGCCCCGCGACCGCACTTGTTACGACTGATGCCGGCACTGAACGTCGAGTTCGAAGCGATCCATCGGATGGGAGAGCTGCTGGATCGCGCGCTAACGGCGGCGCTGACGTCCTGACACGCTGCTGCTGCATCGCGACAACGCGCCGGCGTTGCACATTTGGAACGCGCGAGCGCTTTTTTGCGGCGGTGCGTGGCAGAATCGCGTAAACACCCGACACGACCGGGTCACAAACGATAAATGCGTGCTGGCGGCGGGTGTCATGCCCGCTGGACGGCCGTACGAGGAGATCCCGATGCGAATTGCAAAGACCGTGTTTCTGACCGCACTGGCCGCGCTGGCGCTGGCGGCTTGCGGGGGCGGAAGTACCGGCGGCAGCACCAACGGCAGTGCGCAACCGGGCACACTGATCTACAGCCCGCCGCTGAGGTCGGCGTCGGTGAACGCGACCGACTTCGGGGCCTCGTTGGGCGCGACGGCTGCTGGCCAGCAGCTGCTCGCGGTGGCGGGCCAACCCAAGTGCGGAATCGACTTCTATTACTACCAGTATCAGACCGTCGGCGGCAAGAACGAGCAGGCGACGGCGAGCGGAGTCATCATGGTCCCCACGGGGTCGACGGCCGGCTGTAGCGGGGCGTTGCCGATCCTGTTGTACACGCACGGCACGATGACGACCCGCAGCTACAACCTCGGGAATCCGAGCGACACGACCAACGAGGCGTGGACGACAGCGGACGGCGGCAGCGAGGGGCCCATTATTTCCGCGATGTTCGCTGCGCAGGGCTATATCGTGGTTGCGTCCAACTATGCCGGCTACGACTCTTCGACGCTGCCTTATCACCCCTACCTGATCGGTGACCAGCAGGCGAAGGACGTCATTAACTCGCTGACGGCCGCGCGAACGGCGCTCAAGGGCGGATTATCCGGCGTATCGGACAACGGCAAGCTGTTCATCACCGGCCATTCGGAGGGCGGCTACGTGACGATGGCCACCTACCGCGCGATGCTGGCGGCGAAAATGCCGGTGACCGCGGTCGCGCCGACGTCCGGCGCGTTCGACCTCGAGGCCTTTGGCGACGCCTCGGTGCTCGGCGAAGTCACGCTCGCCTCACCGATCAACTTCACGTTCGTGATCGGCGCCTACCAGACCGTCTATGGCGACATCTACACCAGCCCCACCGACGTGTTCTCCGCCACCTACGCGACGGGGATCGGCAGCCTGCTGCCCGGCGCCTATACAGGCTCGCAGTTGATCGGCACCGGCAAGGTGCCGCAGACAGCGCTTTTTAGCAGCACGCCGACCGGTCTCGCACCGCTCGACACGCTCACGGCCGGCATCACCGCCGCCAGCCCGCTGGCGGCGCTCGGCTTCGGCGATCCCTACTTGATCAACAATTCGGTCCGGATCGCCTATGCGGCTGATGCTTTTGCGAACCCGGATCACGGCCTGCACGCCGTTCCGCCGTTTGGCGGGTTTGCGCCATGGTCGAGCTTTGCCGACTTCGGAGTGGCAGCGGCCGCGCCGAGCTATCCGCTGCGCGCGCACTTGCACCAGAACGATCTGCGAGCCACCACCTGGGCACCCGCGACTCCGGTGCTGATGTGCGCAGGCCACGACGACCCCGAGGTGCCGTATGCGCCGGACACCGGCCTGTTCTCGCAGTTCTGGGCGCCGTATCTCAGCACCGTGCCGTTCGGCGGCACGCCGAACAACCTCGTCACCGTGCTCGACGTCGATCCCGATGCGACCGCGGGTGGAATTCAGTCGACGATCGCCACTTTGGCGGCGACCGCGTTTGCAACCGGCCTCGCTACTCACGCCAGCCCGGCAAAGATAGCGGCCGAGGTGCAAGCAGCGGTGATCGGCAACTTTGCGGCGCACTTCAATTTTACTGGGCCGACGCCTGTACCGGTCGACCCGCAGGGATTACTGGTCGCCGCGCTGGCCGGCGTCGCTGCGCAAGTGGTCGTGACCGAATACGCAGCCGGCGTCACCGACCCGGTAACGATGGGCCAGGACGTCCTACTCGGGACGAGCGAGTTCTACCACTTCCCATCGACGCAGGTCGCGTGCGACGCCGCGGTACGCGGCTTCTTCGCTCCTCTGAGCGGAGTGGCTCCATGAAAACCAACAATTGCTTTGCGCAACCTCGGAGCGTCCCGATGAATCTGTTCCAAAAGACGATGGCCCTTGGTGTCTGCCTGGCAGCGCTCGCCTGCGCCCCGGCCTTCGCGCAGCAGAGCAACACGGTGTTTGTCGGTATCTACTCGGTCTACTACCACGTTCATGCGGATGACGTGTCGGGCCCGTTTACGCCACCAGGCTTGAACGCGGACGTCAACAACGTCGAAACGCTGTATCTGGCGTACGTGCGCCGGCTGTCGACGCACTTCCAGGTCGAGTTCGCCGCGGGTGTTCCACCAAACACCGATACGATCGCCAGGGGTCCGGCTTTCGTCGGATCGGTTCCGTACAACGGCCAAACGATCGGGCACGTGAGCTGGTTTGCGCCCAGCCTGCTGTTGCACTACGTGTTCTTCGACGACTCGGCGCACTGGAGGCCGTACGTGGGCGCGGGAGTCAACTTCACCCACTTCTTCGACCGCGAGATCAACGGCAACGGACAGGCCGTGTTCGGCGGCCCAACCTCGATTTCACTGACCAACTCGGTCGGTCCGGCGGTATCGCTCGGGATGAGGTACGAGCCGGACCCGCATTGGAAGGTGATCGCGTCGGTCAACGCCGCACGCGTGAAGAGCGATCTGACCGCCGACACCGCTGGGATCATTCGCCGTACAACCGTGGACTTTCGCCCGATCGCGATCGTGTTCGCGATGGGCTACTCGTTCTAGGCCGATTCGCCCAGGTAGGCCTCGCGCACTCTCGGGTCGTGCAGAAGCTCGGCTGCACGGCCCGTGAGGACGATTTCGCCCGAATCCATTACGTAGCCGCGGTGCGCGATCTGTAGCGCCAGGCGCGCGTTCTGCTCGACCAGCAGGATCGAGATGCCGCGCTCCGATACCTCGCGAACGACCGAGAAAATGCGCTCGACCAGCAGCGGCGACAGCCCCATCGAAGGTTCGTCCAGCAGCAGCAGTTTGGGTCGGGACATCAACGCACGCGCCATCGCCAACATTTGCTGCTCGCCGCCGGACAGCGTTCCCGCAAGCTGGCGCGAGCGTTCTTTTAACCGCGGGAAACGCTCGTACATACTCTCGGTGTCAGCGGCGATCTGTGCATCGCGCCGCGTGAACGCTCCCATCTGCAGGTTCTCGGCCACGGTCATCCGGGTAAAAAGTCCGCGCCCTTCCGGCACCAGTGCGAGGCCGGCAGCGAGCAATTGGTACGCGGGCACGCCTTGAACCGTCTCGCCGAATAGCTCGATCGCGCCGGTCCACGGCAGCAGCCCGGCGATCGCCTTGAGCGAACTGGTCTTGCCGGCGCCGTTCGCGCCGATCAGCGCCACCAGCTCGCCGGTGCGCACCTCCAGATCGACCGCCTTGACCGCCTCGATTGCGCCGTAGCGCACACGCAGCCCGGATACCCGCAGCGCAGTCTGGTTCATCCGATCTTCACTGGACCTGCGCTCGCGGGGCCGGCTCCGCGTGCACGATTCCCAGGTACGCTTCGATCACGGCCGGGTCGCGCTGTACATCAGCCGGGGTTCCGACCGAAATCACCTTGCCGTAGTCGAGTACAGTGACGCGGTCGCACAAACCCATCACCAGCTTGACGTCGTGCTCGATCAGCAAGATCGTGATCCCGCGCGCGCGGATCGAGTCCAGCAGCGCGCGCAGTGCTCCCTTCTCGGTCGCATTCATTCCAGCGGCTGGCTCGTCCAGAGCCAGCAGCCGCGGCTCGGTGGCGAGCGCACGCGCAACCTCGAGGCGGCGCTGATCACCGTACGAGAGCGTGCGTGCGAGCTGGTTGGCATAGCGCGACAGGCCGATTTCGTCGAGCAGCTCGTGCGCGCGAGCGCGGATCGCACGCTCCTCGACGCGTGCGCGGCGGGTGCGCAACACGGCGTCGAGCGCGTTGGCGTGCGTGCGCACGTGCCGTCCGACCATCACGTTCTCCAGCGCAGTCATGTCCGGAAAGAGGCGAATGTTCTGGAACGTGCGTGCGATTCCGGCAATGGCGACCCGATGCGGATCAATCGGGCGGTACGGGCGGCCGCCGAGCTCGAACGTTCCAGTGTCCGGCCTCACGAGCCCGGTGAGCACATTGAAAAAAGTCGTTTTGCCAGCGCCGTTCGGGCCGATCAACCCGTAGATCTGTCCTTCGTCGATTCGGATCTCGACATCCGCCAGCGCCTGCAGGCCGCCGAAGCGTTTGTTGACCGACGCCGCCAGCAAAACGCACTCAGCCATGGCGCGGCACTACCTGCGAGGCAGGTCCCGGTCCCCGCGGCGTGTTGTTGCCTTCGGTGCCATGTTCCGGCGCTGGCCACAGGCCGCGCGGGCGGTACAGCATCACACCGACCGTGGCCAGACCATAGAGCAGCATCCGCAGCACTTCTGAGTCGATCAGTACACGTCCGAATACGGCCGTCTGCAGCGGGACCGCGGTGTGTCGCAGCACCTCCGGCAGCATCGCCAGCATGACTGCGCCCAGCACGACGCCGGGGACATGCCCAAGACCTCCCAGCACAATCATCGACAGCACGACGATCGACTCCTGCAGCGAGAAAGATTCGGGCGAAACAAACCCCTGGAACGCAGCGAACAGCCCGCCGGCGATCCCGCCGAACGTCGCGCCCAGCGAGAAGGCGAGTAGCTTGACGTTGCGCACGTTGATTCCCATCGCGCGCGCTGCGATCTCGTCTTCCCGGATCGCCATCCACGCCCTGCCCAGCCTCGAATTCTGCAGCCGGATGCAAACCAGCATCGCGAGCAGCGCCATCGCCACCAGCAGGTAGTAGTACAGAACCAGCGAGGACGGCTGCACTCCCACGATCGTGCCGGGATGCGCGAAGTCCAAGCCGCCGATTTGTACCTGGTCGATCAGCGTGATGCCGGACGGGCCGTTGGTGAAGTTCAACGGCGCGTTCAGGTTGTTCAGGAATATCCGGATGATCTCTCCAAAGCCGAGCGTGACGATCGCCAGATAGTCGCCGCGCAGCTTCAGCACCGGCGCGCCCAGCAGGATGCCGAAAGCGGCTGCGAGCGACGCGCCGATCGGCAGCGCGATCCAGATCGATACGTGCAGTCCGTGGGGGAAGGCGTGCGCGAGAGCGGGGAAGTGCTCGGTCAGGTGAGGCGAAGCGAGCAGCGCGTACGTGTACGCGCCGACCGCGTAAAAGGCGATATAGCCCAAATCGAGCAGGCCGGCGAAGCCCACCACGATGTTCAGCCCCAGCGCCAGCATCACGTACAGCGCCGCGAAGCACAGCGCCCGCACCCACGCATCGCCGAAAGCTCCGATCAGCCACGGCAGTGCGACCAGCGCGATGCCTACCGCGGCAAGGGCAGCGCGCACTCGGGGCGGCGTACCGGTGGAGGTCGCGCGCGAGCCCGGATGATTTGAGGCTGCACGCTCGCTCATCGCGGCCGCCCCTACGCTCGATCGGCGACCCGCTCGCCGAGCAGCCCGGATGGTCGCAGGATCAGCACCGCACACAGGACGATGAAGGCGAACACGTCCTGATAGTTGCTGCCGAAGATGCCGTTCGTGAGCTGGCCGATATAACCGGCACCGAGCGCTTCGATCAACCCAAGGACGATACCGCCCACCATCGCGCCGGCGATGTTGCCGATGCCGCCGAGCACCGCCGCGGTGAACGCCTTCAATCCGGGGATAAAACCCATGTAAAAATGGGCCACCTGATAAGTCGCTTCGATCATCACGCCGGCCACGGCGGCAAGGCTCGCACCGATTCCGAACGTCATCGCGATCACGGCGTCCGGGTTCACCCCCATCAGGCTTGCGACGCGAGGGTTTTCTGCGGTGGCGCGCATCGCCCGGCCCAGACGGGTCGCCTGCACCAGCCACAGCAACGCACCCATGATCAGCGTCGCCAGCCCGATCACCACCAGCTTCGTGACGGTGATCGTCGCATTGCCGAGGTGCAGCGGCGCCTCAGGAAGCAGTTGCGGGAAGGTCAGGTAGTTGCGGCCCCAGATCAGCATCGCCATCGTCTGCAGCAGGATCGAAACTCCGATCGCAGTGATCAGCGGCGCCAGCCTGGGCGCATGCCGCAACGGCCGGTAAGCGACTCGTTCGATCACGAGGCTCAGCGACACGCACACGGGGATTGCGGCCATGATGCCCAGGATGAGCAGGAGCCATCCGGGCAGCCCGGGCCAGAGCCCGTGCAAGACGCCGATTGCGCTGAGCGCGGCGAGCGCGCCGACCATCAGCACGTCACCGTGCGCGAAATTGATGAGGTTCAGCACGCCGTACACCATCGTGTATCCCAGGGCGATCAGCGCGTACAGGCTGCCCAGCACGAGGCCGTTGATGAGCTGCTGAACCAGCGTATCCATCGAACCTCCCCGAGGTGCTGCGGGGCCGCTCTATCGGCGGCCATCGTGTTTCGTCTGCCGCGATGCTACAGCAGGCCGGATCGGCAGCGCGCGCAAAGCCTGCTTCCGGTCATCCGACCGGAAGAGGCATTGCAAGGGGAGGGTGCTGGCGTGGCGCGTGCTACACGCCCGCTCAGTGGAAGCTTGCCAGCAGGTTCAAGTGACTGTCGCGAACGTTGTATACCGAGATCTCGCCGTTCTTCAGGTCGCCGTGCTCGTCGAACTGGATGTGCCCGGTCAGGCCTTCGAAGCTCACCTTCTGCATCGCGTCAACCAGCGCCTGACGGTCCGGTTTGCCGGCGATTTTCAGCGCCTCGACGATCGCGTAGACGGCGTCGTACGAGTACGGCGAGTAACGCTGGCACTCGGTGCCGAATTTATCCTTGTAGCGCTTCTCGAACTCTTCGCCTTTCGGCATCTTCTCGAGCGCGCGCCCGGCCACCGAGCAGGTAAGAACACCAGAGGCATCGCCCGCGATCGTGATGAAGCCGGGATCGCAGACACCGTCGCCCGCCAGCATCGAGGCCTTCATTCCCAGTTCTTTCATCTGGCGCGCCATCGGCGCCGCAACGCTGTCCATCCCGCCGAACATCACCAGGTCCGGCTTGGTTGAGCGGATCTTCGTCAGTATCGCGTTGAAGTCGGTCGACTTGTTCGTCGTGAACTCCCGATCGACGATATCGACACCTTTTTGTTTAGCGACGTCCTCGAAGACGTCCGCGAGGCCTTGGCCGTACTGGGTGCGATCGTCGATGATCGCCACCTTTTTCGCCTTCATCTGATCGGCCGCGAAGTCGGCTAACACCGCTCCCTGCTGATTGTCGTTGGCGACCACGCGGTAGGTCGTACGAAAACCCTGCAGCGTGTATTTCGGATTGGTCGCCGACGGCGAGATTTGCACGACGTTGTGCTCCGAATAGATCCGAGAAGCCGGGATCGAAGTGCCGGAATTCAGGTGCCCGACGACGGCGATCACGTTCTCGTCGACCAGCTTCTGCGCAGCCAGCGTTCCCTCGCGCGGGTCCGCCTTGTCGTCCTCACCGACGAGCTCGAGGTGGTAGGTCTTGTCGCCGAGTTTCACTCCTCCGGCGGCATTGATGTCGTCCACCGCCATTCTGGCCCCATTTTCGTTGTCTTTGCCGAGGTGGGCGATTTCACCGGTAAGCGGGGCGGCGGACCCGATCCGGATCACGGGACCTTGATCAGCGCCACCGGGTTTGCATGCGGCCAGCGCGAACGCCGCGATCAAAGCTGTCCAGAGTGCAGCGATCCTGTATGCCATGAGAGTCTCCCGCGCACGACTGCGAGGTTTTGTTTGAACGGCAGATCCGGTTCTTTGTCGTTGCGATTCTACGTTCAAACGAGCGCGGGGCGCCCGAAGCGCCCCGCCGCAACATCCGCTTTCGTCGATATCGATTACTTCAGGGACAACACCCATTTGGCCAGCTGCAGCGACTCGGCCTCGTTCACTTGAGGATTGGCTGGCATCGGGATCTGCCCCCACACGCCGACTCCGCCCTCGCGAACCTTCTTGGCCAGACGAGCGGGCGCATCCTTGTCGTTTTCGTACTTCTTGGCGACATCCTTGTAGGAAGGGCCGACCAGCTTCTTGTCGATTGTGTGGCAGGCAAGACAGTTTTTCTTCTGGGCCAGCTCCAGCTGTGCCGAGGCGGCCGTACTGACCAACAGGGCACCGGTGGCCGCAAGGGTGGCGATAACGCGTGTCATCAGAGTTCTCCGAACGGTAGAAAGGCGATGCTCCGCGTGTTGCACGCGAATTTTGGGATTTCGCGGATATTAACGTACCCGGGCATTGGATCGTTGACCTGCGACAACGGCGCTTGCTCGACTCTTTCCGTGCGCGGACGGGCGGCTATAGTTGCGCCATGTCGACGATCGAACCCGGGGCGAGGGTGCCCCACCGGGGACTGCCGCAATGTGGCTGATCTGGATCGGGGTGGTGCTGGCGGTGCTGCATTTCGCGAAGATCGGGCCTCTCGCAGACCTCGACTACTGGTGGGCGCTGCCCTTTGGGCTGGCCTTGATCTGGTTCGAGGTCATCGAACGCACGTTCGGACTCGATCGCAAAAAGGGCCACGATGAGATGGACAAGGTCAAGCGCAAGCGCATCCAGCAGGCGCTGGGCACGTTCGGCAAGGGCAAGGGGAAGGGTCGCTAGAGGCGCGTGTCAGCTGCAGGCGCCAGTGAAGCCGCATGCAGTGCAGAACTCGCAGCCGTCGCGCCGAATCATCGCGGCTGCGCCGCAGTTCGGGCAGACCTTGCCCTTGATCGCTGCTGCTTCGAATTGCACCGTCTTGCGTAGCTGCGGGATCGCCAGGATCCCGACCGAACGGATCGCGCGACCGTCGTCGTCGAGGATGCCAAGCACCTTGTAGCGGTGCAGCAGCAGTGTGGCGATGTACGCGACCGTGCTCGGGTACAAGGCCGAGCGTTCGGCACCCGGGACCGTCGCCCAGAACTCGCCGTTTTGCTCGCCGAAGTTCAGCAGCTTTTTCAGCTTCAGGCCGATCCAGTTGGCATCGACTACGCGCATGTCGAGCGACAGCAGTTTGCACAGGCCGTCGAGCACCTTCGGATACTCGCCCGAAAGCCAGATCGAGTACGGGCGCCGCGTGCTGTCGGGCAAATTCAGCTCTTTTACCCCGAGAACGAAGTCGTCGCCGGTGTTCGGATTGACGACGTCCACAGTCCAGCTCATCGTTCCGAGGGCGCCGGCTTTCGGCTCCTTGCGTGAGAACAGCGCGTCGAGAACGGGAGTCGGATGCTTGTCCAGGTCTTTAAAGGCCCCGAGCTCTTCGCACCGGCGCTGCACGATCCGAGCAAAGGCTGCAACGACTCCGCTCGCCCACGTCGCTTCGCCCGAAGGAGGAAACGGGATCTGGAAGCCTTGTTCGTCGCGTGCTTTGGCGAGCGCGTCGAGCTTGAGCTTGAGCCACGCGCGGTCCTCCGAGCGCATGTCCATCGACAGAGTCTTGGCGATCGCGCCCAGTCCGCGCGGCTGCTCGGCGCCGTTGACCCACACCTCGAACGGCATCGGCGCCTCGCCGACCTGGCCGATGAAAATGGCGAACGACTCGTTGCGCGCCGGAATCTCGACCATGTAGGTCCAGGCCATGTTGCCGGCGGCGAGGTCGGGGCGCCCCGGCCATTTCAAGCTTGCCAACGCCGGTCGCGGCGCGCTGTCCAGTTTCACCCTGCGGTCCGGGTCGTCACGCAAATCCTGAGGCGCGATCGCATCCTTGCGAACGGCCAGCACCTCACCGATGACCTGGTTCGGCCGATAGGTGGTGATGCCTTTTAACCCGCCCTTCCACGCTTGCAAATACAAGTCGCGGAAATCGTCGAAGGGGTAGTCCTCCGGCACGTTGACCGTCTTGCTGACGCCGGCGTCGATGTACGGCTGCACGGCAGCGATCATCAGCATGTGGTCGACTGCACGCATCTGCAGCGCATCGACGAACGCCGGTGGCAGTTGGGACGGATCGCCGCCCATGCGCTTGTACAAGCGGAAAGCGTAGTCCTCAACCGCGTATTCCTGGCGCGTTCCGTCCGGCATTCGCTTCTTGCGCACGTACGTCCACGAAAATGTCGGCTCGATTCCGCCGGAGGCGTTGCTGGCAAAGGCGAGCGAGATCGTTCCGGTGGGAGCGATCGACAGCAAGTGCGAGTTGCGAATTCCGTTGCGGCGGATCGCTTCGCGCAGATTCTCGGGCAGCCGCGAGGCGCAGTGCGGGGGCGCAAGGTAGCGCGCCGCGTCGAAGAGAGGGAAGCGGCCTTTCTCCTTGGCAAGCTCGACCGATGCCTCGTAGGCCGCATCGCGCATCGCGCGGCTGATGGTCGAGGCCTTCTCGCGCGCCGGCTCGGTGTCGTAGCGCAGGTTCAGCATCGTCAGCGCGTTGCCAAGGCCCGTGAAGCCCAAGCCGACGCGGCGCTTGTTCATCGCCTCAGCGTGCTGCTCGGGAAGCGGCCACAGCGTTGCATCGAGAACGTTGTCGAGCGCGCGGATCGCAACTGCGGCCACTTCTTGAAAAGCTTCGAAATCGAAGCTCGCGCCGTCGCCGAACGGATCGCGAACGAAACGCGTCAGGTTGATCGATCCTAGGCAGCAGCAGCCGTAGGGGGGAAGAGCCTGCTCACCGCAGTTGTGCACGTAAAGGCCGTTCGCGTCGAACACGTGCACGCCTTCCACGTTGACGTCGAACACAGGCGCCGACCCAGCGTCGGCGACCCGCTCGACCGTGACCCAGAAGCGCTCACGATTCGCGTCGCGGCGGTAGGCCGCTAGTGACTGAGCAAGACGTGCGCTCTTGTCCAGGTCGCGAAAGCCAACGAGATCGGCGAACCGGACCAGGTTGTCGTTCGCGATTGTGATTTCGTGCTGGGCACGGGTCGGATACTCGCGGATGCCACCGCGCCCGTCGGGCAGGGGACGCGTGCCCGCAGCTCGCCGATCGGCATAAATCGTCGCGACGATGCCCAGGCGCAGCAGCATGCGCTGTACGCACTCAAGCGTCTCCAGATCCGATTGAGCGAGACGAACGCTCACGCCCTTGCTCTGCGCACCCTGCACCGATCCGTCCGCGTCGAACAGACCGCGTAAGAAGCCCAGGTAGAACGATGAAGATGCGAGTTCGATCTCTTTGCCGGGCCGTTTCGAACCGGCGCGAAGGTCGAAGGACTCGGCCAGGTCGCGCAGCGCTGCGGATATCAAGCGCCATTCGGCACGCCCGGGTACGCGATGCCACCCTTCGAAATCTGCGCGGTGCCGCAAGCCGCGGGCTGCCTGGCTCACTGCATCCATCAGTGCACGCACACCGAGTGGGACGACCGTGGGAGCGTTGGCCACCGCCTCCGCGGGTGCCCACACCGAGAGCCAGGCGCCCGAGCCATCCTGGCGAAGCGAGCCATCCCCGACCAGGAAGCCGAGCAAGTAGCCTTCCGCCTCGGTTCCGCGGCCTGGCCAGCCAGAGAGCTCCCGGTGATTCTGCAGCGAGATCCGGTCTCCGGTGGCGAGCTTGCCTACCTCGACCCATTCGGTCTCTTCGGTCCACCGGGTTGAATGCCGAACGCGGCGCACTAGGTGGTCCGCCGTCAGCCGCAAGCGGAATCCTTCCCGTGTGCGCAGCTCCACGAGTGGCTTGTGGCCGGTCGTAAAGAAGCCTTCTGAGCTAGAAAGGTACGGCCGCCCGTCCACGATCGCGCAATGCGCCTTTCCGACCAAATCGCCGACCTTACGCGGGCCCTCGCTGGTCATAACCCAGACGTCGGCGGGCACGCATGGGTTGGTCGCCGAAATTGTTTCGCAGTACGACAGGTTGTTGTCCTGGTTGACACGGTCGATGAACACGACGCCGGGCTCGGCATGGTCGTACGTCGAATGCATGATCCGATCGAACAGATCTCGTGCTCGCACACGCCGGTAGGTCCAAGCGCCGTCGAGGCGGCGGTCAGCATCGGTCTTGTCGAACGGCTCCGCCGCATGCCACAGCTCGACCTCGCGGTCGGTTTCCACTGCACGCATGAACTCGTCGGTCACTGCTACCGACATGTTGAAATTCGCCAGCGAGCCATCACGCTTGGCGTCGATGAAGTCTTCAATGTCGGGGTGGTCACAGCGCAGAATCCCCATCTGTGCGCCGCGCCGGCTGCCGGCCGACTCGAGCGTTTCGCAGCTCTTGTCGAAAACTTGCATGTATGACAGCGGGCCGCTTGCACGCGACTGTGTCCCATGGACCATCGCGCCGCGCGGCCGGATCAGCGAGAAGTCGTAGCCGACGCCTCCGCCCCGGCGCATCGTCTCCGCCGCCTGGTTCAGCGCGAGGTAGATCGATGGAACCCCGTCCGCCGTTCCGCTGATCGCATCGCCCACGGGCTGGACGAAGCAGTTGATCAAGGTTGCCGCGATGTCGGTACCGGCGGCCGAATTGACCCTGCCGCCGGGGATGAAGCCGGCCTCCATCGCATCGAAGAAGCGCTGCTCCCACAAAGGACGAAGTTCGGGCTTTTCGACTGCAGCCAGCCCCCGAGCGACCCTGCGACGAACGTCCTCGGCGGTTGTCTCGCCGTCCTTGGCGTACTTCTCCAGGAGAACGTCCAGGCTGATCGCCTGTTCGTCGAGCAATACCGCCGCCTGGTCGAGCTTCATTCGAGCATCCTTGGCGGAATCCTCAATTATGAAGGATGCCGAGACGATCCGTATACTCGCCGGCATGAATCTTCAACAATTCCGGTACTTGCGCGAGGCCGTTCGGCAGAAGATGAACCTGACTGCGGCTGCCAAGACGCTGCATACGTCGCAGCCGGGAGTTTCTAAAGCGATCATCGAACTTGAGGAGGAGCTCGGTGTTTCGGTATTCGCCCGGCACGGCAAGCGAATCCTCGGCCTGACCCCGCCGGGGCAGCAGGTGCTCGACGCTGCCGAGCGGATCATGGAGGAGATCGACAACCTGCGGAAGCTGGCGCGCGACTACGCCGGCAGTCCCGAGGGAACGTTGCGGCTGGCAACCACCCATACGCAAGCTCGCTACGTGCTGCCCCCAATCGTTCAGCGTTTTGCCCACAAGTATCCACAGGTTCGCTTCAAGATGCTCCAGGGCAATCCCCCACAGATCGCGGCAATGCTCGCGGCCGGGCAAGCCGATCTCGGGATGGCCACCGAAGCGCTTGCGGGAACGCCTGGGCTGCGAACGATTCCCGTCTTTGATTGGGAACACGTTGCGATATTCCCGGCGCCGCACCCACTCGTGCGCTTCGTTCGGCATCCGGAACGCCTCACACTGAAGGAGCTCGGCAAGTTTCCGATCGTCACCTACGAGACGCATTTCACCGGCCGCGGGAAGATCGACGCTGCCTTCGCGGCCGCGGGAATCGAGCCGTCGATCGTGCTGGAGGCGATCGATGCCGACGTGATCAAGACGTACGCGGCCTCGGGTATGGGCGTCGGGATCATCGCCGACGTGGCCACGCGCAACCACACCGAACCCCTCCTCGCCGTGAAATGCGGGCACCTGTTCGGTCGCAACACCACGCATCTCGCGGTCAAGCAGGGGGCCTACCTGCGGGGATTCGTCTATGCCTTCATCGAACTGGTCGCACCGGGCTGGGACCGCAGGCGGGTCGAACACGCCCTGCGCTAGCGCTTGCATCCCGGCACCCACCCGGCCGAAGGGGCGGGGGTGAAGGTCTGCATTGTTGGCGCCGGCTCGATCGGCGCCACTATTGGCGCGAGGCTGGCGCGCGCAGGAAGCGAAGTCTGCCTGATCGCGCGCGGAGAACACCTTCGAGCGATCCGCGCCGACGGCCTTGCCTTCGTCGACCTGGTGGGATCCGGCAGCGGAACGCTGCGCCTCGCAGCGAGCGACGAGCCGTCCGACTTTGGCCCGCAGGATCTGGTCGTGATTGGGCTGAAAGCGCATGCGGTCGGCTCGATGCTGCCGCGCTTAGCTCCACTGCTCGGGTCGCACACCGCAGTGTTGCCGGCGCTGAACGGAATGCCTTGGTGGTACTTCCAGCGCGGCGGGGGACGGTACGTGGGCACGCAGCTGCGGTCGCTCGACCCGGACGGGACGATGAGTCAGGCGCTGGACGCCTCTCGTATCGTCGGCTGTGTGGTTCACCTGGCTGCGGAGGTGCTGCAGCCCGGCCGCGTGCAGTACACCGCCGGGCGCCGCCTGATCATCGGAGAGTTGGATGGATCCGACACGAAGCGGTTGCGGGTGATTGCCGATGCGCTCCGTACGGCGGGTTTCGAGATGGAGGTATCAAGCGACATCCGCGCCGACATGTGGCGCAAGCTGATCGGGAATTTGAGCTACAACCCGGTGGCGGCGTTGACCGGTTACCGGATGGACCAGATCTGCAGCGACGAAGAAGTACTCCAGGTGATCCGCGCGGTGCTGCGCGAAGGCATGGAGGTTGCAGAGCGTCTCGGTGTTTCGATCGGCATGACGGTCGAGCAGCGAATCGACGTGGCACGGCAGCTGGGACCGGCCCGCATCTCGATGCTGCAGGATCTGGAGGCGGGGCGCCCGCCGGAACTCGCAGCAGTGGTCGGCGCCGTGATCGAACTGGCCGATTTAACGGGCGTGTCGGTACCGGCGACCCGTGTGCTGCATGCGCTGGTGCAGGCGAGGACGCGCGCGCTTGGCATTGTGGCGTGACGCCGGGCGCCATCGTTCGCTTGAATAACCGCAATTGACGCTGTGGGGAACGCGCGGTCAGCGCGTTGCCAGTTGCAGCGCGGCTTCGAACAGAGGGCCAGCCGGGTCCGCTAGCGCCTCGATCGCCTCGTAATGGTTGCAGTCAGGTAGCGGCACGTTGCGCGCCACAGTGGACGGCCAGTGCTGCGCGAGCAATGCGGTCTGCCGCTGGAACTCGGACGTCTCGGTTCCGCCGACGGCGGTGATGACCCGTGTCCCCGCGCGAGGCGGGTAGCGCAACGGCGACAGCTGCGCGGCGCGCTCCCGGTCCAGTTTCAAGTCGACGTTCAGGAAGGGCGCGTGCAGCAGCGGCTCCAGATCGTAGACGCCACTGATTGCCAGCGCGTTCTTGACGAGGTCCTGGGGTAAATCGTCCGCATAGACGCGCCACAGCGCCGCAAGCGCCATCACCCCAAGGTGGGCACCGGCCGAATGGCCGCACACAGCGATTCGAGCCGGATCGATTCCGTACCGCTGTGCCCGCCGATATAACCAAGCGATCGCTGCCAGCGACTGTCGCACCATATCTTCGATCGGTGTGCGTGGAGCAAGCCCGTAGTTGATCAGCGCCACCGAGACGCCGCGCCGCACGAAGGCGGGCGCGAGCCAGGAAAAGTCCGACTTGTCCATCGACCGCCAATATCCGCCGTGAATGAAGACGAGCAGCGGGGCGGGCTCATCCCGCGTTGGAAACAGGTCGAGGCGCTCGGCCGGCTCGTCCCCATACGCCAGATCCAGCAGGCATGCGTGCAGGCGGCGCGCCGAGACCGCGCGAGCGGCCCAGCCGGCAAAGATGGCGGGGTGATCTGGAACGAGCGCTCGCAGGTTGTACTCGCGCTCGCAAAACTCGCGTGTGTATTGAATGGCCATGGCAGCAGCCGCGCAGTTTATCCGCGCAGCCGCACGCCGGCGAGCCTGCGCTGTGCTTGGACGCCGCCTGTTGCACCCGCTAAAATGCCCTCGCGGTGGGGACGTAGCTCAGCTGGGAGAGCGTCGCGTTCGCAATGCGAAGGTCGGGAGTTCGATCCTCCTCGTCTCCACCAGCCCACCTCGACAGCGTAGAATAAATCCTCGTTAAATCAATAGCTTGTACTGCACTTGCGTGCTTGTGTGCGCTCACGCATGTGCAAGAATGCAGGCTCTTACGTGGGGACAACGGCCAGGCGATCCGCA